>CAXXXG010000044.1:0-114516 GCA_963662565.2 Sedimentisphaerales bacterium | reverse complement strand
ATTGATGAACATCTGTCAGCAACCGAAGGTCAGATGCGTGTGGCCTTGCAACTGTCACGTGCACGGGCCCTGTATGAAACGAATCGTAAGGACGAGGCTATGAGCATTGTTAAGGAGTTAATGCCGCAAACACCGCCCATTCCTCCCATTCTGTCGTTAGGGATGCAACTGTTGGTTGATGATCATCGCTTTTCAGAGGCTCAAGCCCTAATGGAGCAGTGGAACCAGCTTCATGGTGAGGCCATTGATGTCACCACCCAGATGGCTGGGATCCTGTACCGTAGCCAACAGAGTGAAGGCATACTCATGGCAGAGCAGTTGTTACGCGAACAACTGGAACTCTTTCCCGAACATGTCGGTGCCCTGGAAGCCATGGCCGAGATTTTATTAGCCACCGAAGACTACCCGGGAGCCGTGGAGCTTTATCAACAGATTCTGACCTTGGAACCCCAAAACGTGATTTCACTGAACAACCTGGCCTGGTTGCTGTCGAGTAAGCTCCAACGCTATCAAGAGGCCTTGGTCCTGGTGGATCGTGGTTTAAAATTGCGTCCCAACTATGCCGATATGCTGGATACTCGGGGTGGAATTTACATTGCCTTGGGTCAGTATGAGCGAGCCATCGCGGACCTGAATAAATGTATCAGCCTGTATGCCGCCGATGCCCGTGAAGGTGTAGGATCTCGTTTTCAATTGGGCAAGGCCTACGCCGGGGCCAAACGTCGTCAGGAGGCCATCACCGCCCTGAATGAGGCGTTGGACCTGTCCAGTCATATTGAAGGCGGTTTGAGCGATGAACAACGAGCCGAGGCCATGGCCTTAAAGAACGAACTGCTAACAGGGCCGTGATCCTTTCATCGTTAGAGATTCAATCCACAAGCCCTCATGACGCCTTATGGCGTGATGAGGGCTTTTTTCTTTCTCATACATCCCATTGGAAATACACTTTGACACTGTTTTTCAGGCCGCTACAATGGCCACATGCTGTCATTGATAATCTTATGCCTATTATTGGGGTTGGGACATCTCCTGCGTAGTCGATGGCGTTTATTGCAGCGACTGTACCTGCCCAGTTGTGTGATTGGCGGTTTGTTAGGGCTCTTGCTGGTGCAGGTGACATCGATCTGCGCCGAGCATTTTCAATGGGCCTCAGTGACCTCCCGCCTCGATGAGATTTGCCGTCCCTGGCGTACCATACCGGGCCTGTTGATCAACGTGGTTTTTGCGTGTCTATTTTTGGGTGTTGAGTTGCCCAAATTTTCAGAGCTATGGCGCCGATCCGGTCCGCAGGTTGCCTACGGTCAGATGGTGGCCTGGGGACAGTATCTGGTAGGATTGGGCTTGTGGGTGCTGGTGTTAGGCCATCTCTATCCCGAATTGCCGGCCATGTTTGCCGGGCTTTTGCCCGTGGGTTTTGAAGGGGGACACGGTACGGCCGCGGGGCCTGGGTCCGGTGTTTGCCGAGCGGGGCTGGGACGCCGGTCAGGACCTGGCCTTGAGCAGTGCCACCTTTGGTATTCTGTCGGCCATTGTCGTGGGCACGGTGTTGGTCAACTGGGCCGCACGCAAGGGACATGTCCAACATGTGCAAAAGGGGGCCTTTGCCGATGAAGACGATAGCATTGGTGTGATCCCCATTGAAAAGCGTCCCAGTGCCGGACGCCTCACCGTGCATGCCGATGCCATCGAGAGCTTTAGCTTGCATTTAGTCGTGGTGGCCTTGGCCATCGGCTTGGGCATGCTCATGAAGCAAGGCTTGGTAGGGTTGGAGTCTGGGGTGCCTTATCTTGCACGTCACCATCTCTTGGCGACCTTTCCCTTGTTTCCCCTGTGTATGTTGGGTGGCCTGATCATTCAAGGCCTGGAGGCTCGCTACGATCATCATCAATTGATTGACCTGGGTCTCATTCGACGCATTCAAAATAGTGCCCTTGATTTTCTAGTCATTGCCGCCATCGCCACCATCCGTATCAAGCTGGTGGCCACGGCCCTGGTGCCCCTGTTGGTCCTGGTCGTCGCCGGAATCCTGTGGAATGTGTTCTGTGTGGTGTTTGTGGCACGACGGATTTTTAAGGACGCCTGGTTCGAGCGGGCCATTGCCGAGATGGGCCAATCCATGGGAGTCACCGCGACAGGCCTGCTGTTGCTCCGTGTGGTCGACCCCAACTATGAAACCGCAGCCGCCGACGCCTTTGCCTGTAAGCAGATCATTCACGAACCCTTCATGGGCGGGGGGCTCTGGACCAGTACAGCGATTCCCCTGATCGCGATCTATGGCCCCATGCGGGTGCTTTGGATCGTCATTGGCGTGATGCTCATGTGGATTATCGTAGTGATTACGGCCCGTATGTTTAGCCCGTGGCGGCGATAGCCTCAGCCACCTTGATCCCATCGACCGCAGCGGAAACAATCCCCCCTGCATACCCCGCACCCTCACCTGCAGGAAAGAGTCCACGTAGCGTGGGGCTTTGTAGGGTTTCGTCTCTCAGGATTCGTAGGGGCGACGAACTGCGTGTCTCGACCCCCGTCATGATGGCATCGGCCCTGGCAAAGCCCTGGAGTTTGCGATCCAGGTGGGGCAGGGCCTCACGCAGGGTTTCGATCACAAATTCTGGCAGGCAGTCTTGCAGGTCACAGCAGGTGACACCCGGTCGATAGGAGGGTTGTATCTCTCCCAGTTCGTGCGAGGGACGCCCTGCAAGAAAGTCGTCCACGCGTTGAACCGGGGCGTAATAGTTGGAACCCGCCGCGACAAAGGCCCGGTGTTCCCAGTGACGTTGCAGGTCGATCCCGGCCAGGGGATGGTCACTATCAAAGTCACAGGGATGTACACCCACCAGTAGGGCGCTGTTGGCGTTGGGACGATTGCGGGCATGATGGCTCATACCGTTGGTCACCACTTGCTCGGGTTCCGAGGCCGAGGCAATCACCTCACCTCCCGGACACATGCAGAAGGTATAGGCCGAACGTCCTTGGTTGCCGTGGTGGACCAGTTTGTACTCGGCAGCACCCAAGGCCGGGTGTCCAGCATGCTTGCCGTATTGGGAGGTGTCAATCAGCGACTGAGGATGCTCGATACGCACGCCCATGGAGAAGGGCTTGGCCTCCATGAACACACCGGATTCCGCCAGCATGGTAAAGGTGTCACGGGCGCTATGGCCAATGGCCAGGACCAGGTGACGGGTGTCGATGGGTTCCTGATGATTGACTTCAATGGCGGTGATTTGTCCGCGATCTTGGTGGATGCCTGTCAGTTGAGCCTGAAAGCGAAACTCGCCCCCCAGATTTTCAATGGTCTCGCGTAACTGTTTGACCACCCGTACCAACTTGTCGGTTCCCACATGTGGTTTGGCTGCATAGAGGATCTCGGGCGGGGGCACCGGCCTGTACCATTTCCTCCAGGACCTTGCGGATACGGCTGCCCTGTTTTTTGATCTGGGTGACCAGCTTGCCATCCGAGAAGGTGCCGGCCCCACCCTCGCCAAATTGGACGTTGGAACTGGGATCCAGGGGGGCCGCCTTGCCAGAAACCGTGCACGTCACGGAGTCGCTCTTGAACCGGCTTGCCCCGTTCGATTAAGAGGGGCCTATTGCCCATCTGAGCCAGAATCAGCCCGGCAAACAGTCCACAGGGCCCAGTGCCGACTACGACAGGACGTGAACGGCTTATGCCGGATGAGGCCGTGGGAAGTTGATAGGGCTGGGGGGTAATGGGGCTGATTTGCGAGTCATTGGCAAATCTACTTAATACCGCCTCTTCATTTTTGACTTTTACATCCAGGGTGTAAACCACTATAATTCTATGTTTACGACGTGCGTCGATTGATCGACGGGCGATAGTCATCTCAAGGAGGTCCGGTTCCGATAGCTTCAGCCTTTTCAGTAACGAGAGGGTGAGTTTCTTGGGTGTATGGTCAAAGGGTAGGGCGATTTCTCTTACGCGAATCATAAGGCCTTGCCGATTTTGAAATAGCGGTTTTTGTTTTGCCAGATCATACGCGATCGCCTTGAAAATGCGAATAAAAAGCATGATCGAGTGATTTATCCGGCGTTCTCGATCAGAAACCTCCTTTAGTAGGGTCTAAAACCGTCCGATACATGGTTTTAGATATGACGACATTTACGGATACCAATATGGCCTATGGCACCATGACACTCCAGGAATTGGCCCAGATGTTGGGGGCCGATTTACGACGGGTAGAACGCATGGTTCAACGGGGTGAGATACCCAGCCAGAAGGTCTCTGGCCAAACACGCCTGCATCGGGTCCAGATCCAACAATGGCTCCATTGCGAGATGGGGGCCATGGAATCCGGACACCTGGACGATCTCGATTCCGGTATGACCAATGCCCGTCAGGTTGCCCCGGACGAGGTCTTGCTGACGCCCCTGCTGAGAAGCGAGGCAATTCGCACCAACCTGGGGGCCAAAACCAAGAGCAGTGCTTTGCGCCGTTTGGTCGCCTTGGCCGATGAAACTGGGTTGGTGTGGGATCGCGAGGCCTTGCTGGAGGGTGTACTCAAACGCGAAGAAATGGGCTCCACGGCCCTGCCTGAAGGGGTGGCTATTCCTCATCCCATCCGACCCTTGCCCTATGGATTGGCTGAGCCGGTTGTTGTGGTGGCTCGCACCGAGCAACCCCTGGTCTTTGGCACCGACTATGGTAAGACGACCCAGTTGTTTTTCCTGACGGCCTGCCAGGAGGCTACCCAGCATTTGCACGTTTTAGCGCGTTTATGTCGCATGCTCAGGGATGAAAGCTGGATTGAAGCGATGCTGGAGGCTGAATCCCCACGGGCCATGCTAGAGTTGTTGATTCAACGCGAGGCTGATTTAATCCGGTCCGTCTGATCCTGGATTGGTAGGTGCACTCTCGATCAATTTTCCAGGGAAAGATAGCCTAACACCCAACAATGACTGGACTTAATATTAGGTTTTGAGTAATCTAAACGCATGGAAAATCAAATGCAAAAAGAGTTGTTTGCCCTGTTGGCTGAACCCTTCACGGGGGAATCGTTGTTTGACTGTTTTGCTGACATGGTCTTCTTCATCAAAAATCAACAGGCCCAATATGTGGTCGTCAATCAGACCCTGGTTGAGCGTTGCGGTATGAAGGACAAGGCCGCTATCATCGGTCGCACCTCCGATGAAGTGTTTCCCGACCCCTTGGGCTCGCAATACCGTTCGCAGGACGAGCAGGCCCTGGCCACGGGTAAGCCGATCCTCAACCAATTGGAGCTCCACCTCTATCCCTCGCAAGGCACAGGCTGGTGTCTGACCAACAAGGTGCCGCTCTATGATCGCAATGGGGAAGTCGTGGGCGTTGCCGGGATGTCCAAGGACCTTTGTTCGCCCAGCGAAAAGGATGAGGAGTATTCTCAAATTGCCGCCACAGTGACCTATATCCAGGCCAATTACCATCAAAGCCTCAAGGTCGATCAACTCGCTGAACGTGCCGGGCTCTCGACCTATCAATTCGAACGTCGTTTGCGTAAGATCTTCCAGTTGACTGCCGGTCAATTTATTCAGAAGACACGTATGGATGCCGCCGTCACCAAGCTTCGTAAGACCGATGCCTCCATTGCTGCCATCGCCGTGGATTGTGGATACTCGGATCAGAGTGCCTTTTCACGCCAATTCAAGCAGACAGTAGGGCTATCACCCGGCCAGTTTCGTCGCATGACACGCGATAAAAGCCTGTAAGTCATAGGATTTGCGGTGTTTGTGCCAAAAGCGTAGCTAATTCTGGCATGGGCCACAAGAGCGAGAGTCCCAATTATGCCATAATAGAGGAGGTTTCAAACATGTCCTTGAAACCGATTCCATGAGGAATGTTGTTTAGGCTAGTGGTATGCTTTCAGGAACGATATTCGACATTAAACGCTACGCAATTCACGATGGACCGGGCATCCGTACGACCGTGTTCTTCAAGGGGTGTCCCCTGCGCTGCGTCTGGTGTCATAATCCCGAAGGTCTGCAATGCCGCCCTCAACCCAGTGTGCGTTTACAACGTTGTGTCGGTTGTGGACGTTGTGTCGATGTCTGTCCCGAAGAAGCCATTGAGGTGATCGATGGCAAGAGCGTAACCGAGTCCTCACTTTGCAGCCGTTGTGGTCATTGCTTGGATCGGTGCCTGGTGGGAGCTCGAGAGATTACGGGTTATAACATCAGTGCCCGCCGTTTGATGAAGGAAATAGAAAAGGACGTCATTTTTTACGACCAATCGGGTGGCGGTGTTACCTTTTCGGGTGGTGAAGCCCTTATGCAACCCGATTTCCTTTGTATGATGCTGCGTCACTGTAAAGAGCGAGACATCCATACCGTGGTCGATACGACCTGTTACGCCCAACCCGAAGTCTTGCGGCGGGTGGCCGAGAATGCGGACCTGTTTCTCTGTGACGTCAAACACATGGATTCCAGCGAGCACAAGAAGTACACCGGGGTTCCCAACGAGATGATTCTCGACAATATCCGCTTGCTGTCGCAGTGGGGCAAGCCCCTCATGCTGCGTCTGCCCCTGATCCCGGGGATCAACGACGCCATGGACAATATCGAACAGACGATCACCTTTGCCGAATCCCTCAAGAATGTACGTCGCTTCGATGTGTTGCCTTACAATCGAGGGGGCCTGGGCAAGGTTGAACGACTCTGCAACGGTATCAAGATCGACGACTTCGGAACCCAGGATACGGTACAGGTGGAAAAAGTCGTTGAACGCATCAGGGCCGCGGGCTTTGAAGTGAATGTTGGCGGCTAGTCCATCGATCACCAACCCCCAACACCCACGTCACCACACACGCAATTATTCTAATCCTACCAGTACTTCTTTCAATTTCTTCAGCATGTCTGCGGGTGGAGTCAATAGCGGCTGACGCGGCGGTCCGGCTGGGTGGCCCTTGATCCCGCAACCGGCCTTGACCAGTTGGGTGTACATGCCGCTGTTTTCAATGAAGTCCAGGGCCGGGAGGATCTTGAAGTAGAACTCACGTGCGGCATCAGCGTCTTTTTGTGTCACGGCCAAATCATAGAGCTTGACGTGACTCTTGGGCAGGACATTGGCGATGCCACCGACCCAACCGACGGCTCCCAGGGTGAAACTTTCCAGGGGGATGGTGTCGGCCCCGCAAAAGACGTCCAGCTTGTCACCGCAACGACGCATAATGTCGTGTATGCGGGTGACGTCCCCGGTGCTTTCCTTGATGGCGACCACATGGGATAGCTCTGCCAACTGCTCCACCAACTCCGGCACCAGGTCCACGCCAGTACGACCGGGGTAGTTATAGAGCATGATGGGCAGGTCCACGGCGTCGTTCACGGCTTGGAAGTGGGCCAATAGCTCATGCCCCTGAGGCAGGGAGTAATAGGGGGCAGCCAGTAGTAGACCGGCAGCACCCATCTCTTGGGCCTGTTGACTATAGGCAATGACCTCGCGTGTGGAAGCGGCATTGGTCCCGGCCAGGACAGGGATACGTCCATCGGTCGCATCCAGTACGGTCTTCAAGACGCTGGTGCGTTCTTCCGGGCTCAGGGCGTAGTATTCGCCCGTACTACCCAGGGCGGTGAGGCCATGGATTCCGGCGTCGATCAGCACGTCGGTGTAGGCAGCCAATTGCTTGAGGTCGAGGTTTTGCTCTTGATCCATGGGCGTGACAATGGGGACATGCACGCCATGAAACGTCGATTTAGATGTTGTTGCAGTCATAGCTTTCTTTCGAGTGTGAATTAGATCATGGATTCGATACGGGCCGGTAGCACGGGGGGACGCACCGTGTCGTTGTCCCAGCCATAGAGAAATTCCGTAACACTGTGGCATTGGCGTCCCTGGCAGGTTCCCATGCCACAGCGGGTGTAGAGCTTGGCTTCACGGCTATTGTTAAGCTTGTTCAACTGTCCGGCGGTGACGTCTTCACAGCGACAGATAATGGTATCGGGTGTCACCAGGTCACGTAATTCCGGACGTAAGGCAAAGCCCTTGAGCATGGCGGCGGTAAACTGATGGGTGCGGCGTCGTGAGCGAAAGAGGCTGCGGGCTTGTTCGTTTTGTCCGGTGGCACAGAGTCCGGCAATAGTCCCTTCAACTAGAGCTCGGTCCACACCGCCGACACCCGTGGGTTCGCCGGCGCAATAGACCTTTTCTACGGACGTTTCTTGCCAGTCATTGACCTTTACCACGCCCTGTTCGCATTGGCAACCGAGAAGCTGGGGCAGTTCCAGGTTGGGGACCAATCCGAAGGCACAGCCCAGGTAGTCGCATTCGATATCCCATTGGCGTTGCCCGGTGGCCATGGTGACCTTTTCCAGTTGGCCTTCGCCATGGGCCCGCACGGGCCAGCAACTGGTGCGATAGGGCACCCCCAGCAGTTGACTCTGATATTCGGCTGCCTGGAGCAATTTGGCAGGGGCCAAAAACGGGATGTGCATGCCAAAGCCCAAGAATTTCGCTAACGAGGTCTGCTCGGCAATGAGTTTGACCTGGGCTCCGCGTTTACGCAACTGAGCCCCGACCGCAATGAGCAGGGGGCCACTGCCTGCAACCACCACACGTTTACCCTTCACCGGCCAACCGCTTTTGGCCAACAATTGCAGACCGCCCGCGCCCAGGACATTGGGCAGGGTCCAACCGGGGAAGGGGACAAATTGCTCACGGGCACCCGGGGCCAGGACGAGTTTGTCATAACTCAAGGTTTGCGACCCGGTAGCCGATTCGATCAAGAGTTTCCCTGGGGCGGGCTGGGCAATGACCGTGGTTTCGGTCATGACACGGACGGCGGAGGACCGCAAACGATTTACCCAACGTTTCGCCGCACGTGGAAGCGACGCAGGTCCATGGTCACGCCACAGTTGACCCCCGACCCAGGGATTGGATTCAATTAAGGCGATGCTCTGGCATTGTTCTTCAGCGGCTACCGCGGCGGCCATACCGGCCGGTCCGCCCCCGACAACGATTACGTCGTAATGTGGGCTGGTTTTACTCATCGGTCAACACCTCCATGCCGTCACGGCAGAGGGTTTGGCAACTGCGTTGGTGAGGTTGCCCATCGATGGTAACCCGGCATTCAAAGCAGGTCCCCATGCCGCACAGGGGCCGACGCTTTTGACCCGTCACGGAACGTCGAAAATGATCGATACCCGCGTCCGCTAAGGCCACGGCCAGAATCGTTCCGGCTGGAACCGTGAGGGGCTGGCCATTGATGGTCAAGGTCACTTGTTCAGGCATGCAGCACCTCGGTTTCTACCAGGCGACTGGGCAGGTAGGGATCCATGGAGATCATGGGTTTCCGCCCCGTCAGGTGATCGGCCACCAGGTGACCGGTGGCCAGGGAGGTGGTAATGCCCAGGCCCTCATGACCGGTGGCGAGCCAGACGCGGTCACTCTGCAAGCTGGGCCCGATCAAGGGACGCTTGTCCGGGGTGGCCGGGCGAAAACCCACCCAGGTACGTAGGGCCATCAGCTGTCCCAGATCCGGCATGAATTCCTGGGCCCGGGTGAGCATGCGGCTGACCATGGTGGAGTCCACCGAGCGTGACTCGTCACCGTATTGGCGTGAGGAGCCGATCAGCAGCTGACCTGTCTTACGCGGTTGAATGTTGAAGGCGACCGAGTCCGCTGTGATGGAATGGGCACTCTTGAGGTAACCCAGTTCCACCATCTGGTGACGTACCCAGCCGGGGTACCGATCGGTGACGACCAAATGTCCCTTGCGGCGTTTGATGGGGATGCCGGGCGTCAGACGCGGGGCGTCACAACCCGCGGCATTGATGACCCATTGGGCTTCGATACGATCGCCATGGGCAAGGGTAACGACCCCGTTGTTGGCAATGGCCTCGACGGTTTGCCCGACCTGGACTTGGGCTCCGTGCGATCGAGCGACCTGCAAGAGGTGGCGGGTGGCATTGGGCGGGTAGATCACCAGGTCATCGGGGATATGCAAGGCCCCCAAGAGATCGTGACGTAGATGCGGTTCGGCCTCGCGTAAGGCCTGGGCATCCAGGGCCTCGGCTGCGACACCGAAACGATGGTAGGTCTCGAGTTTGGAATGAACGGCCTGCATCTCTTCGTCATCGGCGGCCACCCAGAGTGTGCCACAGGGATCGTATTCCACGTCGGGTGGGAGTTGGTCGGCCAGTTCCCGCCACAGCTGACGACCGTAACCGGCCAGGGCCATTTGTTCGGGACAATCATCCAGCAGGACCACGTGGCCCATGCCCGCGGCCGTGGTTTCTCCCCCGATCACACCGCGTTCGAGCACGAGGGTTTTCAATCCTGCCCGGCTACATTGTGCGGCACAGGCGGCCCCGACAATGCCGGCGCCCACGACAATCACATCATAACTCGATTTCAATGCGGCAACCCCCAACACAGCGGATCGTTGTCGTCCAGGACCAGGGTGGATTCAGCACAGACATAAGCCGTACCCGTAATGGTGGGGATGATATGGTCGCGACCTTGACGCTGATAGGAGCCGGCAAAGGTGCTGCCGGTGATGCTTTCCTGGACCCAGGTGTCACCCTCGGCGAGTTTGTTGTCTGCTGCCAGGCAGGCGATCTTGGCACTGGTGCCTGTCCCACAGGGGGAGCGGTCGTAGGCCTTGCCCGGGCAGAGCACAAAGTTTTTGGAGTGGGCCCCCATGCGGGTGGGGGGGGCAAAGAGTTCCACGTGATCGACCTGGGGATAGCCTTGCTCATTGACGGCACGACGTAAGGACCAGGCAAAGTCCGTTAGCGATTCGAGATTGTCCAGGGTGAGATTGAGTCGATGGTCTTGGGTGAGGAAGAACCAGTTGCCGCCCCAGGCGACATCGCCCGTAACCGGTCCGAGGTTGGGCACATTGATGGTGACGTTGTGACCAGTTCTGTGACTGGGCACATTTGTAATTGAGACCTGACCGTCGGCTTGCAGATGGGCGGTAACCGTTCCGACGGGAGTTTCAATCAGGTGGACGCCGGGATTGATGCGTCCCAGGTGGTAGAGCGTGACCACCAGGCCGATCATGCCGTGGCCACACATCCCCAGGGTGCCGACGTTGTTGAAGAAGATCACACCCGCGGCGTGCTGGGGATCTTCGGGGTCCTGCAACAGGGCACCGACCAGGACGTCGGAGCCACGGGGTTCATTGACCACGGCATTGCGAAAGTTATCAAACTCATCCGTTAGCCGTTGGCGACGTTCAGACAGGGGACCTCGGCCCAGATTGGGGGCTCCACTGATAATGACGCGCGTAGGTTCGCCACCGGTGTGGGAATCAATCACCCCCACTCGGCGGTTTAAGCGGGCCCCGGGACAGGGCCTTGATGCGACTTTGTTCATGCGTCCAACAGCAGTGGCGGGCTGCATGGAGGTATCACATAGTGTTTGTTTCGAGTTCATCGGTTGTTCCATTTCCAGTTAGCGATATCTCTACTTATACGTCGTCCTAGATGATCGGTTCCCACTGCACTGAGGTCTTCGGATAAAGCATGTCGATAGGCGCGAAGGTTAGTGGGGGCTTGGGAATCTGCATCTTGGTCTCGTGTGATGGGAGTGCTGTGGAATGTCGCAGTACCCAAAGTTGATATGGTCAGGTTCCACAGTGGGTGAACTGAAAGGTCTGGGAGTTGGTTTAGGGCCAACCCCCATGAAGCGTTAGGAGTCGATATTCGCCGCCCGACGAAAATGCGAATCAAACTCCACAATAGATCAAATAATCGCATGCCTGTTGTCTGGTCCATTTGCTTGAACAAGTGACTCGCTTTTCAAACAATCTTGATAAATGTTGCCAGGTACACCCAGGCCTTTTCTCATCAGCCGTGATTATAGAAAGCTGGTATAGGGGAAAACATGGACAGAGTGATAAATAATATGGTTGAACATGCACACCCTTTTAAAGTTTGCATATTCCTCCATGAATGGCTATGGCTTTGGCAGAACGGTCTTAGAGAATGATCGAATTAACTCTGAGAAACACCGGAAAATTCCTGGCGAAATCTCTGCATGGCCTGGATGGGAGGGGCACCGCGATGCTTTTTGTAGAGTTTCGAGAAATAGAGAGGGTCTTCGTAGCCCAGCTTCATGGAGATTTGAGCTACGGAGAATTCGGGATGGGTGCGGAAGTATTCTTCGGCCTTGTCCAGTTTGCGTTCGATTTGGTATTGGCGAAATCCCTTTCCCGTGGCCTTTTTGAATAGATGTGACAAGCTCGAGACACTGCGGTGGACCAGGGCCGCGGCCTCTTGCAGGCTGATCATTTCTTCAGGGTGCTCGTCGATGTATTGCAGCAGGGGATCGATTGGGCTATGACTGACATGAATCATGTTTTGCGAGGCCACGAGTTTGACAAGCATGGCCAACAGCCCCATGATATCGTTGATCTTTTGTTGGTCATAGAAGGGGGTTTCGACGTAGGCCTCATGGAGATCGCTGTTACCATAGCGTTCCTGCCAAAGGCGTTCGATCCTGGACGGTAGATTTTCAGATTGGCGGAACTGACCGATCATGACAAAGCAGAGGACGTTGCCATTGGTAATGATTGGAGCGGTTGCACCGATCATGCCGCCCGGGCACTCGTAGGAAATGAGGTTGCGACGTTGTCCTGCTTCTTCACGTTTGCCATCATCGAAGCGATCGCATATCTCATGGTAATCCAATTGTTCCCGTAGCATTTGGCAGTAGGTGCAGTTGGGCTTTTCACTACCGACGTTTAATTGGCTGCCGTCCGGAGAAAAGAAGGTTGTTCGGATCCCCAACAGGTCAGAGAACTGATGGAAGATCTGACGAACCTCTTTTTGGAACATAAATTTCAAATAATGTGCCATGAAATTACTATAGTCATATCTTTTCTTGAATTCCAGGGGAATGTCTGGGCCTGCTCAGGTAGGGATCAAGGGGGAGATGGTCCTTTTGTTGACGTACGAAATAAACCAGAGAATACTAAACTTAAGAGTCGGATATGCGCATATATTAAGCAAACACCTTTTTAGTTTATAAGATATTTTTAATGCCTTTAAGGTGTTCTAAGGGGAAATTAAGTGATTCGGAAATGACTTGATATCAATGACATGCAGTTTTAGACATGGCTTTTGCAGCTTGATCCATAGGAGGCCTAGGTGAATTTAGGTATAGTCGGGATTGAATGTTCTCGGTGTTGAGTAAACCGTAGATCGCGCATATTTGCAACGACGAAAAAAGAGGAGGTTTTTATGTGTAAGAAATGGTGTCTTTGGATTTCCCTGTTGGTCATGGTGGTCGGTATTCAAGCGCAAGCTGAAGTCCTGTTCAGTGATAACTTCGATCATGTCTGTACCGATGATTGGCTTCGCATCAATTATCAAGGATGGTACGAGCGGGAAGTGCTGGGTTCATCTTCCTATGTTGAAATGGAAGACGGTTCGGCTTGGAGCATCGGTGGCTGGGATGGCTATCAATCCTTGCCTGTTCAGGAGCCCAATGTTTGTGGAACCATCATGTGCCAAAATGTGGCCACCGTTTCCAGTGGTCTCGGTACCGTGGCCGATCCTTGCGATCCCAATGGTCCCATGGTTTGGATGCCGGGTTACGACGGTCCTGAAGCCAATGGTGTGCTGCGTATGGTCAGTACCTTTGGTAATTGGGAACAATCCAACAACTCGGGTCCTTTCCTGTACAAGATGGTCGAAGGCGATTTTACCGCGACCGTAGAAATCGTGGCCTATGACACTTGGTGGTATCATATCAGTGGTATCATGGCTCGCGTTCCCAATCCGAACGATGTCGGATCACTCGAAAATCACACCCAGGTTTGCATCTTCCCCATGTACGAAATTGCCAACCGCGTTAATGACACCACCAATGGTGTTACCGATGGCGATATTTGGGGTGCCACAACCAAGGGTGCGATCTACTCTGATCTGCATCTGAAGCTCGAACGCGTTGGGAACACCTTCTTCTATTACACCAGCCCGGATGGCGAAACCTGGGCCTCTCTGCCTGGTGTCGAAGAAGGCCTCGTTCGCGATGACTTCCCCGCAGAGGTTCAAGTCGGCCTCTTCCAATGTAACTTCAATGGTAATTGGATGATCAACACCGACTTTGATAACTTTGTGATCGAGGGACCTGCTGAGTAAGAACTCTAAACCTCTCACAGTGTTCTGTTCAAAAAGAATTCAAGGCCCATGCCTTTACTCAAGGTGTGGGCCTTTTTTTCGTTCTCCGTGGTCTGGCTTGGGGCTATGCGCACAAAAAATAATAATATAATTAGAGAAGCTGAAAACCGATTCACAGGCTTAAACGTAGGTGATATAATGTGTGATGTCGGAGTGGAGTTTAAGAGGTCATTGTCAGACGCCCTTGAGGCGATCGTCCTGCCATCCTAGGTGGGATATAGACAGAAAGTGGAACGGCTATGAACACAAGAGTTGAAAAACTACGTAAAATCAGCGTTGAAACCAAGCCCTTTATCTCCAGCGAACGCGCCGAATTGATCACGGCGTTCTATCAAAGTGAGGTGCCGCTACGCGAATCCGTGCCTGTGACACGCGCTCTGGCCTTGCAGTACCTCGTTGAGAACAAGGAGATAACGATCGGTGACGGTGAATTGATCGTGGGTGAGCGTGGCCCGGCACCTAAGGCCACCCCGACCTATCCGGAACTGTGCTGTCATAATCTCGATGACTTACGCATCCTCAATGAACGTGATCGCACGGCTTTTGCCGTATCCGATCAGGTTATGAATGTTTATCGCGACAAGATCATTCCCTTCTGGACCGGCAAGACCATGCGAGACAAGGTCTTTGCGGCCATGGAACCCGCCTGGATCGATGCCTTTGAAAATGGTGTCTTTACGGAGTTCATGGAACAGCGGGCGCCCGGCCATGCCATCCTGGATGACAAGATCTATCGTCATGGCATGTTGGACTTTAAACAGGACATCGCCCGTTGTCGTGAGTCACTCGATTACCTCAACGATCCCAAGGCCGCTGACAAGGCCGAGCAATATCGAGCCATGGAGATCTGTGCAGATGCCTGTATCCGATTGGCCCAACGTCACGCCGAGTTGGCCACCAAGATGGCCAAGGCCGAGTTCGATCCGCAACGCAAAAAGGAACTCGAACGCATCGCCGAGGTCTGCACCCAGGTCCCGGCCCATCCCCCTCGCGATTTTTGGGAGGCCCTGCAGACCTATTGGTTCGTTCACCTTTGCGTCATTACGGAACTGAATACCTGGGATTCCTTGAATCCCGGCCGTCTGGATCAACACCTCCATCCCTTCTATAAGCATCAACTGGAAGAGGGGACCCTGACCGAGGATCAGGCACGCGAGCTGTTGCAGTGCTTCTGGATTAAATTCAATAATCAGCCCGCTCCCCCTAAAGTCGGGATCACGGAAGAACAAAGCGGAACCTATCAAGACTTCGCTTTGATCAATGTGGGTGGGTTGACGGTCAAGGGCGGTCACGACGCGGTCAATGAACTCTCTTACATGATCTTGGATGTCGTGGACGAGATGCATTTGATCCAGCCCAGTGCTTGCATTCAAATCAGCCACAAGAATCCACATCGCTTCTTGAAGCACGCCTGCAATGTCATCCGTCACGGGACCGGCCAACCGTCGGTGTTCAACACGGATTGCATCATGCAGGAGATGCTGCATGACGGCAAGACCTTCGAAGACGGTCGTGCCGGTGGTCCCAGTGGTTGTGTCACCATCAGTGCCTTTGGCAAGGAGAGCACCACCCTGACCGGTTATATCAATTGGCCCAAGATGATCGAACTGGTCTGCAACAACGGATGTGATCCCCAGTCGGGCAAGCAAATCGGCCCCAAGACAGGCGATCCCCGTAAGTTCACCACCTTTGAGAAATTCATGGAGGCCTACGAAAAACAGATGGGGTATTTCCTGGATCTCAAGATCAAGGGCAACAATATCATCGAGCGACTCTACGCGCGTTTTCTACCGGCTCCCTTTATGTCGGTGGTGATGGACGACTGTATTGTCAAGGGCCTCGATTATCACGAAGGTGGTGCCCGCTACAATCCGACCTATATCCAGGGGGTGGGATTGGGGACCGTCGTTGATGGGCTTTCGGCCGTGCGGTGCCATGTCTACCAAAAGAAGGACATTACCATGGCTGAATTGCTGCAGGCCCTGCATGAGAATTTCCATGGTCACGAGCAATTGCACCATACTCTCATGAATCATAGCCCGGCCTATGGCAATGATGATGCCGAGGCCGATCAATTGACCGAAGATATTTTCAATATCTATTACAACCTCCTCAACGGTCGGCCCAACACCAAGGGCGGTAAATACCGGGTTAATCTCTTGCCCACGACCGTGCATGTGTACTTCGGATCCAAGGTCGGTGCCTTGCCCAATGGTCGCAAGGCAGGTATTCCCGTTTCCGATGGCATTTCACCCAGTCATGGGGCGGACCTGCACGGTCCGACCGCTATCTTGAAGTCAGCGGCCCATATCGATCACGCCCGCACCGGTGGAACCCTGCTCAACATGAAGTTCAATCCACAGGTGCTGGCTGGAGACAATGGTATCGAGAAACTCTCCCATTTAGTTCGATCTTACTTTAAGATGGGTGGGCACCATATTCAATTTAATGTAATCGATGCCGATACCCTGCGGCAGGCGCAGAAACAACCGGAAAAAAATCAGGAACTCATAGTGCGAGTGGCAGGCTATAGCGACTACTTTGTGGATTTGGGACGGGACTTGCAGGACGAGATCATCGCTCGCACGGAACAGATGGTCTTTTAGACCTTATCTATTGAAAGGAACGTGCATGCGACGCCTCATCCTGTTGATGAGTCTTGCTCTGCTGGCCATGGGACAGGTTCAAGCAGACGTGGAATCCGAGTTACAGCAGTTTATCGATCAGCACGTTGCCATCTTGCAACCCCTGTCAGATCAGGCCAATTTGGCCTATTGGGACGGGGCCACCACTGGTAAGCCCGAGGCCTTTGCTCAACGTAAAGCCGTGGAGTTGCAGATCAGTACCCTTTACACCGACACCGAGGCCTTTGCGCGTCTCCAGCAATGGCGTCAATCCGGTCGGGTTCAGGCTCCTTTACTCAAGCGTCAGATGGACAAACTCTTTTTTGCCTATCAAAAGGGGCAGATCCCCCAGGATCTCATGGAACGCATGGTGTCTCTGGACAACAAGGTTCAAGAGGCCTATACCAACTACCGCCCAGAGGTTGATGGTCAGGTCATGACCATGAGTGACATCTACACGGCCATGACCACCGAGACCGATCTGGCTAAGCGAGAAAAGGTCTGGCGGGCCAGCAAAGAGGTCGGCAATCTAATCTTTGACGATCTGATCGAACTGGTCAAACTCCGCAACCAAGCCGCCCGTTTGGCGGGCTATGATAATTACCACACCATGAGTGTGGCCTGTAGCGAGCAGGACGTCACGCAAATTGATGAAATCCTCACACAATTGATTGAATTAACCGAGCAACCCTTTATCGACATGAAGCGGTTACTCGATGAGGTCCTGGCCCGTCAATACGGGATCGCCATCGAGGCCTTGCGTCCCTGGCATTATCACGATCCCTTCTTTCAACGTACGCCCTTGGTCTATGAACTGGATCTCGATACCGTCTATCAGGACAGTGACATCGAAGCCCTGATGAAACGATATTATGCCAGTGTGGGGCTGCCCATTAACGATATTTTAGATCGTAGCGACCTCTATGAACGTGCGGGTAAGTATCCCCACGCCTTCAGTTTTGAGGCAGACCGCGAGGGGGATGTCCGGGTCCTGTGTAATTTGCAGAATACCGAACGTTGGGCCGAGACGGCCTTGCATGAATTGGGGCACGCGGTCTACAGCAAATACCACGATCGCACCGAGCCCTGGCTCCTGCGAGAACCGGCCCATGCGTTTACCACCGAGGCCGTGGCCATGTTTTTTGGTCGATTGAGTCGCAATCCGGCCTGGATGCAGAAAATGCTGAATCTGTCTGATGAACGCACCCAGGAACTGGCCGAGGTCAGTGGCACCTATCTGCGTTTTCAACAGATCCTGTTTGCCCGTTGGGCCGCAGTGATGTATTTCTTCGAAAAGCAGCTCTATGCCGACCCGGATCAAGACCTCAATACCCTATGGTGGGACATGGTCGAACGGTATCAAAAGGTCACGCGTCCCGAGGACAAGGCCGATGCCGGCTGGGCCTCCAAACTTCACTTTGCCACGGCTCCCTGCTACTACCATAATTACATGCTGGGCGAGTTGCTGGCCTCGCAGTTCCACCATACCATCGTTCATGACGTGTTGAAGACCACCTCCGATCAAACGCTGAGCTTGAGTCACGATCCGCGTATCGGGGCCTATTTCAAGGCCAAGGTCTTTGCACCGGGGGCACGGTATCACTGGAACGAGATGATCGAGCGGGCCACGGGTGAACCCCTCAATCCCAAATATTTTGTCGAACAATTCATTCAGTAACCGATTGAACGAACCATTTAACGAAGGGAATCGGACATGATCTATCTGATCGCCATTCTGATCTATCTTGCAGTACTCACCGTTGTTGGCGTGGTCAAGGCCAAGCAGGTCAAGACCCAGGATGATTTCGCTGTGGCTGGACGCTCCTTGTCGCCGTGGGTCATGGTCCTGACCATGCTGGCGGTCTGGATCGGCACCGGCTCGATTTTGGGCAATGCCGAAGAGGCCTACAATTCCGGTATGGCGGCCTTGATCATTCCCTTTGGTACCTTCTTCGGATTGATCTTGCTGTCCTTCATTGCGACCAAGGCCCGTGACATCGAGGCCTGTAGCGTGCCCGAGATCATCGGCAATCGTTTTGGTACCGGCGCCCGTTTTCTAGCGGTCATCGCCTTGATCATGGCCTATATGGTGATCGTCAGTTACCAATTTAATGCGGGCGGTGGTGTCCTGGAGGTCATTACCGGCGATAAAGCTCCTTTATCGGTGGCCATGGATGAAGCTGTGACCAAAAAGCAGTTAACTCGGGGCCAGTTGATTTACACCCCAGATACTAATTATGTGGGCGATGCCGTAGTGTCGATTCAGCCTGACGGTAACAATGAGACCCTGGATTATACCATCCATGTGATTGCAGAGGACAAGTTTGTCGAGACCATCAATGCCCTTAAGCAGAGTGATGATCAACTAGAAAATGTAGTCTTTATCAAGGCCGGAGATCGCTCGCATATTCAGTTCGACGAGGAGTCTTTGAATAGCGAGCACTATCGTATCAGCGGCCTGCCCAGGGAGGGTAAGGTTGAATATTTTGAGCCCAAACTCAGTCGCGAGAAGGCTACGATCATAGCTGCCGTATTTATCATCATCTACACCATGTTGGCAGGCCTCAAAAGTTTGGCGAGTATGGATGTCATTACCGGTTCGATCATTACCATTTCCTTGGTGATCGCATTTCCGGTGATGTGGTTTATGGCTGGAGGATGGGATGGCATGCAAGCATCTTACCTCGCCATGGGAGCCCACGAGCAACATATGAAGTTTTGGGGAGTCTATTCACCCATTCATATTCTCAACTATCTGCTTCCTGTTTTCCTATTGGTCATGGGGGACGCCAATCAGTACCAACGTATTTTTGCCAGTCGGAATTCCAAAGGAGCCAAGCAGGCCGTTGTTACGCTTATCTTTGCGGCCCTGGCCATTGAGATGCTCATTATTGCCACGGCCTGGGTTGCTGGCAGCATGACGCCTGAGCAGACCAACGGCCGCTATATTCTCATTCATGCCGCTGCACATCTGATGCCTCAGGCCCTGGGTTTATTGTTTATGGTCACGGTGGTCGGTGTGATCATTTCTACGGCGGACTCGTTCCTGCTGGTGCCCGCGACCACCTTTATCAACGATATCTATTGCAAACATATCAATCCCAAGGCCGATGAGAAACGCGTCGTGCTGATCAGTCGGGCCCTGGTCGTTTTATTTGGAGTAATCGCCTACTTCGTAAGTATGGCGTTTTCTGCCAGTACCGGTTTCTTCAAGAAGGCTCTGTTGGCCTATACCATCTATGGTTCGGCCATTACTCCGAGCTTGATGGCAGCCATGTTCTGGAAGGGTGCTACCAAGGCCGGGGCCATCAGTTCCATCCTGGCCGGTACAGTCGTGACCTTGATCTGGGCTCCTTGTCTCAAGGGATTGTTGCCTGAAAATTTGCAGGAGGTGGACGCGGTTCTACCCGCCATCTTTGCCTCCATCATTGCCTTGGTGGTCGTGAGCCTGAATACGTCCCCCAGTAAAGAGAGCTGAGTTGATGTTTAGTGCACAAACCTATCAAGCCAGACGCGAGCGTCTGATCCAAGACGTAGGGCAGGGCGTGATCCTGCTCTTGGGCAATCAAGAGTCCTCCATGAACTTCGCCCATAACCTCTATCCCTTTCGGCAGGACAGCAGTTTTCTGTATTTTGTTGGTCTCGATGAACCTGACCTGTCTGTGGTGTTGGACGTAGAGGAAGGCACGGTCTGTCTGTATGGCGATGATGTCACGGTCGAGCAATTGGTCTGGACCGGGGCACTGCCCACCATGGCATCCAAGGCCGAGCAGGTTGGGATCGATCAAATCGCGTCCAGTAAAAATTTGGCTACCCACTTGCAAGACGTGCAGAAGCAGGGGCGTCCCATTCATGTCTTACCCGCTTATCGTCCCGATCAACGGGAAACCCTGGCTCAAATACTCGGTCAGGTTCCTACGGCCTCAGTTGAGTTGATCAAGGCCGTTGTTGCCCAACGCTCCTACAAGAGCGATGAAGAGATTGAAGAGATTGAATCAGCCTTGCACATGAGCTATCGCATGTTTACCACGGCCATGCAGGTCACCGGACCGGGCAAGATTGAGCGTGAGGTGGTGGGGTTTGTCGAGGGCATGGTAGGGTCGCAAGGATTGCGTATGGCCTTTCCCGTGATCTATTCGGTGCGGGGCGAAATCCTACACAATCCCGATCATCATCGCCTCATGCAGGCTGGTGACATGGTGGTCTTTGACGCCGGTTCGGAATCCGAAGGGCGTTATGCCAGTGACATCACCCGCACCATCCCGGTTTGTGGTCACTTCACCCCGCAACAACGTGAGATCTATCAAATCGTGTTGTCGTCCCAACAAAAGGCCATCGACGGCTTGGCCCCAGGCGTGGAATTCCGCGAACTGCATCGGCTCGCCGCTCGCGAGATCGTCAGCGGTCTCAAGGACCTGGGTTTGCTCAAAGGTGATGTGGACGAGGCCGTGGCTGCGGATGTCCATACCCTATTTTTCCCCTGCGGCCTGGGCCACATGATGGGCCTGGATGTCCACGACATGGAGGCCCTGGGTGAAGAATACGTAGGTTACACCGACACCCTGAAAAAGAATCCCGCCTTTGGCTGGCGTAGCCTGCGTTTGGGCAAGGCCTTGGAACCGGGCTTTGTGGTGACTGTGGAGCCGGGGATTTATTTCATCGGCGACCTGATCGACCAATGGGCTGCTGAACACCAAAACGAGGCCTTCATCAACTACCCAGCCCTGGATGCTTATCGAAAACTCGGTGGGGTACGTCTGGAAGACGACTTCCTCATGACCGAACAAGGAGCCAGACTACTGGGTAAGCCCATCCCCAAGGCCTTGGCTGAGGTGGAAGACATCTGCCATCGTGGATGATCACCATTGCCATTTTTGGTGATAACGCTACACTGATGTTGAATGATTAATTGTAAGGAGTTCAACATGTTTTCAAGAGCATTGGTTGTTACAGTTCTACTTTGTTCTTCGGTGTGTCTCGCTGTAGATTGGCCTCAATGGCGTGGCCCTCAACGTGATAATCTCTGTAGCGAAGAGGGATTACTTCAATCATGGCCGCAAAGGGGTCCCGTTTTACTCTGGCAGGCAACGGGTTTGGGGCAGGGACATTCCTCGCCGGTTATCGTCAAGGAAATGCTCTATACGACAGGCGAGTCGAATGGCACCAGCTATGTGCATGCCCTCAAATTGGGCGAAAGCAAACCCATGTGGAGTGTCCCCATTGGTAAGGCCGGGGCACCGGGTTGGGGAGGATTCACTGGCCCGCGTAGTACCCCGACGGTGGATGGGAATCGGCTCTATGTCATGGGGCAGTACGGCGAGTTGGTCTGTGTTGACATCGAGCAAGGCACACTTCTCTGGCAACGCCATCTGGAACCGGATTTTGGCGGCAAGATGCCGGAGTGGGGCTATAGCGAATCGGTGTTGATCGACGGAGAACGTCTGCTCTGCACCCCTGGAGGCAATCAGGGCCTGATGGTGGCTTTGAACAAGCAGGATGGTTCTCTACTATGGCAGACATCGGGCTGTACCGATACCGCCCATTACAGTTCCATCATCAAAGCCGAAATCGAGGGCATCCCCCAATACATCCAACTGACGGCTGATAGTGTGCTCGGAGTCGCGTTGGATGGCACGATATTATGGCGGGCCGTCTGCAAGGGCAAGACCGCCGTGATTCCTACCCCCGTGGTGATGGGCAATCTTGTCTATGTCACCAGTGGTTATGGAGTGGGATGTCACTGTTTCAAGGTTGTTCGCTCGGGTGAGGCCTTTGCGGTGGAACAGGTCTATGCCGAACGGTCTATGGCCAACCAAATCGGTGGGGTGGTGTTATTGGATGGCAAGATCTATGGCTATTGTGATCGCAAGGGGTGGCTTTGTCAGGATGTAACCACTGGTGAAGTGCTCTGGTCCAGCAAGGACGTGGGTAAGGGAACGCTGCTCTACGCCGATGGCTGCCTCTATCTACGCAGTGAAAAAGGAGGAGACCTCGCCTTGATCAAGGCGACTCCCGATGGATTCCAACAACAGGGACATTTCACTCAACCTGATTTGGGCAAGGGACAGACCTGGTCATCGCTCGTTATCGCGAACAAGCGGCTCTACGTACGAGATCAAGATCAAATCCTGTGTTATGATATTGCAGTGCCGTAAGGATTATTCCTGACCACAGCACTTCTTGTATTTCTTGCCACTCCCACAGGGGCAGGAATCGTTGCGTCCGACCTTAGGGGTTTCCAGTTTAATCTGTTTAACCTTACCATCCCCTTGCGGGGCCTGGGCCGCGGCTCGTTGTCGCTCGGTGGCGGCGAACTGACCGACCTGGTCATGAGACGTCTGGCTGACGTTCCATACGCTCTTGGCTCGGCTGCCTGCCTCAAGGTGGACGCGGAAGATGATGTCCGTGACCTTTTCCTCGATCGAGTGCAGCATGGTATCGAAGAGGCGATAGCCTTCACGTTTGTACTCGGTCTTGGGATCTTTCTCTGCAAAGGAACGGGTCCAGATGCTCTCCTTGAGCCGGTCCATGGTGTAGAGGTGATCCTTCCAGGTGGAATCGTAGACCTGTAGGAGTACGTAACGCTCTAAATCACTGAGTTCACGTCGCAGGAAGTTGCGGCCAATCTCTTGGAGTTGTTCCTGTAGATCACGATTGGGATCGAGTTGTTCGGCCGTCAATTCACACCCAAAGCGTTGGTTGGCCCATTGAATGGTTCCCGAAGGATCTTGAGGATTGACATGCGCGCGGATCTCCTCGGCCAGACGATGGTCGTGGAAGTCACGACTTAGGGTTTGTAACTGTTGGAGCACCTCTTTGGGCGAGAGGTTTTGCAACTGCTCGGCCGTGTAGTTCGTACCGTATTTGCGATTGGCCCACTGAGCCAAGGTGTCGAAGCCGTAGACATTGACCCCCTCGCCTTGGATGACCATGCCCATGGCAAATTCGACCGGATATTCTATTTCGCGTTGGCGATATTTGTCTTCGGCACAGGCCTTAAGCTTCTCTTCGATCTGCTTTGAATCGAGATCGCGAAAATCTTCGACCTTGAGCGAGATCGCAAATTTGGTCGAGGCCCAATCGATCAGACGATGCAGGGCAAAGTTCTCGTCCAGAATCTCGGCCAGGGGGGCACAGTCGCGTCGGTCCACCAGTTCACAGGCGGCAGTGACGATCATCTGTTCGGTTTCTTCGGCGCTCTGTTGTTTGACCTTGCCTGGGTTGAGGTTGACCTTGAAGCTGCTCATGGCCCATTTGGACAGGCCCTGGGCATCCCAGGTGCTGGGATCGCTGTCGTCTTCCAGGTATTCGCCCATGGACAACTGGATCTTGTTGGTGACGTTTTCCTTGGCGGTTTCCTTGATACGTGCCTCGATCTCGTCCTGTTCGGCGTCTTGAATGTCTCTGGGTTTGAGGTCCACGTCAAAGGTATTGCGGGCCCAGTCCAAAATGCATTCGGATGCATACTTGGGATCCAGCATGGTACGGCCGTTTTCATAGATGGCCGATTCAATCATTTCGGTGATCAAGGACTTGAGGTCGTGTCCGGCCAGGACCTGCTGACGTCGGGTGTAGAAGGTCTTACGTTGATAGTCCATGACCTCGTCGTATTCCAGCAGACTCTTACGAATCTCGAAGTTGCGTTCTTCGACCTTCTTCTGGGCCTTCTCGATGCCCTTGCTGATGCGCTTGTGATAGATGGGCTCGCCTTCTTCCCAACCCAACAGGGCCAACCATTTGACCGTACGTTCGCCCGCAAAGATCCGCAGCAGATCGTCGTCGAAGCTGAGGAAGAATTGACTCGATCCCAGGTCTCCCTGACGACCGGCACGACCCCGTAACTGGTTGTCGATACGACGGGCTTCATGGCGTTCGGTACCCAGGATGTGGAGCCCGCCGATTTGAGCGACGTTTTGGCCCAATTTGATGTCCGTGCCGCGACCGGCCATGTTGGTGGCAATGGTGACATTGCCCCGGGCACTGCCGTCCCGGGCCGTATGTTGTTCACCGGCCTTGGCCACGATTTGGGCTTCACGCCCGTGTTGCTTGGCGTTGAGGACTTCGTGCTCCAGGCCATAGCGACGTTGCAAGGCGTTAGAGAGGGCCTCGCTCTTTTCGATACTGATGGTACCGATCAAGACGGGGCGTCCTTCGGCACTGGTGGTGTGGACGTTTTCGACAATGGCGTCGAATTTTTCCTTGAGGCTCTTGTAGATGACATCCTCGCGGTCGTCACGCACACAAGGGCGGTTGGTGGGGATGACCACCACGTCGAGCTGATAGATCCGCATGAACTCATCGGCTTCGGTGTCCGCAGTACCGGTCATACCCGAGATCTTCTCATAGAGCTTGAAGAAGTTCTGCAGGGTGATGGTGGCCAGGGTTTGGGATTCCTCCTTGACCTGGACGTTTTCCTTGGCCTCAACCGCCTGGTGCAATCCATCCGACCACTGGCGTCCCTGCATGAGACGACCGGTGAATTCGTCTACGATCACGACCTTGCCGTCCATGACGACATAGTCCTTCTCACGTTCAAAGGCGACGTGGGCCCGTAGGCTCTGTTCGAGCATGTGGGGCCATTCCATGTTGGAGCCGGTAAAGAAGGATCCGATGCCCGCAATCTCCTGGGCTGCGCCGATGCCTTCATGGGTCAAGTGGACCTGTTTGCGATCGATTTCGACTTCATAGTATTCCGTACAGGTTTCCAGTTTAGCTTGGGCCGTATCGAGTTGCTGGCGATATTGATCGATAGCCTTCTGTGCCTTTTCCTGCCGTGTGGTATCCTTGACTTTCTTGGCCTCGTTCAGTTCACCTTGGGCATTGGCCAGTTCACGTTCGGCCTTATCGATTTGTTTCTTGTAGTTGTTGAAGTCTGATTGGCGGTTGATCAACTGACGTGTGACGGCGTCTGCCTTTTTGTAGCGAGTGACATCGTCGAAGGCCGGGCCCGAGATGATCAAGGGGGTACGGGCCTCGTCGATCAGGATGGAGTCGACTTCATCGACAATGGCATATTCCAACGGCCCCTGTGCCTGTGCCTGGACCGTGGTTTTCATGTTGTCACGCAGGTAGTCGAAGCCAAACTCATTGTTCGTGCCATAGGTGATGTCGCAGGCGTATTGGGCCTTGCGGTTTTCACCCGAGGTGTCCATGTCGGCTTGAATGGCGCCTACGGTAAGGCCTAGGGCCTCGTACACGGGGGTCATCCATTCGGCATCACGTTTGGCCAGGTAATCGTTGACCGTGATGATATGGACCTTCTTACCGGTTAAGTGGACGAGGTAGGCGGCCAGGGTGGCGACCAGGGTCTTCCCTTCACCGGTCGCCATTTCGGCGATCTTGCCATCGTAAAGCACGTTGCCACCGACCAACTGGACGTCGTAGTGACGCATCTCCATGTTGCGCCGACCGGCCTCACGAACCACGGCAAAGGCCTCGGGCAGGAGATCGTCAGGGCGAGTCCCGCCAGCAATGGCCTCCTTGAATTTAGCTGTCTTGCCCTTGAGGGCCTCGTCGCTGAGTGCCTTGACGGTCTGTTCGTATTCACCGGCCTTAGCCGCTACGGCTAGGTAGGCCTTGACCACCCGGTCATTCCGTGATCCGAAGACCTTAATCAGCCCTTTACTAATGGCTTTGACAACCATGACATCCTTTCTCGCTTGTCCTTACAACTATCGCTCTGATAGACGCTTGGTACGCACTAGTCCTTGACACGTGTGACATATTCTCCGGTACGGGTATCGACCCTTAACATTTCACCCACCTTAATAAAGGGCGGGACCTGGATTACCAAGCCGGTTTCCATCGTGGCGGGCTTGTATTGGTTTGTGGCGGTGGCACCCTTGATTTCCGGGGCCGTGTCCGTGACTTCCAAATCTACGGTGTTGGGCAGGGTGATAACCACGGGCTTGCCTTCGTACATACTGACCTGCAAACGGGTATTAGGCTTGAGGTACTTGGGGCCATCGCCAAAGGCATCATTGTCCAAGGAAATCTGGTCGTAGTTCTGGCAGTCCATCAGGACGTGTTCATCTTCGCCAGCGGAGTAGAGGTACTCGAACTCACGTTTGTCCAGATAGGCCTCATCGATGTTCTCTTCGGCACGGATGCGTTTGTCCATGATAGAACCATCTTGGAGACCTTTGAATTTGGTCTGGTAAACAGCGCCGCCTTTGCCTAGTTTTACGTGTTGATAATCCACAACAATATAGAGCTTGCCGTCAATCGTAACGGTCTGGCCCTTTTTCATGTCTGATGCCTTCATTTAGGTTTCTCCAATATTGCTTGATTGCGAAGGTCATAAATTGAAACGTAACAGTATCACCGAAGCGTTGCACAAAGTCAAGCTGACAAATCGAGGTAATCGGCGTTCTAACAAGATGTTAACTCGTTTGTTTGAGGGGATCCCGGCAAAAAAAAAACGCCATCTTTCACAAGTGAAATGGCGTTGTCGCAAACTGAGTTATACATAGAAAGGAGAGTCTTAAGCGATGGAAAACTCCTTTTTCCTGGTATTGAGCTGGGCTTTCAGCCTAGCTACGATTGAGGAGTGCATCTGGGAAACCCGTGATTCTGAAAGGTCCAGGGTGGCACCGATCTCTTTCATGGTCATCTCTTCGTAATAATAAAGGACTATAATCAGCCGTTCGGCACGGGTTAATCCCTTGGTTAAGAGGTTCTTAAGATCGCGTTTTTGGGCCTCAATCAAGGGGTCCTTGCTCTTCTGGTCCTTGATCACATCGATTTCGCAGACATCTTTATCGCCATCGCCTTCGGAACATTTGGTATTCAGCGAAACCAGCCCCACAGCCTTGGCATCCTTCTGGAGTCGAGTAAATTCGTCCATGGGCAGGGCCATCTCGGTGGCCAGCTCCTCTTCTAAAGGCTTGCGTCCCAGATTAACCTCCAGGGCCTGGGTGGCTCGGGTTAACTGATGGGCACGGGCTCGCACCAGGCGGGGAACCCAGTCCATACTTCTGAGTTCATCCAGGATGGAACCCTTGATACGGGGGGCACAGTAGGTCTCGAATTTAACCCCACGCTCTGGGTCGTAGGCGTCAATGGCGTCCATCAGGCCGAAGGTGCCGGCACTGATGAGGTCGTCGAGTTCAACCTTGTCGGGAAGCTTGGCATGGAGGCGTTCCGCAGCATACCGCACTAGATCACGGTAGTTTTCCATGAGAAGATTACGGTAGTAGTCCTCGTGGGTCTTGTGGAACTGTTCCCAGATCTGAGTAATGTCCAGTTCAGAACCTGTTTTCATAGGTTTCCTCCATGAGTCTCCTATGTTGTTTTAGCAGCAAAATCAAAGATGCTATATCTAGCCTATAACGATTATTTGTATGGGCGGAAAAGCGTTGTGAGTCCGCCTTCATTTGTTATCGAACGTTTTTCAAAGAACTTTAGGAAAACCAGTTCGCAACTCTGCGAAAAAATGGCTGCGAGTCACAGCGGGCTGTGTTCTGGGCCAGCTTGTTGGATAATTGCGTTAAAGATGCGGCAATACGAGACTTCGGTGCGGCCAGAACCACGGGTTTACGCATGCGAACGGCATTGGGAAGCGATGTATCACGGATTAAAACCGCAGCACAATAAATATGCACACCCAAAAAATGTCGGGCTACATCTGCCATCTGGCGATAGATTTTTTGGCCTTGTTTAACATTATCGGCCATATTGATGACCAGGCTAATCCGTCCCTGGTATTCATTCTTAACCAATACCTTGATCATACTGTAGGCATCGGTCATGGCCGTGGCTTCTGTGGTAGTCACCACGAGGGTTTGGTCGGCAGCCAGACAAAATGCGACAACCGGTTTGGCAATCCCTGCAGCACTATCGATGAGGATGACATCTGAAAGGTCATGGAGTCTAGACAGTTGGTTGACTAGGCGAACGCGTTGGAAATCCCCAAGATTAGCCAACTGTTCGATGCCCGAGGCTCCACAGACGACGTTGATCCCTAACGGGCCGGTATGAAGAACCTCTTCGATTTGCTTGCGTCCATTAACGACATGGGCAATGTTGTATTTACTATGGATATTGAGCAGGACATCGAGATTGCCTAGGGACATGTCCGCGTCCAAGAGGGTGACTCGTTTGCCAGCTTGGGCCAGGCAGATAGCCAAATTTGCACTGATATTGGTTTTGCCAACGCCACCCTTGCCGCTCGCAACGGCAATGACCTGCGTCCCTGAGTGGGGCGAGTTTATCTGATTTGAATTGTGATAGTGAGCCATTGCCGGGTTCATTCCTCCTTGAATGCTGGCCTCCGCTCAAATACGTCCTATACAGAAGAAACGCTTCGGGTCGGGTGTTGGGATATTAAGGTTTCGTGGTTGGGTTGCATCGTCGTTGGTTGTAAAAGGCTTAGGATTTCTTGCGTTGCCTTTTCGCTGAGGGTGTTTTCGTGCATCCGTGTCAGGATAAGTTCTTTATAGGCGATTTTGTCACTAACGAGTAGGGCTTGGGCTTCGACATCGATCTGTCGCTTGACCGTGAATGTGCCATTGCACCCGAATCGAACACAATCGGAGTCCACCATGACCAGACGTTGACTGAGAAGATACTCATTTATGGCGATATGCATGGCTTCGGCAAAGGGGGTTACAGGAAGGTCTTCAGGAATATAACCGGGGGTGTCTACGCCATTGAGATTTTTGAGTAGTTGTTGGTGACGTAAACAAGAAAATGTCTTAATCAAACTCAGTAATTCGGAGAGGATTAAGGTGACCGGATTTTCAAGTTTCATGAAGGACCTTTCAGGGATTAGCACCATAGCGATCAAGATAACGGTGAGTCCGACTTTTCTAAGATGTCACGGATTTCAGAGAGGGTTTTCGTTTCTCTTAGTGACATGATGGTGGATAGGCGATCAAAGACAGACTCGTCATAAAGACGATGCCCACCGGAAGTCCATTCCACTTCGCGAATAAGTCCCATAATAGTGTAGTTGTGCAGGGTTTGACGGGAGAAGGGGGTGTGGCGAACCAATTCTCCAATTCTGTACAACTTGGTAGGGACTTTAATACCGATTTTGCCTTCTCCTGACATTCACAACACCTTTACGCGATTAACTTTAGGGGTAGTTAGCATGTCAAGCCTTCAAAACGGTCATCCATGACCAACGCCAATCCATTGAATGTCACTCTTAGAAAATTGTACCTATAACATATTTTACGTTTTGCAAAATGTAAAGTATGTTTGTTTTTGGGTCAAGGCAAATTTAGCGGCTTTTTTAGGTGGGATAATCTCATAGGAATAGAGGGTTGTGGGAAGTGGGGTAGGAAATGACCGGCCAGTTAAGGGGGGTGGTTATACGTTGATAGGGATCTAGCTGGGATTGTGAGTGGATTGGAGAGGTTTAGATAAAAAACAATGTCGAAAACTGTCAAATTTGACAAATAAATCGTCCGATGATTACGGTGATTAGGATTGTTTGTTAAAAGAGGGAATAAATGACCATGACTCCTAATGATTGTAATGGCTGCTTTTCTGGGAAATCTATTAATCCCAGTTTAATTGAAAAGGTGACTCCTATTGCCAGGCAATTGAATTGTTTGGATATCAATCGGATTGGCGAGATCTGTGTCGATACCATCCCTCAGTTGATTGGGATGAATTTCGCTTCGGTTTATGCCCTAGATGATAGCGGTCAGATTCTCCATCTTTTAGCACACAACCATCCCTATCCTATTAATAAGATTGTCTCGCTTAATCAAACCCCCTCATCTCCGATGATTATGGCTGTTAAAAGCCGAGAGCTGGTCTTGATTGGTGATATCGATACGCATCGTCGTCCGATTATCCGAAAATCCCAACGCTTGTTTTCAGATAACTATCAGACAAAGAATTGTGCCATCGTCCCCTTGATCTGTCAGGATCAGGTTCTGGGGGTGTTGAATCTTGCAGATAAGGATGACGACCGTATTACCAATGAGGATCTGGCTTTGATTGAGTTGTTCAGTCAGTTGGTGGGTGCCTCCATTGGTAATATACGTTTATTTGAAAAGATGCAACGCCAGGCCACCACCGATGGTCCGACTGGATTGTGCAATCACCGCTCGTTCTACGAGACTTTGGAGAAAGAATTGTGGCGGATTCGACGCTTTGGCGGTTGGATTTCCCTCATTATGATCGATATCGATAATCTCAAGAACATCAATGACACCTACGGTCATCGGGCTGGGGATCACGTGATCGCCGAGATCAGTCGTCGTCTCAAACGCTGTATTCGCCAGATCGATACAGCCGCTCGCTATGGTGGAGACGAGTTTGCCGTGGTTTTGCCCAACACACGCACCAGTGAAGCAGAAGTGGTGGCTCAGCGGATGTTAGAGAGTATTTCCTCCATGCCAGCGGCCTGGGAAACCGAGCAAATCCCCATTTCTATCAGTCTGGGATTGGGTGAGTATGACTCGGGTAGCAATCCCGAAGAGATGACCCATCGCTCGGACGAGGCCCTTTATGCGGCCAAAAAGTCTGGCAAGAACCAGATGCATGTCTTTTCAGCAACGACTGTGTAGACTGAAGTCTGTCAATAGACATCTCGCTGTTCTGTCCTTATAATTCGAATCATGTCGGATGCAGGACGGAATTCACCCTTAATAACACGTCTGAATATGACCCTGGAGGCCCTTGGGCATTTGGTGTGGCCTAGATTTGTCTTAATTGTCAGGAACCGGTGCAGGAGAAGGTGCCTCTATGCCAATCCTGCAGTGAACAGATGCTCAAGGCCACGGGTGGAACATTTTGTCCTCGCTGTGGGCATCAAGTCAGCCCTTGGGCCTTGGTGCAGGGGGCCTGCCCTCAATGTCAGGGTCGGGAATTACACTTTGATCGTTTGCTCTGTTGTGGGCTCTATGAGGGTCCACTGCGTCAGATGGTTATTGGCTTGAAAAAGGGGCATTCTGAATTGACGGAATACCTGGGAGAATTGCTTAGGACCATCATTGGAGCCGCTGAACTGGAACGGCATATCGATTGGCTGGTACCGGTTCCTCTGCATTGGACGCGGCAATGGATTCGCGGTTACAATCAGGCCGATCTCTTGGCTCGTCAACTGTCGTTTCCTCGTTGTTTAGCCCTAAAACGGATACGACGCACCCCGATCCAACCCGGTATGACTTCCTGGCCTGCCCGCAAACGTAATGTTGCTGGAGCCTTTGCCCTCAGCAAGGCCGCCTCCCAAGTGGCTGGGCAACGGATTTGCCTGATTGATGACGTCAAGACCTCGGGAGCCACTCTCAACGAATGTGCACGGGTGTTGCGTCAGGCGGGAGCGGCATCCGTCTGGGCATTGGTCTTGTCCGTTGCTGGCCAGGGGACAGGCCGAGGGATTGGTTGACGTTCACCCATCCTGGTCATAGAATGGCCGCTTCGATTGAATGGCATTATTACCCTTTGATAAGGAAGGCCGGTTTCTATGGCGACTATCAATGACAGTTTTCTCAAACTCAAGGCAGGTTACTTATTTCCCGAGATCGGACGGCGGGTACGTGAATTCATCGCAGAGAATCCCCAAGCCAATATCATCAAGATGGGCATCGGTGATGTGACCCAACCCCTGGTACCAGCCGTGATAGAGGCTATGCACAAGGCGGTGGATGAAATGGGCCAAGCTGCCACCTTCCATGGTTATGACGATGGTGGGATTGGCTATCAGTTCCTGCGCGAGGCCATTTTGACCCATGACTTCACCGCTCGTGGTGTAGAGCTGGATGCAGATGAGATCTTTGTCAGCGATGGGGCCAAGTGCGACACCGGTAATGTGCAGGAGATCTTCGGTTTAGACAATATCGTGGCCGTGACCGATCCAGTCTATCCGGTCTATGTGGATACCAATGTCATGGCGGGACGCACGGGCCAGGTCAACGAGATTGGTCAATACGAAAAGATTGTCTACATGCCGGCCACGGCCGAGAACGACTTTGTGCCCGGACCGCCCCAGGAGCATGTGGATCTGATCTATCTGTGCTTCCCCAACAATCCCACCGGTGCCGTGGCCACACGTGAGACGCTGGCCGAATGGGTGGCCTATGCCCAGAGGGAAAAGGCCGTGATCCTTTATGATGCCGCTTATGAGGCCTTTATTAACGAGGACCACATTCCGCATTCGATTTATGAAGTGCCTGGGGCCAAGGAAGTGGCGATCGAGTTTCGCAGCTTCTCCAAGACGGCCGGATTTACCGGTGTACGCTGTGGCTACATGGTGGTGCCCAAGGCCCTAAAGGGCACGGCCGTGTCCGGCCAGACGGTAGACCTGCGTCCGCTGTGGAGTCGACGTCACTGCACCAAATTCAATGGTGTTTCTTACATCACCCAGGCTGGAGCCGCTGCAGTTTATAGTGAGGCCGGTCAGAAGCAGATTCGTCAGACCATCGGGATCTATCTGAACAATGCCCGCTTGATTCGTGAGGGGCTCGCCCAGCAGGGCTATACCGTCTACGGTGGGATTAATGCCCCGTACATCTGGCTCAAGACACCCGATGGGGTGGATTCCTGGGGCTTCTTCGATCAGTTGCTGGATCAAGCCAACGTGGTAGGAACACCTGGGGCCGGATTTGGCCCATCGGGCGAGGGCTACTTCCGTCTGACCGCCTTCGCCACTCCGGACAAGGTGCAGGAGGCCCTGGAACGCATTGCCAAACTCTAGGACGAGTGACTCACATGACGCAGGTGGCCTATGTAGGGTTGGGTAGCAATCTCGGCGATTGCCAGGAAAACCTCTCCATGGCGATGGAGGCCTTAGGCCGAATCGAACAGACCCAGGTCTTACGTCGCAGCAGTTGGTGCTGGACTAAGCCCTTGGGTGGGATGGACCAGCCAACCTATCTCAATGGTGTGGTCCAATTGTCTACATCCTTGGAGCCGGAGCAGTTATTAACCGCTCTCCAAACGATCGAACAAGGCATGGGACGCCAACGCTCTAGTGGTTGGGAGTCGCGTACGATTGATCTGGATCTGTTGTTGATGGGGCAAACCTGCTTGGATTCTCCAGAACTGGTCATTCCGCATCCACAGATGCATCTGCGTTCGTTTGTGCTGGAGCCCTTGGCCGAGTTGAATCCCGATGTGATCCATCCTGTGTTGCAATGTTCGGTGGAGCAGCTGTTGACGCGACTCAAGGGCCGTGATGTGGTGGTGCAACCTGAGGCTCCCAGGTTGATCGCCATTGCCGGTAACATCGGGGCAGGCAAGAGTACCCTGGCTCGACGTCTGCAGGAACGCCTGGGTGGTGACCTGTTGCCCGAGCCTTACAGCACCAATCCCTTTTTGGCCCGTGTTTATCAGGGGCAGCACGAATTGGCCCTGGATGCCCAGCTCTATTTCCTGGTGAAAAGATCCGAGCAATTGGGGCCGGGACAATGCCAAGGCGGTCGCTACTTTTGGGCCGATTACTGGTTCAAGAAGGAACTGATCTTTGCACGACGTCTGCTGGATCGTGAGCAGCTAGACCTGTATGAACATATCTATGAAACCTTGGTTGACCGAGTGACTAATCCGGCCGTGGTGATTCACCTGCAGGGTTCAGTGGAGCTCTGTCTGCAACGGATTCAACAACGTAGCCGAGAGTATGAACAGAACATCACCCCTGATTTTTTAGCGGGTCTGGCTGAAGACTATGATCGGATGCTGGCTGAATGGCAGGATTCGCCTGTGATTCAATTGGAGATTCCTGCTTTTAATAGTCTCAGTGATGGTGATTGCGATTGGCTGGTACAACAGATCAAGGCCTATGTAGAGCCGGGACAAAGGGTAAACGTATGATCATTGCCGAAACGATTGAACAGATACGCGATGCCGTTGAGAGCCTCCGTCAACAGGGTAAGACAGTAGGCCTGATTCCGACCATGGGGGCCTTGCATCAAGGCCATATGTCCCTGGTGCGTCAGGCTCGACAGCAGTGTGATGCCGTGGTGGTGACCATCTTCGTGAATCCTACTCAGTTTGGTCCGCAAGAGGACCTGGAGGCCTATCCACGTCCCTTTGAACAGGACGCGGCCCTGTGTCTGCAGGCGGGTGTGGACCTGATTTTCTCGCCCAGCCCGGACGAGATGTATGGCCAGGGGGGGCTGACTTGGGTGACCGTCGAGAAGCTGACCGAGACCCTGTGCGGTGAATCGCGTCCGACCCACTTCCGTGGAGTGACCACGGTCTGTACCAAGCTGTTTAACATTGTCCAACCGGACAAGGCCTTTTTCGGCCAGAAGGACGCCCAGCAGGTCATTGTGATCCAACGTATGGTTCAGGACCTCAATATGCCCCTGGAGATCGTGGTTTGCCCGACCATTCGTGAAAACGATGGCCTGGCCGTCAGCAGTCGTAACCAATATCTTACCCCTGATGAAAGGAAGTATGCCCCAGCCCTGTACCAGACGCTGCAGTGGTGTGAAGGCGAAGTTCAAACCGGTCAACGTCAGGCGACAGCATTGATTGACGGGATGACCCGACAGGTGAACCGGATTCCCGGAGCGGAGATCGATTATATCCGTATCGTGGACGCCCAAACCCTCGGCAATGCCGAGATTCTCCGAGATCGAGTCCTGGTGGCCCTGGCCGTTCGCCTGGGCCGGGCCCGTTTGATTGACAACATTCTAGTAGACGTTGGAGGTTAGGTCGCTATAATGTCGCGTTTGGATTAACCGTTTTGACAAGCAACATAAAGAAGAGCCCATGTTAATTAAGGTACTCAAGAGCAAACTGCACCGCGGCACTGTAACCGATTCAACCCTTCATTATCCCGGTAGTGTGGCCATTGATCCCGACCTGATGGAGGCTGCGGGCATGGTCCCATACGAGCAGGTGTTGATTGCCGACCTGGACAACGGCAGTCGGCTGGAAACCTACGTGATCCCGGCTGAACGCGGCTCCAAACGCATAGGTATCCTGGGCGCAGCGGCTCAGTTGGTTGACTCTGGGCATACGGTTATTATCATGTCTTTTGGCCTCTGCACTCCCGAAGAGGCCCAGCAGATCCAACCCCAAGTCGCAGTCCTCGGTGAGGGCAACGTGATTCAGCCCCGTTAAGCCTCTTCTGTAAGGCCGCTGCATTGCCTTTTTTCTGAGGTCATTCGCTTAGGTTGACGATAAGAGAGTTGAAGACCAAGTGAATCCTAGGCTTTTTTGAGGACGGATGATTTATGGGGCTTTATGACCGCAGTTACACACAAGACAACTATGGCGGAGGAGGCTACGGGGGCATGCGTTTGGGCTTGCCTTCACTCACCCCTATGGTCAAAAGGCTACTGATTGCCAATTTTGTGGTCTTCTTTCTACAAGTATTGGTGGGAGGGCGTGGTTTTAGTGATCCAATGGCATATTGGTTTAGTGTCTTTCCTAAGGGCCCTCTCTTTGTTCTGCAAATTTGGCGTCTCGTAACCTATCAGTTTTTGCATGGAAGTCTGATGCATCTTCTGATGAATATGTTGGGACTCTATATGTTAGGCCCCACCCTGGAACGGCATTGGGGCAGCAGGCATTTTCTAGGATATTATCTTGGTTGTGGCGTTGCCGGAGGGGTACTCTACTTACTCCTGGTACTTATCGGTGTGTTAGGAGCGGGGACCTTGGTGGGGGCTTCAGGGGCCGTTTTGGGCCTTTTGGTTGCCTGTGCCATACTTTTTCCCCAGTTTGTGGTCTTTATCATCGTCTTCCCCGTGCCGATTCGGGTGGCTGCGGCTATAATCACCTTTATTGCCCTGGTCACGATCGTCTCTCGGGGACAGAATGCCGGCGGCGAAGCAGCTCACTTCGGCGGAATGTTGGCAGGAGCGGCCTACATTCTTTCGACCTCTTGGCGTGAACGAACCTTTGGCAATATCCAACAAGGTCGCTGGGAACGGAAAAAAGCGGAAGAACGACGTATGGAACAAACCCTGGACGAGATCCTCGATAAGGTCAACCGAGAGGGGCTCCATAGCCTAACGCACAAGGAAAAGCAATTGCTTAAGCAGGCCACCGAGGCTGAACGCCAACGTAAGCAGCACTAACTCTTCCGTCTGAGGCAAACCAGGGCCAATCCACCCAGGCCCATCAGGGCAACGGTGGCAGGTTCCGGTACGACCGTAAAGTTGTCGAACATCATCGTACCCACGATTCCACCGGAAGTGGACTGCCAGATGCCTACTTGGACAGTGTCGGGCAGGTCAGTCCGAACCACACCATCTTCCAAACCTGGTAAAGAGGTCCAATGGATACCGTCTGTACTGGTGCGGAGATAGAAGGTGTCGCCTTGACGCTCGATTTGAAGGTAGGTGGCAGTCGTGTATTCACCGGTCTCCAGAGCTTGGTCTTGGCCATCGACAATGCTTAAAGCCAGGTTGCCTTCCTCGTCAACCGGACTCTGTGATAGGGCCAACCAACTCTCCATATCGATATCCATGCCTGAGTTTTCGGCCCGGACCATCAAGCCGCCTACATGCTTCCACCAGTAATCACGGGAGACGATCTCCACCTCAGCGATGAAATCTCCGGTGATATCCTTGTAGAGCAGTGCCCCGTTGTTGTTGTCTTGATCCCATGTCGCATTCTTGGAGGATAGCAGCAACACGCCATTGAGTTCCAGGGAGGAGCTTGAATCCAGGATTTCCCCAAGGGAATAGGGTAGGCCGTTGACGTAGTTGTAGGCCACGAGGGTGTCTGCGGCGCCGAGAAAACCATCCCAGGCCCCAATACTGGTGTCATCGCCCTCTGCCCAGCCTTTGTAGTCAATGAAGGTCATTTCATCGTCCCAGGCACTGTCAAAGTTATCCTGAAACAACATGGCCTGCACAGGGGCCGTCAACATGAGGGCTGACAGTATGAGTGTCAGTCTTTTCACCACCTTACTCCTTCAGATTACCAGTTCAGTGCTCTCATGCACTACCGTCACCATGGGAATGAATTGCCCAATTTTTGCTGAAACGCAGATTACGTCTAAGCTAGAAGCGTGCATTCATTCGGCTATCCAATGGTAATATTGCTCCAGTACCCTTAATTCAGACTTTGAACATAGGCAAAGAGCACTTTGATGGCCCCATCCTCGGCGAAGAAACTAAGATGTGGTAACTAAGTTAAAACTGGCAGATTCTTTTATAACTTAGAAAATGAAATGTGTCAAGAAGGAAAAGATGCGGAACATGGAAAAGTCTATGGGCAGGCTACTGGCCATTCTGTGGTCAGACGGCTCTGATCGGGTTGAAAAAAAGTCGCTTGAAGGACGTAATCCTTCTCTGTTAAGGGGCGGTCAATCTCGAAGGTGAATTCATAGGCTCGCAAATAGTCATCCCAATGGCCTTGATTGGGTTTTGCATCGATCAGGGGGACGTCATCCCAGAGGATGATCCGTCTGCCACGAATTTGTGCCGATCGTCGGGTTCGTTCATAGAGTTCGAATCTGAAGGTTCCCGGAGATTTGATCTGGATACCGTAGGCATCCAGCAGGCTGACGAAAATCCTGATTTTGAAGGGGGATGCCCCGGCATCTTGGCCAGCTATTTCGGTCCAATGCATGATTTGGATTTGTCGAGGGCCATAGTCCGGCCAGTTTGCCTCTAAAGAGGGTTGATTGGCTGTATCTTGGGTTACGTTCATGCAGGTTGGGTGGCAACCGGTTAATAAACCGCTCATCAAAAGAAACAGGAAGATTGTCCAGGCCTTGATCCTCATACTTTATAGATCTTCGGCTAGGATATGGCCAAAGCGACACTTTTTGGTCTGCAGGTATTTTTTATTGTGTTGCCCGGGCACGGCCTGGATGGGGACCTGTTCGGTGACCTGGATACCATAGACCTCCAAGCGAGAGACCTTTTTGGGATTGTTAGTCAGGATGCGGACCTGACGTAGGCCCAGATCACGGCAGATCTGGGCACCGATGCCATAGTCACGCTTATCTGCGGCAAAACCGAGCTCTAGATTGGCGTCTACGGTATCGAGTCCCTGTTCCTGGAGTTTGTAGGCACGTAACTTATTGGCCAGGCCGATGCCACGGCCTTCCTGGCGGAGGTAGATCACTGCCCCACGGCCTTCCTGTTCGATCATCTGCATTGCGGTTTGTAGTTGGAAGCCGCAATCACAGCGTTGTGATTGGAAGAGGTCACCGGTCAGGCATTCGGAATGGACCCGGATCAATACGGGGTCATTGTGGATGAGGGGGTTGCCATCATCGTCTAGCTGACCAATGTTTCCTTTGCATAGGGCCAGGTGGGGCTCAGGACAATTGACGCTTTCGTAACCGATCAGGGAAAAATCACCGTAGTCGGTGGGGAGATGAACGCACTCCACCCGTTTGATCTGGCTTTCTCGTTGGAGACGATATTCGATCAGCTTGGCAATAGAGGTGATCTTGAGGTCATGTTCGCGACAGAAGGGTACGAGTTCTGGCACACGGGCCATGGATCCATCATCGTTCATGATCTCACAGATGACGCCTGCCGGTTGGAGTCCGGCCAACTGCATGAGATCAATGGCTCCCTCGGTTTGCCCGGCACGCACCAGTACGCCTCCGTCTTTGGCACGCAGGGGAAAGATGTGTCCTGGGCGGGCCAGATCCTGGGCCTTGGCATCCGGACGCCAGGCTTTTTGGATCGTCAGGGCCCGATCGGCAGCACTGATGCCGGTCGTGATCCCTTCGGCAGCGTCGATACTCACCGTAAAGGCGGTTTGTAAACGAGCGGTGTTTTCCATGGTCTGGGGGTAGAGTCCCAGGTTGTCACATTGGTCGGCAGTCAGGGGCAGGCAGATCAGACCCCGACCGAATTTGGCCATGAAGTTGACGATTTCCGGGGTGGTCAATTCGGCCGCACAGACCAAGTCGCCCTCGTTTTCTCGGTCCTCATCATCGACCAGCACGATCATTTTACCCTGACGCAGGTCTTCCAGGATGGCTGGAATATCGCTGAAATAGGGGGACAGGTCCTCTCCGACCGGGTCATTCGTGGAGCCCGGGTTGTTTTTGGATTCAGTCACTTGTTTGTCTTTCATCGCATTTAATCCATGGTCTTAAAGAGCTGGGGTAAAGCCAACCCTTGGCCGCATCTCAGACAAAACCTTGGAAGCCAAAACGGGTTTTGTCGGGCCGTATCCAGACGAAGGGGCTATTTTAGCGGGTTATTTGCTTGATGTAAATCATTGTAAGGTTACAATTTGGGCCAAACTTGGAGGTGCCTATGGCATTATTGAATGTGAATATCGATCATGTGGCCACTATACGTCAGGCAAGATGTACGGATGAACCCGATCCGGTTTGGGCGGCGGTACAATGCGAACTGGCTGGCGCCAATGGTATTACCGTTCATCTTCGTCAAGACCGGCGACATATCTGTGATCGCGACGTCGAGGTCCTCAAACAGACGGTGGCTTGCAAACTCAATCTTGAGATGAGTATGGCCGAGCCCATCGTCAAGATCGCTGAACGCATTCAGCCGGACCAGGTGACCTTGGTGCCGGAGAAGCGTGAGGAATTGACCACCGAGGGTGGTTTAGATTGTGTCTCACGCAAACGACGCTTGGCTGCCGTAGTTGAACGCATGCACAAAAAGGGCATTTTGGTCAGTACCTTTATCGCCCCGGATGCCGATCAAATTCAGGCGTCTGTTGATACCGGCTGTGATGCCATAGAGCTACACACTGGAATGTATGCCAATGCCAAGGCCGAGCGGGCTGTTAATCGGCGTATTGCTGAGTTGGTCTCCGGTCGGGACGTCGCTTTGGAGTTGGGTTTGGAGGTGCATGCCGGTCATGGCTTGACTTATCGCAATGTACAGGCGATCGCCGCGATCGATGGCCTCTGCGAATTCAACATTGGTCATAGTATTGTGTCACGGGCCGTGTTGGTGGGGATGCGTGAAGCCACATCCGAGATGATTCGCCTGTTAAAGCGGCCGCCCCTGGGCTGCTAGCTCTTGATTTTGATGCGAATTGAAATGATCTGAATTTTAAGTCTCAATTGTTTGGGAGGTCTATATGTTTTCTGGAGCCATGACCGCTCTTGTCACACCCTTTAGTGATGGTGCTGTTGATTACGAAACCCTGGATGAACTGGTTGGATTTCAACTGGACAATGGCATCGATGCCTTGGTTCCGGTTGGGACCACCGGGGAATCACCGACCTTGAGTCATGTGGAACACAAGAAGGTGATCGAACGGGTGGTCAAGGCTGTCGCAGGTCAGGTTCCAGTAATTGCCGGGGCCGGTTCCAACTCAACGGCCGAGGCCATCGAATTGGCCTCCTTTGCCAAGAAAATCGGTGCCGACGCCACTCTGCAGGTTTGTCCTTACTACAACAAGCCCATGCAAGAAGGACTTTACGAGCATTTCAAGGCTGTGGCCGAAGAAGTGGATCTGCCGGTCGTACTCTACAATATCCCGGGTCGATGTGGGGGGGATGGGCTCTCGGCTGCGACCATTGTTGAATTGGCCGGTTTGGAAAATGTCGTGGCCATCAAAGAGGCCACTGGCAAGCTCGATATGACCAGTGAAATTGTAAACGGTTGCGATTTAACAGTCTTATCCGGGGATGACTCGTTGACCTTGCCGATGACCTCGGTTGGGGCCAAGGGCGTGATCAGCGTGGTGGCCAATATTGTACCGGCCGATGTCAAGGCCATGACCGATTTGATTCTGGAAGGCGACTTTGTCCAGGCCCGTAAGTGGCACAACAAGCTTTACGCCCTGAGCAAAGGCCTGTTAAGCCTTGCCACCAATCCCATTCCCATCAAGGCCGCCATGGCCATGTTGGATATGATTGCCGATGAAGTACGTCTGCCCATGACCTCGCTGGATGAGGCGGGTCGTAAGGTGCTGCGTTCAGCCTTGACGGAGTATGGCCTGTTCAAGGCCTAGTGAGTTAGGAGCCCCTAGGATCGTCAACCTTTTGCAGGTTTAAGACGCTACCGGTGACATGTGACAGTCGGGCCAGGGATAGGTTGAACGAGGTGATGGCCTCAACATAGGCTCGTTGGTTATTGGCCAGGGTTTCTTGGGCCTGAAGTTTGACGAACATAAATTCGGGAGTGAGACGTTCGCGGATGTTTTCCGATTCCTCCAGGGCCGCCAGATGGCTTTTGGATGCCTCCATGGCTTGACGTTGGATATCAATTTCCAGGTATTGTGTTTGAACGCCGCGGATGGCTTCCTTGACCTGCACGGCGATCTCATCAGCGATGTCATGCAATTCCACCTGGGCCTTGAGACGTTGGATTCGACGCTTTTTTAACTCTGCATTGCGGGCCCGATTACCGAGTGGATATTCCATGCTCAGTCCCACGGCATGGCTAACGTACTTGCCATCAAAGAGGTGGTCATGGGCATCGTCACTGGTGTCTGCCAGGCTGGTTGTGCTGGCGGAAAGGATGAAGTCCAGACGCGGCATCCGTTGGTTTTGGGCGATTTTGATATTCAAATCGGCAATGTCCATCTTTAATTGGGCTTCCATCAAAGAGGGATGGCGTTGCAATGCTCTCGATAGGAGGCCCTGATGGTCTAATTCTGACATGCGTTGGTGGGGGGGCGTAGAGGGTTTGATGACGAGGTCTCTGAGAAGATCCGTCTGAGGTAAGGCAAGCAGTCGGATCAATTGGTCTTGCACGTCTCGTACCCGTTTTTCGGCCTGTAGAATAAGGGCCTGGCGACTTTTCAAGCTGGAGAGACTCTGCTGGATCTGGATATCTGTGGCATCGATATCGCGTCGGCCCTCGACTTTGTCCAGGGTAGCTTGGGCCATATTAAAGAGCTCACGTTGGATGTCTAATTCATGTCGGGCCTGATACAATTGCCAGTAGGCGTAGATGGCCTCTGTGGCGATTTGCTCAGCGGTCTTTTGAAATCCAAGCAGGGCAATCCGGTGATTTAACTTGGCAATATCGATGCCGGCCATGACGGTTTCCCGGTCCCCTTCACGCCACAAGGGCTTTTTTAACTGAAAGGCGAGTACGGGTTGCCAGCGGGTCTCAAGGTTGGTGGGGCGGGCGTAATAATCGTCCCAAGTTCGTGTCACCAGGTAGCGGGCACTCCATTCCGTTCCAGAGGTGCTCTTCTGTTTGATTCCTGTTTCAAAGTTGCGGGTGTCTGATTGGGTAATGTCGCTGGTTGAGGCTGCGGGTTCGTCACGGGCATCGTAGTTGATTTCTCCATAAGCCGTCGGGTCAAACTCCGAGAGGCTTTGGGTGATGTCCTGCTCTGTCATCTCAGGGTCGATACTGGCCGAACGAATGGTTTGATTATTGGCTAGGGCACTGATGACCGCTTGGCTCAGGGTTAGAGGTAGGACCTCATTGCTATCGATCGAGAGGAAGTTCTTGTCGTCTGGCTGGTTGGCCTGAGAATTCCTGAGAATGTCCAGTGGTGTTTCCTGGAGGGTGCTGTCCAGGCTGTTGGAATCCGAGGTCAGCCGGGCATTGGGGCTCTTAATCGTTGTTTTTTGCAGCCTGGTCAAGGCATCCTGTGGATTTGAGGGTGTCTGGAGACATCCGGATAGCATGAACCACAGTCCGAAGATGGCCAAGGCTATGGATAGGTGTTTGCTGGTTTGTTTCAGCCTGGTTTTCATAACGGAGGATCCTGTGTTTACCGTGTCTGTGTCTCGTTAAGGAGGATTTCTACTTTTTCACCCGCAGGGCGTTTGGATGGATTCGGGACCTCGATACGAACTCTTAAGGTTGGGCTGGTCTCGTTAGCAACGGCAGCGACATGCAATATTGTTGCTGATTGGAGGCCGCTAGTATTTGGGAATCTGATATTGAGCTGGTCATTCGGTTTGAGATTGCTCGCAACAGGAATCGAGATGCTGGCATCGATCCAAAGGGGATCGATTTTGACGATACGTACGATTTCCTGTAGGGCATTGACGGATTCTCCGTTTTCAACGTAGCTTTTTTCGATCAGACCACTCACAGGGCTAGTCAGTTGCATTCGATCGACTAGACCTTGGGCCTCTCGACGGACATAGGTTGTGAGTTCGTGTTCAAATTTGGCCAGCTCCAGGGAAAGCTCAGCTATTTTTACATTCAATCGGGCGTGATCCACTTCAAGTGTCGTTGCAGCGTTGCGTTGAGCAGCGATTTCTAGCTTGGTTAGATCCAGTCGCTTTTGCTCCAAGGAGGCTTCCGAGGCCTTGATTTGTGTTGTATCTTCAGTTTTGGCAGTGGCTTGCGCTAATCTTACTCGTTCGATGTTGTCATCCAGTTTCGCAACGAGATCCCCCTTATTAATGGTTTTTCCCTCGATACAGTGTAATTCGACTAGGCGTCCAGGTTGCGTAAAGGATAGAGTGATGTCCGCGCTGGGGATCGTGAATCCAGATAAAGGTGTCTGGCTGAGGGCTTGAGGGATCGATATTGCCCAGCCAAGGAGAAGGGCCCACAATAGCTTTCTCACGTCCATGTGCTGATTAGCTCCTAAAATCAACGATTTTGTAATTGCTTAGCCTATATAACTAATCTTATCGGCTGTTCACAAGTAAAACCTCAATGGAAACCGGATATGCAGGCTTTAATCCTTGTTGATAGGGTAAAAACGCCATTAATCGCGGGAATGACGTTGGGTGAGAGGGGAAATCATAGGAGTGAGAAAGTTAAAATGGGTAAAAATATTTCCTTTTTGAATAATAAAATGGAATAATAGGTCCTGTAAAAGACTCGTATATATAAACATAAAATCGAAAACTGAGCACGGGTGGTAATATAGATAAGACGTCGTGTTGCTAAACGTGAAATTTCACGCTGCTTTTGATATACTTGGTTTCCAGTAAGGATCGGGGCATCACGCTGATCCCGTCTACATGGGGTGGACACTGAAACACTAAAGCAGGTGGGATTGGCAAAGAAAATTCATTCAGGGGAGCTTTATATGGCCAATTGGAAGAGGGTGATAAAGAGACTAAAGGGTAAGCAGTCTCAAGAAGTTGAACCGAAAGGTTCGGCCCCTTCATTTGAGCAGCTTGAGCCGCGTATGATGATGAGCGGTGATGGACTGGTGGTCTCTACCGATACCGGTTCGATTTCCGGTACGAAATGGCTGGATATCGATGCTGATGGTGTCAAAGATCAAGGTGAGCCTGGTCTGGCCGGATTTACCATTACACTCACTAATGGTGATACAACCGTTACAACCACGACTGACAGCAATGGTTACTACAGCTTTGAAGGGTTGGATGCCGGTACCTATACCGTCTATGAAGAGTTAGAGAGTGGTTGGATCCAAACCGTTCCGACCGGAACGGAGTCTCTGGATTATGATTGGTCTCAAGTTTTTTCCGCTTCGACCAATAGCTCCTCCACAGCAACTGCAATTGCTACGGATGATGATGGCAATGTCTATATGGCCGGCACCTTTAAAGGGACGGTCAACTTTAATACAGGTAATGGCACAGAAACCCAGACCTCTACCTCAACAGTCGTCTATGTGGCCTGTTTAGATAGTGATGGAAATACCCTCTGGGCCAATGTTTATTCCGATCAAACCAATACTGATGTCAATGATCTCGTGGTTGATGGCGATAACCTCTATCTCGTGGGCGAAAGCTTTTTGGCTCAATTGGATCTGGATGGAAATGTCCAGTGGCAACAGAGCTTTACGGACTCTCAGGGGACGGCCAAACTTTATAGTGTAACCACAGACGATAGCGGAAATGTCTATCTCAGTGGTTCGTTTACAGGGACTGTGGATTTTGATCAGAGTGAAACCTCGGCTGCCCAATACACCAGCTACCAGGGACTCTACTCCAGTGGCTTTGTCACGGTCTTAGGGCAGGACGGTAGTTATCAGCAGACCTATGTCTTTGGACAAAGTGCCAGCTTTGTAGTCGCACGTTGTGTCAGCCTGGATGCCGATGGCAATATCTTTGTTTCAGGGACCGTCTGGCAAAACAATTCAGATTTCGATCCCACAGACGGTGAAGACCGCTATAACAGCCGTGGAGACCGAGACATTTTCTTGACCCGGATCAATGCCGACGGAACCTATGCCTGGAGCCGGTTCTGGGGTGGATCCGAGCATGATTTCGTTTATGACCTGGCCATCAGTGCCTCCGGTGATATCTACATGACCGGTGGGTATAGCTATTATGTGGATTTTGGTCTGGCCAGCGGTACCTCGGATGCTTATTACAGTCCGCACGCTGGAGTTGGCGAATGCTATGTCATGAAGTTGACCAACGATGGTGATTTTGTTTGGGTTCAGACTCTGGATACCGAGGCCGGCAATCGCAATGAGATTCGCACGGTGGGGACCAGTTTGGCCCTGGATTCCTATGGCCAAGTCTATGTGGTCGGTGAAATCATCGATGCGGCTGACTATTCGAGTGACACCACGGTCAGCCTCTTCATGTGGCAACTGGATAGCGATGGTGAGACCTTGGTCTTCCAGGTCATTGAGGACCTGGCCAATAATCAGGATCTCATCAATAGCTACGTTTATGTTCCCAATCAATGGGAAGTGACTATTGCCTCCAACGGGAATGTTTACGTGGCTGGCCGCTATGCCTATCGTACCGATTTTAATCCGGATGCCAGTGAGTCCGACACCCAATCTGCCAGCGGCGTGATGAGTGCCTTCCTGATCAAGTGGACCAAGGTCAATGGAGCCTACGAGATCACACTGGCTGAGGGTGAGGATGCTACGAATGCCGATTTTGGTTGCACGGCTACCGGTGATGGCGAAGTGGTCACCCCGGTGGTGACCGAATTCATCGTATCATCACCTACGGCATCGGCTGGTTATACCACGACGCGGACCGTGTCTGTGAGCTATGACTATGTCGATTTGGGTGGCACGATCACCGGTTGGCTCATCACCGAGAGCGATGCACAACCGGATTCTGGATACTACGGCTGGTTGACCACGGCCCCGACGACCTATCAACTCAGTAACGGTGACGGGATCAAGCAGGTCTTTGTATGGCTGCGCGATAGCGATGGGAATGTCAGTCGTTTGAATGTGAACTCTCAGGCCACGATTATTCTGGATACCGAGGCCCCGACCGTTACCCTGTATAACGACACGAGTTACTTGGGCAGCCCTGAACTGCAAGGGACCGTCTCTGAGGAGGATGCAGAGGTTTCGGTGACCATCAATGGTCAGACCTATCAAGCCACGGTCAGTGGAACGACCTGGACGATCGAAGCGGGCGAGATTGATTCGTTGGGCTCGATCGGAACCATAACGACTTATGACATGACCATTACCGCGACCGATGTGGCAGGCAATGAGACGCATTTGGTGACAACTTTGACCATTGATCGTTTGAGTCCGGCCGCCGAAGTCGAGTTAGACGATGTGACTACGGCCGGTGGAACCACCTATGTCGTGAATGTGGAATACAGCTCGCTCAATGGTCTGGATCTCGACACCCTTGATATCAACGACCTGATCCTGAGCGGATCTGGCGTGAGTTTGACTGCCACGAGTTACGAAGTGGCCAATACCGATGCCGGTAACAATACGGTGACCGTGGCCTATACCTTTATGGCACCGGGAGGCACCTGGACTCTATCGGATAACGGTGTCTATACCGTGTCTCTCGTGGATGGTGCGGTCACGGATAGCAGTGGCCTGGATGTTCTTTCTGGAGCCTTGGGCACCTTTACGGTAGCCATCGCCAATGTTACGCCGGTCGCCAGCATTGCCGATGTGGCCGTTTTGGAAGGCGATAACGGCACCAAGACCATGACCTTTACCGTGACCTTGGATCAAGCGGCCGTGGAAGACGTCGTCTTGTATTATGCCAGTTCTGATGATACGGCCACGGCCGGTGAAGATTACAACGCCGTTTCCGGGACCTTGACCATTGCCGCGGGCTCGCAGTCCGGGCAGTTTACTGTAACGGTTTACGGTGATACCGATTACGAGGCAGACGAATCCTTTAATGTGAGCCTGATCACCGCTTTGAATGCAACGATTGAAGCCGGTGCTCGAGTCGCGACGGGTACCCTGTACAACGACGATCTCAGCAGCCAGGCCCCCACCGAGGTCTTCAGTGGTGACACCGATGCCTTTGACCTGAGCAATAGCTCCTTGACCTTCGTCCTGTCAGGCGACGGCAACCTCTATAACGTCTATGTCAGCGATATCACGGAATTGCCCACCTCCACCAGCGGGGCCACGGTCTTGTCAGTGGGTGACGATACCACTACGTCAGTAATCTTGACGGGGGGGCATCAGATCACTTACTACGGTGAGACCTTCTCCAGCTTTTATGTCAACAGCAACGGTTCGATTACCTTTGCTACGGGGAGCACTACCCCGACCTCTCTGTTGTCCGTGCAGTATGCCAAGAAGCGGATCTCGGCCTTGTTGACGGACTTGGATGCCTCGGTCGATGGGGCCACGGTCAGTGTCTTGGAACTGGAAGATCGCGTGGTGGTCACCTGGGAGAACGTGGCTCTCTACGATCAAGAGGACTCCTCCAATACCTTCCAGATCGAGATGTACTATGACAATGGGACCATTCGCATCTCCTGGCTGGATGTCGATGCCACCAGCGCCATCGTGGGACTTTCGGATGGCGAAGGGACTCCGGACGATTATATCGAGAGCGATTTCAGTGACAGCTTGATCTATACCACTGCCACCGTGAGTGACGCCACCGTGACCGAGGGCGACGGCACTACGCTACAGTTTGTCGTGACCCTGTCCGAGGCTGTCAGTCGCGATGTCGTGATCGCCTATGAAACAGTCGATGGCACGGCCATTGCAGGTGAAGATTATGTCGCCCAGAGCGGCACGCTCACCATTGCCGCAGGCCAGACGACCGGTGTGATTTCTATCACGGTCTTGGACGATTCCGACGCAGAGCTCGATGAGACCCTGCAATTACAGTTAGCCGGAATCAAGAACGTAATTCTTGACAACGACACGGCCACTGGAACGATCCTGACCGATGAAACACCCATTGCTCCTGTGGTCGATAGCCTTACGGTCGGCAGTGCTCCTGCCGGTCAGGTCATTGTGATCAACAGCGACTCCATTGACGTAACCCTGGCGGCCCACGATGATGACAATACCATCGTGGGATGGATGATCAGCGAAAGCAGCACAACACCCGCGGTCGACAGTGCCGACTGGATACCGGTGACGGCAATTGGATCTCTCATCGTGTCCTCGACCTATACCTTCAGCACAGGCGATGGGCTCAAAACCCTCTATGCCTGGGTGATCGATGAAGGGGGTGTCATCAGTGCCACAGCCATCGGATCCAATCGTGTATCGGTCGATACCACTGTGTCGGTGATTACCGTCGATAGACTGGCGACCCAGGAGGTTTCTCCTGAGATTACCGGGACCTATGGTGCCGATGAAAACGTTGAATCCATCATGGTCACGATCAACAATGAAACCCATGCCGCCACCTTGGATGGCAGTGGTAACTGGAGCGTGGCGGCTGGCACCTTTACCAGTCTGAGCGTAGGCCAGACCTACAACGTCGTGGCCGTGGCCACCGATTCGATTGGTAACACCGGGACCGACAGTACCACCAATGAACTGACCATCGATCAAACCGCACCGGAGGTGCTCAGTATTACCCTGATCGATAGTGAAGGCAATGTGGATGACGATCTGTTGACCAACGATCAAGATGCCGTGATCCAACTGATCTTTTCCGAGGCCGTTTATGGCGATAACGATGATATCACCGTAACCGATCCGGACGGCAATCAAATCGAGGTGGTTTCGGTAGATGGTTGGGGCACGGCGACCTTAACCGTGACCGTGGCGACCATGGTCACCGACGGTACCTACGATGTGGCCTTGGATACCACCAATACCATCACTGACCGAGCCGGTAATGTCCTGACAGATACCTCCAGCACCTTTTCCTTTGCGGTGGATAGCTCTGCTCCCACGGTCGTGATCAATACCACCGTGACTCAGTCCGGTAGCCCTGAGATCTCCGGGACCATTGATGAGCTGGTGGACTCTTTGGCCCTCAAGATCGACGGCCAGGTCTACAGCATCGTGAACTTTACCTATGACGCGTCTACCGGAACCTATAACTGGGTTTTGAGTGCCGGTCAAATCAGCCCCTCTTTGGATCCGGGCACTTACGACATCATGGTCTCGACCGTGGATACCGCAGGTAACATTGTGATCAATACAGTCAGCTCGGGTATCTCTATCGATTATGACAATCCCACCCTGGTCAGTGTTGAGATGGTGGGCCAGAGCAGTTCGTTAATCAGTGATGCCACACCGCAATTTAAATTAACCTTTAGTGAGGCCGTTACGGGGGGCGTCGCCGACATCTTCCTGGTGATGTCTAATGGTGTGACGATTGTTCCTGATTCCATTGAATGGGGCAGTTCGGTCGTTACCGTGACCTTTAGCACGGCCATTTCCAGTGGTGATTACACCCTGCAGATCAGTTCGACCCACTCCATTGAGGACGCCATCGGTAATGCTCTGGAGGTCTCCGATTATGAGCTGATGGAGTTTACGGTTGACGCCACCGTTCCCACCGTGACCGTCTATACCCAGCGAACGACTTCGAGTTCGCCGAAGATCAAGGGGTATGTCAGTGATGAGGATGCGACGGTCTATGTCACTGTTTTGAATAAAACCTTCAAGGCCTCGATGAATGGCCATGTCTGGACCGTAGATCTCAGTGATGAGGGAGTGTCCTTGTATCCCGGTCGTTATGATATCTCGGTTGAGGCCGTTGATGATGCCGGCAATGTCGGGCAGGATACGACCACCGGAGAGTTGAGTATCTTCCTGTTGAGTGGGACTTTTGATGATTATCCCCTGGATGAAGATTGGGTGGTTGTCGATCAGGCCACCAACAGTGCCTCGCATTGGGTGGTGGATAGCTATGGCCAACTGCTCCAGGTCAACGAGGTCGGTGATGCCAGTACGGACGATGCCGGTCTCAGCGATCCTGGGACCATGGTGATCTACAACCAGGGCGACGACTTCTCCGATTACAGTGTCTTTATCAGCATGGCCACCAATGATCAGGGATCCCTGGGTGTGGTCTTCAGATATGTCGATGACAACAACTACTACCGCTTTAGCTGGGCCACCGATGGAACCATGGAACTGGTCAAGTGTGAAGACGGGGTGTTTACCCTGTTGGCCTCTGAGCAAAAGACCCTGACCCTGGGTGAAAGCTATACCATCGAGATTTCGGCCATTGGCTCGCAATTGACCATTAACCAGGTCAGTAATGAGACGTCGACATTTGAAAGCAATATTAGAAGAACGGAATTGCTTACAGCCAGCGATGACACCTTCCTGTCTGGATCGTTTGGTTTTTACAGTTATCGAAATAACCGAACCTACTTTGGTGATCTGATTGTCGAGAGCCAAGAGGGCGTCGATCTGGATCCGGTGATTGATGAAGTGGTTCTTGATAGTAATAATCCTATCTCAGAACTTCTCATCTCAGATGAGGTTGTTGCTTGGACAAGCATTTCGGATTTGGATACTGTGCAAATGTCCGTGGTGGCACATGACCCTAACACCGATGACACCCTGTATTATCTTTGGACTATTGAGTCAGGTGATGATTTGGGCTCAGGGACTATCCTGAATGCACATAGTGCTAATGCGACCTTTGTTCCTAATGATATCCTGGAAGATGAATATGTAGCTATCAGAGTCTTTGTTTCGGATGAGTACATTGCTGACGATACAGATACATCAGAATTGGTTTCAGCGGTCATTCTAATTAAGGTTGTAGACGGAGAGGTTATTACCTTATTGGAAGAAGATTTTAGTGAATCTACCTTTGATTGGAGAGGGGTAAATCAAGGTACGCAAGGTGGTGACGGGACTTGGACCATCAAGGATGGTTCCTTGGTGCAAACCACCAATGCCTATAATCGCGACGACATCTATTCCATCGATAAGCGAGGAACTTTTGCTGTATATGCAACTGGCTTTTGGTGGGATAATTACGAAGTCAGTGTCGATGTTACCACAACGGATAATGATGGCAATGGCGTCATGTTCCGCGTACAGGATGAGAACAACTACTATCGTTTCAGTTGGAGCAGTGAACAGGGCTATGCCCAGTTGGTCAAGTGTGTGGATGGCGAGTTCCAATTACTGGCTGAAGTCGATATGTCCTATCAGCCTGGCGAAACCTATCGGATTACGATTTCGGTGGATGATGAAGACCAGATTATCGTGAGTATTGATGGCTGGGAACTCATGACCTATGAAGACGATGACGATCCTATCACCTCCGGTACCATTGCTATGTACACTTATGGCTGTAAGGATACTTCCTTTAGCAATATTGTCGTGACCAACCTGAACGATGTCAATCCGGCCCCCATCATCAACTCGGTGACGGCCAGTGCGACCAACATCACTGATTTGGAGACCACAACCTTGACCGTAGATGCCACGGACGTGGGAGCCGAGGACAATGATGCCTTGACCTATGTCTGGACCTGTAGCATTGGCTCCGGTCAGATCCTCAATGCCTTCTCCTCGACAGCTATCTTCCAGCCGACCAATGTGTCCGAGTCTGAAGAAGTGATCATTACCGTAACGGTCAGTGATGGTGAGAACACGGTTTCAAAGGAGATCACCATCAATGTGATCGATTCGGCCGACATCCTGCTCCAGGACGATTTCAGTGATGGAACCCTGGATGTCAACTGGAACAATCCTACGGGTAAGGGCAGTTGGACCGTTCAAAACGGGCAATTGGTTCAGTCCAGCAATGTCGGAACCATTGGCGACTCGGGCCTGGCTCAGTTGGGCACCTATCTCCAGTATGACACCGGTAATGACGTCTGGGAAAACTATGACGTGTATCTCAACCTGATGTCACAGGACAATGACTACATCGGGATCATGTTCCGGGTCGTGGATGAAAATAACTACTACCGCATGACGTGGAATGCCACCACCGGCCTGACCATTGTCAAGTGTCTTGACGGTGAGTTTACCGCACTCTATAGCGACTCAGATTTGACCTACACTGAAGGTGAAACCTATGCGGTGAAGATCAGTGTGGTGGACAATTACATCCAGCTCTGGATTGACGATGAATATATCACGGGCCTGTACGACCTGACGGATGCCATTTCCAGTGGCACCATTGCTCTGTACAGCAATATCAATGAAGGTTCCTATTTCGATGATATTGTCGTGATTCAACAAGACTAACTTGCATTAAAGCCCCCCAAGAAGTAAGGAAGAAGAGGCCCTGGATCATGGAGATCCAGGGCCTCGCATTTTATACAAGAGGCTTGCAAGCCTCTTGAGGATCACTTTACTGATTGGCCAGGAAGCCCACTTCGTCGGCAGTCAAGGCGTCATCGTAGATCCGTACTTCGTCGATCCAACCGTCGAAGAAGCTTTCCTGGTAGGTGTTGTCTTCACTGGCCCGTGCTCCGATGCAGGCGTTATGGGTACTGGCGCCGATGGTCATGGTGGTGGCGGCGTTGATATCCAGGCTGCCGTTGACATAGAGGCGTTTCTGGTTGGCCTCGGCATCGAAGACTCCCACGATATGGATCCATTCGTCTTCGACGATGGTAATCCGGCTGGGCAGGTCATCGGTACCGATGCCCCGGGTGGTGAAGCATAGTTTGTCCGTGGTGGAATAACGGCGAATCTGCCAGCCATAGGCGCCTTCGCCACGGTTACTGATCATCACGCAACCCCAGTCTTCGGTCCAGTTGTTGATCTTGGCCCATAGGCTTACGGATAGGCTACCCGTGGGGTTCCAGGCGTCTTGTTGGCCTAGGTCCACGCAGTCGTTGCCACTGAGTTCCAAGGCCTGTCCGAAGAGACCGGTATCCCAGGACACGGAATTGACGTCAGTGCCATGGTAACCGGATCCTGAACTGTCCTGCATGTTGCCATCGAGATGATAGAGGGCGATCAGATTGTCCGTGCCCGGATCGGCCGGGACAACCGGGTTGCTTTCTTCCGGTGCCACGCGGAACAGTTCGATGTCATCGATCATCAAGAGGCCCTTACCCGAGCCATAGTTATCCACGCCAAGGGTCATGCTACTGACGTCACCGACGTCCAGACCTGTCAGATCGATCTGCCAGGCGGCCCAGGCACGACGTGTCAGATGTGCGGGGGTGGGGTAGTCAACGCGGGTTTCGTTAATCTTGATATACAGTTGGCCTTCATCGTTCTCGGGATCACCCATGAAGTACAGCACCAGGCTCTGGATGCCGCCGGCAGTCCAGTCTTGGCTGGGAGAGAAACTACGCGTGGCCGTTGAAACCGTGGCGCCCTTTTTGGAGGAATAGGAGAAGGGCATGGCCTGTTTGCCGCCGTGGACCAGTTCTCGTTCCATATAGGTGGGATTGGTGTAGCCGACCTGTGAGCCGTTTTCATCGATATCGTAGCCATCGGGCCAGACAATAAAGACCTGTGGATCGATGTCGTTATAGCTTTCCATGTTGTCGATCACCTGGGAGTCCGGGGTGCTAAAGGACCAAACCTGACCCTCCCATACCGGGGTGTTGATGTCGTCGTAACGTTCGTTCACCTTCCAGTAATAGGTCTGCTGGTAGTCCACCAGCCCGGCGAGGTCCAATTGCGTTTCGCTGAAGGTGCCGACCCATACGCTGGCATCTCCCGCCTCGACCAGATTGGCATCCGTACTGAGATAGACATCGTGTTCTATAGCATCACGGCCACTACGCCATTGCAGTTGAGCGTTGAGACGTTGGGTCTGGCTGCCATTGGCAGGACTGGGACGGCGGGCCTGTGAGGGGATGTGCATGAAACGAACTTCGCTGAGGCAATAGGCATCCAACAGTCCCAGGCGGTTGCTCAGGCAGGTCAAACGTACGTATTGGGCGATGTTGCCGGCCATGTCGATGATATTGTTGACGTAGTAGCTGGAATTGTAGGTGCCCGTTTCTAGGGGGAGGGCCTCATAAAGGGTTGTCCAGTTTTCGCCGTCGATCGAGATTTCGATCTTGGCTTCAGCGACATCGCGGCCCCAGTACTTTTCGCTGATCTGATTGGCATTCCAAATCAACATTTCATCCAACTTAACGGTCTGTTGGAATTCGAATACGATCCATTGGGGCACGCCCGTGGCATAGGCACTGACCCACATGTCGTCTACATTCGTCGAATGTCGATCTTCTTCGTCAAGACCGGAGCCGTTAACGAGGTTGGTCGGGGAAGTCGTGCCGTTGCTGCTGGAGGCTTCGGCCGTGACATTGTAGACCAGGAAGGCCACGGGTTCGGTTTCAAACGACCAGACATTACCTTTGTAAACCGTTTTGTCCGAACTGGCGTTCACTTCGTCCACCCGCCAGAAATAGGTCTGACCCAGGTCAAGATCGGCTGCGGGAATGTAATTGTTGGCATCGACTTCAGCCAGGGGGGTGGTTGAACTGTTGACGTCCTCGGCATCGGTGCCCAGGTAGATCTGGTGGGTTCCCTCATAGATGCCAGGGGCCCAGTCCAGGATCATATCGACGGCGATGTCATTGGTGTCATCAGCGGGATTGGGATCACTGGCGATTTCCGGCGGAGGCACAATAAAGTGGTCTGAAATATCATCACTGATGATGACATTGTAGTATTCTGCAGTGCTGCCCCATTGACCTTCAAAGCTGATGACCGACAGGGGTTCTTGGAATTCTGTGCCTGTACTGGAGACACCACCGACCGGTTCTCCGGAATAGTCCGGTTGGTCATAGAAGAGGTTGGTCACCCACAACTTGATGGTTTGAGCGCTTTGAGCCACTTCCAAGATCAAGTGATAGGTTTGGCCGCCCTCGAAATCCAGGACATCGGTCCAGGGGTCGCCATTGGCCTTGTTTTTGACCCCGAATTCCCCTGAACTGTCAAAGCCGATCAAGAACATCTCTGATCCGCCTGCACCGGTATCGGTATAGAGGGATAAGCCACCCCAGGCGGGAGTGCTCCCAACGTAGATATCCATGGAAACATAGTAGACATCTGCCACCGGGGTATTATCCAGGTCGAATGACTCATACCCGATTGTCTCTTCGTTTAGATAGACCGTGGCCCAGGCAGTCATTGGCAGCAGGAAACACAATAAAAGGCAGGTAAACCATGACTTCAACATTTTGAATCCTCCAATACTCAGGTTCCTTCATTCAGGTTTGAAATGACGCTAAGCTCCCTTGTCAATGGGGCTTAACTCCAGTATCAGTATAGCCCTATAATAGATCTGGAGAATAGATGAGTCAACGAAAAACTTCGTTGATGGAGTGATAAAAACGGGCCCGCACTCACTAGACTGCGGACCCGTTCGTTCATGACACACTATTCGATTTACTGATCACCGGCGAGCCAACGAATCTCGGCTTCGGAGAGGGCTTCGCTGTAGATGCGAATCTCGTCCAGCAAACCATTGTAGTAACCGTCACTTTCCCATTGAGAACGACCTAACCAATTCTGGGTGGTGGTTCCCAAATCGGCCGGCAGGGTGTCGGTTTCGTCGGTGTCCATGGCCACACCATCCACATATAGGGTCAGCAGACCATTGGGATCACCTTGCTCGATCGTTACGGCCAGGTGGTGCCAACCCGAGGTCAACAACGCCGGACCCGCAACGTCTTGTTCGACCGCACTGGGACTATCCGGCGAAATGATACCGAATTCAGGTGAACCACCTGTTCCCGAACGCGGGCTCAGGAACATGTAATTCTCCGTGCCCGTACCGAAATCAAAGACACGCATCCAGGATTCGTCGCTGTCTTCGGCGATACTGACCCATGCGGTATAGGTGCTGTTGGTCAACGTGGGGACCAGGTCGTCCATGGCATCATTGACATCGACATACGAAGTTTCTTCACCGTCGAGAGCCAGGGCTTTACCCAGGTTCATGATTCCTTCCTTCAGACTGGTCTCATAGAACAGGGTCAAGCCGGAACCGGATTGGCCATCACGATTGCCGACACTGTCCTGAAGGTTGCTTTCCATGGCGTAGTGAACGACCAGCGTATCGTTGCCTGGTTGCTCGGAAGAGGTTCCCGTGATGACCGGGGCCACGACGTACAGGCAGACCTCGTCGATGTAGACGACACCTTCCAGGTTTTGACCATTGACCCCCAGGATCAGGGAGTCGGCACTGTTGAGGTTGCCGAATTCGCTCAGGTCAGCGATTAACTGAGTCCACAGACCGGACGTCAGACTGGCCGGGCTGTAAACACGCTTGTTATTGATCTCAACATAGAACTGGCCACCGTCATCGTTGGTGCGATCGCTCTTGAACATGACACTGAACTGCGTAACTCCACCCATGGAGAAGATATCGCTATCCACAGTCAACTCCACCCAGGCGGCATCTTCGCCATCGGTGGTGTCATAATACATGGGCATCGACTGGCTACCGCCAAAGGCGATTTCCTGTTCGACATAAGGCTCACCATCACCAATTTCCGAACCATTTTCATCCACGTCGTAACCGTCCAGCCAGGTTTCGTAGATCAGGTTCTTCGAGCTGTAATCTTCCATATCATCGATCACGAGATGGTCCGGAGTATTGAAGTCCCAAACCGCACCTGCAGTCACCTTGTCACCCGCGATTTGGTCAACTCTCCAATAATACTTTTGGCCATAAATCGCATCGGTGTCGGCAATGGCATAATGACGATCGCTGAATTCTCCAATCAAAGCATTTTCATCTGCAGCGGCTACCAGATTGGCGTCGGCGTTGAGATAAAGACGATTTGTTTCCGCACCACGTCCCATACGCCAAGTCAATTCATCTTTGAGACTGGCGACAGTGCCTCCGTCGATAGGAGATGGACGGCGTGCCGCAATGGGGATGACCTGGAATTGAATCTCACTAAGGCCGGTCTTTTGTACCAGAACAGCACCATTGGTGAAAAATCCTTGTTGTGAGAGGACTTCAATACGAATGTATTTAGCCAGGACATCGTTAAGACCGATATCTTCTCCGGTATAGTTACTTCTACCGGTTGCCCGGCTGAGTTCGACTTCGGGAAGGGCCGTCCAGGTTTCGCCGTCCATAGAGGTCTCGATCAAGGCTCCCTTGATACCCACGCCTAGCGACTGTTCGTTTTCACCGTTATAGTTCCAGACGTGCATCTGATGGAACTGATAAGGGGCATCGAATTCATATTGAATCCAGGCTCCGATTACGTCGTTCTCAGCCGTACGCCACATCATACTGGCCAAGGCAGAGTGCTTGCCATCATTTAATAAGCCGGAACCGTCAATGGTGTGTTCCGGAGCGTAATTGAAATCGTTGGTGACATCATAACTTGATGCCGTCGCAACAACGGGAGTGATGGTGAAATAGGTGGGCTCGGCCTGGAAGGTCCAAACGGCACCTTTAAAGATCGTGCTCGGATTGGCGTTGACTTCGTCCACACGCCAATAGTACTCTCCATCCAGCACCAATCCATCAGGGGTGAAGGAGGTGACGCTTTGACCTTCACTGACCAGGACAGAGCCGGGGTTGCTACGACTGGCGTCGTTCACATCGTCAAAACTGGTGCCGAAATAGACATCGTGGCTGACAGCATACTGACCGGCCTTCCAGCTCAGGGTGGCGTCCAGGGCCACATCTTCTTCGGCGTTTGCAGGAGAAGGATTGCCAGCCTTGCCGGGATCTTCGCCACCGGCCATGACAAAGGCGATCTCCTTGGGGGTTAGGGCTCGATTGAAGAGCCAGAAGTCATCCATCGGACCGGTAAAGGCCTGATCATGGCCGCTGCTGCCGTTATTACCAAAATCAGCCGTGTCCGCGAATTCTTCCAGGCTAGAATAGGAACCGTCTGCGATTTCATCGCCATCCAGGTACACGGTATAAGCTCCGTCGGACCAAATCAAACAGATATGGAACCAGGTATCCGTTTCCAGTTCCAAGATGTCGGTGTCCAGGGCATGGGTGCCGCCCAGACCGATATCAAGATCCGTGGTGCCGCCGTCCATGTAGACTTGAATACGATCGTTGTAAGCGGGATCTGTGGTGTGGCCGAACATGTAGCGGGTGTCATTTTCGTAGTCTGCATCGATGTTGGCCCAAAAGGCAACGGTACCTTGATCGACTGACATGCCTGTAAACGGTACGGTTAGAGCGTCAGATGAGCCTGAGAACTCCAAGGCTCCTCCGTAATAGCCGGTTGTCCATTCGGGTTCATCATTGAACTCGCCATCATAACCATTACCGGATGAATCAGCGGCGATATCGCCAGACATGTCATCCAGGGTCCAGTGTCCCACCAGACCGTCTTGGGCTAGGGCGGTGCCCGTGATCCACAAGACCACGGTTGCTAGTAGAGTTATGATAAGGTTGTGTCGTCGTTTCATGAAATGGTCCTCCTAAAGTCTCTTAACATGAATACATTATCGTTGGGTACTGGATCAATGATTGATTTTCTTTGGAGTCCTCCTTTTACACACACATATATATTGATCTCATTAAATCGACCTTTCTAGGGCAAGACTGTACTGTTACGCATGGTTTTGTCATGAATGGCCTTTGTAGGTGATTGGGATTTGCTATCTCTAAATGTCTACAATCGTGCGTAAACATGTCTTTCGGTTTACACCTTCAATAGGGTTAAAAACCAAATCTAGAACAGAGATGGTGCACTCCTCCTTCAATAGGGTGCATCCACTAACTCTTATTCATACCAATTATCAGATCTTGGTGCAACTTATTTTTATAACAAGGGTTACGATGAAACATGGTTCATATATGAAGCACGTAAAGGGCGTGACTGGGATCATGAAATATGCCCGTCATTGGGATATTTCTAGGGTCGAATGGGGGCGGGTAAATGGACCTTTCGTGTGATTTTTACGCCGGTGATCAAGTTGAGTCAGGGGGCTTGTTTACGGAGCGAAGTGGTCGTTTTCATCCAGCCAAACCGGCTCATTCGAAAGTGTCATGGCCGTGTCGATCAAGGCTAGGTGACAGTAACCTTGGGGGAAGTTCCCTAGCAGGCGTTTGGTTTTAAAGTCAAGGTCTTCACTGAAGAGTCCCAGGTGATTGCTGTAGCTCAGCAGACGATCGAAGAGGTCACGGGCTTCTTCGGTGCGTCCGATGCGATAGAGTCCCTTGATCAGCCAGAAGGTGCACACCGTGAAGGAGGATTCTGGCAGCCCGAAGTCGTCGGGATCCTTGTAACGATAGGCCAAGCCGTCCAGGCACAGCCGATCATAGGTCTGCTCGACCGTACTGATAAAGACAGGGTCCTGGCCGGACAGGAAGCCGTAGTGTTCGGCCAATAGATTGGCTGAATCCAGACTCTTGCCACCGTAGTATTGGGTTAGGGCCCCGGTTTCAGGGTCACGCCCCTTGGCCAGGATGTCAGCCTTGATCTTGTCACGCAGGCGTTGAAAACTTTGTGCGTCGGTCGATTTATGGAACAGACGGGCGATACGTACGGCTCGGTCCATGGCCACCCAGCAGAGAATCTTACTGAAGGTAAAGTGCTGACGTTGTGTGCGGAACTCCCAGATACCGCTGTCGAGGTTGTGCCAGTTGTTATGGACGTGACGCACCAGGGAACGCACCACGGTCCAGAGTTCTTCCTTGTTATCCAGACTGTTGCCGAATAGTCGCAGGCTCTGATAGATCACATCCATGACGATGCCATAGATATCGTTTTGTTTTTGCTTGTAGGCGGCGTTGCCGATACGCACCGGTTTGGAGTCTTCGTATCCGCTGAGCCAGTCCAGTTCGGTTTCGATCAGGTTCTTTTGGGCGTGAATGCCGTACATAATCTGGATCTTTTGATCCTTAAAGGGCACAATGTCCAGGATGAATTGCAGGAAACGCTTAGCCACGTTGTAGTGCCCCATTTTGGTCAGTACGCTGATGGTCATGGAGGCATCGCGGATCCAGCAGTAACGGTAGTCCCAGTTTCGCACCGAGCCAATGGTCTCCGGTAAACTGGTGGTCACTGCCGCCAGGATGGCTCCGGTTTTTTGGTAGGCCAACAGCTTCAGCACCAGGGCGCTGCGTTCGACCTGTTCGCGATAATCCGAAAAGACCACGGTTTTAGCCAACCAGCTCATCCAGTAGACCTTGGTCCGTTCCAGTTCCAACTGGACCCAGTCGATGTCAGGTTGGACCAGTTTCTGGTTGTAACTCATCAAGAGAAAGGCGTCATGTTCCAGGGTGATAGGATCATGTCGGGCGATCTCTTGCATGGGTAGGTCGCTATAGAGGTAGACCGATTCGTAGGCGCCCTTGAGGGTATAGTGTTTGATGAAACGTTCAGTCACGGTTTGGTGGGCGGAGTACTTGGCATAGGCTGGACGGGGACCATAGTGAATACGCACTTGCGGTCTACCGCAGATCCAGCGGAGGTAGCGGAGGATATCCGGAGGGCAGTGATAACTGCCGTGATCGGTTTTGTAACGTGGCATGAAGTCGATCACCTCAAAGCAATCATCGGCTCCGCTAAACCGTGTCACTAAGATATTGGTACGTTTGAGATATTGCTGTTCAATGCGATAGTCGCCGATCGGTTCAATGCTAAAAGAGCCACCACCGTCCTTATCTAAGAGGTGGGCAAAGAACGAGGAGGAATCGAAGTCGGGCAGGCAGCACCAGTCGATCGAGCCGGTTTCACTGACCAACGCTGCGCTCTTACAGTTTCCAATCACACCATAATTAAGATTATTCATGTCACTCATACAAACTCTTAGGAATCACTCTTGCTTAAATTCGCCAATTCGGCCAACAGGCTTCGTAAACTATCCGGAGCGTCGATCTGATATTTGGCTTGGGAGGCGCCTTGTCCTAGTTTGAGGGAGTAGGCGTTTTCCGGGAGCACACCAAACATATCTTCATCGGTGTAGTCGTCACCCGCGCCAAAGACAAAGTCATAGGAACGTCCCTTGAGCCAGGTCTCGGCAGCCGCGCCCTTGTTGATGCCGATATTTTTCACTTCAATGATTTTACTGCCTTCATACACGCCGATATTCATATTGGTGGTCAGGCTCACGAGGGCGTCCTTGACCTCATGCATACGTACGGTGGCCAGGTCGGGCTCGCATTTGCGACAATGCCAAACCAGGGAATAACTCTTCTCTTCGACAAATGAGCCGGGCGTTCGATCCACGTATCGTTCCAGGATTGGGCGTATTGTTTTTTTCCAGTCGTTCGACAGGGACTCCTTGACCATCCAGTCCGAGCCTCGATGACGCAGGAAGGCTCCGTGTTCGGCTACCATATTGACATCGAGATGGCCGAGCCAGCGTCCCAGGGTATGTTTGTCGCGGCCGCTGATAATGACGATGTCGTTTTTGCGGTCCGCAGCCAGGGTGGCGATGATCTGGGTAAGGTCTTCGTCGGGACTGGCGGCTTCGGGATCATTGAAAAAGCCGATCAAGGTGCCATCGTAGTCCAAAAGGAAGAGACGCTGGTGGGCGTCTTGGTAGGCCTGGCATAATCGACCTTTGGCTTTTTCGGAGAGTTTCTTCATAGCGCGTTCTCCTTGCATGGATTTGATATCACGCAGGCTGTCGAGGAAGTCACCCGCCCAGCGTCCCACGGTGTAACGGCACAGGCGACGTTGCATGAGATAGTTTTTACGACGGCGTTCATCCTGGGGCATTTCCAAGGCGGTTTTGAGGGCATCGACGAGTCCTTGCTTGCTGTTGGGGTTGACAATCACGGCCTCGGATAGTTCGCTGGCCGCGCCGGTCATTTCACTGAGGATTAACACGCCCTGGTTATCCAGATGGTTGTTGGTGGCCACAAACTCCTTGGCCACCAGGTTCATACCATCGCGTAGGGGGGTGATGAAGGCCACATCCGCCTCGATATAGAGTGCAGCCAGTTCCTCAAAGGGCAGTGAACGATAGAGATAAGAGATGGGGGTCCAATCAATGGTACCGTGTTCACCATTAATGCGTCCAATGAGCCATTCTAGCTTTTCGCGCAACTGTATGTACATGTCCACTTCGTCTCGCGAGGGCACGGCCACCACCACCAGGGTGACCAGGCGACGGTATTCGGGGTGTTGAGTTAGGAACCAGTCGAAGGCTTCCAGACGCTTGACAATCCCTTTGGTGTAATCCAGTCGATCAATAGAGATCACCAGCTTGCGACCCTCCGGGACCTGGGTTTTGAGCTGGGCCAGGGCCTTCTGAACGGCTGATTCCTTGTTGCAGTCGGCAAATTGGCTGTAGTTGATGCCCATGGGAAAGGCGTCCACGCGGATGATGCGGTGGTTGTAATGGATTGTGCTGAGGTGGTGTTCCACCCCAGCAATACGGTAGACGCTGCTCAAGAAGTGACGCACATAGTCGTATTCATGAAAACCCAGTAGGTCCGCACCCAATAGACCATGCAGGATCTCATTGGCCCAGGGCAGTAGACGCAGCAATTCAAAGGATGGGAAGGGGATATGCAGAAAAAAACCAATCGAGGCATTGGGGATACGCTCACGAATCATCTGAGGCAGCATCATCAACTGATAATCCTGTACCCAGATGATGTCTCCTTCACGGTAGACCTGGACCACCTTGTCGGCAAAGGCCTCATTGGCCCGGCGATAGGCCTGCCACATGTCCTCGTCGAACTCGCAATTTAAAAAGAAGTAGTGAAATAGGGGCCAGATGGTGCGATTGGAGAATCCCAGGTAATATTGCTGTACCTGCTCGTCAGAGAGGGGCACGCCGGTGCAATTTTCCTCTTTCAGACGGGCATTGACCTGGTCCGCTTCCTCCATGGTCAGATGGTTGGCAGCCATCCCCGACCAGCCAATCCAATGGGATTCCACCGGACTCTCCAGCGACGATAGGCCCGTGGCCACGCCGCCCACACTGCGGGAAAACTGTAGGCCCTTGTCATTCTTGCCCACTGAGACAGGCAAGCGGTTGGAAACGATTAATAGTCTATCCATGGATATTCCTAGTGTTTAAATCCTTTTGGGTTCATCGATTATAGAGATCCAGGGGCCGATGACCAGGAAAAAAGACCAGTTTGTCCCATGGCGATTTTTTGCCCTTGAAAACGAGGCCAAGTCATCGTAAAATCATAACTTTTCTAAAGATACCGCGAAAAGCGGTCAAAAGGACAACACAAGGAAGCCAAGACGGTGTTTGAGTCGCTAACGGATAAATTCAGTGCGGTTTTTAAGTCCCTTTCCGGGCGGGGCCGGATTACCGAGGCCAATGTCTCGGATGCCATGCGCGAGGTGCGTAAGGCCCTGCTGGAAGCGGACGTTAACTATCACGTTGTCAAGAAGTTCTGTAAAGACGTGACCGAGGCCGCCTTGGGGGCAGAGGTCATCAAGAGCCTGCATCCCGGACAGATGATGATCAAGATCGTCAACGACGAGTTGATCAAGCTGATGGGCCCGGTGGACAGCAATATCTACTATGTCTCACCTGGGCCAACCATCATTATGCTCGCCGGTCTCCAGGGTTGCGGTAAGACCACCACGGCTGGGAAGTTAGCCAAATACCTGGCTGCCAAGGGCAAACGCCCCTTATTGGTGGCCGACGATCTGTATCGCCCGGCCGCTGTGGAGCAGCTCAAGGTCCTAGGTGAGCAACTGGGCCTGCCGGTCTACAGCGAAGACACCCAGGATGCCGTACGCGTGGCCAAAAACGGTCTCAAATACGCCAAGGAAAACAAGCACGATGTAATGGTGCTCGATACAGCCGGTCGTCTGCATATCGACGAAGATATGATGGGCGAACTGGATCAGGTCTGCAAGACTGTAACTCCACACCAGATCTTCCTGGTCTGTGATGCCATGACCGGTCAGGACGCCGTGAATTCCGCCAAGGAGTTCAACGAACGCCTGGAACTCGACGGCGTGATCCTAACCAAGCTCGACGGCGACGCCCGGGGTGGTGCCGCCTTGAGCGTCAAGGAGGTCACGGGCAAGCCCATTAAGTTCATCGGTGTCGGCGAAAAGCTCGATAAGCTGGAAGAATTCCACCCGGACCGCATGGCCAGCCGTATCCTGGGCATGGGTGACGTGGTCAGCCTGGTGGAAAAGGCCCAGGAGCACTTCGAGGTCGAGGAGGCCGAGAAGCTGCAAAAACGCATGGCCAAGGGCACCTTTGGTTTTGACGACTTCCTCAAGCAGATGGGGGCCGTCAAGAAGATGGGGGGTCTTAAGGACGTCATGAAGATGATCCCAGGCATGGGCAGTCAGCTCAAGGGCGTGGATTTCGATGGTGACGAGATGCGGCAGATGGAGGGCCTGGTCCACTCCATGACCGCGGCCGAACGCCGTGATCCCGATTTGATCGATGCCTCGCGTCGTCGTCGTATTGCCAAGGGTGCCGGTGCCGAGCCCAATGATGTGGCCAGCCTGGTCAAGACCTTTAAACGCAGCCGCGACATGATCAAGGCCATCAGTGGCGGTGGTTTTGGTGGGCTGGGAGCCCTGATGTCCGGCAAGATGAATATGGGCGACATGGCCTCGGCCATGACCAGTGGTAAGAAGATCAAACAACGCTCCAAGCGTAAAAAGGTGATCAAACGCAAGGGCAAGATCAAGAAACGGCGTTAGGATGACGCTTGAAGAATACCTCGACAAGGTGGCAACCTTTGCTGACCATGGTTACGGCCAGATGATGCGGCAGCAGTTTAGCGATCATCGAGGATCGGCCGAACTGGGCCTGTTGGTTTGTCCCAGTCGCGAGGAATTGGAAGAATTGAAACGGGCGGTGGCCATTATGACGCCACAGGAAAAGGCCGAGGCCAACCGTCTCAATGATGAGCAGATCCAACGGATCGCAACCGACGCCCAGGTGGATCCGGGTAATTTCGCGATCTTTATCAATGGATATGCCTTGCATGTTAAACGCGTTTCGTGACAGACATTGGGTCTTCACGAAAATTTATGATATGTAGTTCAGTATAAGGACAAAAACTATGGCAGTAAGAATCAGAATGACCCGCATGGGCCGTCGGCATCGCCCGTTTTTCCGCATCAACGTCGTGGACGCTAAGAGTCCTCGTGATGGTCGTGTTTTGGAGAAGCTGGGCCACTACGATCCCTTGGTCAAGGATGCGGACAAGCAGATTGTCTTGGATCTGGAACGGGCCAAGTTCTGGCTGGAGCAAGGCGCTGTACCCTCGGATACCGTTAGTGATATGCTGGTCAAGCTAGGCGTGCCCCACAAGTATGCCGAGGAAAAGGCCGCTCGTCGCGCCAAGGCCAAGGCCATTGCCAAGGGCAAGAACAAGCTTTTCGATAAGGCCGCCAAGGTTGCCGATCAAAAGCGGCGTGATGCCGAAAAGGCCGCTAAGGAAGCGGCTGCCAAGGAGGCCGAAGAGAAGGCCAAGGCTGAGGCCGCTGCTAAGGAAGCCGAGGAAAAGGCCAAGGCTGAAGCAGAAAATGCCGAGGGCGGCGAAGGTTAATGAGAATTGATGTTCTGACGCTCTTTCCGGAGATGTTTGAGTCGCCCTTGAGTGCTTCGATACTCGGGCGGGCACGAGAGGCCGGGTTGGTCGATATTCATCTGACCGATATCCGCGACTTCTCCTCAGACAACTACCGAAAGGTCGATGACAAACCATACGGCGGTGGGCCGGGCATGGTCATGATGCCCGGCCCCGTCTTTTCCTGCTACGACCACGTGGCGGCCCAGGTTGAGGCCAAACCACGTGTTTTCATGCTTACCCCGCAAGGCGAACCCTTTAAACAGGCCAAGGCGGTCGAACTCAGTCAAGAGGATCGTCTTCTTTTCATCGCCGGGCGTTACGAAGGCTTTGACGAACGCATTCGACTAGGCCTGGAGGCCGAGCAACTGTCCATCGGGGATTACGTCCTCAGCGGTGGTGAATTGGCCGTCATGGTCATTATCGATGCTGTGGTGCGACTCCTGCCCGGAGCCTTAGGCGATGACCAATCCACCGAAGAGGAGTCCTTTTCACAAGGCCTGCTGGAGTATCCCCACTACACCCGACCTGAAGAGTTTCGCGGCATGAAGGTCCCCGAGATCCTGCTCAGTGGTCACCACGCCAAGATTGCCCAATGGCGTCACGAACAGTCGCTAGAACGCACACGTCAATGGCGTCCAGACCTGCTGGAGACAGAAGGCCGCGATCCTAATTGATTGGCTCGAAGTTAGCCGTGATGGTCATGTCGGTTCTCAGTGAGAACACATAGGGGTTCGTGCTGCCCGCGAGTGATCCGGTGAATCTTGTAAAGGTATAACCGGTATCCGGTTGGGCGAATATCATCACGGTCTCTCCATAGCTATACCAAAAATCTCCTTCGCCAGGAGTGACGATCGAGCCGCCTGCCGTCGATTGAAAGGTGATTTTGATAGGATCGCAACTATGTCTGACATTGGTTAAATTCGGATTGTTCAACAGGATTTGGGGGAGAATGACATTGCAGGATTCCGCCGAGAGAGGAGATTCATTGACATGCAGGATTTCCAGTTTTGTAAAGGGCAACAGGGTTGAGAGATCGACGACGTTGTTCTGCATCAAGTCAAGATATTCCAGATTGACTAAACTGGCCAAGGGCGTGATATCACTGAGTCCGTTGCCTCGGGTGATTAATGTCTTGAGTTTGGTTAAGCCCGCCAGGGGGGTCAGATCTTTGACGCGGTTATCATGGAAATCGAGATACTCCAGGTTCGTGAGGCCAGACAGCGGCTCGAGACTACGAAGTCCATTGTTCTTGATTAAAAGATGTTCCAGATGAATCAAACCCGACAAGGGAGACAGGTCGCTGAAATCACTGTAGGTGATCTCAAAGATTTGTAGATTAATTGCGTATTCCAGGCCCACCAGGCTGGTCACATCTTCATCGAGATGATTGCCGTAGCAGTAGAGTTCCGTGAGTTCCTTCATGTCTTCCGGTGTCGGCTCATCCGTCCACCAGAGTTCATTGAGAACGATTTCCTTGAGGATCGGACACTCAAAGATGCTGCCTTCCTGGATCGGGGTGTATTCATAGGCGCCCATGTCAACACGATCATTTTGAATCCTGACATCTCCGTCTATATCCGTGGCATAGGGCCATTTTGTGACAAAGCTTGGATCTCCTCGGTCAATACAATAAGAGTTGGATTCCAGGTGATAGTCACCTTCAATCCATAGGGCATTGGGATCGTCACTGGTGACCGGGGTAGTGGGATGGTCTCGATGTCCCCAGTAACCGTTATCAACAAAGCGAGGATTAACACCCTGGTTGCCCGTACTGTTGCTCAGATCGGCTTGAATGGCGGTTAGCCCTTCAACATTACAGTATCGTAGGGATAGGGTGCTGTTGCTGTCATAGATAAACTCGCTTGGGCTATTTCCCCGTACAATGCAGTTGGTTAGAGTGGGGCTGCTTTCGGTTAAAACCATGGATGCCATGTTGGTGCCACCGACATTGTCGACCAGGGTGCAATTGGTCCAGGTAGGGGCACTATGATCCAGTAAAATGGCGCCACCATTGGGATCGGTGCATCGATTGGCGACAACCAAACAGTTATAGAAGGAAGGACTGCTTTGGTTGCAGTAAATGGCACCACTGGGGGCTCCAAGTCCACCGGTAATGGTAAATCCCTGCATGAGACAGTTGGCATCTTCGCCGCCCGTAAAGCAGAGGACCGGATCAGGGCCATTGTAGTCAATAACGGGATTAACGTCTAAGTTGGAGTTGTAGGCGATCAGTTCTACGTTCTTACCGAGAAAATCCAATGACTCGGTATAACGTCCAGGCCATACCTTGATTTGCATCCCATCGGTGGCTAGATCAATGGCATCTTGAATACTGGCCAATGGCTGATACAAGGTGCCATAGTGGGAGGGATTTTCATTGGCATCATCATTAACATAGAGTTCACTCTGCGTCGTCATAAAGCAGGCACGTAGATCATAATTGCCATCCAGATATACCGAGGTTTGAGCGAGATTGGCATCGGTCACATGTCCAGCCTCTACCGCTGAGCCACTCCAGCCCGAGAACACGAAGTAATTGGGATTTGTGGATTGGGCCTCGATGTCGATCCATTGTCCGGCAGTTCCGACCACGAGAGGGGCCGCGGGTGAAACGATGATCCCACCCATTGTAGAAGTGAGGGTTAAGCTGGCTTGTTCCTCAAGGGCCCAAGTCGACCCAAGGTACGTTAGAATGATTAAGGCGATCGTGGTTATGCGACTATTGAATTGACCCAACATCAACTCCACCTCCAAAATAAATGCGTCCACAACCGGACGTTGATCTCGTGATTCCCCTCCATGGGCTATTTTCGCGTGTATCCTACGCTCTTGTAAGGATTTACCTCCTTACTATAAAATGTCGTCATTTGGATGTCAAAGGTAAAGCCTTATTCTACAAAACATTAACATTGTTTTTGTGGTCCGATTTTGGTATAAGCACTCGTTTTTCCAAGAACTTAATTTACAACGGTTTAGACCGATTTTATATGGAACAGGAATAAGCTATGCAAATCGATACCCTTCGTAATGTGGCCATTATCGCCCACGTCGATCATGGAAAAACCACTTTGGTCGATCAACTTTTGTACCAGTCCGGTATGTTTCGTAATGAAGATCTAGACAAATTGGCTGGGGGCCAGCACAACCTGATCATGGACTCGGATCCCCTGGAGCGTGAGCGGGGTATTACCATCCTTAGTAAGAACTGTTCCATTCAATATACCGATCATGAAGGCAACGAGTATAAAATCAACATTATCGACACCCCAGGCCACGCCGATTTCGGTGGCGAGGTCGAGCGGGTCTTGAAGATGACCGACGGCGTCATCCTGGTGGTCGATGCCTTTGAAGGCCCCATGCCCCAAACCCGTTTCGTCTTGAGCAAGGCCCTGCAGCATGGACTCAAACCGATCCTGGTCGTCAACAAAGCCGATCGTCCCGATTCGCGGCCGGACGACGTGGTCACCGAGGTCTTCGATCTCTTCGTCGAGTTAGAGGCCAACGATGACTCTTTGGACTTCCCCATCGTCTTTGCCTCAGCCAAGAACGGCTGGGCCACCACTGACATGGCCAAGCCCAACGACAACATGAAACCGGTCTATGATGCCATCATCAAATACGTCCCCGGTCCCAAGGCCAACCCCAAGGAACCCTTGCAGATGCTCGTGACCAGTCTGGAATATTCCGATTACGTCGGACGTGTAGCCATTGGCAAGGTCTTTGCAGGGGCTATTGACCAGGCTCAACCCGTGACCGTCATCGATCGCGAGGGCAAGCACACCCGTCAGAAGGTCGTGCAGCTCTATGAATTTGAAGGCTTGGGCAAGAAAAAGGCCATCCGTATGGAGGCCGGTGACATCTGTGCCGTGGCCGGACTGGACCCTGTGGACATTGGCAACACCATTGCCTGTCCTGACGAACCCTCTCAACTGCCTATCGTGGCTATTGACGAACCCACCATGAGCATGACTTTCGTGGTTAACAATGGCCCTTTGGCCGGACAGGACGGCAAGTATGTCACGGCTTTGCAAATCAAGGATCGTCTGGCCAAGGAATTGCAAACCAATGTTGCCCTGCGCGTCGAGTCCGGTCCCACGGGTGATGAATTTGTCGTCTCCGGCCGTGGACTCATGCACCTGGGGATCCTGCTGGAAAACATGCGGCGTGAAGGCTACGAGGTTTGCGTGGGTAAACCGCAGGTCATCCTCAAGGAATTTGACGGGGTGCGTCAAGAGCCCATTGAGCGACTGGTGGTTGAATGTCCCGCCGAATGCCAGAACTCCGTGATGAGCCTGATTGGCAATCGACGCAGTGAAATGGTCAAGATGGATAGCAAGTCCGGCTCCAGTGACTACGTGCATATGGAATTCATGATCCCTTCACGCGGTCTCTTCGGTCTCAACGCTCGCATGCTCACCGCCACCCAAGGCCGAGCCATCATGCATCATACCTTCGAACGCTACGAACCCATGCGGGGCTCCATTCCCGGTCGTCAGGCCGGTGTCATGGTCGCCACCGATCCAGGCACGGTCACGGCCTACGCCTTGGACGGTCTGTTCGACCGTGGCATCTTCTTTGTCAAACCCGGCGACGAGGTCTATGAAGGTCAAATCACGGGCGAACACTGTAAGGACAACGATATCCCCGTCAATATTAGCAAGGGCAAGCAGTTAACCAACATGCGTGCTTCTGGCAAGGACGAATCCGCCAAGGTCAAGCCCCCGCGTATTATGAGTTTGGAAGGTCATCTCGAATACGTCCAAGAAGACGAACTCGTCGAGATCACCCCCAACCACATTCGTCTGCGCAAACGCCTCCTCAAGGAAAACGACCGCAAACGCGCGGCACGTAAGGCAAGGTGATCTTCTAGATAGTCCTTTTGATTAAGAGAAACAGCCGAGAGATTCATGAGAGTCGCTCGGCTGTTTTTTTAGGCTCTGGCTAAAACACAACAAGCCCCTCGGGGTATGAGAGTCGAGGGGCTTGTTGAGGGTTAAGAAGAAATAAAGAAGATTCTGAAGAAGATTCTCTTTGCTTCACCTGTGGCTCTAGCCTTGGGATTGGGCTAGGGTGATGGCGTTTTTGAATTCTGATAGGATTTGATCCGTGTCGTTGGAGGCGATATGACAGATTTTGTCACCGTCCGCTTCCCATTGGATCTTGAATTCGATCCAGCGTTTGATATAACGCTCGACCCTGCGATAGCGTTGGTCTTCCTGTTGTTTGAGGTAGTCCATGAGCTTGGGATTCCAGATCTTGATGGCCAAATCGTATTGGGGTAACAATACGTCAAAGCTCACCAGTTCTTTGTCGATCCGGAAGATGCGGGTGATTTGGTATTCACCAGGCAGGGTGTTTTTGAGATGGTTGCGTACGGTCTCCAGGGGGTCTCGTTTGTAGGACGCCGTCCAATAGACCGTCTGGGGCCGAGTGGGAGCCGGTGTTGCCGGAACCGTGACAACGACGTTTGAGTCTGTCTCTTGTTTCGCTGGAGCTGTAGTCTTGGCACCGCTTCGATCTGCCAGGGTCACCGGGCCACAACCGTAAAATCCGCTGTATTTTCGAATCAGACCGTTTGATTCCAATCCAAAGGCATAGGGGGTATAGCGGGTCCATTTGTGGACGAAGCCAGGATTGTCTATTCCAAAGACTTGGGGACTGTACTTGGCATAGCCGGAGATCAAACCGGATTGATGATCCAGGCCAAAGGCGCTGGTCGAATATCGTACTCGGTATTGATCCAGGCCTCTATCGTAAGATCGAGCTGGCGAGAGACCGGCCAGGGTCACTATCAGCGCAACGACTGTCCATGAAATCCGTTTCATGACGGGTCTCCTTTCATTTCTATAGGTGATTTACTTGTCAAAGAGTAGAGAGGATGCTGTGACGGTTCGGCCGATCACCTCCTTCCAATGGCTTTTCATCACCCGATCGATGCGCAGACCTTCCCCATCCATGGGGTCGTCGAACGTAGAACACCTCCTCCGGTGTTGTCATCCTCTCCAGCACTGTTTCGGCGCACGCCAAAACCGCTGAATCGACCGGTAAAACCAAATCAATTGTGCCAACCAAGGGGGAGATACATAAAGAAGTGTGTTGTCCATCTTGGACGAAAACCGCACTCCGAGATTCCATTCTCCTCCAAACGATGTCGTCATCCTAACGACTGTTGGGTCGGTTTACTTTTCAATACAAATGGAGTTTAACTCTGGAAGGAGGGGGATGCAAGTAAAAAAATAACGAACGCCAATTGGAAAGTGGGTAGAACAATAGGCGTAGTCCTTGGGATTTAAACTCATGAAGAATCGCGTTATACGCCGCTATGAACCATAACGGGTTGCATGAGGGGGAGTTCCACGAAAAATACCGCACCCCCATCCGCATGGTTCTCGGCGCAGATGCGACCGTGATGCCCAGAGATGATTTCGCGGCAGATGGATAGCCCCAGTCCCGTACCCCCGGAACCGTTTTTGGTCTTACTGGATTGTACGAACTTGTCGAAGACCGCTTCCAGTTCGTCCTCAGGGATGCCTTCGCCGTGATCGCGAACACACAAATGTAGATGGTCGTCGTTGCTCTCGAGGTTAATTTCGATGGTGCTGTTCGGGGGCGTGAATTTAACGGCATTGCTGAGTAGATTACGCACGACCTGCATTAAGGCCGTGGCATCGATCTGGCCCGTGATGGAGGTCGTTGAACTTTCGAATGAGACCTTGATGTCTCGTTCGGATAACAGACTCGTAAACTCGTCGGCAACATTACGCACCACGGCCACGACATCCTGTTGTTCGAAGGTAAAGATCATCTTACCGGCCTCTAGTTTGGATAATTCCAACAGGGCGTTGATCAGATTCAGCAGTCGTTGTCCACTGATATCGATCTTGTTGAAATATTCGAGAATGCGTTCCGGTTTGGCATGGCGGGCCTTCATGAGTCCCAAGCCTGCAAAGCTAAGAATACCGTGCAGGGGCGTGCGGATTTCATGACTCATATTGGCGAGGAATTCGCTTTTGGCCTGATTGGCGGCTTGAGCCTCTTGCATGGCGGTTTGCAAGGCGCTTTGGGTGTCGATGAGTTCGTTGATGTCGGCCTTGCTCTGTTCCAGCACGCCCATGAGTTCGTTATAGTGTTCAGCGATTTGGCCCACCTCGGTAAAGGGCTCGACCGGGGCACGCAAGGACAGATCGCCGGTTTGCGATTGCTGCTCGATGACCTGGATAAACTCCTGTAAGTCGTTGGTCGCTCGATGCTCCGCGATATTGAGTCCGATTTGTTCGGCTTCTTGCGAGACACGCATGGGGTAGATGCGGTTGAGTATCCAGAATAAACCATAACCGACCCCTCCGGCCCACAGTCCACAGGCTCCGATCCCCACGGCCTGGACTCCGAGTTGTTGCCAACGGCTCAAACCGGTACCGAGAAGTTGTAGATCTCCGAACAAGGCCACGGCCAGTGTACCCCAGATGCCTGCCGCTAAATGGCAGGGGACGGCCGAAACCGCATCGTCGATCTTGAAGTGTTCCATGATTTGAAAAACCACGATAGAGAGCATGCCGGCCACGGATCCAATGAGGATCGATTGTGAGGGCGTGACTACGTGGCAATTGGCTGTGATGGCCACTAACCCGGCGATGACGCCATTGATCAGGCCCATGGGGTGTGAGTAACCCAGGGCTCCGTAGATGGTCAAACTGGCGGTCACCATACCGGCCGAAGCAGCTAACATGGTATTGGCAATAATCAGCGGGACGGCGTCGTTGAAGGCCAGGGTACTGCCCCCGTTGAAGCCGATCCAACCGAACCACAGCAGGAGCGTGCCCAGCATGGCCAGGCTCAGGTTGCTACCGGTGATGTCACGGGGTGGATAACCGGGACGGTATTTGCCTGTGCGTGGGCCGAGAATCAAAACCGCAGCCAAGCTTGCCCAACCGCCCACGCTGTGGACCACTGAGGATCCTGCAAAGTCGACAAAACCCAACCGTGCCAACCATCCCGGCTGGCTGTCCAGGGCTCCACCCCAAGCCCAATGGCCATAGATCGGATAGATTAGGGCACTGATGACCACGGCCATCATCAGGTAACCGGCAAAGCGAACGCGTTCGGCGATGGCCCCTGAGACAATGGTCACGGCTGTGCCGCAGAAGACGACCTGAAAGAGGAAAAAGGAGGTGAGCCACGGGCTCTCTTGGGAAAAGTCGATCATGAATAAGGAGGACCCGATCCACCCCTGTCGGGTGATACCGAACATCAAGGCAAAGCCGAAGGCCCAGAACAACAACATCGAGATACCAAAGTCCGCGACATTTTTAATGGCGACATTGATCGAATTTTTTTTACGTGTCAGACCCGCTTCCAAGCAGAGGAAACCCGCTTGCATCAGAAAGACCAAGCCCGTGGCCGTTAAGATCCACAAGATGTCTGATGGTGACTTATCCATGGGGATATTCCTCGGTCATGATCATGATGGGATGGAACCAGAAGAGCAAAGGGACACTTCCGGTTGTGAGGGCAAGGGAGAGTGATCCGCTGTGGGCAGGGCGATTTCAACGCGAGTCCCTTGGTCGGGTTCACTGTGGATGGAGATTTGGCCACCATGTTGTGTCACGGTACGATGAGCAATGGCCAGGCTCAGCCCCTGCCCCTGGCTGTGATGATCCATGTCACTATCGGTAAATCCCGTAAACAGATGAGTCTGTTGATCTGATGTAATGCCCTTGCCCTGATCTGAAATAACGAACTGAACCTGTTGATCGTCTTCCTGAACTAGGATCTCGACAGTTGATCCGTTGGGGCTGAAACGAATGGCATTGTCCAAGACATCGCTGAGAACCGGGATGATGGCCAGGTTGTCAACCTTCAATAGGGCCTGGGTATGGTAAACAGGCGATAGGGTAATTTGGTGATCTGTGGCTTGTTGAGCCTTGTTGACCAGGGCTACACGTACTAATTCATCGGCCCTGACTTGATTGGGGATGAAGCATTGTTCACCCGCCTCCAGCCGACAGAGGAGCATGGCCCGTTCGATCAGGTTGTGCAGGCGGTGGATATTACGCAATACAAGATTGGCGATGTCGCGTCTCTCTTCAGGTTCCGTGGGGCATTCTTCGGCCAGGATTTCCAGGCCGGAAATCATCCCCGTCAGGGGGGTGCGTAATTCGTGACCGATGAGCTTGAGCATGGACCCCTTGAGTTGGTCAATCTCCTCCATGGATTTGAGTCGTAGGTAGACCTGGATCTTGGCCAGCAATTCGGTACAGTCAAAGGGTTTGACCACGTAGTCGTCAGCACCGGCTTCGTATCCTTGCAGACGTTCCTCCACGCGGGCCTTGGCCGAGACCAGAATGATCTTGACGCCACATAAGGCCTTGTCCTGACGCAGGGCCCGACAGACCTCATAACCATTCATACCGGGCATCATGATATCCAGCAGGATTAAGTCCGGTCGTTTTTGGTGGGCAATCTCCAGGGCCTCTTGGCCATGGGTGGCCGTGATGACGGTGTAATCCTCAAGTAAGTCCTCGAGGATGGCGAGGTTCATAGGATCGTCATCAACAGCCAAAATGCGGTTTTGTTGGTCCATCATCTTCCCAGTTGTTCGTTCCAAGTAGACCGTTCATCGCCATGCTACTCACACTCTTGTTTAGGTCTCAAAAAAAGGTACCTTAGAAACTTGAGGTCTCCTTTAGTCACGACATAGGTGTAGATCCACATCGGAGAGCATGGACGAGACTGTCTTGACTATCGGCCGATATTCACCTTCGCTTAATCGTAAAGATGACATTGTCCTGAAAGTAGGTGGTGATTAATCAAAAGCCTCGGCTACCGCGCTATTGGTGATGGATCCGGCCTTCATGTTGAGGGCCAGGGCGTGACCGGGGGATTGCTCGGCAAACTTGACGTCACCGAGGTTGGCGAGTTGACGCAGGTAGGGCAAGGTGGCGTTGCATAGGGCCTGACTGGAGGTCCGTCCCACCGCTCCGGGCATATTGGCTACACAGTAGTGCACCACATCATCAACGATGTAGGTGGGATCCTGGTGGGTCGTGGGTCGGGAGGTGTCCGCACAACCGCCTTGGTCGATGCAGACGTCTACCAACACGCTACCGGGAAGCATGTGTTGGAGTAGGGATTGGGGGATCAGTTTGGGGGCCTTGGCCCCAGGCAAAAGGACCGAACCGACAATCAGATCGGCCTGGCGGCTGTATTTCTCAATGGCATGGGGGTCGCTGAAGATGCCCGTGACATTGGCGGGCAGGATTTCGTCGAGGTAACGCAGACGATTGAGATTGATGTCCATAATGGTGACATTGGCGCCCAGGCCGGCTGCGATACGAGCGGCATTGGTACCGACCACGCCTGCCCCCAGGATCAGGACATTGGCCGGGGCCACGCCCGTGACACCGCCCAAGAGAATACCGCGTCCCATCATGGGCCGTTCGAGATACTTGGCCCCTTCCTGGATAGACATTTTGCCGGCGACTTCACTCATGGGGGTCAGCAGGGGCAGTTGCCCGTCCGGACTGGCCAGGGTTTCATAGGCCACGGCCGTCACGCCGGATTGGAGACATCCCTCGGTCAGTTCCCAACTGGCGGCAAAATGAAAGTAGCAGAACAGGGTTTGGCCTTGGCGTAGGAGCTTGATTTCGTTGGGTTGGGGTTCCTTGACCTTGACCACCAGGTCGGATTGACCATAGACGTCCTGGGCCGTTTCGACAATGGTGGCACCGGCTGCCGTGTAGAGACTATCGTCAAAGCCCGAGCCTTGGCCCGCACCACGTTGAATCAGCACGGTATGGCCGTCCTGGACCAGCAAACGGGCACCCACCGGTAGCAAGGCAATACGGTATTCGTCGGATTTGATCTCTGTAGGTACGCCAATAATCATAAGAAACCCCTTAAAGTATTTATGATTTATCGATTGATTGGGCGTATCATAGCGAGACATTCTACAGGTGACAATTGGCAAGTTGCAGGAATTTGCAGGAATGTGTATGCTTGTGCCGGATCTCAAGTGCAAGATCCACACAGAGACGAAAGAAGGACGACAGCCATGAAAATAGTTTTAGAGAGTCCCTTGGACATGCATCTGCATCTACGCGAAAGCGAGATGTTACAGACCGTGGCCCCTTTGAGTGCGGCCCATTTCAGTGGGGCCGTGATCATGCCCAACTTGATCGAACCGGTGGTGAGTTTGAAACAGGTGCGACAATATCGACAGGCCATCGAGCAGGCCTGTGGGGCCGAGACCTTTAGGCCCTACATGACTCTCTTTTTTAAATCCTACAGCCGGACTGAATTGGAAGCGGCCAAGGACGAGATCTTGGGTTTGAAGCTTTATCCCGCTGGGGCTACGACTCAGAGTGATGCAGGGGTGGTCGATTTTGACGGGATTGCCCCGACCGTGGCTTTGATGGAAGAGCTCGGGATTCCCTTGTTGGTCCATGGAGAGAGTCGTGGCTTTGTCATGGAACGCGAGCGGGAGTTCATGGAGGTCTATCAATGGCTGGCCCAGAACTTTCCCAAGCTCCATATCGTGATGGAGCATATCACCACGGCCGATGCCCTGGAACTCATGGAGCGTTACGAGAACGTTACCGCTACTGTGACTCTGCACCACCTGTTGATCACCCTGGACGACGTTGTGGGTGCCCTGATGCAACCGGATCTGTTCTGTAAGCCCATTGCCAAGACCCCGCGTGACCTGGAGGCCTTGCGGAACGCGGTTTTGAGCGGGCATGAGCGTCTGGTCTTTGGTTCGGACTCGGCCCCGCATCCACGTCATAAAAAGGAATGCTGTGGTTGTGCCGCAGGGGTCTTCACCGCGCCGGTGGCCTTGCCTATCCTGGCCGAGTTCTTCGAGGAAGCGGATTGCCTGGAACGATTGGCCCCCTTCGTCAGTGGGCTGGCTCAACGTCTTTATGGGATCACACCACCGGCCAAGAACGTAATCCTGGAGCCGGTCCCTTGGCAAGTACCCGAGCGTTATGGTGACGTGCGGCCCTTCCGTGCCGGCGAGACCCTGCGTTGGTCCGTGACGTTGGTGGATTAACGCTGCAATTGGGCGTCGGCAAAGTCTAACAGGGCCTGCCAATCACATTCGTTGTAGGTATGGCCGTGATCACAGACGTTACCGGTCAGACGATCGGTTTGTCCGAAGAGGGCGTAGACGTCTCGGGCCGCGTCTAAAGCCGCTTGCGTAGCCTCGGCCGAACAGATATGATCCGTGGCTCCGTCCAGGGTGATGAAGGCACGAGGGGCGGTCAGGGCGATGAACCAATGCTGATCGAAGGGCAGCTTCTCCGGATCATGGGCGAATTGATGCAGGTGAGGGCTGAACCAGTTGGGATACTTACGCATCATGTCATCGAGTCCTTCACCACCGGTACGAGTTTTACCACAGAGACGATAGACACCCACACCTCCCCCGGCCGTGCCAGCCGGTGCGGAGATGGCAATGCGTTCGTCGTAGGCGCCCGCTACCAACACGGCCTTACCCAGACGCGAATGTCCCGTGGCGATGAAGGCCGTCGGATCGGCAAAGTCCTGAGTCTCTAGATAATCGATACAGCGTGACACGCCCCAGGCCCAGGCACCCAGCAGACCCCAGTCATAGTGTGGGTAAGCCGGGAAGAAACGTGTGTTGCGAAAGGCCCAGGAGGCGTCCTCGTTGCGGGCAATGGTGTCTTCTCCACAGTCCTGGTAATGATAGGTCACCAGGGCAAAGCCCCGATCGAACAGGGCACGATGTTTTTCGGCCGTTTGGGTGGGGTCTTCTCGTTTGGGCTCAGGAGCGGGGTCAGGTACCATGGGAATCCCCAGGGGCAGACGCAGGGCGTCTTTGCCGTGGCCCTGTTCCGGACGACGCGGCATGGTGACCAAAGGTTCAGCTCCAGGAGTAGGGCTGAAGGAAGGAAAGATCACCGTGGCAAACGGCCCGGGTTTTGATATGGGAACAAACAGAGCGATGTCGAAGCCCAGCGATTGCTGAGGTCCGAAGGACAGATGTACCAGGCGGTACTGGACCTCGCCATCGAGTAGGAGTTGTGATTTGAGTTCATGGCCCTGTACATTGCCCGGAGCAGGTGGCATCTGGCCCACGGCATAGTAGGTCATGATGGCCTTGACTTCGTCACGCTGTCGATACCACTGTTCGGTCGTAGTGACTCGTGTACCCTCATGGGTTTGTAGGGGGTTGGGAAGGGTTGAGCATTCCGGCAGGGTCTCTATACCCGGGAAGGCCTTACCGTTCGTGATGATGGGAGGCACAGGGATTTGAGGACTTGTTTGAGCGAATAGGAGTGAGTTCGATAGGCTGAGGCCCAACAGGAATAGGATGCTATGAGTGGTCATGAATGTGTCCTTTTGTTGGATGATTATGGAATCAAGGTATGATATCGGGCCTGTGGGAGGATTGCAACGGACAAACCCATTCAATCGGTTCTAGGAGCGATAAAAGGTTACATTGGATTTGCCCAGGAGTATTTGTTGTGTTCTTGTTAAATTCTAGAGAAGTTGTCGGGATTTCAACAAGCCATGTGATGTTTTGATCGATACTCTCACTATGAATAGTTCATTGAGACGTATAGGGGGTAGACTCGGGCTTAGTTTGATTCTATGTTCGTTGATTGCAGTGGTGATCTGGTTGGCCCAGGTCAATACGGCTCAATTTCGTCAACACATGATCACGCAAATGCAGCACCAGCTGTTGGTGCAGGCCGAGGCCGAGGCCAGTCATATCGAGAAGACCTTGATGGATGTTCAACAGTCTCTGCTCCTGCTGGCCAACAATCCGGAGATCCAACACCGTTGCTCTACGAGCTGGGCAGATCTCTATTCTCCCGTACCGGACGATCGCCTCGAAACAATGATGTATCGTCGTCTAGAGCAGGATCTCGTATCCCTAAGTTGCCTGGATCGTACGGGCAAGGTCCTCAGTTATATCCCCTGGGTACCCGGACGGGTGGGGAGCGATTATTCCATGAGGGAAGATGTCAAACGGGTTTTGGCGAATCATCAATCCTACCTGCGTTCCATCTTCCGTAACGATGTCGGTGAATATTGCTTGGCCTACAGCTGTCCGGTCTTTCATCAAAAGCGTCTGGTCGGGGTGCTAAGGGCCACGATTCCCACACGCATCATTCACGACTGTCTTAACGAGAGCCAAGTACGGGATCGACGCCGAATTTGGATGATTGATGAGCAGGGGATTTTTATCAGTCATCCCAATTCTTCCTGGGTCGGTCAACCCCTAGTGCCCCATGAACGTCGAGACGATTTTGACCGGGGTTGTGGCGATGAGATTCTTAATCGCTTATGGAGTGGACAGGCGGATGCAGACATTGCGACACTGGTCTGTTTCGACGAGCCCGAACAGATCCTGGCCTGGCAACCGATGATGGTGGCAGGCAAGGTTTGGACTGTCTGTGCCAGTATTCCCCTCCATGAGGTCATGGCACCGGTAGGACGACATATTCGCAATGTGAGTTTAATGGCTGTTGCTCTGGTGCTGTTGATCACCTGTATGGGTATTTGGTTGACTCGCATACAACATGAAAAAGAGAGCCTCCTCGAACGGGCAGCCCTGGTCGATCAATTACAGCAAGCTCGAGACGAGATTTTAATGAGTATGGGGGAGACCGTAGAATCCAAACGTCAGTTGCAAGAAAAGCATGCCTTCATCAATAATATCTTGGAGTCCTTACCTTATCCCCTTTATGTCATTGATGCTCGAAATTACCAAGTCAAACTCATGAATGCCACGGCTCGCGAAAAGCTCAATGTGCCCCATCAAGAGGTCTTGACTTGCTATGCCATGACCCATCATCGCCAGATGCCCTGTGAAGGCAATGATGATCCTTGTCCCTTGGAAGAAATCCGGCGTACCCTTAGACCCGTGGTCGTCGAACACATTCATTATGACATGAGTGATATTCCCCAACATGTGGAGATCCACGCCTACCCGCTATTCAATGAGGCCGGTGAGTTGGAAGATGTCATTGAATATACCATCGATATTACCGAACGACGGCATGCCGAACGCAAGGTGATCGAGCAAAAAAACATGTTGGAGGCCATGTTGGGAGCCATGGATTGCTCCGTGACCATCCGCGACTGCGACTATCGGTTAACCTATCAGAATGCCAAGAGTCTCGAACTGTACGGGGATCGTACCGGTCAGACCTGTTACACGGCTTTGGCCCAATGTCAAGACGTCTGTCAGGGCTGTCCGGTTGCGTTGTCCTTTGAAGATGGGCAGGGCCATGTGTTTGTCAAGGAGGGGCAGACCGTCGATGGTCGGACCTTGGTCTTGGAAAACACGGCCAATCCCATACGCGATGATCAGGGGGAGATCGTGGCCTGCCTGGAGATTAGTCGCGATATCACCGCCCGAGTCAAGATCGATCAAGAGCGACAAGAACTGCATAATCAACTCCGTCAGAAACAAAAGCTCGAAGCCATTGGGACCTTGGCCGGTGGCATTGCCCATGACTTCAATAATATCCTGATGGCCATCGAAGGCTATACTGAATTGGCTCAGTCCGAACTCGATTCCGAGAGTCGTCCTCACCAGGATATGCAACAGGTCCTGACCGCGGGTAAACGAGGCCAACAGTTGGTCAAGCAGATCTTGGCCTTTAGCCGTAAAACCGATATGGCCACCCGGCCGGTTCAGGCCGCTCCCGTCCTACAGGAGGCCTTGGACATGTTGCGGCCTTCGATTCCTAAAACATTGGAACTCATCGAGGACATCGATCCCGAACCCCATTGGATCCGTGCCAACGATACCCATCTGCATCAGCTTTTAGTCAACCTCTGCACCAACGCCGTTCATGCGATCGGACAGAAACCCGGACAGATCCAGGTGACCTTGCGGACCGTGACGTTGTCTGACGAGTTAGAGGTCGAGATCAAATGTCTGGCCCCAGGGGATTATTTACAGTTGGAGGTCAAGGACAATGGTTGTGGTATGAGCCCTGATATTTTGACGCGGATCTACGATCCCTTCTTTACCACCAAGGAGGTTGATAAGGGGACAGGGCTAGGCATGGCCGTGGTGCACGGCATCGTTGAATGTTGCCAGGGGGGGATTCAAATCGAAAGCGTCGTGGGCAAAGGAACCTGTGTGAGGCTTTGGTTCCCGATCGTGGCCGAAGGCGAAGAGTCTGTGCTTGACACCTTTAATCTGACCATGGGAGAGGGGCAGCGTATTCTGCTCGTGGATGACGAATCCGATATCGTCAACATCATGAAGCGTCAATTGACCCACTGGGGCTATGAGACCATCGGCACCACGAATGCGCAGGCGGCTCTGGATTTTCTGGATCACGCCAAGAAACCCTTTGATTTGGTTATCACCGACTATGCCATGCCCAAAATCAATGGGGTGGATTTGGCTGGGATGATTCGAGAACGCTTTGTGGGCCTGCCTGTTTTGCTTTGTACCGGTTGTGATGATAACCTCGATGCCGAGCAATGTCGAGCCGTAGGAATTGTCGAGGTGCTAACCAAACCCATTGATTCTAAGAGCCTGGTGGCTATGATTAACAACATTCTACAGGTAAGCGAGAATGCCAAATGAAACATATCCTAATCGTCGATGATGATAGTCAAGTCCGTGAGCTTTTACAGAGAATTCTGGAACGCGAGGGCTATCAAGTGACCACGGCCGCTGATGGAGACGAGGCCATAGAGCGTTTTGATCCCAACGAAATGGATTTGGTCATCACGGATCTGGTCATGCCTAATCGAGAAGGGCTTGAAACGATCATGACCCTGCGTCGGCAATATGGTGAGATCCAGGTGATTGCCATCTCGGGTGGGGGACGCAACAGCGGTCAGGACTACCTGACCTTGGCCAAGAAATTGGGAGCCGCTTATACTTTTACCAAGCCTTTCGATCGTAGCGATTTATTGGCTGCCGTTGCGGAGTTGGTCGGACAGCCCGTTACAGCTTGAGCATGTCCAACTGTTTCATGAATTCATTGTAGATCTGGACAACCCAGAGGAAGCATAAAATCGTTACGGCCAGGACAATCACCGTAATGATCATCTTGGTCGTGGCCTTGTAGTGAGGGTTGACCCACACCAACGGCAGGGCAAAGGGCCCTAGAAACAGCAGACTCATGACCACAGAGCCGTTGCTCTGATACCATTTTCTACCTCCCCCTGGACGAAGCGGGGCAACCGAACGACCACTGCCATCCAGGAACTCCCCACAATAGCGACACTTGATCGCTTCCTGTTGAATTTTCTCTGCACAGAAGGGACACTTCTTGAGTGTGCGAAGGGTCGGAGGTTGCTCCATGGTGGAGGGGACCTGGTTGTCTGTAGGGAATTCGATGTTCATATCGCCTTGATCGGACGTTATGGGCAAAAACTTTAGCTGGCTCTTGGCTTATCCCCGGCCTTGGGATAGGATCGTTCCCAGACCATTGGTATGAAAAGTATCGGACATTGCAACATTTCACAAGTCACCTGGATCCTCGACAGCCCCGTCTCCAACAGCGGTCGTCTCAAAACCCTCATGCGAGAAACAGCCGAGGCCAACGGTTGGCCCTGGGATATCCAACTGAGCCTCAATCCCGACGCCGTGCTCAAGACCAGCGAAGCGATCGTGGTCACTAGCGACAGTGTCATCCTGGATCACTGCCCTCAGTGGTGTAACTTGGCGATGGACGTGGTTCGTGCTAAAGTGCCTTCTGCTTGGATCATTGATTGGCTATGGAATGTACGCTGTAACAATTGACCTTGAGGGCATCGATGAAGCTCTGGGTAGTCAGCCCAGTTCATCGGAGACCGCATCCTCCTGACCACTTGTTGGAACTTTACCCCTAAAGAAAACGGGGCCGCAAATGCTTTGTCTGCGGCCCCGTCAAACGTCTATCAAACATCCTAATTAAGAGGTACGCCTCCGCTGCCAAATTCTGGAGGACGAAGCCAATCCCGCGAGAACAAGCATGGCCGCTCCCGGAACCGGAACCGTCGACAGAGTTGTGCCATAAGCCTCCAATTCGGAAACGGAATAGCAGCCATCACCACCGGTAGCATAAACTTTCAACCACCTGGCAGAAACCGTCGAGAAATCAATCTGTGAGATATACTCGGATGTCCCGGAAAAGGTACTCATGGTATCCATGCCATAGCTAACCTCACCATAGGAACTGGAAATGGTAAACAGATTGGACCATGAAATATTGTCGGTAGAGTAATCGACTTTGTAGCTATCGTTATTGTCCACGGAAATGATCACATCCTCGACCAGATAGGTCTCTCCGAGATCGATAACGAATGCAGGAGTCAGACCATTCCAATAGACGTTGGTTCCTTGCGTCCAACCGCTCCATTCACTGGCAATCGTGCCATCAATAATCAGGTTAACGCTGTTACTGTAACTTCCACTCCCAGTCACAGAAGTCGCAGTAATCACTCCGGCCTGAGATACGGAAGCCATTGCCCCCACCAACACGGCCAATATCATCAGCCTTGCACCATTCTTTCTCTTCATCATCTCAACCTTTCTCTTTCGATCTGTTATGTTTTCCCTGTGGAATTAAGTTTAATCTAATCCCAACCAATACTAACCGCTATATACAAACCGTAATTTTACCAAAAGAGCAGTCCTTTACCAAAAGAATAATGGTCAAAGTCCAGGTGAAACTATTGTCATAAAATTAGTATCTCCCATTGGGATAAGTTCCTCCCACTGTTATAGCATCACTGTACCAGGTCCTTTGAATAAGACCCATAATCCAGACCGCGTGACGGCCTGATAATATTCACTTTTTTTCAGCAGCATCCAACATCTGTGAGTGGGTATACGAATCAATTTCAGTTGAAAATGTCTTCTGTTCCTTGGACCTTACACGACTTTGTCATGATATCATGATAGCAAGGGGTTCATGCTATTGATGAAAACAAACAGCCGCTGCCTCAAGCCCAATAGGGTGGCATGCCCACGCAATTTGTCACGGCGAAGTCTTGACGAAGACGGATGCGTGGGCATGTTAAGATTTTGTGATGGATTTTGCGAGATTTTCTATGTTTGGGATATAGTCCAAGCATGCTTATCCAAGGATAAGCACCCAGCGTGACTCCTCGTAGTCAGCCGGTCTGTTTTTGGGGATATCAGAGCCCTCAGAACCTTTAGAAGGGGGCTTTTAACCTTGTACCTGGGCAACCGATCCATACAATGAGATGGAGTTCGACTGAACCATAGCCAAACATAAGGAGCCCAGTTTTGTTACATATCTACATTGATGCCGATGCCTGTCCCGTGAAGCAGGAGGTGTTTCGTGTGGCCCAGCGTTATGGCCTGCAGGTCACCTTGGTCAGCAACGCATGGATGCGAACTCCCAATGACCCCAGGATAACGCTCGAAGTGGTCGAAGATGGATTCGATGCGGCAGATGATTGGATCGTCCAGCAGGCCCAGCCCGAGGATATCGTCATCACTGCCGATATCCTCTTGGCCGGACGCTGCCTGGAAAAGCAGGCCCGCGTGATCGGAACCACAGGCAAGCCCTTCACCGAGGATAACATTGGTCAGGCCATAGCCACACGCGATCTCATGGAGGACCTACGCCACACCGGCGAAATCACCGGCGGCCCGCCGCCCCTGACCCAACGCGACCGCTCCAGGTTTCTGCAGCAGCTCGATAACACCATTCAAGCCATCCGACGTAAGAAATCCTGAGGGTATGAGCAATAGGAGGGGGTGTTCTGCATTCAAAATGCCACTGGTCCTCAGAAGCTGCAGGGTGGACTGCGTCCACCGATTAGCTGATAAAACTTGTTGGAGAGAAAAATGCCCAAAAACATGGAACTTTTCTTGTGTTTTATCGGTCTAATTATTAACGCCTTTGTTTTAAAATGTTCTGACTGTTACAAAATCTAGAAGGGAGATGTATCATGAGAGTCAAAATCGATCTGAGAAGTGTCTGTATTGGAATGCTCTTGACAGCATTGCTTGCCTGTCTCATGGGTTCTGGGGCTTTTACTCAACCGGAGGAATTTGGACGCTTTCAAATTGAAACAAATAGCAGTTATGCATTCGTTCTGGATTCAGCAACAGGTCAAGTTTGGTCAGCTCCATTTTCAGAAGATTCGGGTTCTGTTGCTGTTCCAGATTCCAATTTCTTTGACGAAAAGCTTACTATACATGAGTACTAGTAAATCAATCGCGGTAATTAAAATGATAATGCCTGAATTCCCCCAAAAATAGGGCTGCTTCTCAGTATTGTCGCCGCAGTCTGAATGCGTCTATAGGCTAAATTTTTAATGGCCACAAACGAGATAACAAAACTACGTTACTGCTATGAGGTTCTGCGTAGACGGATTGAGAGCCAAGACGAAGATCTTTCCTATTGGCAAATGAATCTGAAAATCGTCGCTTACTTTCTGAAAAGATATGATCCAGGTTTTCCTTCTGAAGGGTATCCCTCAGATGAACATTTCCTGAAAATTGATGAAGAAGATATCTTGAGGACGCATCATTTACTCCAGCATCCAAATCATAATAGGCAGAGTTTTCCAAACCTCACACCTGAACTTGAGTTGGAATTCAAGCAAAGGATCGCATTGTATTTTAAAAGTAGAACCAAGTAAGCCATGATTATGAATTGTCGAGTTCAATCTTGAGTTCTTGGCGGCTTTGCGAGAGGCTTATTGGTTAGATATGCCATTATCGCTTCGATTGGTGGGTGGAACCCACCCTACAGGAATTTATGCTCGGACAATGGGAGCTGGGACAGTATAAAAAACATGCCCACGCATCCGTCTCCGTCAAGACTTCGCCGTGACAAGTGCGTGGGCATGGCACCTCATCTCATTCGCTCGAAAACACAGAGTAAAAGGATTCAAAAACAATCTCTGCGTCCTCCGCGATCTCTGCGAGAGGCAAATCTTTCTAAGCCCTACCGGCTTTGATAAGCCTTCCGCGCATACTCGTTCACCATCCGCTCCGTACTAAAGAACGGCCCATTCAGTGCAATCGTATTCTTGCAGATCTGGGCGTACGTTTCGGGATCGTTATAGAATAGATCCACCACGTGACGTAGCTTCTTGTAGAGCCGCTTGGCGTGCTTGGCGTCGCTTTCCTTTTTACCCAGTTCGTCGATGGCCCAGCCCGTGACGTCTTCGCTGTGGCCTTCGATCCACCAGCCGTCTAGGATGCTGAGGTTGGGTACGCCGTTGAGTGAGGCCTTCATGCCACTGGTGCCGGAGGCCTCGTAGGGCGGTTCGGGGTTGTTGAGCCAGACGTCCACGCCTGGGATGAGAGTCTGGGAGAGCTTCATGTTGTAGTCGGGCAAGTACACGACCGGGACGCTCGGGTTCAGCTCATTGGCTGCGGCTACGATATTCTGGATGAGTTGCTGACCACCGAAGTCCATGGGGTGGGCCTTGCCGGCAAAGACGATCTGGATCTTGCCGATTTCTTTGTTGATGGCCTGGAGTTCGGCCAGGTCACGTAGGACCAGGTCGGCCCGCTTGTAGGGCGTGGCCCGGCGGGCAAAACCGATGGTGAAGGTGCGGGGTCTGAATTGTGTCGCACTCTTGCGGTTGATCAGGTCGATGAGCTTGTCCTTGTTTTGCTTGTGAGCCTTGTTGAACTTGGTCGTGGGAATGGCCAGGGCAAAGCGGAGCTGGTTGTTGTCCTGGAGCCAACCGGGGGTGTACTGATCGAACAGCTCGGCCAGGGGCTTGCTGGTCCAGGTGGGGACATGCACGCCGTTGGTAATGGCATCGACCGGGAAATCCGGGAACATCTCCTGGGAGACCTCACCGTGCTTCTGGGCCACGCCATTGATGTAACGGCTGAAGGACAGGGCCAGGTAGGTCATGTTCAGGGTGTTCTTTTCATGGATGAAGTGACGCTTGATACGCCAGGCTGGGTGGTCACCGATCAGGGCCTGGGCTTCTTTAAGGTTAAAGCGATCATGACCAGCGGCTACGGGCGTGTGTGTGGTGAAGACGCATTGCTTCGTCACAGCGGCGATGTCGGCCTGGGTGGGGCGGGCATTCTTGCGACAGCGTTGGGCCAGCAGTTCGAAGATCAAAAAGGCGGCATGGCCTTCGTTCATGTGATAGGTATGCAGGTTGGTGTGGCCCAGGGCCTTGAGTACCTTGACGCCACCGGCACCGAGGACCCATTCCTGTAAGAGACGATACTCATGGTCACCGCCGTAGAGCTGACGGCTCAGGGCACGATCGCTGGGGCTGTTGCCCGGCACATCGGTGTCGAGATAATAGACCGGCACCACGGCTCCGCCCACACCCACGGCCTCGTAACACCAGACGCGGATCTTGATCTTGCGTTTGTCAATGGGCAGGGTGACATTGAGGCGGCAACTCTTGAGTTGCTTGCCCACGTCCCAGGTCTCGGGCTTGGACAATTGACGGCCGTCCTTGGCAATGCGTTGTTTGAAGTATCCCTCACGCGTCAGCAGGGTAATGGCCACCATGGGATAGGCCAGGTCCGAGGCGGCCCGGATGGTGTCACCGGCCAGGATGCCCAGGCCACCACTGTAAGTGGGCACCTTGGGATCGATTCCGACTTCCATGGAGAAATACGCGACTTGGGCTGAGCTTGTCTTTTGCATCGTGTGATATCCTTATTAAATTAGGCCCGGCCTCCGAGATAGGTGAGGTGGGCGAGTCGTTCTGCGATTTTGGTGGACGCGGCCTTGGGACGCATGCGCCAACGCCAGTTGCCTTTGCAGGTGGCCGGGACGTTCATGCGGGCCTCGGGCCCGAGATTCAAGACATCCTGCATGGGCACGATGGCAACCCGGGCTACGGACTGATGAGCCAGTCGCATGAGGTCCCAGGCGATCTGACGGCCGGAGGCCTTGTGTCCCAGGATGTCTGTGAGTCGTTGGCGTTGGGACGCGTCGAGGTCCTTGTCGAACCAGCCGCGCGTGGTGTTGTTGTCGTGCGTACCGGTGTAGACGATGAAGTTTTCGCGGTGTTGGTGCGGGGTGTGGCCGTTGTCGGCCGGGTTGCCGCTGAACCCGAATTGCAGCACCTTCATACCGGACAGGTTGAACTGGTCCATGAGTTCCCGCACGTCTGCGCTGATGTCACCGAGGTCCTCGGCAAAGATCTGGGCAAAGGGTAGTTTGGCGAACAGGGCCTTGAACAGGGCTGCGCCCGGTCCGGGGACCCACTGGCCGCGTTGGGCGGTTTTGTGACGGCCGGGCACCTGCCAGTAGGCGGCCAAGCCACGGAAATGGTCGATGCGCACCGTGTCAAAGAGATTCAGATTGTGTTGGATGCGACGGATGAACCAGGCATAGTCGTCCTTGGCGGCCCGGTCCCAGTCGTAGACGGGGTTGCCCCAGAGCTGACCGGTCTTGCTGAAGTAGTCGGGGGGGGACCCCGGCCTTGAACTTGGGCCGCTTGTCTCGATCCAGCTTGAACAGTTGCGGATGCGACCAGACATCGGCACTGTCACCGGCGACATAGATAGGGATGTCGCCCATCAGGTGGATGCCCTGGGTGTGACAGTAATCCCGTAATTGGAGATATTGTTGCCAGAAGGCGTATTGCAGGAATTTCTGGAAGAGGATTTCCTGCTTCAACTCCCGCTGGAGTTCCTTGAGCATCCCGGCTTTGCGATTACGAATGGCCTCGGGCCATTGGGTCCAGGGCTTGTGACCGATCTTCTGTTTGAGGCTGGCAAAGAGGGCGTAGTCCGCCAGCCAGTCCTGTTGTTCACGACAGAAGGACTGGAAGTCCTCACTCGGTTGGGATCCACAGAAGTTGGCAAAGGCCTGGTGGTGCAGGCCTTTTTTGAGGGTATCGACCCGACGAAAGTCCACGCGATCAACGGGGAAGGACGGACGTTGGGGCAGATCGCTCTTGGCCAACCAGCCGTCGGCCCACAGTTGCTCGGGGCTGATGAATAGGGGATTGCCGGCAAAGGCGGGACAGGCAGTTGTAGGGCGAGAAGCCGGTCTCGGCGGTGGTGACATTCAGGGGAAGGACCTGCCAGAAGCTCTGGTGGGCCGCCTTGAGGAAGTCCACGAAGTCACGGGCCTGCGGGCCCAGGTCGCCGATACCGTAGGGGCTGGGCAAGGAACTGAGGTGCATCAAAATGCCGGCACTACGTTGTCTAAACATACAAACCTCCTTGCTACGAGATGGCCAGTCCCAAATGGTCGGCCAACTGCTGGAAGAGTTCCAGCCAGCGTTGGGCCAGGGCCTCGTCGGTCTCGGCCCGTTCCTTCATGCCCCTGGTGGTACATTTTAGATTGCTTGAAGAAGATGTTTTGGGCCTCGTGCAGATCCAGGTCCTCGACCAACTGTTCGACGCATTCGATGGTCTCGACGATCTGGTCCAAGAGCACGATATTGTTAGGCTCTTCGCTGAGCTGCTTCATCCAAACGCCGATGCGTTGGCTGACCTCGTAGGAGAGACGCTGGCTATCCACTTGGACATTAAAGGCCTTGGTCTCTTCCACCAGGTCACGCAGGCGTTGCAGGTCCACGGTTTCGGCCCGCAGTTCCTGTAAGATATCGTGATTGAGAACAAAGGTCGGAGCCGCGGCCAGGTCATCGGACAGGGGCATCTCCAGGTTGCGGGCCATCTTTAAAATGGCGTAGTTATGGTCGTAAATGTGACGCAGGGACTCGGCGATTTCACCATGGGTATGGCCCAGCAGTTGATCCAGGATTTTACGCTGTTGGTCGCGGAACAGGTGCGACAGCGAGTAGCTCTTACCGTCAAAGGTGGTGTTGAGCAGGCGGATAACCTCGTTGGTGTCACCGCGTTTGAAGGCGGCCTGCAGTTGCACGCACAGGGTGGTAAAGGCCTTGGGCGATTGAGCCCCGCGTACGGCCCCGAAGATATGGTGATCACCCAGGTAAAAAACGGCCAGCTCGATATCGTATTGTTGCAGGGTGATTTTGGATTCGATGATCGCGCGACTGGTGATCAGCACCTGGGCCCCGGCCTCCAAACGGCGGCATTGATCCAGATGCATAGTGTAGCAAAAGATATCGACCTTGGGTTCGACACGTTTCTGGAAGGCCTGGGTCAAGGCCACATGGGCACCCACACGGCTGAGATCCGTACGCCCGGGTTGCACCAGGGCCTCGTATACCTCGCGGCCGTTTGTCATGTTCGGGTCCGGGCAGGGGGCACATTCGAGCCGTTGCTTGAACTCGGGTTCCAGGTCGATGTCACAGATCTCTTGGCAGATTTGCATGGCCCGGGCGGCATATTTCATGATCTGTACGGGTTCGAGACGATGGATGTCGTCGAAGAACCAGCCACAACTGGTAAACATCAGCATGCTGTTACGTTGCATCTCCAGCAAACGCAGGAAGGTCACCTTGTCGGTGTAGGAAAGTTTGGCCTGACCCTTGACGTTGTCCCTGACAAAAGCGGTTGACGTTGTCACGCGTACGGTTGAGCAGGAGATGGATATAGTCGTTGCGCAGACCCCAGGGGTCGTCATGGTAGGCCGCCATCTTTTGTTGATAGATTTGCCGCATGCGATTGCGCAGCCAGTTGAGCGAGTCACGCAGGGGGACGTCGCCATTGTTGCTGACCGGCGCTGTCTTTGCCCACCACACAACCACAGTTTTCCCGCCAGCGTTCGATGCCGTGGTCGCAGCTCCAGGCGCTGTTCTCCACGATCTTGCATTCGTGTTGGGGTGGGTGCAGGTCCAGGTATTCACCGTAGATGGTGACCTGGGCCAGTTGATGGATTTCGATATGGTGCAAGCAATAGGCCAGTGCCATGTCTCCGTGGCGGTGATGGTGGCCGAAGGATTCGCCGTCAGTGGCGATATGCACCAGATGCGGATCGTGTTCGCCCTGGGGGAAGGCCTTCATCAGGCGGTCGGACAATCCCAAGCCGTTGTGCAACAGTCCACGGTAGGCCACGTCGTGCGAGACCTCGCCTTCGTAGAAGAAGATGGCGATGTCCTTGCCCGAGGGCAGGTGACACACATAGGGCACACCCGTGTCCAGTTTGTGATATTTCATCGAGGACCAGTTTTCGTCGCCGATGCGGCGCACGCTGTCGGCCTGACGCGGGGACAGGATGGTAAAGCGGATGCCCAGGTCGGCCAAGACCTCCAGGGTGGGCGTGTCCACTGCGGTCTCGGGCAACCACATGCCTTCGGGATCGCGTTGAAAACGCGAGCGGAAGTCTTCGAGACCCCAAATCACCTGCGTATATTTATCGTGGCTATTGCTCAGGGGCATGATCATGTGGTTGTAGGGTTGAGCGACCGCCGGTCCGTGACCGGAGAAGCGTTGTTGTCCCAGGCGATCGGCTTCCAGGATCTTGCGGTAGACATCCGGGGCCTGTTCCTCCAGCCAGTACATGAGGGTCGGTCCGAAGTTGAAACTCATGCGGCTGTAGTTGTTCACGATGTCCACGATGTTGCGTTCATCATCCAGGATACGCGAGGCCGCGTTCTGGCGGTAGCACTCCTGGGTGATGCGGGCGTTCCAGTCATGGAAGGGGTAGGCTGAATCCTGAAGTTCGATGGCCTCCAGCCAGGGATTCTCCCGCGGAGGCTGATAGAAATGTCCGTGTATGCAAATGTATCTATTCATGTCGTAAATCTCGGTCTAACCTAGGCTCTGTTTGAAAACTCGATCTGGCTTCGAGCGGCCCTTTTTCCGTCTGGCTGCGTCCGGCTCCATCGACGATACAACTCATATCGCCTGCTTCGCCGTCCTTGCCAGACAAAAAAAGCCTCGCTCTCGGGCCGACGATGGAGTTTCCAAAAAGAGCCTATCCACCCAATTATTCTGCTGTGCACGCGCATTGTAGGCAGACCACCAATCCTTGTAAAGTGGATGTTCTTTTCGTCGCACCAATCCGCCCGTAACTGGACCAGGAGTTGACGCAAAAGCGTTAGAAAACCGGCCGCTTCATAGTAAGACCTTTGATAGTAACGATTTATCGCCTGTAGGATGAACCTCGTAAGAAGGATGTTCCAGTGGAGTCACGCAGGAGGGTCTGATAATAACGGGTTCGGTTGAGCGAAGGCTTGCGGAATGGAAGTAGAGAAGTACAATGCATTGACCTTGTTGGAAGGATAAGAACGTGTTTCAAAAAACTCTTAAAATCGTCTGTTGGGCCGGGTTGCTATTGATTCTTGGGGTGGCCTATGGCGACGACGTACCGGTTTCAAAACAGACGTGGTCCAGCATGGCCTTGGAGAGAGAGCTGGCTTACCATTTGCATGTTCCGACCGAACCGACGACTCACCAGATACGTCCCTTAATTATCTATCTTAAAGGGCTGGCTGTGCCGAGGATCGGTCGAGAATCGGACGAATCGATTGTGGCGTCTTTTCTGGCCAATGGCTATTGGGTCTTGACGCTCGATTATGAAGGTGACCAACAGGCCTGTCCTCCGCGATTGAATCTGGATGTCTATCAGTTACGCCGTGACATCCACGAGCGTCGCTTCCTGGACGATCAACCCCTGGATCGCAACCAGATCTTTATCCTGCCTGAGGGGTACCGGCTTAAGCGGGATGTCCCGTTTTATCGGGACAGTGGGCGCACGCTGGCCATGGATGTCAGCTATCCCGCCAATCCGGAAAATCCGGTCCCTGCGATCATCGAGTACTCCTGTGACAACCGGGATCGTATGGGGCTCTTCTCTCTGGTGTTTTGTAGTGACACCCTGTTGGAAGGGGCCATGGCCTCGGGCTTTGCCACGGCCATGGCCGATCATCCCGTAGCCGCACCGTACAAGGGCCTCGATCCCATGCCGGATTGTCTCCATAAACTCAAGTCCTCCGTGCGGGTGTTGCGCAGTCTATCCGATGAACTCCCTCTGGATGGGCGGATTGCTTCACTGGGATTTTCTCGGGGCAGCGGTATGTCCCTGATGCTGGCCAGTACCTCCGGCCTGGATGGCTTCGATGAGGGAGGATTGACACCCGGTGTCTCCAGTGATGTCCAGGCGGCGGTGGTTTTGTCCGGACGCTTCGATTACACGGATATCCTGGCCACGGACCACATGATTCCGCGTTACGAAAAGGCTTGGGGCCCTCGTGAGACCAGCCTCGACGTCTGGCAACGACATAGTGCGGCCCATTATCTCAGTGCGAATACGCCCCCGTTGTTTCTCTCGATCAATCGGACTGAGGATCCCGATGCCCTCCATCAGATGGAGGGTCTGGTCGAGAAGGTAGAGTCACTCGGTATTGTCCATCGATACCTGCCCGAGACCGAACCTAGGGGGCACAAGATGCCCCTGGATCCGGAGATCCTGACCGCCCTGTATGCCTTTTTACATGAAGCCATGTAGAATTAATATGGGAATCGCAGGGGAGGGCTTTGAGTGGACGTTTATGAATTAAGGTCGCTAATGTGCCCCCTTTAGCCCCTGTCGATTGAATGGCCCCATAGATCTTTGGTGAGCCGTTTGCAATGTTAGCAAGACAATCGTGTAAGGAGATCGATGATGCCCATGAAGGTGGCTATGGTGTGGTTGGTATTGGCATTAGGCACGCAGGCGAGTGAACTTCCCCCTCCCACGACTACAACAGATGTGACCTCCACCTCGCTGGAGATGGTCCAGAATGGTGATCTGGAGGCTCCCCTCACAGAATCCGAGGCCCAGGGAGATACACCCGGTTGGTCGTTGCTGACACTGGGTGACGCCGAGGGTTCCATGAAACTCGACGACACTCAGCCTCTCGAAGACAGCAATCCTCATTCACTCAAGCTGACTGTAACGAGGATGGGAGACCGCTGTGGCATCGTCAATAGCGGCTTGGGGGGCATGGCTATTACCAAGGGCCAGTGGTACGACATCACCTTCTATGCCCATGCTACGGACAACCGGTCCGTGGGCCTGGTCTTTTCCTTTGAGAGCGAAGACGGAACGGTCTGCGCCCGGGCAACCCTGCCGGAGGTCGGACGCGGTCGGCGTCCTCAATGGGGCCAGCCGCCTGCGGAAGATGAGAATCCCTGGAAACAATACCGCTTGAGTGTGCCCGGTTGGGCGTCCGCTTCGGATTGCCGGATGATCGTTACGCCCATCGAGCCGGTTACGATGTGGTTCGACAAGGTATCCGTGCTTGCCCGTCAGACCAATCAATGAGACAAACGTCATCTTTGGAGATCACCATGAAGAGATATACGCAAACGATAATACTAATCACACTCTTGTTAACCCTGGTGGTGCAGGCCCAGCCCCGTCGTCGTTTTGAGCCCCCCAGAGAACTGACCCCTGAAGAAAAGACCTTCCTGGAACAACGGGGCTCGCGTGGTTTCGGGGTGCACGATCCGTCCACTATCGTCAAATGCAAGGATACCTACTGGATGTTCTGTACCGGCCGCGGGACACCCAGTCACTATTCCCAGGATCTCAAGACCTGGAAGCGAGGACCGTCGGTGTTCAGTGAACCCCCGGCCTGGCAGGCCGAGGTCGTGCCCAACAATCGTGGGACGGGCTATTGGGCCCCGGACGTGATCCATCATAAGGACAAGTACTTGCTCTTTTTCTCGATCTCTAACTTTGGGGTCAACACCTCGGCCATTGGTGTCACCACCAACAAAACTCTCGATCCCAACGATCCCGAGTACCAATGGACCGAGGCGAAAATGGTCATTCAATCCGATCCCAACTGTAACTACAATGCCATCGATCCCGGTGTCATTATCGATCAAGAAGGCAAGCTGTGGATGTCCTTCGGTTCGTTCTGGGGCGGTATCCAGTTGATTGAACTCGATCCCGACACCGGCACCCGCATCGCTCCGGATTCGCCCATCACCACCCTGGCTCACTACGACTCCATCGAGGCTCCGCATATTTATTATCACGACGGCTACTACTACCTCCTCTTGAATTGGGGCATGTGTTGCCGTGGCGAAAACAGCACCTACAACATGCGCATGGGACGCAGCAAGACCATCACCGGTCCCTACCTGGACAAAGAGGGCGGTGACATGCTCATCGGCGGCGGCTCTCTCCTGCTGGAAACCGACGGCATCTTCATCGGCCCCGGCCACCCCGGCATCTGGAAGGAAGGCGACCAATACCTCATGGGTATGCACTTCTACAACGGCGCCCAACGCGGGATGTCACAATACGCCATCCGCCCCATGGAATGGGACCAAGACGGCTGGCCAGTGATTTTAGAGCCCAAGCCGGAATTGTAGGGGACTTCTACTGCGAAATGTACAAGGCGAAATCGGTGACGGTTTCGCCTTTTTTTGAATACAGAATGTAGAATGCAGAATACAGAAGGGTACCCTCTCGTAGATATTCAAGGCAATGTGAGGGTTAGCGGAAGTTCTTGCGGTTTGTTTACTCTGAACTATAATTAGTTTTTTGAGATTCCTGTCCTGAGATAGAAAGTTAGGTAGAATTGAATAGGTGGAAGTGAAGCTGACGCCTGCATTATATATGAGGAAGTATGAGATGGCTAACCAGACTGATGAGTATATTTACCACTATACTACTATGGATGGGCTAAAGGGTATTTTGGAAAGTGGAGTTTTGTGGTTAACGAATATAAAATACTTAAATGACACTACGGAGCTACATCATGGCTATGAAATTCTTAATAGCCTTCTAAAAAAGCGTGATTGTCCTGAAGTTGGATTTACGGATGACACATACGCCTTCACGGCATCTTTTTCTAAAGACTGCGATTCGTTAAGTCAATGGCGAGCTTATGCAAAAGGAGGTGGTGTTGCGATCGGATTTCCTCGCTCTGCCATATGGGTGGAGGCTAATCATTATAGATCGACTCAGTTTGTTTTTAAAGATTGTGTATACTCTCATGATAAAATTGGGTGCGAGAGAATTTTACATGAATTCTTGGTTGACTTTAATCACCAGTTTCAGAATGTAGAAAATGAAAAGTTCGGTGGGGATAACGAAGATCTGAAAACGTTTATATATCAGAATTTAGCTTTGCATTATGCTCCACTGATTAAGCATGAGGCATATTGTGAAGAAAAAGAGGTGAGGTTGCTCTCGAAATTTTATCATGAAGAAATATTAAACCACATTTTGTTGTTTGATTCGCAAGCAAAATCTCCGTTGAAATTTCGTACGCAAAACGGCATTCTAAAGCCATATATTGAGTTTGAAATTTCGAATGGAGCGCAAAGCCTAATCCCTGAAATGCAAATCGTAGTAGGACCAAATCAGCACCAATGTTTAGCTCTTGGTTCCGTCAAGGATTTTTTGAGAACTAAATTAGATCGGAATGCTGACTTTGATTCAATGGTACTTCCTTCAAGAATACCCTATCGTGAGATGTAGGATTCTTATGAAAAGGTATGTCTTCCTAACAACATATGAGATGGGGTTGTTGAGTTAGAGTAAACAGATGCTCAATAGTGGGATGATTTTTTTCTTCTGTATTCTGCATTCTACATTCTGTATTCTCTAGACTCCTCTCCAATTCTCCCCTTGCCTTATCCCACCCGTCCCCCTATGATGGTCCGCATTCTTGTGAACCACTGATTTGGAGATTCCAATGGAACATACATATATCAACCAGGTGGAACCTGGGCAGACGATTAATGAGGTTTATCTGGTCAAGGATCCGATCCTGCGGTCTACGGCCAAGGGCGATTTGTATATTGCCATGTACCTGTGCGACCGTACCGGTCAGGTCAACGGCCGCATGTGGCAGGCTACAGAGACTACTTACAATTCCCTACCCAAGCCTGGTTTTGTGCATATCAAGGGTCGTAGCGAGCTGTATCAGAATAATCTTCAGATCGTGGTCAATACGGTACAACCGTTGGATGCCGATAAGGTGGATCTGGACCATTTCCTGGCCCGTACGGACAAGGATACGGACAAGCTCTTTGCCGAGGTGAAGGCCTTTGTGGCCAAAGTTACTAATCCTACGCTCAAGGCCATTGTCGATGCCTTTTTGGCGGATGAGGTTTTGATGGCCAAGTTTCAACGGAGTCCGGCAGCGGTCAAGATGCACCACGACTATCTGGGCGGCCTGTTGGAACACACGCACAATATGATGCGCGTGGCGATTTCACTCTTCCCCCTATACCCTCAGATTCAAAGTGATCTGGTATTGGCGGCGCTCTTCCTGCACGACATGGGCAAGACCGAGGAACTGGCCTGTGACATTGCCTTTAGCTATACCGATACCGGGCAACTGGTGGGTCATATCGTCAAGATGGTGGCGGATATCTATGCCAAAGCCGAACAGTTGAAGGCTCAGGGCGTCACCATCGAGCAATCCACTGTGGATATGCTCTGTCACATTATCCTGGCCCATCACGGTCAGTACGAATTCGGTTCACCCAAGCTGCCGGCCATGGCCGAGGCCTTTATGGTCAACTATATCGACGACCTGGACGCCAAGATCAATCAAGTGACCTCTGCGGTGGATGCCGAGACCAGTGATGCGGACTGGACGGTCTGGCAGAATTCGTTGCAGACGAGGTTGTATCGCAAACGTATTGATGGGTGACGTGTTCGCCATGGCTGGGTGCCATGCCCACGCTTGCGTGGGCATGTTAAATCCGAGCATGGATTACCCGTTCGAGCCGCTGTATTTAAGTAGCCAGTCAAGCATGCTTATCCAAGGATAAGCACCCCTATGGAAATGGTATCTATGCCAGCACCAATTCGCATCTATTCGGTTTCGCAGCTTAACAGCCTGATCAAGGGGGCCATTAGTCAGGCTTTGCCTGGGCAACTGATTGTGCGGGGACAGATTCGGGATTGGAAGCTGCATCGTGGTAGTGGGCACTGCTATTTCAGTCTCAAGGACGAGGGGAGCATCCTACCCTGTGTGATGTGGGCCAGTAAGTTTCGGGTGGTCAAGTTCCAGCCCGAGGACGGGATGGAGATCCTGGCCACCGGGGCACTGGATGTGTATCTGCCGGGGGGAAAGTATCAGTTTTATGCCGACAAACTCGATCCCCAGGGTGTGGGGGCCTTGCAGGTGGCCTTTGAACAGATGGTGGCCAAGCTGGAGGCCGAAGGCCTCTTTGCCGAGGAGCACAAACAGCCGATCCCACGCTATCCCCGTCGGATTGGGATCCTGACCAGTGAGTCAGGCGCGGCCTTGCACGATATCCAAGATAGCGTGACACAACGTTGGCCTGCGGTGCAGCTGTGTTTGTGCCCGGTGCCGGTGCAGGGCGAGGGGGCTGGTGCGAGGATTGCCAAGGCCATTGGTCAAATAAATCTTTATAACGACGATCTCAAGTTGGACCTCTTGATTGTGGGTCGGGGGGGAGGCTCGTTGGAGGATCTGTGGGCCTTTAACGAGGAAGCCTTGGCTCGGGCGATCTTCAAGTCAACGATTCCGATTATCAGTGCGGTAGGGCACGAGGTCGATGTCACGGTGGCCGATCTGGTAGCCGATGCGCGTGCTTCGACGCCCACCAAGGCCGGGATGGTGGCCGTGCCGGATCGGTTGGATGTCGCCGAGGACCTGGAGCACTGGCGTCAGCGTCTAGTACGGGCTATGATCGGGCAGGTCCAAATGCAGCAGGCAAATTTGGACAACCTGACTGCACGTGAACTGTTTCATCGACCGGAATCACTGCTGCAGCAACGTATGCAACAGATCGACGAATTGAGCCAACGCATCCCACAAGGCTTGTTGCGTCGCACGGGAAGGGCCAAGGATTGGTTACAGCAGGTTACGGCCCAGGTCCAGACCCTGGAACCTCACCGTCTGCTCGGACGTCAACGCATGGCCCTCCAGGATTTGCATAACCGCAACAATACGGCCCTAATGCGACTGTTGAATCGGACCCAGAGCAGTCTGGAAACCCAGGCGGCCTGTCTCAATGCCTTGAATCCCAAGGGAGTCTTGCAGCGGGGTTATAGTATCACGCGTGACAAGGACAGCGGGCAATTGGTGCGACAACCTACCGATCTGAAGGTGGGCAGTACCCTGGTCACGGAATTTGCCGGGGAGAAATGTATTGAAAGTCAGGTGACAAAGCTATAAATAAGAATAGATCACAGTTCACAGATCATGGATCACAGTGAGTGGATGTTTCATTTAAATGGTCATGGATGTTGAACTTGTGGCGGCGATAATGAGAAATCGCCGATAGATATATTGAGCTAAAAATATGGCTAAGAAGAAAGACAACCTTGAAGAATTCACCTTTGAGCAGGCCATTGTCGCACTCAAGGGGATTGTGGAACGTATAGAGGCAGGACAGATCCCTTTGCAGGACAGTATCGAACAATACGAGCAGGGCATGGGATTGATCAAGCATTGTCGCGGCATTCTGCAGGAGGCGGAAAAACGCATCGAAAAGATCTCCCTGCAACCCGAGGCCAAAGAACCGGAATAATCTGTCCTTGGGACAATGTCCCCGAGGACTTCATCAAATACGAGCGCACGGATGCGAACGATTGTCATTACCAATCAAAAGGGGGGCTGTGGTAAAACCACCACGGCCGTGAACCTGGCCGCTGGGCTGGCGGCCGGGGGGGTGAGGGTTCTACTCATCGATTTGGATCCTCAAGGGCATGCCACCTTAGGCCTGGGGATAAAATCTACCTCTGTTTCCGATACCTTTACTCGTGCCCTGGTCGATAGCCGTGTGCCCTTGCAGGCGGCCATCGTACGGACGCCCTTGGAGCGGGTAGACCTGGTGCCCAGCACAATCCTGTTGGCCGCAGTGGAACTCGATCTACATCGTAAGACCTCGGGTAAGCACTGGGTGCTCCGGGAGCAACTCATGGGGGTGGATCATCAATATGACGTCTGTCTGATCGATTGTGCCCCGGCCTTGGGGCTACTCGCAGTCAATGCCCTGGTCGCCTGTACGGATATCCTGGTGCCCGTTCAGGCTCACTACTACGCCCTACAGGGTTTGGAACAGTTGATGGAGACCATCCGCATCCTCAAGAATCGCTACCCCCTGTGTGGGGCCGAGGTGATGGGCTTGTTGTTGACCTTTGTGGACGATCGCACCAGCCTGAGCAAGCGTATGCAGACGGGCCTTCGTCAACGCCTGCCTGATTTGGTCTTTGAGACCGTGATTCATACCAGTACCCAACTCTCCGAGGCTCCCAGCAGCGGCGAATCGGTCTTGACCTTTGCCCCTGACTGTCGCGCCAGTCACGAGTATCGCTCTCTGGCTCACGAGATCGCAGGGCGGTTGCATTTGGTAAACGATGATGTAACGGCCACGGTCTAAGAATCGTTATTGGCAAGTCGGACAAATCCCTTCCAGGCGAACCTGCTGTCGTTGGATTTTGAAACCCTGGTGTTCAGCGGGAGCCATGGCAATTTTTAAATCCATCAAGCAATGTGTCTTACCGCAGGAGATACAGGTAAAATGTGGGTGACATTGTGAGCCGCTGCAATGGTCTGCGCTTTCATAATAGGCGGCGCGTTCATCGACATAGGCTTTGTGCACGAGGTCGACCTCCATCAGGCTGGTGAGGGTGCGGTAGATGGTGGCCTTGTCCGGGCCGGGGACAGGTTTTGGGCGATGGTGTCTTGGGTCAAGGGCTCATCGGCTTCCAGCAGGACCTGCAAAATGGCTTGACGTGGACCTGTACAGTAGAGCCCCGCCTCTTTTAATAGGCTACGTATTTGCTTGTTAGTTGTCTTTGCCATGGGATTCCTTTGACTTGGGGTGGCCGTGACAGCAGGTGGGGACATGCTCGGGACCTACGAACAGCAGGGGGAAAACAATGTCACTGATACAGCACGGCAGCCATACCGCAATAAACAGGACGATCAAAAAGCCCAATAGGAGGATGGGCGTAAAGGGACCCTCGGTGTTCATGAGTACATGGAAGGAGGAGGCCCAGGTGCTGACCAGGACATGGGCTGCATGGGGCATGGCGGTGTGCAGTTTGGCGTGGGGAATGAAGAAGGCCAGTAGGATTCCCAGCAGGGCAGCTGGGTTGACGATATACCAGTCTTCGATAAAGCCGAGATGAAGCCCTGAGCCATGGTGATGCTCGTGGTGATCGTCTACAAGGGCTTCTTCATGGTCGTGATTTACATGATTGTCGCTCAACGCTTCTTCGGCATGGTCATGGCCTTCATGATCACCGTTCTCATGGGCATCCAGCTCGTCCTCAGCGTGGGATTCGCCAACCTCATGCAGGCTGGCATGGGTGGGCACCATTACCCCAAGGATTTCTTCGCCCAGATAAGGGACGATGCAATCGCTGAGTGTGGCTACGCCAATGGAGCCGATGTAGCCTACCAGGGCAATGGCCAGCAGTGAGTTTTTACTACTGCGCAGGCGATACAGTGAGGCGGTTACCACGGCAGAAAGCAACACATGGGCAGGATGGAAGACCTGAAAAAGGATATGGTTGACTTCGGAATTGGCATTTCGAAACAATAACATACAGACAATCCCAGTCAAAGCTCCCAAAAGGGTAAAGGGGGCGTGATGCTTTAATTCTTGTCCGAGTAGATTCAGCTGATTTCTCATAAGTAATGCCTAATTAATAGGTTAATGCCTGTGCCTGTCTTGTTGACGTCCTAGAATTATAGCAGGTTATATACGCTAATGCAACTAAGTTGCAACTGCAAGTGGAGGGCAAATCGTGGATTCTAAAAAAACCGGACATTTTATTTGGATAACAAAGATATGTTTTTGATCTTTTTTGTGGTGGGAACCCTCGGGGGAATTCAGGGAGGAGTTCATTGAAGCCTCTTCCAATAAGGGGGAAGAAGAGATGGTTAATTTTACCAATATGATCGGCTCTAGTATGGCTGATATGATGAGCTCGGATAGCGGAGCCATGAATTCAGCTAGCAAACCAACGATGAATATGGAGAATTCTTCTCCGTCTGGTAACACCAAACCCTCGTTTACAAAATCCATGGAAGACATGGAAGGGGGATCTATGGTGGACGATGCCCAAGCTTTGGTTACGGAAGTGACCGAGCAGATGGCGATGCTCAGCAGTATGCAGGAGGGAATGAATCCCGAACGTGTAGCATCGTTGCTGATGATGCCTGCACCCATGGATTGACCTCATCTTTGTGAGGTTGGAGGAGTATGGTGATGTTGCCTTCTGACGATATCCAGGATATCGGTTCGACGAGCGTCTCCCTGTGGTACCGTAATTTTCAGCGATCGACAGGCACCCGTGACAATGCAACCCTTAGCACCAGGAGAGATATGGATTCCATAGAGAACTCGTTGTTTACCCTCGTTTGGGATGGACAAGATGCCCAGCAGGAGCCTTATCTGTATCATGCCAGTCAAGCCGTGAGCTTGATTCAATCCTACCAACAATCCACTCAGGACATGTCCGACATCCTGGACATGATGAAGTATCTGGCTGACCAAGCGGCCACCGGTACCTTGAGCATAAGCCAAGCTCAGTCCAGTCAGTCCATGTGGTCATCCTTGTCCCGCGAGTATGATAAGGTCATTGAAGAAACCTCCAGCCAGCTCAGTTTGCGTTTGAATAACGAAGAGCACGTTTTGGGGATGTACATGGATTCACATCACCAGATTGAGGTGCGGATTGCAGATTTGCGGTTTGATACCGAACAATGGGATCTCATGGACGATAGCAAGGCCATTCAGGATGCCATCGAGACACAGCAGGCCAAGATCAAGGATTATCAGGTCTACCTCACGGATCGCATGGTCCAACTTGAGCAGCAGGGTGGTGTGGGACGCCTTGATGTGGCTCAGGCCACCCGGGATGGGGTCAATGTCAACAATCGAGAAATGGCCGAAGCCTTGGTGACGCAGGTGACCAATGACACCCTCCAGTTAGGGGTGTCTGTTCGTCAAGCCTTCAAAGTACCCAGCTCCATGCATGTTCAATTCACCACTCATGCCGATTACCCGCCTATGTTCTGGATGCTTAATTAGAAGACTCGAGATGGCTCGCAATGGCGTCGAGTTGCTCTTGCGTGACGTCTTCGCCTAATTGCTGGGCTCTTAGCATGTGTTCGTAGGCCTCGGTGTAGTTCTTCATGTCATATAGCAGGATGGCCAAAAAGAAGTGGCTGGGACCATGCTTGGGATTGAGTTCCAAGGCCTGGTAAAAGGCGGTGAGGGACTCGTCAGCATGTTGGGTTTTTTGATAGCTAATCGCCAGACAGTAATAAAGCAGGGCTCGATCATAACTGCCTTCGAGGTGGACCACTCGACGCAGATGGGGCAAGGCGGCCGTATAGTTGTGTTGATTGAAATAGCACAGGGCCAAATTGGCTCGGGCAGTGAAGCTGGATGGATTCAGGGCTAGCGCCTGTTCATAGGCATCGATTTCAGCTGCGGTGTTCCCCAATTCCTTGTAACACAATCCTAGCCGTACCCAAACCTCAATGAGTTGATAGTCCAGGTTCAAGGCTTGGGTGAGTTTTTCGATGGCCTGTTGAGGGCGTCCGCTGTCGGCCAGGAGTTCACCCCATTGGGCATAGAGCAGGGCGTTGTTCGGTTCGATCTCTAGAGCCAACTTGAGTTGCTGCTCGGCCATACCGTAGTGTTGCCGCTGGGTATAGATCTGAGCCAGTTTGGATCGGGCTATGATTTGATTGGGATCCAGATCCAGACTGGTGCGATATTGGCGAATGGCCAGGTCGAGATAGTCCTGCTGGAAATAGGCCGTGCCCAGATCGCAATAGGCCATGGCATTGTCAGACATGATATCGAGAGCGGCCTTGAGATGGGGGATGGCCTGGGCAGGTTGGGTTTTGCGTATGTAGAGGTTGCCCAGACTGTATTGTGATTCACTGAGCATGGGGTTGATCTCCACGGCCAGATCCAGGGCGGTGATGGCCGAATCGACGTCACCCAATTGGTAGTAGGCCAGGCCGAAATTATTGAAGAAGCATCCTAACGATTGTAGGTTGGTCAGGTTCTTGAGATAGAGTCCATCCCAGCGGTCCTCAGGTACCTCGTGTTTTTCGATATAGTATTCGTCGGGTAGGGAACGACCGCGGTTGGTGGCCTCGATATTGAAGCGAACCTTGCCGTCATCGTAACGCACAAAGAAGTGTCCCGGCACCACCACGCCATAGATGGGCAATCCCAGACGCTCGGCGAGGGAAAGATACAAAATCGATAGACTCAGGCAGTAGCCCCGTCGCTGATCCAACACCGTGTGGAGGAAGAGGTCCTCGGGATTGTCCGCATTGGGGACCGTGGTAAATCCGAGATCGTCATAGAGGTATTGATTGATAACCTCGATGGCATAGTAGTTAGCCTGGAGTCCTTGATCCTTGAGGCGTTGTTTAATGACCAGGGCCATGTCATCGAGGGTTTGGCGATAGCGCAGACCTTGCACCACATCCGACCATTCCTCCGAGACGATCAAGGCGGCTGTACCGATATCGATTTCACTATCCGGTAGACGCATGACCTGGGCCAAGCTGGTGCTCCGTAGCCCACTCTTGGTGGCATTGGCCAATTGTCCCCAGGTTGTGGTGCAGGTCGTCAGGGCCAGTAAAATGGCAAATAGTCGCATCTGATGTTGTTTGGACATCCATCACTCCATGTTAAGTTCGATCATCATCCCTATCGACCCATTCCATTGTACTGGTTGGACTTGAGATCCTCAATATTTTAGCCTAACCGACGTCTATAGGTAGTTCCTGGGCAGATTGTTGGAAGATATTGATGCGACGCCAGCGTCCGCTCTTAAAACGGATGCGATTGGAAATGCCTACGAAAACGATGTGCAGGGTATAGGCGATCCAGGGACCAATAGCCCCCCATTGGGGCAGGGTGGTGACGATCACCCATCCGCCCAGGGCCAGTACCCAGACCGCTCCGGCCGCAGTGATCCAGCCCAGGTACAGGGGTGTCTCCGGCCCCACGCAGTACGCCACTGTAGGTGATGACTGCGGCATCAAAGACCTGGAAGAACGCAGCGCAGATGAGAATCTTGGCCCCCAGGGCCGCTGTTTCCGGACTGAGGTCCCAGATCGCCATGATGTGATCACGGAAGAAATAAAAGCAGAGACCCACGCATCCCATATAGATTAAGGCGATTTTGAGACAATGGCGGGTTTGACGCTCGACCTCATCTGGACGCTGTCGTCCAATGGATTTACCTACGGCTGCGGTTAAGGCCGTGCCCAGGCCCACCACTGGCATAAAAGACAGGCTGACACAGGAATAGACCGCACTGGTCGCGGCCAGGGCCGTCTCGCCGAACCCGCCCATGAGGCGAAAGAGAATGGCCCCGACCACCGCAGTATTGGTACAAAAGGCAAAGCCCGCAGGGGCACCGATACGCAGGAGGTCCCATATCTTGGGCCCGTCCAGGCGGAGGGTGGAGCGGCTTTGAAACTGGGAATGAATCCGGGGTCCAATGAAGTAGAAGACACGCGTCAGTCCGTTGACCAAGGCACCGATGAAGGTGCCCCAACCGGCCCCTTCGATCCCCATCTCGGGACAACCCCACTTACCGAAGATCAGGACATAGTTAGCGGCGACATTCACGACCTGGCTGATCAGGGCCGTGACCATGGTGATTTGGGCCCGGTGGATACCCATGAAGAATTGGTTGGTGGCCCAGATAAAGACCACGGCGAATTGCCCCAACAGCATGATACGCAGGTAGGTCACTTCCATGGGGATCAAGCTCTCGGGTTGGTTCATCCAGGCAAAGATTTGGGGAGACAGCGGCCAGATGATGGCAAAGGTCAGGACACTGTAGAGCAGGCCCAGGTAGATGGCCTGCCAGCAGTAGTGCGAGCAGTCACGCAGGGACTTTTGACCGAAGCTTTGACTGACAAAGGTGTTGACCGTGGTCATCAAACCCAAGAGGAAGCTGCTGGGCACAAAGCTGATCATGCTGGCCGGTAGAATGGCAGCCAGGGCCTTTTCGTCATAGAGGCCGACCATCCAACGATCCACGAATTGCATGAGCGTGTAGGAGATGGTGGCAATGACCATGGGCAGGGCGATACGGAGGATATAACCCAAGGAGGCCTCATCGACCTCAACGGATGTGCGCTTTCTCAGAGACATAAGGCCTCTCTGATCTGCTCGGAGGTGAGGCCTTGAATCTGTACCTGTTTGACCGGAGAGGTTTGCCCACTGACCAAGGAAAGATCCGCCTTTTTGATCCCGAGTGTTTGGGCCAAAAAGGCAATGACGGCCTTGTTGGCCTTGCCCTTTTCCGGTGGGGCCGCGACCTTGATCTTGAGCATGCCATCAAGCAGACCGCATAGGGTGGTCTTGCTGCTGCCGGGGACAATCTTGAGGGTGAGGATAACGGCGTCTGGGTGGTCCTGGAGCTGGAGAGAATCCATACTTAGTCCAGAGTCTCCCGCAGGTTGGAGCCAATGGCCAGTTGCACGTATTTCTCGATTTGATCGGCCAATTCGCCCATAACCGGGAGTTGGAAGTCTTCGTAGTGGCCTGGGATGAACTCGCCGTCCAGGGTTTTCTTGGAGATCTTGACCCGAATGATGGAGGTGTCGCCACCCCCGCGGGTAAAGTCGTCATCGCGATGTTCGGTCAGTTCCACACGCCATTGTTCGCTGATAAAGACCAGGCACTTGCCCGTATACACGGCCGTGGGGAAGTACTCGCGTAGTATTTTCAGGGTGTCCATTTGTTATCCTTAGCCCAGTGATCCCGTTAATTCGCTGATGTTGGCGATGTTGTGACGTCGGCAATAGTCCCCCATGCCATCAATGACACGTTGGCAACTGTCCGGTTCCATGAAGCTGGCCGTACCCACGGAGACAGCCGTGGCTCCGGCAATAATGAATTCCATGGCATCGTCACCGGTACAAATACCGCCCAGGCCCAGGATCGGGACCTGGGTCTTGCAGGTGACTTCCTGGTAAACGCGATTGACCAGGTACACGGCTAGGGGTTTGACGGCTGGCCCCGAGAGTCCGCCGGTGCGATTGCCCAACACGGGTTTGCGGGTTTCGATATCGATCACCATGGCCGTGTAGGTATTGATCAGACTCAGGGCGTCGGCTCCGCCATCGACCGCGGCGCGGGCCGTAACCGTGATGTCCGAGACCGTGGGGGTGAGCTTGACCATCAAGGTCTTGTCGCCACTGGCCCCCTTGACGCGGGAGGTGATGTCTTCAATGGCGGCCGGATCTGTACCAAAGCTGATGCCGCCTTTTTTGACGTTGGGGCAGCTGATGTTCAGCTCGAAGCCGGTGATACCGGGGCAGGGGGCCAATTGCTCAGCCACGGCCACATAGTCGTCCACCGAGGTGCCCACGATATTGACATAGATGGCCACACCGGATTTAGCCATAGTCTTTAAGATGGGTAGTTTTTCCGTTGTAAAACGTTCGATGCCCATGTTGGCCAGGCCAATAGCATTGAGCATACCAGCCGGGGTCTCGACGACCCTGGGGATGGGATTGCCCTTGCGGGGTTCCAGGCTGATACTCTTGGTGATAAAGCCGCCCAGGGTGTGGACGTCCATGAAGTCGGCCAGTTCATCGGCATACCCACAGGTGCCTGAGGCCGTAAAAACCGGATTCTGTAGAGCGTGTCCGGCAAAGTCTACCTTTAGCTTGGGATCAGATTTCATGGGCACTGAGATACCAGATCCCAAGGGGAAATACAACCGTCTTTGTTAGGCTCTGTTTGAAAACTCCAACGTCGGCCCGAGAGCGAGACATTTTTTTCTCTGACAAGGACGGTGAGGCAGGCGATATTGGTTTTATCGTCGATGGAACCGGACGCAGCCAGAGGGAAAAAGAGCCGCTCGAAGCCAGGTGGTGTTTTCAGACTGAGCTTGGAACCCCAAGGTCTGATAACCTGATATTTTGAGGCAAAAGGCAAAAAACTGCATTTTTGAGCCGGCAAAAATAAAAAAGTGGTCACAAGTCAAAACGGTCCTGACTCGGTATAATTCGAGTGCATATGAAAAACGAAAACCAGACAATCGAGTTAGTTGCGTTGGCCCAGTCGGGAAATCGGCAGGCCATGAACCAGTTGGCCGTCGTTGTACGAGGCCGACTCGACGAGTATGTCGGTCGCGTGACCATGGGGAGTGACGCGGCCGGCGACATCGTACAGGAGAGCTTGATCGTAATGGTCAAGAGCCTCAAGTCCCTGCGTAATGTCGAGCGGTTCTGGCCCTGGCTCTACAAGATCACTGCCAATATGATTCGTCGTTACTATCGTAACGAGAAGCGGCATATGGGTGTGAGTCTCTCGGATGTGGGAGAGGGCGGCTTTCATCAGGGCAACCGGGAACCGGATGCCGTGGCTGCAGCTGTGGCCCAGGAGATGCGCGACAACGTACTCGAGTGTATGGGACACCTTAAGGACAGCTATCGTATGGTATTGGCCATGCGGTGTTACGATCGGATGCCCTATGCGGATATCGCCGAGGCCATGGGGCAAACCGAATTTGGGGCAAGACGGATGTTTTGTCGGGCTAAAAAGGCCCTGGCCAAGGAACTGACACGCAGTGGTTTAGGTCGGGGGGCCCTGGTGATGGCCCTGTTGGTGTTCGGACAAGTCTCCGCCACCAGCAAGGCCTCAGCTGCGGCCATCAGTATTACGCCTGCCTTGATGCAGGCGGGAGCTGCCGCGGCTTTGTCGACGGCCGTGGCCAGTCAGGCCGGGGTAGCTGCTATCGTAGCCGGTGGGATCACCGTGGGAGCGGCCATCATTCCTGTGATTAATTCTGTACGCACCGAGCCCCAACCCATGCAAGCCCCTGTACAGACGATCCAGACCTGGCGGGATCTTGATTCCGGTCAACTGGATCGCTGGTTTGTTTACCCCTTTGGCTCGGACCGTCAAGTCCTCCTGAGCTTTACCTGCCGCACAGGTGATCATGACGGTTACAGCCAGTGGTTCCAAACACGCGAGGGAAATTTCTTCAAGGATGGGGGCACCATTACTCAGGAAAATTACCGCTATTGGTCTCCGGATCTGGCTGTCATGCGTCTACCTAGCGATTCTCCCGAGCTCAGGGGATTTCTTGATCAGTGCGAAGGCGTTGAGACAGACATGGAATACCACCATCCCAGCAATGGGATCCGGATGGTCGAGATGGGGCTGGATGATGGACAGAATCTGGTTACCCAGGTTTGGGATCATGACGTAACCGATGATGAACGCTATCGCTACCGTTGGGGCCTCCAATCTCAAGGTCACCGATCAACGCGATACCATGCATCAACGTGGTTGGACCACTTTTAAGGTTCATGGACGCTTGGGCAACAAGCGAGTGATGGGCTATGGTCAATTGCCTTTCACCGCATCTCAAGCCCAGGAACACGAGCCCTGGCTGGTCTTGGAGATGGGAACCTCCTTGACCTATCAGGATACCCCGGAAGGGGCCCAGATTCGCGATGCCCAGAATCGTATCCAGGCACGCTACCCGGGTGGGAGCTTTTTTGCGGGCTTAGGTCGCCCCTGGGCCGGATTGCATGCCCTCGATACCGTTCGTCGTGATGCGGCTGCCAGCGGTTATTCCTTTACCACCGAGGTAGGGCCTGAGACCGATAAGGTCCGGGTGCAGGTAGACGCCAAGCCGTTTGGGCTGATTTATCACATCGATCTGGATGATGATCGAGTCGATTCAGTGGAATTTTTCAAGTCCGGTCAAAGTATCGGATTGTGGGAATTTGAATACGAACAGGCCGTTGAATCCCGTTCACTGCGATTTTCCAGGGTGAATCAAACGGCCCAATCTGGTAAAATGCCAGGTATGAATTGGTTGTTCAGAGAAATCAACCGTGAGGCTGATAGGGCCGTCAATCCTTAGTTGATTGTGGCCTGGGGAGGTAGTCTAACGTGATGAAAAGGCAAGACAGAGCTAGACACAACATGCATACGGCCCCAACGATAAGGCAGATGGTCATTCTTGGACTGTTGGTCTTTGCAAGAGTGGTCCCCATTCATGCGGAAACTTATTATGTCTCGGTCAGTGGTTCTCAAATTCAAGACGGCAGCCAGAGGTATCCCTATACCGACCTACAAACAGCGATTGAGGGTGCTCAGCAGGGCGATACTCTCATGGTTTATCCTGGGGATTATAACTTTGTAGATGAAGGCTTAGAGATCGACAAAGACCTGATCATTTGCAATTTGGATCCTAATATTGTTTTAGTAACAGAGATGACTCGTTTGTATGGAATGGTACAATTCGACGAGTCCGTGACCGAAGCCTGTGTTCTGAATGGTTTTTACTTTTATGGGTATGGGCGAAGACAAGGGGGGCTTGCGCGGCTATCATTCCAACCCGACGATCAAAAACTGTATTTTTCAGGGCAATGGGCCTTGTTCCTCCTTAATTAAGGCCTGTGATGGGCTCTTTCAAAATTGCCTGATTGTCGACAATCAACAGTTTCAGGATTGTGGCAGCCCTGAAGCCTTGATCGATGATTGCAATGCCATGTTTATCAACTGCACGATTGCGAATAATCGCAACGGAATACAGCTTAATGGGGGATTCATCGAGAACTGCATCATTACCGGCAGTGGTGGTGCACAAATCCTCAAACGCTACAGTAGTCAAGAAGACATTGTCGTCCAGTACAGTAATGTCTCAGGCTGGAGCGAGTTAGTTGATAATGAAGTCATTACCTTAGGGCTCGATGGCAATGATATGTTGGACGTTGATCCCAATTTTGTTAAAGAAGGGTACTGGGACACCAATGAGCCTATCGTCTTCTATCCTGGCGATTATCATCTGAAAAGTAAGGGGTGGCGTTGGATGAAGCTGGGGGACTGGACTCAGGACGATTGACGAGCTATTGTGTGGATGCCGGTAATCCCGATCCCAATTGGTTGGGCAATGAATATTATAGTGAATTGCGTATTCCCAACGAATTCTACGATGCCAATGCCCTGAAAGAGGGGTGGAATCCCGCCGTTAACCTAGGATTTTACGGTGGAACCTATGAAGCCAGCGTTCTCCAGGCCGAGGAAACTCCCTGGACTTCCAACTGGGGATCTGGAGGACAGGGGGGCACGGCAGTATTAACACCCGCAACTGCTCGGTGGAAGGTAAAGCCTAAAGAAACCACCACTATGGTAGGTTGGCAAGAGGTTTCGAGTTGTACGATGACTGCTACTCAGGTCATAAGCTCCACGGGCAATCAAGTCTTTTATATGTTTGATTGTAAGACGGTTGATATCTACGATCGCGATTGGGAGATTAATCCCAAATATGAGTTTAAAATTGATCAAGAGGGGGACGCGAAAGGCCTGCAGTTCCGGGTTAAGGCCAAGGATGAGATCACCTTGGATGAAACCGAATGGAGCGGATGGGCAACGGTTCAATAATTTTTTTGGCTTTTGTTGCAAGTTAACTTCGAACGGACTATACTAGAAGACGTATCATGGATGAAGTCTGATAAGTATGGACATAAATATCGATACAAGGTAGCTAAACGGAAACTGAAATGAAGGTCAGGCGAGGCTTAACGCTGGTTGAGATCCTGACAGTGCTGAGCATTACTACGGTGCTGATGAGTATCACTGTGCCTGCTGTTTCCAAGGTTCGCCGTCAAGCCCGCTCCCTCAAGGGCATGAATAATCTCCGCCAGATTGTCTTGGGCGTAAATATTTATGCGAACGACAATGGCGGCTCCTTCCCCATTTCCGTGGCCACCAAGACCGATGCTTCCGACGGTTCCTGGAGGTGGGAAGATCCCCGTATGATGACGGCCTGTAAGTCGCGTCCCTCCAAGAAGTACAATCGTTCCATGAGCAGCTATCTCAAGGAGTACTTCCCGGATGCGGATATCCTCGCGTGCCCGAGTGCCCCTTCGAAGTACGAATATCTTCAAGATGCCTGGGACGCAGGGGAGCAATGGAGCCTGTCTGAGACGGATTACGTGGCGGATTCCATGTATGGTAGTTATGCCTTTTTGTGGGGTTATCAAGCCTATCTCACCGAAACCGGTGGTGTCTTTCGTGGTCCTAGTAGCCAGAATGGACGCCGTGAAAGTGATATCTTGGTGAGCGACTATTTTGGTTTTGATCATTATCGTAGCCCTGGGGCTTTTTCTAGTTGCGAATATATCAAACCCCCTGGAGTTGCTATGGGTACGGATGTCTCCTCGGATTTCTGGACTGTAGACCTAAGCTCTCGCAATATTTCACGCTTCGAAAAGGCTAAACTACGATCTGGAATGGTTGATGGTAGTGTTTCAACTTATAATCCGCTTGATACCACCAGTTTCGAGGTGTCCATTGAGTCTGACACAATCATCCCTTATCCCTCGGAATTAGGAACCGGCCCTGGCCAATTCTATATTCCTAAATAGGTTATTAAGCAATCTTCATATCTTTTTGTACCTAAAGATCACCTTATCTAAATCATTACCGATTTTTGGTTGCCCCCACCCCTGACTCATTGTATAAAAATGGCTTTAAACTTACATTCAGATGAGTGATGGGGTTACCCCGAAAATATAACTACCCTTGACCCACGCATACCCCGACGACAGAACAGGCATACAGGGGTTGGAGGTAGGTTTCTTGTTGCGGTTTAACTGTTAAAATTGGAGAAACTATGAAACGCAGAATGGTTACGATTGACGGTAACACGGCTGCAGCGCATGTTGCCCATGCCTGCAACGAGGTGATCGCGATTTATCCGATTACCCCGAGTTCACCCATGGGTGAGATGTCCGACGCCTTGACGGCCAAGGGCCAACCCAACATCTGGGGAACCGTGCCTTCGGTCACAGAAATGCAATCCGAGGCCGGTGCAGCCGGTGCGGTCCACGGGGCCCTCGCTGCTGGTGCCTTGACAACAACCTTTACGGCCTCTCAGGGCCTGTTGTTGATGATCCCCAACATGTACAAGATCGCCGGTGAGATGATCCCTACGGTCTTTCACGTCTCGGCTCGTTCGCTGGCCTGCCAGGCCCTGTCGATCTTCGGCGACCATTCTGACGTCATGGCCTGCCGCCAGACCGGTTTTGCCATGCTGACCTCGTCCAATATCCAGGAAGTCATGGACATGGCCTTGATCGCTCAGGCCGCCACCTTGGAAGCCCGCGTGCCGTTCCCTGCACTTCTTCGATGGTTTCCGCACCAGTCACGAAGTTCAAAAGGTCGAAGAATTGACCTATGACGACATGAAAGCCATGATCGACAACGCGGCGGTCGCAGCCCATAAGGCCCGCGGCCTGTGCCCGGACTTCCCTCGATTAGCGGTACCGCCAGAACCCGGATGTCTACTTCCAGGGACGTGAAACCGTCAATAAATACTATGACGCCACTCCGGCCATCGTTCAGGCCGCCATGGACAAGTTCGCCCAGATCGTCGGTCGTCAATACAAGCTGTTCGATTACGTGGGTGCCCCGGATGCCGAGAAGGTCATTATCGTCATGGGCTCCGGTGCCGATACCTGCCACCAGGCCGTGGAATACATGGTCGGCAAGGGTGAGAAGGTCGGTGTCCTCAAGGTTCGCCTGTTCCGCCCCTTTAGCATCGAGCACTTTGTCCAAGCCATGCCCAAGACAGCCACCAAGTTCGCGGTCCTGGACCGTACCAAGGAACCCGGTTCCATTGGCGAGCCCCTCTACCTGGACATCCGTACTGCGGTGGGCGAGGCTATGGCTGCCAAGCAGATGGTCTGTGACGG
>CAXXXG010000043.1:0-32346 GCA_963662565.2 Sedimentisphaerales bacterium | reverse complement strand
CTAAACGTTTTCCATTCGAAACAAAACCCCCGAAGGGCTTCCTCCGGGGTTTTTGTTTGCAGCTTCCGCATTGGTTCTTAGCAGGGTGTTGAAAAAGTCCCTCACGGACTTTTTCAACGGTCGGTTGGCGAACCTTCGGCTCGCCAACCGGAAGCTCGCCAGCTTCGCGGAAAACAAGGCTCCGAAACGGATCTTGTTTCCCGGCGCGGCATCCATGCCGCGTTCCAGGGTGTTTTTCAACACCCTGTTAGATCCCCGGCAAGCCCAAGGCTTTCAAGCAGGCGGGGAGATCCTCCATACGGTCGATGACGAACGCCGGTTTCGCCGCCGCCAATTCTTCCTTGCCACCGATTCCGTAGCTTACCGCCACGCAGGGAATCTTGGCCGCCCTGGCCGCTAGAATGTCCCCCGTCGTGTCACCCACCATCACCGCATGATCCGCCGAAGCTCCCAAAGCCGCCAAGGCATGAAAAATCACATCCGGTTCGGGCTTGGGAGGGAAGTCCTCGGTTCCCTGAACGTGGTCCAAAAACTCGGCCAAAGAAAACAGCTCCGCCACACGAACGGCCATGTAGGTTTTCTTCGTGGTGGCAATGGCCATGCGGCACGTGGAATGTAGGAGGCGCAGAGTTTCCAAAACACCCGGATACAAGCGGCTTTCGTCGGCGCAATGCTCGAAGTAAAAGGGCCGGTAGGCATCGCGGGCCCTGTGGAGCAGCTCTTCGTCCGTAGTGTGCAACAGGGCGTGGAACATCGCGTCCAAAGGTTTGCCGATCATCCCGGCTATCGTTTCAAAGGACTGCGGTTCGTGCCCCACCGCAGCAAGCGCGGCGTTGGTGGCGGCGACGATGTCCTTGCGGGAATCCACCAGGGTTCCGTCCAGATCGAACAGCGCGACGGTTTGTTTCGTGGGCATCGTTCCTCCTCGAAAACGGCTGGGAATTCGCCGTGGTTGGAATGGATTCCCTTCAAACGCAACAACCCCCGGTGGGTCACGGGGGTTGTTCGGCACGGGTCTGACGCCGTGAGAAATTTATTCGTTGGAGCGGTTCAAGTATTCTTTCGTGCGGGTGTCCACCTTGATTCGTTCGCCCTGTTCCACGAACAAAGGAACCTGCACCACAAGACCGCCTTCCAGGGTGGCCGGCTTGGTCGCACCGGTGGCCGTGTCACCCTTCAGACCGGGCTCGCAGAAGGTGATGGTGTAAACCATATGGTTGGGGAAACTCGTCCCCACCGGGCGGCCCTTGAAGATCAGCACGCTGACTTCGATGTTCTCCACCAGCAACAAGCGGTCGTCGCCCAACACGGACTCAGCGATGGAAACCTGCTCGTAGTTTTCCTGGTCCATGAAGACGTAGCCTTCGCCGTCGTTGTACAGGTATTGCATCCGGCGTTCTTCCATGTCCGCCTTGAGGATTTTTTCACCGGATTTGAAGGTCCGTTCCAACTGAGCGCCGGTAATCAGATTTTTAAGCTTGGTCCGGGTGAAGGCCGTACCTTTTCCAGGGTTGACGGACTGGAAGTAGGTGATCGCGTAGGGCTCGCCGTCGATCTCCAGTTTAAGGTTGTTGCGAAAATCACTGGTGGTATACATGAACCATCTCCTTGGAAAGATTGAAAAAACTGACACGTCGGCCAAGAGCCCGACGTTGTTCGCACACGTTGGACCGTTTCTCGGACGGCCTACGGTACCGAAATCGTGTTGTTTGTCAATAGCTTGGCCAAAAAACCGGAGCGTTTCACCCCGTTGCATCCCTCCGGCTTTCCCTCCCCCTGCGAGCTTCGCTCGCCTTCCCACTCTCAACGGTCATATGCAGTAGCAGGGTGTTGAAAAACAACCCGATAGGACAATCCAACTCCTCCCCGAAGAAGGCCCAAGGCGGTTTCGAACAATCGGTTTGGCTCTCCGATCCTAGAGAATGGAATTGGCATGGTGTTGTGCGCGGTGTTGACCGCGACACGGAGGCTTGCTAGAGTAACGCTTTCGAACGGCGGCACTTTCGGCTGGTTGTGAAAAGACCCGTAAGGGGCATTTTCAACGGTGCCGTAAGGTTGCAGGCATGGACACGAAACACAATGAAACGAACCGAGGACGCGGGGTTGGCGCATGTCCCATGAACCGAACACCAAACAGGGCTTCGACCCGTTACCCGGTGGGCTGTCCCGAAAGACCGGGCCGCGTGGTCTCGGACTGGCCGTCCGGGTTTTGGTCGTGTCGATGCTGCTGCCGGTTCTTGTCGAGGGAATTTTCCGCCTGGAGGACGACGGCTCTCGGACGTATTTTCCAAACCTGCTCAGCCCGGATGCCGCGAATCCCGCCGGGTACGGGACTCGCCCCAACAACCGCTTGCTAACAGCCTTTTGGCATTCCCCCGTCCGCGTCGAAACCGACAGTCACGGCCTGCGCGTAACCGCTGAAAAGACCGAGAACCGCTCCCCCGCGCAGAGCGTGTTGCTTCTGGGTGATGACGACGTGTTCGCCCCCTCACCTGCCTGTGAACGAAACCCTGGCCGGGCAATGGGAGGCGCAAGACCCCTGGCGGCGCTTGCACGTAATGAATGCCGGAGTGCCGGGGTATCGCCTTGCCGACATGACGACACGCGGCCTGGGTCTGGTGCCGGCCCTTGCGCCGGATCGCGTCGTGTTGGTACTGCGCGACGTGGACGAAACCGTCTCATCCGTACCGTCGCGTCCGGTGTTCGGCACGCTCATGCCGCAGCCCGTGGCGGACCTCCTGCCGGGGTCTGCCGAGCTTCACGCTCGCTTGCTTTCCGTCTCGTCGGCTTACAACCGACTTGTTCACGTTCTGCTGAAGGTTCGCCGTGCCTGGCAAGCCCCCGTCGTGGACGACTCCGTCGTGGCCCGTCATGAACTACTTGCTCGCCGCCTGACCGATTTTTCCGACGCCTTGCAGGCCCTTCCCGTAGCCAAACCTCCGCGGCTTGCCGTCTTGCTTTTACCGAACGCCCAAGCGTTGCGGCGGCGGGACGGCGACACGGAAACCGAACGTCGTCTGCACGCTCTGCTTACCGCGCAAGGAATCCAGGCGTTGCGCACCGGGCCGTTTTTGCGAGCCGCCCACGCGGACGGCCCGTTGTTGGACGACCTGGACCGCCTGACGCCCCTGGCCTACCGACGTTTGGTCGAGCTTCTGGCCGACGCCTTCCCCGTCGAACCGCCACCGGACGAGCAGCCGCTAGGTGTGGAGTGCATCGGCAAGACCTGCGGAAAAGGGGGCGCTCGATGATCGGCACCCGTGCGTTTCGCATTCTCTGCGGCCTGACGGTTCTTTTTTGGCTTGCTGCTTTAGGCTTGTACGTGGCGGACAAGGTTTCGCTTTCGGGTCTCTTCCTTCTCGGCGGTATCCCGATGTTGATCCTCGGAGCCTTGGTCGTCGGGCGCTCGTGGACGCAAGATCGCCGCCCCGGTCTCGTTTCCGCAAGCCTCGTTGCCGTGCTGCTTTTCGGTGCGGCACTGCACCTGCTTACCTTGGGAGCGCTGGACACTACCCTCGACCCGCAAGGAACCCGGCTGCTTTGGGAAGCCCGTCTTTGGCAGCACGAGGAAAATCCCTGCGCCTGGACCTTGGCGGAAAACCCGCGCAACGACTTGAACCACGACGGCCTACGCTTTTTGGCACCCTCGCCCGACGTGCGCCGTTGCCAACCGCCGGGGGCCGTTTGGGCTGCGTCGTTGCTGGACCCCCTGGCGGAGGAGAACGGTTTCGTTCCCGGTAAAATCCTGCTGCTTTCGACGGAAGCGCTTGGTCTGCTGATCGCGTTGGTGCTTGTTCTCCGGCGGCGTAAGCCGCAAGAACGGCTTGCCGTGTGGGCTCTTGCCCCCGTTGCGTTCCTGCCGCTGCTGTCCGGTCTGCCGCTTTCAACCTTGGCCATGATGCCTCTGGCCTTGGCCCTGCTCCTGTTGGAGTTCGGCTGGCGGCGTTCGGCTATGCCCTTGCTGGCCTTGGCCACGGCCTTCATGCCCCTGACGGCCTTGTTGGCGGTTCCGGTCTTTTGGAAATACAGGGAGGAATCCCCTTCCGCGCTGGCCACTTGGTTCCTTGCTCCCGTCCTGGCGATCTGGCTTCCCTGGTTGGCCCTCGCCGGTCCCGACGGCCTCACGGCCATCGTGTTCCAGCCCGAAGGCATGGCGATGAGCAACCCACTGTTCCGCTTGCTGGACCTGAAGTTCTCTCTGGCGGAGTTGGACGCCCTGCGTGGCTCGCTGCTTGTGGCCGGGGTGCTGTGGACGCTGCGCTACCAGCCCGATCGCCTGTGGGGCATGGGCGCAACTTGGACGGCGGTCTTCATCACCGCGCCGGAGTTGACGGCGGCCCATGTGTTGCTGCTGTTGCCATTCTGGGTCGTCTATCCCAGTCTGGGCGGGCTGTTCCTGATGGTCCTTTGGCCGCTGGCCGGATGGGTGAACGATGCCTGGGCCTTTTCTCTGGCCGTGGTGACGTTGACACTTTCGGGTTTTGCGGTCGATACCGTCCTACTCCTGCGGCGCGGACCCAACCGCTCCTGGCGCGGCCCGGACGAGTAGGAAGCCAACCCCCCGCCCTTGACGGACAGATCGCGTAAGAAACGAAAAGCATCCAGGAAATTGGATTTGCCGATGGCGTTGTGGCCGGCGATGAACATACGCTCGGCACGGTTCACTTCGGCGTTTGGGAAATTCTTCCAATGTTTCCGTTCGGTTTTGGTGAAGCGATCCATAGGGATACCTCTCTTCTCGATCGAGAACCACCGAGATTCCCGCGCAGATGGCTGGTGATACCGTTTCCATCCAACTCGTGCGCTCCCGTTTGGGCAATGCCTTTCTATGGTGTCATGCTGCCAACCCGCCGAAGTGCCAAGGTGCCGGGCGCATATCGCTTTGGAAGAGACTCCATTCCCGCAAAGAATAGGTTTTATAAAAAAAGGGTTGAAAATGAGCAAAACATTAGGTACCCTTGGCGGCCTGAGGGTGGTTGATGGTTTTATCATGCGAACGGAAACTCTGACTTCGGAGCTGAACGAAACGCCATGTTGAACATCTATACGTTGCACTATTTCTATGTTACAGCGCAGCACCTCAACTTCAGCCGGGCGGCCAAAAGGCTTTACATTACGCAACCCGCGCTGTCCAAGCAGATTCAACAGTTGGAAGGGCAACTGCAAGTCAAGCTTTTCGACCGCACCAAGCGCTCGGTCAAATTGACCGAGGCGGGCATGGTGCTGCTGGACCACTGCCGCAAGATCTTCCAGGCGATCAACGAACTGGAAACCAGCATGGAGCAATTCCGCAAGGAGATTCGCGGGGCCTTGCGCATCGCGGCGACACCAGGAATCGGGCATTATATCATGCCCGATTTTTTGAAGGAATTCACCACCGTCTACCCGCAGATCCTCATTCACACCAATTTCAAGAACGGCGAAGAAATCCACGCCATGCTGCGTATGCAGGAGATCGACTTCGGCCTGATTGACAGCGACGAGGACTTCGACGAACTGGAGCGCATTCCCTTGGCGCAACAACGCATGGTCTTTATTTGCGGGCGCAACTGCGAACACCATTGCGACCATCTGCGTTCCAGCATCATTCCCGTGCGTGCCCTGGGTTGTTGCAAGTTCATCAGCTTCGACAAAACCACGGAAACGCGCAAAATGGTGGACCGCGTAGCCAAAGAAAACAACATCAAGATCGACAGCGTCATCGAGTCCGAGAACATCGAGGTGGTCAAGAGCATGGTCGTGCGCGGGTTGGGCGGCAGCATCGTCCCCGAATACACCGTGCGCCGCGAGATGGAAGAAAAGCTCCTCTCCGTCAAGGAAGTGGAAGGGGCTCAACTCGACCGCCCTATCAGCCTGTACTACAAACGGGACATCTTCCTCACCCGTGCCCACGAGGAATTCTTGTCCCTGTTCTCGTCGTTCTACAATGGTGACGAATTGCCGGAACCGAAGAACGGTCCCAAGCGTTCACGCACGCCGGTCAAACCGAAAAACGACAAAGAACCGAAACCCCGTCTGCCCAAGGAGCAATTGGTATGAGTCGTTGCTTTCGTTGCGGGGAACCGTTGCGATTGCTTCCCGGCGAGCGGGTCCGCCGTCAGGACACCTGTTCCCACTGCCAAGCGGACCTTCACGTTTGCCTCAACTGCACCTATTACGAACCCGGACGGCAGAACGACTGCCGCGAACCGCAATCCGAACCGGTGTTGGACAAGGAACGGGCCAATTTCTGCGACTACTTCCAGCCCGGCGACGGCTTGGAACGCGAAGAGCAAACCAGCAAGGCCAAGTCGGCGCTGGAGTCCCTGTTCCGTAAGTGACGAAGGGCTCCCGGTGTGTTTTCGTTACAACGCTACGGAAAAGACCGGCAGCGGATTCTCGCGCCGAGAGTTCACCCTTCCCGTCGCAACACACCCTTGACGTACAACTCCCCGGCGCGGTAGGAACTGCGTACCAGCGGGCCGGAGGCGACATAGGCGAAGCCCAGTTCCTTGGCCATGTTTTCCCAACGGGCAAAGTCCGCAGGCTCCGCGTAGCGCTCCACCTTCAGATGGCGCGGCGTCGGTTGCAGGTATTGTCCCAGCGTCACGATGTCCACGTTCACGCCCCGCAAGGCAAGCATGGTTTCCCGGATCTCGTCTTCGGTCTCACCCAAGCCCACCATGATGGAGGATTTCGTCAAGCCGTCCGGGGCCAGCTCTTTGTAAAGCCGAAGCACGTCCAGGCTTTTGGCGAAGCTGGCGCGACGGTCGCGCACGCTCGGCGTAAGGCGTTCCACCGTTTCCACGTTGTGGGCCAGCACCTCCGGTCCGGCTTGGACGATCAGGTTCAGCAGATCCCGCCTGCCGAAGAAATCCGGCGTCAGCACTTCCACCAGGGTTTGGGGCCGTTCGCGCTTGATGGCGGCAATTACGGCGGCGAAATGAGCCGCGCCGCCGTCGTCCAGGTCATCGCGGTCCACGCTGGTCAGAACGACGTAATCAAGACCCAGTTCCTTGACGCAGGAAGCCACATGTTGCGGCTCACCCGCATCCACCGTGCCGCCGGGATGCCCCGTTGCCACCGCGCAGAAACGACACCCCCGCGTACAGACATCGCCCAGAATCATGATCGTCGCCGTTCCACCGCCCCAGCACTCGGCCATGTTCGGACAACGGGCGGATTGGCAAACGGTGTGCAGGTCCAAGGTCTTCAATTTGTTTTTGACAAAGGCGTAACGCTCCCCACCAGGGGCCTTGATCTTCAACCACGCCGGTTTGTGCGTTCCCTTGCGCAAGGTTTCCGCGTCGCTCACGCTCATTCCCCTTGGGTCAAACCGTCCGGCCAGGTGGCCAGGCGCTTCATGCTTTCCATGCAAGTCAGTTCACAACTCAAGGGGGTCAGGCTGATCGCCCCCCGTTCCACGGCTTCGATGTCCGAACCGGGGATGTCCCGAACGCCCAGGCCGTCACCGCCGATCCAATAATAGACCTTGCCGCGTGGGTCCAGGCGCTTTTCCAGGTTTTGTTGGTAGTCGCGCCACCCCTGCCGCGTGACGACGAAGGGCGTTGCGTCCGTCACCGTTGGCGGGACGTTCATGTTCAGAAAGCGCCACGGCCCAAGCGGGTTTTCCAAAAGCTTGCGGGCCACGCGCACGGCCATGCTTGCCGCCTTTTCATACGGCAAGGGGCTTCGGGCGGCGATGCTCACGGCCAGGGCTTGCTTGCCGAACACCGCGCCTTCCATCGCCGCGCCTACCGTGCCGCTATACGTCACGTCGTCGCCCATGTTCGGGCCGGGGTTGATGCCGCTGACGACCAGGTCGATGCCTTCGTCCCGCACGAAGTGACTCAAGGCGGCGTACACGGCGTCCGTCGGCGTACCGTCCACGGCGAACCACCCCGGTTTGATTTCATGGGCGCGAAACGGACGGTACAGGCTGATGGCGTGGCTCATGCCGCTTTGCTCCGTGGCAGGAGCGGCGACGAACACCGTTCCCAGTTCGCCCATCGCCTCGGCCAAGGCCAGGAGCCCCGGTGCGAAAATGCCGTCGTCGTTGGTGCAGAGAATCTTCCAGGGTTTCATCGGGTCTCCTTGGTCTGCGAGAGCGCGAAAGGTTATCCTTGTTTTTCGAAGCGGCGGCGCTGGGTCAATCGGCCTTTTCGGGAGTGGGCACGCCTTGGCGACGCATCACGTACTTGCGAGCACAGCGCGGGCATTCGATCTCCAGCTTGGTTTCGTCCCCCCAAAGGGCCGCTCGCTGCTCTTTCGGCAACGAGGTTATCATCGTCAGGATGTATTCGTCCGTGCAAAGGCATTGGGTGAAGGAACGGAATTCCTCCAGGCGGCGCAAGATACCGTCGTCGCGCAGGGCAAACAGCTTGTCCACCAGTTCCGCGCCGGAGAGGTCGGCTACGCGGTCGAAGTCCCCCTTCGGCAACATACGCACCAGCGCCCCGCGCCCATCGTCCTTGACGAAGATCCGCGTCGGTACCTGCTCGGAGTGATCGAAGTAGCCCTCCATCGCCTGAAACACGTCACCGGACAAGGGCTCGTAGAAGCTTTGGGTTACGTCTTTGTCCTGCTTGCGCCGCTGCACGGCGGCCTTGGCCTCGGCGCGGGAACGAGGCATGACGCGCCCGACGACCATGCCTTGGGGCTCGGCAGCGACGAACAACCCGAAGGGCCGGTCCGGCAGGGCCAGCGACCAACCCCAACTTTCGCGGTCCGCCAAACCGGCATTGGCCATTGCCGCCGCCGCCAGGGCTTGATTCAACGCCGTGCCGGCCTCCGAACCGGGCTCTTCGATATGGTAATAGGCGCGGTAGTCGTGCAGGGCCTCCCACAAGGGTTGGGCCTCGATCAACACCACGACCAAGTCGGCTTCATCCCAAATGTACCGATCCGTCACGGCGGTCTTTAATCCATCGAACATGCTTTCCTCCAACGGTCTTCTTTCCACCATGCCCGGCGTTACGTCGAGCTTGGACGCACAAACGGAGGTTCCATACCATGAAGCCCGCGTTGGAACAAGCAAGCTTTTTATGAAAAGCAGAGCCTTTCAGTTCTCGCCTTTTCGGCCCAAACCGGCCCTTCGGGACGGCGGCACGGCTTCTCCAGATGGAAATTCGCGTCGCCCCTCACCGCCTCGTCCCGAAGAAAAAGGGGCGACCTTCTGGACGCCCCCTTGTACGTTGCTCGTTGTTTTTTCGGTCTTACCGGCCCAAGCCGTTGGTTTCCAGGGTGTTGAAAAACACCCTGGAACGCGGCACGGACGCCGCGCCGGAAAACAAGGTGGCCAAGGGCCACGGCCAATTTGTGCTGGGTCGCTTCACTCCCATGCACGTTTCAAAGCCACTTTGTTTTCCGCAAGGTTGGCGAACCTTCGGTTTGCCAACCGACCGTTGAAAAAGTCCGTGAGGGACTTTTTCAACAACCTGTTAGAACAAAGTCTTGGACGCCGCATCGGTCATGCGCAACAGGACGGAAGGCAAAAGCCCCAGGCCGACGGTCAATACGGCCATCAGAATGACCGCCAGGGTTCCCGGCGTGGCGAAGCGCGGACAAGTGGCGGGTTCGGAATCGGCCTCGGAATCCTTCATGAACATCACCATCACCACACGCAGGTAGTAGAAGACGCTGATGAGGCTGTTCAACACACCCAACAAAGCCAGCACGTACAATTGCTCTTCGATGGCCGCCCGGAAGACGTAAAATTTGCCCATGAAACCGATGGTTCCCGGAATACCGGCCAAGCTGAGCATGAACAGGGTCATCGCTGCGCCAAGGCCCGGATGCCGCCGACCGAAGCCGGCCCAGCCTTTGCCGGAAAGGTCCAGGTTTTCGTCTCCGCGCCGTCCGGCGAGGATCACCACGGCGAAGGCTCCCATGTTCATCACGGTGTAGGCCGCCAAGTAGAACATGATCGCCGAAACCGCACTACCGGCTTTGGTGATGGCCAAGAAACCGATCAGCAGATAGCCGGCGTGAGCGATGGAACTGTACGCCAGCATCCGCTTGACGTTGTCTTGGGTCAGAGCGACGACGTTGCCCCAGGTCATGGTGAGAACGGCTAGTACCCACAGGATGGAGTACCAGTCGAAGCTCCCCGTCTTCAGGCTGTAAAGCGCCGTGGCGAAGATGCGCACGAACCCCGCGAAGGCGGCGGCTTTCACCAGCGCCGCCATGAAGGCCGTCACCGGCGTGGGTGCGCCTTGGTAGACATCGGGCGTCCACATGTGGAAGGGCACGGCGGCCACCTTGAAGCCGAAACCGATGACGATGAAGAACATGGCCAAATGGCCGTACAGGCTGGCCGCGTTCCCTTGCAACGTCAAGGCCATGCTCACCTTGCCGGAGAGCGCCTGGGCCACGACGGCCAAGTTCGTGCTGCCGGACAAGCCGTACAAATACGCCACGCCCATCATCAGAAAGCCGGTGGCGAAGGCCCCCATCAGGAAGTACTTCAGCGAGCTTTCTACGGACTGGTCGTCATGGCGCATGAACCCGGCCAGTGCGTAAATGCTGATGGACATCAGCTCCAGGCCGACGAAGAAGGACACGAGGTCGGTACTCATACCCATCAACATCATGCCGACCGTGGCGAAGAGGATCAGGGCGTAGAACTCGCCACGGTGCAGACCGTGTTCCTCGAAATACGTCAGGGCCAGCAGTACGGTAACCATCGCACCGACCACGAACAGCAGGTTGAAAAACCCACCGAAGCCGTCCAGCGCCACCATCCCGGAGAACAGAACATGGGAGGGAGCCGAGCCCATTTGATAGAGCAAGACGGGAAGGGTCAGTCCCAAACCGAGAAGGGTGAGATACCCCATCCGCTTGCGATCCGGGGCGTGGGAACTGAAGACATCCAGCAGCAACACGGCCAGCGCGAACACGCTGAGGATCAGAATGGGCGCGAGATGGATGAAGTCTGAAAGGTTCACGTTTGTCATCGTGGATACCCTGTGCCTGTATTAGCGAAGAACAACGGCTTGTTGCGGTTGACCGTCCGAGTTGGCGCGAGACGCGGCGTCGCCGATGGCCAGAACGCCCCCAAGGCGCGGAGCGGACAGCGAGGCCTCACGCTGTTCGTAGCGTTCCACCTTGGCGTTGTAGGTTTTCAGAAGATCCGCGATGGAGCTTTCCGTGTATTTCAGGAAAAGGTTGGGGAACAAGCCCATCACGAACATCAGAATAATCAGGGGCAGAAGGACGGCCACCTCGCGCACGGACAGATCCTTCAGGTTTTTGTTCTCGTCCTTCGTCACCGGACCGAACATCACCCGTTGGTACATGTGCAGCATGTAGATGGCTCCCAGCAGCACGCCGCTGGTACCCAAAACCACCCACAACTTGGCGTAGGGCAGGCTCTCGCTGACGAAAGTTCCGGTGAGGATGAGGAACTCGCCGACGAAGCCGTTCAGGCCCGGAACGCCGATGCTGGAGAGCATGGTAATCATGAACATCGTGGCGAACAGCGGAATCACCTTGGCCAAGCCGCCGAAGTCGCTGATTTGCCGCGTATGCCGCCGTTCGTAGATCATACCCACCACGAGGAACAAGGCCCCGGTGCTGATGCCGTGGTTCAACATCTGGTACAAACCGCCCTGCACGCCGGTGAAGGTCATGCCGGCAATGCCCAACATCACGAAGCCCAGGTGGCTGACCGAGCTATAGGCCACCAGCCGCTTGACATCCTTCTGGACGAAGGCCACCAGCGCACCGTAAATGATGCCCACCACCGCCAGGGCCGCGATGACCGGCAGGGCCTTCGAGGCCGCCACGGGGAACAGCGGAATGGCAAAACGCAGGAAACCGTACGTTCCCATCTTCAACAGAACACCGGCCAGAATGACCGAGCCCGCCGTGGGCGCTTCCGTATGGGCGTCCGGCAACCAGGTGTGCAAGGGCCACATCGGGACTTTGATGGCAAAGGCCAACGCGAAGAAAACAAACAAAATCAGTTGCTCGGCAAGGCCGAACTGCACCTGCAACAAGGCTTGTACGCTGGTGGTCCAGAAACCGAATTGTACGAAGTGCTGGTAGTAGACATAGATCAAGGCCAGGAGCATCAACAACGAGCCGACCATCGTGAAGATGAAGAACTTCACGGCGGCGTACAGGCGCTTTTGCCCGCCCCAAATGCCGATGAGGAAATACATCGGGATCAGCATCAACTCCCAGAACACGTAGAACAGGAAGATGTCGGTGGACAGAAGCGTGCCGATCATCGCCGTTTCCAGCAGAAGGATGCTGAACATGAAACCCTTCATGTACTTCGGCACGGCGTTGAACGCCCCCAGCACCGCCACCGGCGTAAGGAAGGTGGTGAGAATCACCAACCACAGGCTGATGCCATCCACGCCCAGCATGAAGCGGATACCGAACTCGTCGATCCAAGCCAGGTTGTCCACCAGTTGCATACCGGGGACGGCGGGGTTGAAGCCCGCGAAGATGACCAGGGAGGTGAGAAAGACCAAGGTGGACCAAGTAAAGGCGAAGGTCTTGACGACGCCGTCTTCTCCCTTGGGCAACAAGGCCACCATCACCGCGCCGACCAGGGGCAGGATCGTGATGAGGGTCAATACGGGAAAGTCTTGAATTGCCATCGGCGGTTCCCAATCGAGCTAGCGGTTAGTGCCAGAAGCTTCTTACCACGTTCCTTGCAGCAGGTAGGCGAAAATCGCCACCACACCGAGCAGGAAGGCAAACAAGTAATGCTGTACGTTTCCGGTGTGCAGAAGCCGCAATCCCTCGCCGACACTGCGCACGGTCCAACTGGAGGCGTGAACCAGAACGCCGTCGATCAGGTAGGTGTCCACGAACTTCCACAGGAAGTTGCTGAAGTTCACCAGCGGGCGCACGAACGCATAGAAGTAGCCTTCATCTACGTAGTATTTGTTGAGCAGCAGTTGGTACACGAAACCGGCGTTTTCCTTGAACTTGAACTTGCCGCCACCGTAGATCATCCAGGCCAGACCGATTCCCAACCCGGCCACGGCAAGGCTGCCAGCCATCATGCCCCATTCCAGGGCCGCGGACGGATGTGCGCCATGTCCCGTAGCCGCTTCCACCACCTTCGTGGCTTCGCCAAGGACCGGCTCCAAGTGGTGTTCGAAGAGGTTCGGACCCATCACATGGGGCAGGCCGATCAAGCCGATCACCGTGGCGAACCCGGCGAGGATGATCAGCGGAACGGTCATCGTCCAGGGGCTTTCCTTGATGTGTTCTTTGGTGTGTTTGTCGGCCCGGTTCTCGCCGCTGAAGGTGACGAAGTACAGGCGGAACATGTAAAACGCGGTGCAGAAAGCCGCCAGAACACCCAACCCGTACAGAATGTACTCCGCGCCGGGGAACACCAAGTTGTGGGTGGTGAAGGCTTTCCAGAGGATCTCGTCTTTGCTGAAGAACCCGGCGAAGGGGAAAATGCCCGCAATGGCCAAACAGCTAAGCAGGAAGGTCCACCGGGTGATGGGCATCTTCTTGGCCAAGCCGCCCATCTTGCGGATGTCCTGCTCGTGGTGCATCCCCATAATGACCGAGCCGGAACCGAGGAACAGGCAAGCCTTGAAGAAAGCGTGGGTCATCAGGTGGAAGACACCGGCAGAGAACGCCCCCACGCCGACGGCGAGGAACATATAACCGAGTTGGCTGACCGTGGAATAGGCCAGAACCTTTTTGATGTCGTACTGGAACAGGCCGATGGTCGCCGCGAACAGCGCCGTCAAACCGCCCACCGTGGCCACGACCAACATCGCCACCGGAGCTTGCACGAAAAGGAAGCTCATCCGGGCGATCATATACACGCCGGCGGTAACCATCGTTGCGGCATGGATCAGGGCGGAAACGGGCGTCGGACCGGCCATTGCGTCCGGCAACCAGACATACAAGGGGAGTTGGGCGCTTTTGCCCGTAGCGCCGAGGAACAGCGCCAAGCAAGCCAAGGTGGCCAACAGCGGGCTGATTTTGTCCAGGTTTTGATGGATGCCGTCGAAGCTCAGCGCTCCGGTGGAGAAGAACAGAATGAACATGGCGATCATCACGCCCATGTCGCCGATGCGGTTGACGATGAACGCTTTCTTGCCTGCCGTGGCCTTGGCCGGATCGTCGAACCAGAAGCCGATCAGCAGATAGGAACACAGGCCCACGCCTTCCCAGCCGACGAACATCAGCGGCAGCGAGTCGCCCAGCACCAGCACCAGCATGGAGAACGTGAACAGGTTCAAATAGGTGAAGTACCGCGCGTAGCTTTCGTCCTCCGCCATGTAGCCCACGCTGTACAGGTGAATCAAGCCGCCGACGAAGGTAACGACAAGCACCATGACGGCGCTTAGGGCGTCGAAGGTGAAGGCGATGTTCAGCCGTAGCGCGTCGGAGAGAATCCAGTTGTACATGATGGCGTGAATCGGCTCGCCGGTGGTCTTGAGTTGGATGAACAGCATCAGACCGATGAAAAAGGCCGACCATACGCTGCCGATAGCGATGATGTTCACCACGAATTTCGGCAGGCGGCGGTTGAAGACGCCGTTGAGGAACGCGCCCAAGCCGGGAAGAAGCGGGATTAGAAACACCCACTGGGTGATGTTGCAGGTCTCTTCCCGTGTGGCCAATTTGGACAGCAGCAGGATGAGCAACAACCCCAAGGCCAAAAGGGCCAAGGCGGCCTGCAACCAATTGATCTTCTCGGCGGCGATGTGTCCGTGAGATTCACTGTGCGCCATGATGATTTCCGTCCTCTCGTGCAATGCCCATCCGGGAGCGCGACGGCAACCCGCCGCGAACGCCGGTTAATACCGTAGCGAGTCCGCCTCGTCCACGTAGACGCTTTCCTTGCCGCGGAACAACGCGACGAAGATGGCCAAGCCCACCGCAGCCTCGGCGGCGGCAACCGTCATGATGAAGAACACGATGGCATGACCCATCTCGTTACCCACCTGATTGGCGAAAGCGATGAAGGTCAGGTTGACCGCGTTGAGCATCAGTTCGATGCACATGAACACGATCAGGCCGTTTTTGCGAATCAGCACACCGATCAGCCCAAGGGTGAACAAGAGCGCGGCCAAAATGAGGTAATGCGAAATTCCGATGTCGGTCAGCCAGTTCATGACGGGATGGCCCTTTCCAAAAAAGCGTTCCGAGTCCGAACGTCAAATACGTTTCTTGCCGATCACCACCGCGCCGACGATGGCCGCCAGAAGCAGCAACGACAACGCCTCGAAGGGAATGACATAGGTGGTGTAAATCAATTCGCCCACACCTTCCACGGTTCCGAACACGGCGTGGGGATCAACCACGCCTTTTTTCGTGGGAAGGGTGAAAAGCATCATGGCCAGGTTGATGCCGAAACCGGATGCCAGGACGATGCCCATCACTTTAATCAGGCGATGACGCCGCAGGCCGAGTTCCTCCCGTTGGAGGTTGAGCACCATGATGACGAACACGAACAGCACCATGATCGCTCCGGCGTAGACCAACACCTGCAACACGCCGACGAACCCGGCGCGCAGCACCACGAACAAACCCGCCGTGGCCACCAGGGTCAGTACCAGGCTCAGCGCGGAATGGATGGGGTTCTTGTGGAACACCAGCATCAGCCCGCCGGCCATCGCCACCGCCGCTAAAATCCAGAAGATGATCGCTTCCATGTCGTTCCCTTTCAGCCGTCAGGCGTCGTGACCGCTGGATTTGTCACTGTCCCGCGCCGCGTGGCGCAGCATCACGGCTTTGACCTTCGCTTCGAATGCAAGCAAGGATTCCGTCTTTTCCTCCGCTTTGCCGTCAACCAACTTGATACCCGCAAGCCCCAAGGCTTCGTAGGTCAACCCGGAGAAGGCCGCTTCTTCCTTGGCCAAGGCGTTCAAGGCGGGCTTGTAGTCCGCCGCGCCGAAGCCGTTCTTGAACATCCCGCCGATGGCGGAAAGCCAATCCAACTCCGTGCGGACCGCTCCTTGCAGCGCCAGGGCCGGGCGGAGTTTCTGCACACGGTGCAGCCGGTTGACGAAGGTTCCGCGTTTTTCCGCGTAGGTGGCCGAAGGCAGCACCACGTGGGCCAGGGCGGAAAGATCGTTCTCGTTGGAACCCAGGTACACCAAGCAAGTCAGTTTCTTCAATGCCGCCAGCAGGCGCTTGCGGTCCAAGGCCGGGTTGCTCAGGCAGGGGTCGCCCGCCAACAAAAGCCCGCGCACCGCGCCGTTCTCGATTTTTTCCAGAAGTTCCATCGCCGCCGGGGCGTTCTTGGTACCTTCCGGCAAGCCGAGCAGGCGTCCGCCCTCGGAGTTGGGCGAGGGATCGTCAGAAACCAGGGTGACCGGCAGGATGTCTTGTGTTACGTCCTCAAAAACAGGAATCTCGTTGTATCCGGGGACGAAAGCCAAACTCGCCCCCTGCCACAAAGACGCCAATTTTTTGCCCAGCCACAGTTCTTCCGTGGTCAGCCAGGAGTTAAGGCAAACGCCCCACTTGGCTTTGCCGATACCTTCGAGGTTTTGGCGTATCGTCGCCAGGGCTTCGTCCGCCGTGGCGCTCTTCCCGTTGACTGTTATGCCGCTTAGGCGTTTGTCGTTGACGAAGTCGAAGTTGTGCCGCCCACGGTCGCACATCCAGGTGGCATTGACCACCGGGTTTTCACGCGGGCGCAGACGGACGATTTTCTCCGGCTTGTCCTCGTCGATCACCACACCTTCGAAGGTATCTACCGTGACGTTGCAACCCACCGAGCAAGACGGGCAAACGCTGGGTGTGGGCTTGAGGTTCCAGACGCGGGCGCTGAAGTTGAATTTGCGGTCGCCCAAGGCACCGACCGGGCAGATGTCCACGGCATTCAAGGCGAAATCGCTTTCGAAGGCTTCTTTCCAGGTGCCGATCTTCAGTTCGTGACCGCGTTCCAAGCGTTGCATTTCCGGTTCCCCGGCCACTTCGCGCAGGTAGCGCACGCAACGGGTGCAGTGGATGCAGCGGTTCATCTCGGTAAAGATCTTGCCCAGGTTTTCCCGCTTGTACACCCGTTTCTCGTCGTGCAGTTCGACGAACTTTCCTTCGTCCTGCCCGTACTTGTAGGTGTAGTTCTGCAACTTGCATTCATACGCCTTGTCGCAGACCGGACAATCCAAGGGGTGGTTGAGCAGCAGGAATTCCAGCACGTTTTTCCGCTGGGCCTTCACCTTGTCGCTCTTGGTGTCGATGGTCATGCCCTCGGCGACGAAGGTACCGCAGGCGATTTGCGGTTTCGGCGGGCCGGGACTGATGTATACCAGACACATGCGGCAGTTGCCGGAGATGGACAGGTGTTTGTGCCAGCAGAAATACGGAATGGAAATGCCCAGGTCTTTGGCGGTCTCCAGGACGGTTCGTCCCTTGGGTACCTGGTACTCCACACCGTCGAAGGTTACTTTCACGGTATCGGTCATCAAAAAAACCTCCTGCACGCGGGAAAAGCGTGCCGTCATAATCAGGCGATGGCGTGATTCATCGGGCAGCGTCCCAACGTGACGTGGGCTTCGAACTCGTCGCGGAACTTCGTAATGAACGATTTCATCGGCCACGCAGCGGCTTCGGCCAGCGGGCAGATGGTGGCACCTTCCATGTTGCTTGCCAGACGATAGAGGCTGTCGATGTCCTCCATCGTCCCCTTGCCCGCTTCCAGGCGCTTGATAATCAAATGCAGGAAGTGGGTGCCCTCGCGGCAGGGCGTGCATTGCCCACAAGATTCATGGGCGTAGAAATGAGCCAGGTTTTCCATTGCGCGGACCATGCAGGTCTTGTTGCCGATGACGATCATCGCGCCGGAACCGGCCATACTGCCCACGCTTTTCAGGCTGTCGTTGCTGAAGGGGATGTCGATCTCCTCCGGCTTGAGGATGGGGCAGCTCGATCCGCCGGGAATCAGGGCCTTCATCGTCAGGCCGTCGCGCAGGCCGCCGGCTTGCTGTTCGATGAAGCTTTTCATGTTGAAGCCGACGGGCATTTCGTAAATGCCGGGGCGTTTGACCATGCCGGAAATGCCGATGATGCGCGTTCCGCCGTCCCCTTGGACACCCAGGGCATGGAACCACTCCCCGCCCTTTTCCATGATGTGCGGCACGTTGGAGATGGTCTCCACGTTGTTGATGATCGTCGGTTGGCCGAAGGCTCCCACCACTGCCGGGAAGGGCGGTTTCAGGCGTGGCTCGCCGCGTTTGCCTTCCAGGGAGTTCAGCAGGGCCGTTTCCTCACCGCAGACATACGCGCCCGCTCCCGTGGCCACGCGGATTTTCAGCTTGTTGCCGGTGCCGAAGAGATTGCCGCCCAGATACCCGGCTTGCTCGGCTTCGGCGATGGCTTGGTCCAGGCGATCCTTTTCCAGCCACATTTCCCCGCGCACGTAAATATACGCATATTCGGCGCGGATGGCGCGGCAGGCGATAATCATTCCTTCCAGCAATTGGTGGGGGTCCAATTGCATCAGGTAGCGGTCCTTGAAGGTTCCCGGTTCGCCTTCGTCGGCGTTGATGACCAGGAAGTGATCCTTGGAGGTGTCCTTGGGCACGAAGCCCCACTTGACGCCCGCCGGGAAGCCCGCGCCGCCGCGACCGCGCAGGTTGGCCTTTTTCACCTCGTCGATGATCTCTTCCGGGCTCATGTCCAGACACTTGCGGGCGGTTTTGTAGCCGCCTGTCTGCTCGTAGACCTTGAGCGTATGGGAATTCTCCAGACCGAAACGAGTTGTGAGGACTTTTTCCGTCATCGTGAAAACTCCTTTCGACCTAGTCCGCCAGACCGTCGAGGATGGCGTCGATCTTCTCCGCCGTGAGGTTTTCGTGTACGTCTTTGTTGATCATCATCACCGGAGCCGTGCCGCACAAAGCAAGACATTCCACCGGGGTCAAGGTGAATTTCTTGTCCTTGGTGGTCTCGCCGGGTTTGATGCCCAGTTTCTTGCCGATATGCCCGATCAGGTCATAGGCCCCGCACATCGCGCAGCTCAGGGTACGGCAAACCTGGATGTTGTATTTCCCCATCGGCTGCTTGTAATACATCGTGTAAAACGTGGCCACGCTTTGCACGTGCATCCGGGAAAGGCCCAAGCGTTCGGCGACCAAATCCATCGCCTCGCCGGACAGATACCCGAACTCGTCCTGGGCCACGTACAGCACGGGCAGAAGGGCCGCCTGGGTGTTGTAGTAATCGTCCAGATACTTGCGGATTTTGGCTTCCGCTTCGCTCGAAAAAGCCAGACTCATGGCAATGTGCTCGCAACGCTTGGGCGTATGTCCTTCTCGCCACCGAGAAAAAGCACCTGGTAGGAAAGGACAAACCGCTGTTCGAGAATTCAGCCGATCGATTCGCCGTCCGGGAAGATCGAAACCTTCCTAGACATCCCGAAGGTTATAGGGGTTTTGCCCCGTTTCTGTCAAGCGAATGCGTCATAACTAATCGTTATCAGTTCCATATCTCTATTCGGTGTATATGAGACGGGTGTAATGGTCGTGCCAAAAGAGCCGGGTTGTCCATAGGTTAGGTGGATTTCAACTCGTTTGGGAAATGGCTCGCCGCGTCATGGAGGCCCCGATAAAACGGGCTTTCCTCGCTCCGAATTCGGGAAAGTCGGACGATTTCAAGCAGCTTTTCGTGTCATGCCTTGCCTCTTCGCTCCGGCTCACGAGAAGACTTCTCACCCAAAGGGAACGCTTCCAATACATATCCAGCCGTCCGCATCCGGGCCCGGCGCCTCGTCTCCTTGTTTTTTATGGCTTTCGTTCGGCGCTTCGAAATCACGATTCGCATCGGATATTACATTGATTGTAATATCGTAAGCATCACCGAATCGGCGCTTACGACATAAGACGCTTTCGCCTTCGAAGGGTTAATCTCATATGAGAGTCCAACAAGCGTTTCCCTGGGGAGTCCGAAGGTTTCCGGGTGAGCATCACTCAATTTCCCCCTTGTCGAAAATAATTCGGAATTCGGAGTCCGGTATCCGAAATAAAGTATAATCGGAATACGGAGTCCGAATTCCGATTATACTTCCTTGGATCTCATCTTGCACGCCCATTCCTTAGGCCATCGAAGAAAATTATCCCAATAATATCAAGAAAATCACCTTGGGCAAGCTCTCTCTCCGGCTCTTTTGTAATTCGGAATTCGGAATCCGATATCCAAAATAAAAGAACCACGCCGATAAAACGGAATACGGAGTCCGAATTCCGAATATGTTATTCATAATTTTGCATGTATAAGCCCCTCCCGTGGAGGGGCGGCGCGTCCTGCAAAGCCAGGACACAAGAACACTGTCCTTGAAAATACCTCCCGTTTCCCGCAAACTCCACGATGCCCTTTGACATCCCCGGCCCCATGATGTAGAGCAAAGACGGCGACTTTTAAGATTTGCAACGCCGAACGGGAAGATCGGACCATGAAAATTTTCAAACAAGCCGAGGCCATGCAGGCATGGGCCCTCGAACAACGCGCTCAGGGAAAACGGATCGGCTTCGTTCCCACAATGGGATTTTTACACGAGGGGCATGTGGCCCTGATGCGCCGTGTTCGTGCCGAGGTGGACGAACTGGTGGTCAGCATCTTCGTCAATCCGAAGCAGTTCAACGTGGCTTCGGACCTGGAAAATTATCCGCGTGACGAGGAAGGCGATTTGGCCCATTGCCGTAACGAAGGCGTGGACGTGGTGTATTTACCCACCGCAGAGCAGATGTACCCGGAGCCCTATCATACCTACGTAGAGGTTCGCGGCGGTTTGGCGGAAGGCTTGTGCGGAGCCACGCGCCCCGGCCATTTCCTGGGCGTTACAACCGTGGTGGCCAAATTGTTCAACCTGGTGCAACCGACCGTCGCCGTGTTCGGGCAGAAGGATTTCCAACAGTTGGCCATCGTGCGGCGCATGGTGCAGGACTTGAACATGCCCATCGAAATCATCGGGCTTCCCACCGTCCGAGAGCCCGACGGTTTGGCCATGAGCAGCCGCAACGCTCGGCTTACGCCGGAAAACCGCAAGCGGGCGTTGGTGATCCATGAAACCTTGCAGTGGACCAAGGCTCAGGTGGAAAAAGGCGAACGGGACGCCAAAACCCTTTGCGCCAAAGCCCGCGAGCGGCTCGCCGCCGTGGAACACGACGACATCCACTACGTGGACATCCGTGAGGAAACCACGCTGTCCCTGCTGGAAACCCTCGGCCAAGGGCACGCCCGGATGTTCGTTGCTCAAGTGTTCGGCCAAGTGCGCTTGATCGACAACCTACGGATTTACACGGACCCCAGGCTTTCCAACCAAAGCCGGAAGCCGTGAACGGATGGGGCGACGCGAGCGAAGGCGAACGCCCCCGGAGCGAAGATAACGACGAGGATCTGCCATGCTCAGCTTCATCAAACGTCAATTGCAGCAAAGCATCATCGCCGGACTGCTGGTGTTGGTGCCTACCGCCGGAACAGTGCTGGTTGTCTGGAAACTGATCGACGCGGTGGACCGGATGATGCCTGCCGTGTACCAGCCGGAAAACCTGTTCGGCGTGAAGATCCCCGGTTGGGGGCTGTTCACCGTGCTGGTCCTGGTGTTGGTGATCGGTGCGCTGACGAGAAACATTCTGGGCACGTATCTTCTGCGCATCAGCGAAAAGATCATGAACCACATCCCGGTGGCGCGTAGCGTATACGGCGTGATCAAGCAGATCCTCAGCGCGTTCCTGAAGGATTCCAGCAACGCCTTCAGCCGCGTGGTGCTGATCGAATACCCGAAAACCGGCATTTGGACCGTGGCCTTCGTCACCGGCCAACCGGAGGAGGATCTGTCACAGCACGTCGCGCCGGAGGGCGTTATCAGCGTGTTTGTCCCCACCACGCCCAACCCCACCAGCGGTTTTTACCTTTTGGTGGAGGAACGCAACACGAAACCCCTGAAAATGAGCGTGGAACGGGCGCTGAAACTGATTATTTCCGTCGGCGTGGCCCAAACCGAGGAAGCCTTGGAGAAAGCCAGTCAGACCGTCGCGGGAACAAAGAAGGAACCGAAAGAGAAGAAGCAGAAAATTGCGTAGTTTTACCGGACTGTTCCGGGTAAATCGGAACGAAGCGGCTACAGGGAGAAGGGAGAGGGTATGAGCGACTACTTCGTATGGGACATCGAACCCGCCATTGTAAAATTCACCATTCCATTCATTAACGCCCACATGGAGTTGCGGTATTACGGGATCATTTTCGCCACCATGATCCTGGGTGGCTATTACCTTTGGCGCTGGCAGATGGAAAGGTCCAGATACACCGAAGAGGAAACCAGCGCATGGTTCTTCATCGGCCTGTTTTGCGTCGTCGCCGGAAGCCGCCTTGGACACACGCTTTTCTACGAATGGAGCTACTTTTCTCGGCATCCCCTGGAAATCCTTTACTTTTGGAAAGGCGGGCTGGCCAGCCACGGTGCAACCATCGGATTGATCCTCGGACTGATCGTCTATGCACGTTTGTACAAAATCCCCACCTTCGAGGTGATGGACAACATGGCTTTTCCATCCGCTTTGGGTGCGACGATGGTCCGTTTGGGCAACTTCTTCAACAGCGAGATCGTCGGGCGCGTCACCGATGTTCCCTGGGCCGTGCGCTTTACCCATTACAGCGACCACGGAGAATTTCCGCGTCATCCCAGCCAGTTGTACGAAGTCTTCCTCGGTCTGGTCGTGTTGGGTGTTCTTTGGTTGGTGGACCGCCGCTATGGGGCCGAACGCCCCAAGGGCGTGATGGGCTCTACATTCCTCATCGTCTACTTCAGCGGGCGCTTCACTGTGGAATTCTTCAAGGAATACCAGACTTTGCATTCCGATGCGAGCTTGCTTACGATGGGCCAGTACCTTTCCATCCCCTTCGTCGTCGTCGGGATTGCCTGGATGATCTACGCCCTGAAGAAAGGACCGGAGAAACCTTACGGATGGATACGCCAGCAGCAAAGGGATGACGCCCTGCTTCAAAAGGCGGCATCGTCAAAGCCGTCCGGCAAAAGGAAGAAAGGCCGGAAATAGCGTACCGTGTTGCGTGATCGGTTTGGTTCTCGTGTTCATTCCCGTCTGCGATCTTTGAAGGAAAAAATAGCAACCCGACCGTTCGATACGGCCTTCGACCTGCTCAGAGACACCGTTGTTGGCTTCTCCTACAACATGCCCCTTTGAACGCGAAATGGGACCAAGGAATTGACGAAGCGGAAACATCCACGAGGGTTCCACACCTAAACAGACAAACCCGGCTTTTACAAGCCGGGTTCGTCTGTTTAGCAGGTTGTCCATTCGTCCCCGATTCCGGGTACGCTCGCCTCAGTAATCCGCCTGAATCTTGATGTAATCCACGCCGATTCGACAGCCGGTACTCATTGCCTCGTGGCCTTGCACGCGCATACGGAGTTTGTGGTTTCCGGAGGCCAGGCAGATGGATTTGTATAGGTTGTTCTTCTTGGCGTAAGCACCGGAGTCGTCGGGACAGGTGGGCGTGTGCAGGCTTAGCAAGGTCTTGTCCTCAAACACCGGTTCCAGCAGTTCCAGGGCCTCGGTATTGTCGTCCACAAAGACCTGAACCTGTCCCCAGTCATGACATTGCACGTAGTCGATGTTGAAGTTGTACTTGAATTCGCGGTCGATGGTGAAGTTGATGACGATCTCTTCCAAGTCGTCGCTGCAACTGCTGCGCAACAGCACGTATTGGCCGCTGACCGTGCTGCTATCCGACTCCGCTAGAATGACCTCACCCCACGGTACGCTTTCCTGGTCGTCGAAGCGGTCTTCGGCCTGGAAGAAAACGGAAGAGGGCGGGTTCTCGCTGGAACCGCAGGTGGGCTCGCCTTCCCCATCGCCGTCCTCGTCACCGTCCGTATCACCATCCACATCACCGTCGGTCTCCGTGTCACCGTCCGGCTGAACCGTTTGGCAGTCGCAACAACTGGGGATCAGTCCGGCTGTGGTCATGGCGTCGGTCAAGTAGGCACATGCGGCTTGGCAGGCGAAGAAACGGTTGTAGCCGTTGTCGCAGTAAAAAACAGGGCTGGAACCTCCGATGCACTGAATGGTTCCGGCGAGGCATTCGTTGCCTTCCTGCTCGAAATCGCCATCGGTATCGCCGTCGGTGGTGTCATCGTCGTCGTCGCCCCCACCGGGTTGTTTCACCTCCACGGCTGCGCCATCTAAGGTGGCGCTTACCACGGGCGGCATGGTGGCGCAGTTCAGGGAAAGCTTCAGTTCCCCGGCCTGGGACGGGTCGAAGGACAGTTGGTACATCAAGGTGGCCTGCCCGCTGTCCGGCGTGAATTTCAGGTAGAAGATTCCCGTAAGCGTCCCACTACCGGAGTCGGAGATTTCCTCCGTGTAGACGGTTCCGCTCAGCGCGGAGCCCGCATCCCAGAGTTTTACACCTTCCGATTGAACGACCAACTGGAATTCGCTTACGGAGACACAGTCCGCGCTTTTCTCGATGGAAAGGGTAAACGGCACCGTTTCGTCGCTGGTGCAACTGCCCACAAGGCCAAAGGCGAGACACGAAACGAGAAAAAGGGTCCAACGGCTCATGGCGAACTCCCGATAAGGTTCTTGGTAACGAAACCTGAAAAACCAAGAAGCAAGTATACAATGAACCCGGACAAAACGCCAACGGATTAATCACACCCCCACGGTGCTGGGGCGGGGCAAATTTGTGTGGTGGGACTTCTCAAGGTGAATCTACGGAGTATATTCGGTAAAGTGAACAAGAAACGGGAAAGGATGGACCACCCCAGGCGACAACCCGCACGGGGCAGCGTTCTTCCAGGCGTAGCTTGGTGGCTGTTCAAACGGGAAAAGAATCAAACGGTTCCATACATGGAACGAAGGTGTCCTTACGGGTTACGATTAGGCGATTGCAAAAGAAAACCTGCGCTTCATTACTTTCCCTCTAGCTCCTCCTCCTTCGGCGTGACGACGAACCGGCCCTCGCCGACAAGCTGACCGCCGGCGGTCCAGACCTCGATCTCGTATTCGCCGGGGCCTTCGCGCAAGGTATGGCGCGACCAAGTACGGAATCCCTGCTCCCGTCCACCACGGATCTCTCGAAGGTCGATGTTCGACACCTCTTTGCCTTCATGTTTCCAGACGTGCCGGATGCCCTCGTGCAAGCCCAAAGGTGCGAAGATCGCCGTGAAGTAATAGGCCTGCGGATGTGAGCCGTCCATCATCTCCGTAAAGGGCTGCACCGGGACGCGGTTCTTCACGTCCACACAGGCGGTATGTTCGGACAACTTCAAGGGCGCGGGCGGAATGAACGAACGCCCGAACCAGACCGTGCCCAGCAGCAACACCAGACCCAAAGCGACACCGGCCCCGTTGCGCCAGGAACGCCGAAACCAGCGCGCCGGATGGTTGACCAACAACACCAACACGGCGGAAAGCCCGGCGGAAAGAAAGAGGCTATGGATGTTGCGCAGGCCGAAAAGCACCGGAAAGATGAAGTTCAGGGTGACGAAGAAGGTTAATCCGCTGAACAGCGTCAAAGCCACGGCGTAGCGTAGAATCCAACGCTCGTAAAGTTCGTCCCAGTTGGCCACCACGGTCATCAGCAACAACAGAATGGCGAACAGGACGTTGCGCGAAAGAAGGCTGGTGGATTCGAAGTAAAACGGAAGCACGAAGATCAGGATGTCCGAAACGGCGTACTGTACGACGAAGTCGGTGATTTTCCCCACGGCGGAGTCGGCCTTGTCCGCCAGCAGGTACAGCCGCACGGCGATGAAGGCAAAGGCAATGGCGATGAAGCCCAGGGAAAACGGGATGTACTCGAAGCCGCTGCGCATCAGGAAAATACAGAGCAGCGACGAGACCAGCGCCACCACCGGCTGCAAGCGGATCAGCCGCTCCAGGCCGACGGGCATGTCTTGCACCAGGGCGCGTCCGTAGGCAAAAAGCCCCTTCACGCCCGCTGGATAACTTCCACGCACCGGGAAGCCTTCCGTGTAATGGGCCTTGATCCGCGTCCCCAAAGAGCGTTTCTGAGTTGTCGCATCCACGATGCACCTCGATTCCCGATCCGTTGCAACCCGCAAAAAACCGACCGTGGGTCTAGCAGAAAGCGCCGGTTGTGGCAAGAGGGAGCAAGAGGCGGGTTGAAACAACAAGGCATTTCCATCCTCCAAGATCATAGACCCAAACCGGTTTTCGCAAGACGGCATGCCGGTTTGGGCCGAAAAAGCAAGAACGGAAATGCCCCCCTTGCTTCAAGCCCAGGATTGACAAACCCCAGGCTTCTGGGCGATACTCCTTCCATACTTGGCACGGCAGTACCCAAACTTGGCACGGCAGTACCCAAGGGATTCTGTCATTTCTCCACTTTCTCGCGTGCAAGGAGCGAACCGTGGAAAAGCAGCTTCATGTGCAACAACTGTTGGCGTCCTCCTACCTGTTCAAATCGCTGGATCAAGCGGGGCGCGAGGAATTGGCAAGCGCGGCACAGTTTCGAACCGTGGAAAGCGGAACGGTGTTGATCCGCGAAGGGCAGGACGGCGAGGCCCTGTTCGTCATTGAAGAGGGGCGGGTTCAAGTGGTCATCGACAAGGCCGGAAAGCCCGTTTTGCTTCAGGAATTGACCAACGGGGCCGTGTTCGGCGAAGTGGCTTTGTTGACGGGCGAACCGGCCACGGCGACGGTGATCGCCTCGGACGCTTGCCAGTTGATCGTCTTTCCGGCCAAGGTCGTGGAGGGCGTCGTCAACAAATACCCCGGCGTGAAAAAACTGTTGATGAAGGTTTTGGTGTATCGGGCTCAGGACACCGTGGAAAAATTGACCTGAGTTGGCGTTTTCCATTGAAGGGGCTATACTAGGACGGATTTTATCTTGGGACAGGTTTGACCCAAGATCGAACGAATAGGCAATGCAATGGATCGAGAAGGAGCAAGATCATGAAACAGGAAAACCCTGTGTGGAAGCAGGTTACGGCAGGACGACGGGTGTTGCTGGCTGCGTTGTTGCTTTCAACGGCTGTCTTGGCCTGGGTGATCGGCTGCGGCAAAAGCGGCTCGGACGACGACGACGATACGCTCCCCCCTGTCGACGGGGATAACGGCGATTTCTGCGAAATGTACCCGACCCATCCCAATTGCCTGAACGACGATGACGACGACGACGGGGCCGTGGCCAACTTCTGTCAAGGAGACGGAAGCTGTGCATCCCCTTGCGTCATTCCCTTCGGCCAAGCCGTGGCCGGCGGCGCGGCCCAGGCCGGACGCTTCGCCACCGACGCAAGCTTGACCGGCGCGGCGTGCACCGCTCTGGCTTGGCCGGACGGAATCGTCGATGAGGATGGGGATGAAACGCTCCTGGATGGCGACGAAGAAAGCGTTGAGGAAGAAGAAGAAGAGAAAGAGGAAACGACGGCGGAGCGTCGCCGGGCCGCGAAGGACGAAGCCGACGGCGACGAGGAAGCGGAGTCCGAAGACACCGAGGAAGAGGAAAGCACCGACGAGGACGGCGACCTCGACGGTGACGACGATCCGGTTGAGGAAGACGGAGACGTGACGAACCCGACAGGGATGAATGCCACGGGAGCGGAATCGTGATGCAACTGGCCGTCACCGAAACAAGGCCGATCCGCATCGAAGCACGGCTGACCGATGTCCCCCTGGCGCTTTACGTGATTCCCGACTGCGCCAGCGCCGCTTCGTCCTGCTTGGCCCAAGGTACGTTCGATGCCACGGGCGCGGCTGTTTTGGACGAATGGGAACCTGCCGTCGGCACCTACCTGATCGTGATCGACACCCACCGCCCCGCCACCCTGACCAACAAGGCCGTGGTGGTATCGCTAACCTATCTGGATGAAGTCGTCGCAGACGGCGATGACCCCACGGACGGCGATGAGGACGGCGATACGGATGGAGACCTGGACGGCGACCAAGAGGAATGGGAACAGCCGGAAACTTGCACGGTTCCCACCGGGGCGATGACTCTGGGCTGGAGCGAGGAACTGGTCTTCGACGCGGAGGATGTCAATCCGACCCTTTACGACGTAAACGACCTCAGTTGGATTACCCAGGAACAGAACAACGTCCAGTACTGGAATCTCTTTGTCACGGGATGGATTCCGGGGAATTTTGGGACGGGTGACGATGGCGTACCGCTGTTGATACAGAGATGGGACGCGGAAACGGGCTTTACCGGGGTATTGGACGTGCAGATGCAGGGCTTGGTCTACACGGGTGTTTCCAAGTCCGGGCCGAACCCCATTTACCTAGATTTAGCCAATAAGAAAATATTGAACCTCAATCCCGACCTGGATTTCTCTTCAATCTCCGATGTCGGAGCCAATTTGACCTGCCTGACGATGGAGAAGCGCATCGGTCTCTCCGGTTGGTATATCTGCGATTCCGACAACATGAAGCTGCACCGCGTCGCCAGATTGGAGGCATCGTCCTATCAGATCGACCCGGCCTCCGTCGTGGACCTGACGCAAATCACCGGACTGAGCCTGACGGGAACGGAGACGCTGGAAGGCGCGGCCAGCATCGGCGGCATTTGGAACATGCTCTGGGTGCTTGTCAATTCCGGCGACAGTTCGAAGATCTACCAAATCGACACGGCCAACAGGCAAGTGGTGCGCACCATCACGCCCAGTCCCGCCGTGCTGATGAACGGCATCGCCTACAACGAGGTGGAGGAACGGTTATGGGCCACCGTACCGTCCGACAGCGCGGAACAGGAAGAGCGTGTGATTCGTCTGGACGCCTTCCCTTGTGAAGAAGATCAGCAATAACCCCAACCAGGTTTGTCGTAGCGAAACGGAAAAGGGGCCTTTCTGGCCCCTTTTCCATTGAATCATGCTAATGAGGGCAGATTTCAGACGTAGAATGCGGTTTTCCGTCAGGTTGGGGTTCGGGTGTCGATAGATCGTGCAAGATTGGGTCGAATGCCTCCTCAAACCCGCCACGCAGGACGGCATTTCTTTCTAGTCGTTGTGATAGGGTTCTCCGGCAAGAATGGTGCAGGCGCGGTAGAGTTGCTCGCAGAGCATCAACCGCGCCAGTTCATGGGGCAAGGTCAGGCGGGAAAGGGACAACATGGCGTCGGCCCGTTCACGCATCGCCGCGCCGTGGCCCAAAGCCCCGCCCAGGGCGAAGACCACCGGCTTCCCCAGGGACAGCCAGCCGGACAGCTTGTCGGCAAACTCCCGGCTGGTGAATTCCGAACCGTGTTCGTCGCACAGGACAAGCGTGCACGCGGCGGGCAGGGTGGCCAGCAGGCGGGTGGCTTCCTCGTCCTTGGCCTTGGTTTCCTGGTTGGGTTGAGGCTTGACCGGTTTGACCTCCGCCTCGCGAAAGCGGTGATACCGGGCCAGGCGCTTTTGGTAACGGTCGCAGCCCGTACGCACGTCCGCGTCACGCACCTTGTCCACGGCCAGCACGATCAGTCGATCCACGAATGCTTCTCCTTGACTTGGTAGAAAGGAACCTTCGGTCCCACCCGCGTTTCCCTCACCCTGCTTCGCTTCGCTCGCCCTCCCTCTCCCAGCGGGAGAGGGAAAAATCGTCTCTCCCTTGGGGAGAGACCGGAAGCCGCAGGATTTCGAGTGAGGGTACGTTTACCTCACCCTGCCTTCCGTTCGATTCTCACCCCCGCAGGGAGCGGACCGGGTCCATTCGCGCCGCAACGATCGCCGGAGGCAAAGCCCCCAGCAAGGTGGATAAGCGTCCCGTAGCCCACCGCCCAGGGAAGCAGCCACGGCGAGAGTACAAACAGCGATTCCGGGACGAAGGGCAGACTTCCCAGGCGGGACAACAACCAGTTTTCCATGCCTTGGGCGCAGACCCAGGCCAGGGCGAAACCGAGCCAACCGCCGACGAAACCCGCCGCCACGCTTTCCAGCGCGATCACCATACTGACTTCCAACCGTCCGGCACCGCAGGCCCGAAGCAATCCCAGTTCCCGACGACGCAAACGGACCAGCAGGTATTGCATCAGCATCAACCCTCCCGCCGCCAGCAGCATGATCAGGATGCTCAGACCGGAGATGACGCCCATCAGGGCGCGAAGACCCCGTGTAGCCTCACGGGCGGCACCCTCATTGGCTGTTTCCACCACGTATCCTTGCGTTTCCAACGATCCGGCCAGCCGCTCCACCTGGAGCGGGTCGTGAACGTCCACCGTGATGGAGCGATACACGGCTTCGCGCCCGGTGAACTCGCGGTTCCAGGCGACGGCGTAGTCCAGCGGCACCGTGATACCGATGGCGATGGCCTTGTCCGAGAAACCGACGACTTCGCAAACCACGGTGCGCGGTCGTCCGGTCTTGGCTCGCCCGCCGATGCCGGACGAACCCAAGGTCAGATCGAAACGAAAACCGAGGATGGTTTCTTTCTTGATGCGCGGCAGTCCCGCCGTTTTGGCGAAAGCTTGATTGTACAGGTCGAACAGGTTGCGGCTGATGAGTACCGGAACGGGGCCCTCCTCACGGTACCGGAACAGCTCCGGGCTTTCCAGTTCGTCGGCCACCACGGCGGGGTCGATGCCGTTGGCGATAAGATCCGTGGTCATTCCCTGGCCCAGCAGGCTTCCCGAAACGCGGATGGGGAAATCCAAGCCCATTTCGGCGAAGAGTCCGGTCACGGCGGGTTCGGCGCGAAGCTTGGCGATCAGGTTGTCATCCAGGCGCTTGCCGGAAAGGAAGTCCGGGCGGGCGATGTTGAACAATCCCAAATCCAGCGGTTTTTCCAGAATCTTGAGGCGCGTTTCCGGGAGGTGTTCGAACATCCGCGTCAGGACGTGGGCTTCCACACCCGTGGTCAGGGCGTGAAAGAAAACGGGAATGGCCCCGGCGATCATTACGCCGAAGACGGCGAACGCCGCGAAGAAGCGGTTGCGACGCAGGTTTTGCCCCACGGCGTGGAACACGGCAAGCCAGTTCATGGTCTCGCCTCCGTCAGCAGGCCGTCCTCGATGCGGAAGACGCGGGCGCAACGGGCGGCAACCTCCCGGTTGTGCGTTACCACCATCACCGTCATGCCGCGCTCCACCCGTTCCAGAATCAAGTCCAGCACGGCTTGGCCGGTGGCCGGGTCCAGGTTGCCGGTGGGTTCGTCGCATAGCAAAAGAGCGGGATCGGCCACGCAGGCGCGAGCCAAGGCGAGACGCTGCAATTGACCGCCGCTCAGTTCGTGGGGGAAGCGTCCGGCGAAGCCGGAAAGGCCCACGTCGGAAAGAAGCCCTTCGATTCGCTCTCCGGAAAGCGAAACCCCGGCAAAACGTGCCGGAAGGAGCAGGTTTTGTTCCACGCGCAGATGTTCGAAAAACGGCGGGGATTGGAAAACGAACCCGATATTGCGCCCGCGAAGGCCGCTCAAGGCGCGGTCCGATAGGGTTTCCAAGGTTTTACCCAGAAGCGAGATGCTGCCGGAGTAGGCACGATCCAAGCCACCCAATAAATTGAGCAGGGTCGTTTTGCCGCCCCCGGAAGGCCCCCAGACGGCGACACTTTGCTTCTGCGGGACATGAAACGAAATGTCGCGCAGGACGGGGCTCTGCGCATCGCCGTAGGTTTTGCGGACGTTTTGCACGCGAATCATAATTTTGTCGGCCTGACGATCTCGGGTTCTTCGGGGTTTCTCTTCCGGTTGAGAAAGAGAAATCAAACGTAACCAAGTGTAACGGCAAAACGCCCCGGAAAGCAATACTTGCATACAAAGGGGTTTTCGCGGAATCGCGGGAAGGAGGGAGGCCGAGCAAAAAACGAAAAAAACATCCGTGCCGTTCTTTGGTTTCCATTCTCGTTTCGTGCTAAGCTGGCTCCCTTCACCGGGTTCGCCGATGGGACGGCGTCGAGCCCTTTCGTCACCTTCTTTCCGGGTCGAGGATCGAGCATGAAAACGTCTTCGTATACGCTTTGGGTGGTTCTTGTGTTGTTGTTCGGCTGCATGATGGTCGCGGTCGCCTGTTCCGATGGTGATGCCGCAGATGACGACGATGATGATGATGATGTCACCGATGGCGATACCGACGACGACGATGACGATGATGATGTCACCGATGGTGATGCCGACGACGATGACGACGATGACGACGATGATAACGATGATGAAGACGGCGACATCCAAGAGGATGGCGACGAGGAGACCGAAACCGAGGATGAAACGGACGACTCAAGCGCCGTGTGCCGAACCTTGGAGCTTGCCGTTCGAGACTTTCAAGACGCCGAACCGAGCAGCGCCCGCCAAGCCTTGGCGGCGGATTTCACCGTGGAAACCTTGGACGACCCCTGGAACTTCCGGGAAAACTTTTCCGGCTGCGAAAACTATCTGTTCATTCCCTACAGCCCGCGCCAAAACGGCAGCTTTCCAGACAAGATTTGGGAAAACACGGATGACATCGGCGATTTGCTGGACGCCCTGCCGGACAACA
>CAXXXG010000042.1:0-15412 GCA_963662565.2 Sedimentisphaerales bacterium | reverse complement strand
GGTGAAGAAGAAGGAATCAAGAGGCTGCGCCAACCCCTTGCCGGTGGCCTTGATGTAGGCTTCCTTCAGGGTCCAGAAGGAAAGGAAGGCTTCGTTGGCCAAGGCGGCCGGAGTGGCCTCCAACTGGGCGCATTCGATCGGGGCGAAGTAGCGCCGGGCCAGATCGCCGCCGGCCGACCGGCGATCCAGCCATTCCACGTCGATTCCCACGTCATGCCCTTCGGTCACGACCGCCGCGGCCAGGCCGCGGGTGTGGGACAGGTTGACGCGCAGGCGGGGCGTCGTGACCGGCGCCAGCACCTCGGGCTTGCCGTGAGGGCCGGTGGTGAATTGCCATGCCGACGGTTCGCCGCCCGCCCAGGCCGACAGCAGCCCACGCGCCAAGGCATGGGCGGCCGTATAGGACATCCGGTCGTGGTCGAAATGAAAGCGGCGGACGCGAACGCGCTCCGCGTCGTCGAGCAGGGCTTCAAGCCGTGGCCAATCCGCGGCGGCGACGCTGTCCACCTCCAACCACCACAGCACCGCAGCATCTCCGGTCACTCGTGCTCTCTCCGCCTGAGGTGAGACCGAGGTTTCCGCCGTTCAATGGTGGAACCCAGGTTGGTTTTGAGCCTGCCCCCGACGTTGGATCGATGGCGTGGTCCCACGGCCCATCCTGGCGGATAGTCGCATTTCATGAGGCCAGTCGCATTAATTGGGTCACCCTACAAGTGCTAGAGGCTTGCAAGATTAAGTCGGACTCAGTGTGGCGGAATTCTGCCGTTTTTGGCACCGACTTTTCGAAATAAGTCAGACTCGTTTTCAAAACAAGTCGGATTGGGGTACATTTTTTGCGGAATTCTTCAGACTGCCCATGCTGACCAAAAAATCTTTTCATTACAATAGGTTGGTTACGCAATTTTGCTCGTCCACGGTCAAGAGAATTCGCCCCGAATTCTTCGGGACCTGCAGCCGGTGGTTCTGCCGCTCTTGGGCGAAATGCGGACTACGTTGGGGGACGACGGCAACGACTCTTCGTGTTAAGGGTTGTCGGACGCCTGCCGTTGCGAGGAGGCTGGGACGGTCACGGACGGCAGGCGTCGGACAGGCGTTGTCAGAGTAAATTGACCTGAGTTTTGAAAACGATGATATCGTGGCGCTCAGGCCGCAGGTTGTCGCCATTCAGCAACCGCTGCAGCGCGGTTGAGCTTGAAGGTTTTTCGGCGGCAAAGATGACGTTCTTGATTGAAATGATTGTGGACCGAAGCGTGGGTGGAGGCGAATTTTTGAAGGGTGGCGGGACTTCTGAATTTCGCCATCGCTTTCTCCCGTCAACGGAAGGGTTGGTGTGAGTTTTCTGGCCGATTGTTGAGCCGGCGGCCGGTTTCTTGGCGAGCCTCATTGCCGATCTCGCTCATCGCCGCCCGATAAGACCGAAGCCGATCCGTCACGATCGCTTTCGGGCAGCCAAATCGTTTCATCGTCTTCTTCAAAAACCTCGGTACGGCCCGACGATCTGGCTTCCTTGTGACGAAGGATTCGAGGACCTCGCCCTCGTCGTCAACCGCTCGCCAAAGATAGTGGGTTTTCCCGCTGATCCGTACGAACACCTCGTCGAGATGTCAGCGCCACTGTGTTCCGGCCCACATCCGAGCGGAACGCTTCTTCCTAATCTCGGCCGCAAACAAGGGACCAAACCGGTTCCACCAGGATCGTACCGCCTCGTGGCTGATATCGATCCCACGTTCTTGGAGCAGGTCCTCGACCTGACGCAACGACAGCGGAAACCGGACATACATCATCACCGCCAAGCGGATCACCTCGGGCGATGTCTTGAAGTATCGGAAGGGATTCCTCATCCGAGGACGCTACGAGACGCCTTTTCGGCAATCAAGCCATTTTACCCTGACACTGCCGCCGCGCCGGGATGGGGGCCGCCCGCCATAACCTGACCATTCTGGGCGGCCTGCTCTACTGCGGCGAATGCGGAAGCAAGATGACCCGGGTAGGTGGCGACTATCTTCGATGTTCCCTCGCCGCCGAAACCGGTGGCTCGGCTTGCTCCCATACCCCATGCTATCCCCGTCGCACGGTCGAGGGACGGGTCCTGGGCGTCCTCGGCAATGAGTTGATGCAGACTCCGGCGATCTAGGCGTTCCTGCGCGCGGACAATGTCGAGGTGACGCGGATGTCCGCCGCCTGCACCCATGCGCACAAGAACCTCGCCTCCGATCTCGCCCGGATCGAGACCGAGATTTCCAATGTCGTCGACGCCGTCGCTGCAGGCTTTTCCAGCACTTCCCTCAAGGACAAGCTGGCCACCCTCGAAGCGGGCAAGGCCGCCATTGTCACCAAGCTCGCCGAGCCCAAGCCCAAGCCGATCAGCTTCCTGCCGAACGCAGCCGAACTTTACCGTCAACGGATCGCCGAGCTCGAACAGGCCCTGCGTCACCCAGAAGCCGGCGACGCTGCCCGCGAGGCCGCCCGGGCACTGATCGGCATGGCCGTCATCCGCCCGAGGCCCGATGCCGGCAAGAAGGCTTTCGATCTCGATCTCGAGGGGGCGTTGGCGGCGCTGCTGCAGATGGCCGGAATGCGAGAACGGGACGCCGCGGTTGTTGACGCGACGTCCCGTTCTTCGGGACAGTTGGTTGCGGGGGCCCGCAACCATCTTAAATTGCTGGTATCGACAATTCCGTTATGGGCCCTTCTATGTACCCAAAACAAAAAAGTCGTGTACAGAAAGCTTTGCAGGAAGGAACTCTTGAAGAGAGGTCACGAAATGTCGGCTGATCTCCTCCACCGTTATCGGCAAGAATGGATACGCCATGACCCAAAAAGTCGCCTAACGGAGCCCCAACTTCTCAAAAGCCGTGAGCCGTCATCACCGCAAACGAAGTCATCCAATGGCACGGATTTGAGGAAAGGATCGCTTTATCGTGACGGCGATCACCGCAGTTAAACCCGCTTTTGCGAGGTCCCCGGGAATAAAGATCGCCACGCCGACCAACGCTTTCGCGATCGGCAACCCGGCATTGAATGCCACCCAAGGGACGCCGACTGCGTATAGGATTCCGATACCGCCGATGGCTGTAAACAAGAAGGAGATCGGGAGCGTTGAGGCGGTTCCACGCCCATTCATGAAGGATGCCGACCACCGCTGCGGCCGGAACCCAACCAAGCAGGAACCCTGCTGTTGGGCCCATGAACACGCCCCAGCCCTCCACGGCCGCCGGACAGGACAGGAAGTCCAACGGCGACCAGCGCAACCACCAGCGCCATGGAATAGGCCCCGCGCCGAGCCCCAAGAATCGCGCCCGCCAGCATCGGCCCCATGGATTGGGCCGTAACCGGGACAGGAAGAAAAGGGAGGGTTATCGGCGGGAACAGAGCCATCGCCGCGGTCAGGGCAGCGAACAAGGCAACCTGAACGATGCTGCGGGTCGTTACGGAGTTCTGGCGCATGGTGGATATGGCCGCGAAGGGTTTTGAGAAGGGGGGAAACAGGTCTCCGTTTCGAATTCGTTTTCGGGTCTGAGGGTACGGACGTCAATCGCGTCTGCGACCTCGTCGGCGGTCTTCAAGGTGCGCACGATCAGAGGCAACGCCAGAGCGATCGGATTTCGTCCGAGGCCGCGGGCACGTTGAGCGTCACGGATCTCCGAAACGTGGCGGCCGAAGTCGTAGATGAAGCGGAAGTGCCAAGGAGAGCGCCAATCCGATCTTCGACGGATCGACACCTAAGTGGGACAAAGGTCGAAACGCCCTCTCGAGCACCTCGATCAAGGCTTCGCTCCGAGTCGTCATTGTCACCAGCGACGCGAGAAGGACCAAAGCGATGTTCCGCAGGACGACCAAGGCCGCCAGGGACCAGGATTCGGAGATCCCCTGGAACAGGAAAAGTGGAACGAGCACCCAGACGAGCGGTTTCACTTGGGCAAGAATTCGCCAAGACGAAATCCTGGAGACAACGTACAGGGAAAGAACGGCGGCGAGGGCGCCGGCCATATACCGCCAATCATCGACGAAAAAAAGTCCTGTCCCGAAAACGCTCAACAGGAGCAACTTCGCCTCGGCCGAAAAATGGTGAAGGCGAGATCCAGCGATCCCGCTACGGACGGGAATCATTGCATGCTCTCCACGTACCGGATCAGGGCGGGACCGGGGTTATCGTCGGCCGACACGCGTCCGCCTTCGAAGACGATGACACGGTCGAAATCCCGGATCAGCGACAGGTCGTGAGTCGCAACGACGGCGGTCTGTTCCAGCCCCCGGATGACCGAGGAAACCATGCGGGCATTGCGCAGGTCGAGAAGCGTGGTCGGTTCGTCGAAAATCACGCAGTCGGGGCGAGTGACAAGGATCCCGGCCAAAGCGAGCAGCTGCTTCTGTCCTCCTGACAGCGTGTGGGATGCGTGATATCTGAACGCCTCCAATCCGTAGAGGGAAAGCATCCGGGAAATCAACTCTTCCCGCCTTTCGCGTGAAATCTTCAATCCCCTCAGACCGAACGCCACATCCTCCTCGACCACCGGGAGGACAATCTGGTTGTCGGGGTTCTGGAATATGCATCCGACCTTTCTTCGGATCTTGCAGCCATTCCGGGCGGTGTCCCAGACCGTCCACCAACACCCGCCCCCGCGATGGGATCAACAGACCATTCAGAAGGCGGATGAAGGTGCTTTTGCCGGAACCGTTGCTACCGACGATCCCGATTCGACGTTCGCTCAGAACCAAGTCGACGCCCCGTAACACCTCGGTTTCCGCAAAACGTTGGTGAACAGCCTGTATTTCGAATGTCGTCATTCTCGTGTCGTCCAAGAATCAATTCAGGTCGCGATCACCGCAGCCGCAAACGCCAACATACCGGTATCGAAGGTGATGACGACGCCCCGGCGCGCCGCCCAGGCAACGACGGTCGGAATGTGTCGCGCGTGCCGGAATCGGGTGTCGCCTTCAGTTCCTCCGCTTTCGCGCAACGGAAACCGAAAACAACATCGCAATTCGGATTGCTCCTTGTTGCAGGAGTTCCACGCGCGCACAAACCCAAAGGAGTTGCCCCGATTATTCGATGGACAGGATGACACTCCCCGCCTTCAGCCGATCCCCCGTTGCAGCGGAAATGGTTTTCACCACGCCGTCGGTGGGGGTGGGAAGGTTGGTCTTCATTTTCATCGCTTCGACGACCGCGACCGTTTGGCCTCTGGTGACGGTTTCCCCAACCTGCACCGCGATTGTGACGACCACCGAAGGCATTTTCACTTTGATATCCATGGCTCAGATCACTCCTTGGTCCAGAACAAGACTAAAAGTCACGCATTTCACATCTATACTAAAAACATTTTTTAAACAAAATCATTTCTCGTTTTTTCAAGTACTGCAAAAAGATCCGCTCTCTCGATCAGGAATACACTTTCTACTGTTTTAATCATTATTTCATCCGAAGAGGAAAAAAGCTCCTCCAGCTTGACTCCACAGTGCCCATAAAGATCGGCTTCGATGTCAAATTTCGGCAAGTCTCGTCCGGAAGAACACCGCATTTCCGCGTAAAAGCTTTGCAGTGCCTCCCACTCCCGGACTTCGACCACCAGGTCGACATCCGCGCCCGGCCGCACATAGGGCAGCTGGGTGACGACCTGAAGGGCCATCGAACCAATCAGCCCAACCCGAACCCCGTTCGCGCGAGCGATTTTGTGAATCTTCGACAAAACCGGATGCGCCCGTGTGCCGGCTGCGAGCGCCTGATGCATCACGTCCCACGGACTCGAAAAATGGTGGATCTGGCGTCGGCCGACCCGGACGGCAGCCCGAACCCGCTCCTCGCCGACGCGGAAGGGAAAGGCGAAACCGAGTTGCCCTTCGCCATCGGCGCACCATGTCGTGGGCCGGCAGACGATGCCGGGGATGTGGTCATCAAGGATTGCATGGCGAACGTTCTCTTCGATGTCCGCGCCCCGCATCGTCGGGGGAAGAGCGTCGATTACGGAAGACAACAGCTCAGTCCCGGCACCCGGTTTCAGGAAAGCGAGAAAGTGACGGCGATTCAGCATGATCAGCGCCTCTTGATCCAGGCCGGGTCTTTCTTTGCCAAGGTCTGGAAAGCGACCTGCGCAGCGATCAGATCCTCGAACAGGCGGGTCGCGACCGAACCTTCAAGGGAAATTCCGGCCTCTCGACGACCGGGGAGACCTGGGATCAACTCCACACGGGTGGTTTCGGCTCCGGTTTCCAGGTTCGGCGACACCTTCACCACGCGGCCCTTGATGCGCAGGATGCTGCGTGCCGCCCTCTGCACGGTCTCCGCAACCGTCGACGTCGTACGGGTCACGACGACTTCATATTCGGGATACGTGCGTTCACGGCAGTAGGTGATGATTTCCCCTTTGCGGTCGCAGACGTGGCCAGCGGACGAAACGACGAAACTGTCGCCCAGGGGCAGACCGCCGACGACCAGCTCCCGATAAGCCGGGCCATGGGGCGAGACGACGAGCGAGATGTCGTCCCGCAACGGTCGCCCATCAAGGGTCAGCCAACCGAACTCCTGACAGCCGTAAAGATCGTGGACGCGATACCCGAAAGCTTGTGCAACCGGGAGCAACTCCAGATCCAACGGGGTTCCCGCGGCCAGGAATAGGCACTCTTTCGGAAAACTGTCCTTCAGGCCGATCCGGACGGCCTGTTCGAGACTCGCACGAAGAAAGGATGATTCTCCGATGATGATCTGTGGCTGTTCGCGACAAGCCGCCACGAGAAAGGCATCGCGGCTGGACCGCTTCAAGAAGGTCCATCCGATGTCGCATACGCGTAGCGCCTCGGCGGAAAAGACGTTTACCAGAGGTGGGTAGGTCACGAGCATCCGCGCTCCGGGTCCTGTCCCCAAACGCTTGAAAAGGGCCCGTGCCACGTCAACCCGGCCGGAAATTTCGGTATGGACGACGCCGACGATGTTCTGAAAGGCCGAAGATCCCGTCGTGACGGTCAGGTACGCCAAATTGAACGGCGTATGAACTTCCTCAATGACATGAGCCGATGTCGGACCGGCGATACCCTTTTCCGCCAGCCCGCGCCGGGGCATCTCCTCGAGCGTGGGCGCGTCGCCGAAGAACCCGATCGCCTCTTCCAAGGCCGTCAGAACATCGGACATGAGCTAGCGCCTCGGCGCATAGTGGTCCGCCACCGCTGCGAACTCTCTATCCATCAAGGCGATGATCTCGGGCCGAACGGTGCGGCCACCACGTTCGGCGCCCAGCGCGCCGCGCCCCCACGGTCCCAGGGTGTCCTCCCTGCCATCCGCCTTGGCGTTCCGGATCGCCGTGATATGGGCGATGATCGCCAAACGCATGGCGTCGACGCTGTCGATCAACTCCTCAACGCCACCAAGGGCGTGGAAGAACTCAGGGCCAGCCGCGAAAACGGGACTGACCTTGGACAGTTCCTGCAGGGTTTCCAGGTCCTTGCGGATGATCCTCGAAACACTGGTCAACGGCATGACATGGATCATCGTGCCAAAGTCGGAATCCAGGGAAAGAATGTTGTCTGCCTGCAATCCGTGGCATAGGAACGCGCCCGAGATGGCACGGCCGATGACCATGGCGACGATCGGATGACCGGCCTGGCGCGCCTCGGCAAGCGCCAGTTGATAGGCCCCGGTCGCCTTGTTCATACCGAAGATTTCCTCGATCTTGCCGGGGCCGTTGCCCGGAGTGTCGACGACCAGTACTAGCGGGCGTTTTTCCTCCTTCGGCACGTCGATGTCCGCAGCCATCGAGGCATAGACGGCTTGAGCCATTTTGTAGGCCTCCTCCATGCCGATGATCCCGGCGTAGACCACCGGGAACTTCTCGTTGAAGGCATTCGCATCGTTGGCAATGATCGTGCAGGCTTGGTCGCCGAGTTTCGCCGTCCCGACGACGGCTCCAGGGCCGAATTCCGGGTCGTCGAAGGTCTTCGCGCCGATCACGTTTTCAGCGAAGGAACCGGAATCGACAATCAAGTCGATCGCCTCACGCCCCTTGCCAATCAAGGTTTCCGTCGAGTCCATGGATACCTCCTGAATCGGGAATGGGTTTTGGAATGCCGACTTCAAATGCTCAGGCGTTTGACCTGGTCGAGAAAGCCGGAGAGCGGCATGTCGGTCAGAGAAGCCGGATCGGCGTTGCCAGCCTTGGCCCACACATCGCGGGCGTCCCGCGGCTGCAATTCCGCCGCCAGGGCGACCCCTCGGATTTGCTGCTCCACTTTCTGCGCGGAACCGATCCGCCGCATGGCCTCGAACTCGTCGATTGGCAGTTTGGCCAGTTCCGCAATCTGGCTGCGGAAGGCCCCGATGGTGTCCTCGACCAGGAAATTGCAGTCGCCCATGATGTACTTGTGCCGACCACCAGTGGTTCGGAACACTAACGCGCGATCGGCACTGTCGAATTCCTCCTTTCCCATTTCCTGTTCGATCACCTCGGGGCCGGTCAGGCCTAGGCGTCCAAACTCGCTCATAATGATGACGTCGGTCGCCGCGGCGATGAATCCCATTCCCCCGAAGCAACCGATCTTCGATCCGATGAGCGCGATCACCGGGACCCTGTCGCGCGCGCGCTGCAACTGTTCCATGACCTCGGCATGGGCCAGCAGGCCAGCATTGGCTTCGTGCAGGCGCACGCCGCCGGTTTCGAACGAGATCACGACAATCGGTTTTTCGGCCGCGGTGATATCCGGATAGTCGGCGACGAGTTTGCCATGGAACTCGATGGCTAGACGGATGGTGTTGACCATTTTGGCACCGCCGACTTCCCCAACGGAACCGCCAACGAACCGACCTTCCTGGGAAATAACGAACACCGGTGTCCTGCCGATCCGGCCGACACCGGTAACGATGCCGTCGTCGAATTCGACGGCCTCGCCTAGGGCTTCCAGGTGCGGGCTGTAGCGCCGGTCGATCGGACCGGCCAGTTCCGCAAAAGTGCCCTCGTCAACCAGACCAAGAGCGCGCGCGCGCGCGTTGGCTTCAAGGAAGCTGGCCTTCTGCAGATCATTCCAGTGCAACATTTGCTGCTCTCCTTAGCCGTCGTTCGCCTCCGATAGGGCTTGCTGCAACCGCAGCAGGACCACGGCGGGGGTGGCGTTGTTGTCGTTGATTTCAACCCGGACATCGGCGATGGCGTTCTTCGTGACGAAGGCCTCGAGAACACGCTTCCACAGGCCGTCGTATCCGGAGACCGGCGTGACGATCTTGACCGCCACGGAACCGTTTTGTTCGCTCGGTTCGAGCAGGACTTCCATGTCGCCGGACCCGACCACGCCGGCATGGACGGGAGTCTTGACCACGGGATGTCCTGAATCGGCCTTCACATTGAATTCCAAGGTATTCAAAGCCATGGCTTGCAAATCCTTCCCTACCAATTGCGAAACCGCGCCGGGGGGTCGTAGAGACCGCCGGACCAAGTCACCAGATCACGGATGTTCTTCGCGGCGAGCAACGAGCGGCTTGCGCGCGGGCGATCGATTCCGAGATCCTCGGGGGTCTTGACGATTTCCGCGTCGCGCAGGCGGCGGGTTTCGCACGGATCCGCGGACAGGCCGACGTCGGTATAGCCAGCTACCGCGCGGATCGCCGCCATACGGGTCTCCAGGTTGCCACACCGATTCAGGTAGGCGATGCCCTCCTCGGTCACGATATGGGTCAGATCGTCGCCGTAGATCATGACCGGTGGCAAATCGAGATCCGCGTTCTTGGCCATCTCCCAGGCATCGAGCTTGTCGACGAAGACCGGAGTACGCCCCTCGCCGAACGTTTCCACGCCTTGGACGACGAGGCGCTTGCCACGGGGTATGTCGCCTAACTGCCGGTCGAGGGTCGGCAGTTCCCGGCCGCACCTCAACCAGCTTTCGGTGACGTGTCGGCGCCCCTTGGCGTCGCACCCCATGTTCGGCGCGCCGCCGAAACCGGCGACCCGATTGGCGGTCGCGGTCGACGAATTGCCGAACCTGTCGATCTGCAGGGTACCGCCAACGAACATGTCCACGGCGTAATGGCCCGCGATTTGGGCGAATGCGCGGTTGGAGCGCAGGCTGCCGTCGGGACCGATGAAGAATACGTCCGGGCGCGCCGCAACATAGGCTTCCATGCCCAACTCGCCGCCGAAACAGTGGATGGTGTCCACCCATCCGTTTTCGATGGCCGGGATCATTGTCGGGTGCGGATTGAGAATCATGTGGGTACAGATCTTCCCCTTCAGGCCCAATTCCTCGCCATAGGTCGGAAGCAGAAGTTCGATGGCAGCGGTCAGGAAACCAATGCCGTGGTTCACACGTTTCACCCCGTATTCGCCGTAGATGCCCTTCAGGCAGAGCATGGCAAGCAGAATCTGCCCCTCCGTGATCAAGGCCGGATCGCGCGTAAACAGGGGTTCGATGAAAAAAGGCCGTGGCGACTCGATGATGGCGTCCACCCAGCCCGCCGGAATATCGGTCCGCGGCAGGGTATCCACGATCTCGTTGACTTGGGCGATGACGATGCCCTGCCGGAACTTGGTGGCTTCGACGATTGTCGGCGTGTCTTCGGTATTGAATCCCGTGTACAGGTTGCCCTGCCGGTCGGCCTTATAGGCACAGATCAACGACACTCTCGGCGTGAGATCGACGAAGTAGCGCCCGAAAAGCTCGAGATAGGTGTGAATGGCACCCAGTTCGAGTTTCCCTTCCTTGATGAACTGGGCAACCCGGCCGGCCTGTGGGCCACCGAACGCGAAGTCGAGCTTCCTGGCGATTCCATTCTCGAAAAGATCGAGATGGATGGGCAGCGGGACCGCCGATTGCACCATGTGCAGATCGTGGATCAAGGTCTTGTCAACCCGATTGAGGCACTCCGCCAGGAAATCGGCCTGCTTCTGGTTGTCGCCCTCGATGTTGACGCGGTCTCCTGCGCGAATGACGGCCTCCAGAAGACCCACCGTGTCTTCGGCCTCGACCCGCTTGCCCGGACCGATGAAACGGGCCGCGCGCGCGAGTCTCCCCGCCGTGTCGACAGATCTGCTGTCCCACTTCTTCCGAACGTTCACGTTCGACATTTGACGACCTCTACTTGGTTGATTGGAGCGCCGGGCTCGCCTCGAAGGACGGCACGCGTGTTTCGCCACAGAAAAGCGAATGGATTTTTCCGTCATCGTCACGAATGCTGAGACTGCCATCGACGCCGAGGCCAATGGCCTCGCCACTTCGACAAAAGCCGGGAGCATCAAGCGTCACCCCGTGGCCCAACGTGCACGAATGACGAATCCATGCCTCGCGAACGGGGCTAAACCCCTCGCGCTCCCACCGCTCCAGCCAATGTGCCAACGCGTCGATCAGATTGGCCAGCGACGTAGCACGGTCGATTGGGGCGTCCGCTCTCGATGGAGAGGGATGTCGCCGTATCCGTCAACGGATGGGGAAAGTCCTTGGATGCCAAGTTTTCGTTCAAGCCAATGCCGGCGATGACGTGTTTCACCTCGCCGTCGGGAGAAAGAACGAGTTCGCAGAGAATGCCGCACAATTTGCGACCGGCGACCATGATGTCGTTCGGCCACTTGACCGTCGCGGAGACCCCGGCCGTATGCCGGACGGCATCCAAGACGGCGACGGCGATGACCAGAGTAACGGACGCCAATTCCTCGACCGGACGACTGGGCCGCAACAGGATGGAGGCACACAGTCCCTTACCCGGAAGCGAATGCCACCGGCGCCGGCCCTTTCCCTTTCCGGCCGTTTGATGGTCGGCGATCAGGACCGTATGCATCGGCACACCAGTCTCGGCGATTTCAGCGAGCAACCGGTTGGTGGAGTCCGTCTCCGTGACCCGAAGAACGCCCCAGTCGCTCCGACCCGAGAGTCGATATGCGTAGGATTGGACGCCTTCGATCTTTGGGCCGGCCAGGGGCCGAAACGGACCGTTCGACGGAATGAACGCGCAAACGTCTCGGCCTCGTCTCCGGAAGGACAAAGCCGATGGCCAGACAGCCCAGAGCGGAGAATCGGAAAAGCAGGGCATCGGACCCGTCCGTCTCAATGGACCAAGCCGATTGTCGATGCGAAGACGCCGACGGCGATGGCGGACACGATGACGCCGCAGATCGATGCTCCCATGGCGAGTGGCATGATCATGGCGTAAGGGCTGGCTGCGAACGCTTCCCGTTGGGCGATCTTCGCGGTCGACGGCATGCAGGAGACGCCGGCAATGCCGATGACCGGATTGTACTTCCCCCTGGAAACCCACCAGACAAACCAACCGCCGCCTATGCCGCCCAGGGCCGAGATGGTCAAAGCGACAATCCCCAGAACCAGGAGAATGGCTACCCGTTGGTCAAGCAGTGTCGACGCCTCGCAGAGGACCCCCAGAACCAGCCCCAGGAAGAGGGTCGATCCGTAGGTGATCGTTTTCTCGAGCAATTGCTGATAGGGCTCGATCTCCGCCTCCTTGATCGCCACGCCCAGGAAGAAGGACAGGATCAAAGGCGAGGCCACGGGAAGCAGCAGGCAGAGAAGAGCCGCCGCGACGATTGTGAAAACGAACTTGGCCCGCGGCGAAACCTCGGGAAAGTCGAATTCGACGTCCAGCCCCCGGAATTTCCGACTGACCAGCCACCGAACCAGATACGGGTACCCGGCGTAGCAAAGCGAAAGATACAGGTAGGCGATGATGGAAATCGGGACGAAGAGTTCCTTCGCCATGACGAGGGAAGCGAACAGCACCATGGGGCCATCGGCGCCGCCGATCGATCCGACCGCCGCCGCCTGGGCCGGAGTCAACCCGCAATAATACCCGATGACGAGAGTGGCGAAGGTCCCCAGTTCGGCGAAAATCGCGACGGTAACGCTTGCCCACGGGCGCGCCAGGATGAAGGAAATATCGGCCATGGTACCGATTCCCATGAACAGCAGGCAGGCGACCAGGGAATTGGTGAAGGTGAAATTGTAGACCGGCTGCAGGAAATCGATCTGCATGACTTCGATCAGCGCGCTGGTGTCCGAAACCAGGGGAGCGATGATCAGAGTTCCGATCTTGCCGGCCTCAAGGAACATCACACCGGCATTCACGGCCATCATGCCCAATCCCATGGGCACCATGATCAGCGGTTCCAACGTGCGCTTGAACCCGAAGTACGCGAGGACGAACCCCAGAACAATGAGGGCCAGGCGCGAAATGGCGACGACCGGATCCTGGACGAAAAGCGTTCCGATGCCGGGGAAAGCCACCAGAATCTGCTCCAACATCTTGATTTCCATGGCTTATTCGCAATCCAAATGGCTGGACATAAAGCGGGAGATCCCAACGATCAAGCCGGTCACCGCAAAGGCGATGACCGCCGTCAGCAGGTATGCCATCCCGGCATAGACGATGATGTTCATGTATTCCTCATGCTTTGCGATTGTTGGCGCCAGCCGCCCGGTGGTTCTGCCCGTCTGGTCCTTGAAGGGCCGTGTTGCCCTCGACGAGCACCTGGATGCCGATGGTGATCGCCATCAAGTCGGCGGAACCACCGGGGCTGATGTCGTGGGCGATGCATTCGGCATCGAATTTCCGGACTTCCTCCCAACCGGCGAGGCTCAAGGCGCCTCCCATCTCAAGGATCGACTGGGCTTTCGTCCGTACGAATTCGAGCGCGGCCCAGCCGCCGCGCCACAGAACCGTCGAGTCCTCGGTTTTGGCCATCAGTGAAAGCAGGGTGTGGACGAGGATCCGATCACGGGAAACGCCGGCGGCACGAGCTTCCGCCAAGCCCGGCAGACCAGCATCGCGGACCGTCGGAAATCCGGCTTCGACCTCCCCCCGAATGCCGAGGACACCGAACCGTTCGAACAGCATCTCGCCCGCCGAGGTCGGCTCGCCCCGGCCCCGGTTTTGGAGTTCGCGTGCGCACAGCCCCTCGGTCATCTCGGCGACCGCGGCGAACAGACCGGCGGCGGAATATGGCTCCGGGTGTTGGGAGAGAAGCCCGGCGGCGGCGCATAGGATGCCACCCGAGAACAGAAGTCCGCGCTGGGTATTCACACCACCGGTCGAGTTCAGGAGATGCCGCTCATATTCACGTCCGATTTCTCGGATTTTCGGCAGCAGCGTCTTGGATGAGCCCCGATGATTCAATCCGCGCTGGGCGCACAAGTAGAAACACGGCGCAATGGCTGCCGTGGAGGCCATGAAGGTCTGCAGGTCCATATCGACGTGCGCCCCATTGGACCGCGGAGTGACCAAACCTGGTTTCGGATGGGTGGAGACTTCGAGAAGAGCCGCAGTGACGACAGCGCTGCCGATGGCCCAGCACGTCCGCTCTCCAGACATTCGGGCTGGCGCTTCAACAATGGCGCTCCGTGCCATTTCCATGGACGTCTTCCCAATCCATGGTCGGCGGACACCATCATGGGAGCGCCGACCGAGCCCCTTGCGCCCGAAGCCGTCGAACACGGCTCAAGCACAAAGACCCAACGGGTCGCCGTCACAAAATCACAGGATCACTTGGCGGAAACACGCTCTACGGAGCGCACGACACATTCACACTCGGCAACGGAACGTCGCCCAAGATCACGATATCACGCCTTCACATCGACCCCTCACCATCGGTCCGCAAGGACTGACGTCGCTTCACAAACAAAACACGGGCCGACGAAACAGCAACATTCCTTTCACGGGATCGGGGCCTTGTCCAGTCTCTTGTCCCCAAAGACCGCCATCGATCCCCTAGTCTAAAAATATAAACCCACATTTCCAAAGAGTTACCGACGGGGAAACCGCATTTCGGCATCACACGTGCATCACGCCGAACCCCATGCGCTCGTGATTCGTTTCGGGATGAAACGCCGACTCGCCATGTGCGGCGACGGCCAGCCATTTGCCATCGGTGACGATGGCGACTTTCAATTTCAAGCTGGATTCCGCTGCCTCCCCCGAGCTCACGCCTTTCAGACATTCCAGTCCGGCATGAATGACGGCGTGGATCTGGTTATGGCGACGGTGCACGACCCCTCCCTGCAACGCGCAGGATACCAGCGATTTGACGAAATTCTTACTGACGTCCGTCCGCACTCCGCTCACAAAAGTTACCGCAATCTTGAACGAGGTATTCTCGGCAAGGTAATTCTTGAATTCCTCCTCTTCTTCGCGCGAGCTGATTGCGGCCAGGATTGCGACCTTTCCAAGACGGTCGGGTTTTATGTTCATGCCAGCCTCCATTTTCGGTTTTCAAACCGACCTTCTCCAAATCCGCTCGTACCGGCGGGGAAGCTTAGGCGTTGCGGCATTCGCCTTCGACGAAAGTATTAACCGAAATCGTGTTCATTCAGAGGCTTCCGTCCGCGATGCCCTCCCACGTCAAAGGGAGGGCATCGCAGCCCCAATGATTCCGACACGCGTCGGGTGAACCTGCGAGCCAGCTCTCGCGAAGTCGCTCGCCTACAAGATGAGGCC
>CAXXXG010000041.1:0-22194 GCA_963662565.2 Sedimentisphaerales bacterium | reverse complement strand
CGGTGACCAAGAAGAGCCAGATCTCCATGCAAAAGATGAGCAAATTGGCTCCGCGAGCCGAGGAAATCAAGAAGAAATACGCCAACAACAAGGCGGAGATGCAAAAGCAGCTCATGGAACTCTACCGCGAACAAGGGGCCTCCCCCATCACCGGCATGCTGCCCATGTTCATCCAGATGCCCATCTGGATCGCCTTGTGGAGTGCAGTCAATTCCAGCATCGCCCTGCGGGGCGAGGGCCTGCTGCCCTTCTGGATCACGGACCTGTCCAGCCCGGACCGGCTGTTCCCCTTCTTTGGTTTGAACCTGCCCATCCTGGGTGAGTACTTCAACCTGCTGCCCATCCTGATGGGTGTGGCCTTCTACCTGCAACAAAAGCTCATGCCCACCCAGGCCTCGGCCGCCACCAATCCGCAGGTGGCCCAGCAACAGAAGATGATGATGGTGATGATGCCCATCCTCTTCCCCATCATGTTCTACAACGTGGCCTCGGGCGTGAACCTCTATATCATGACCAGTACCTTCGCCGGTGTGATCGAACAGAAGATCATCCGCAAACACATCAAGGAACGCGAAGAACAAGAAGGCAAGAACCTGGTTAATGTCACCAGCAAGACCGGTGGCAAGGTTAAGAAGAAAAAACCCAAGCCGATGTTTAAGGATCATTGATCCACACCCATGTACGATCTAACTGACACCATCGTGGCCCCGGGCTCAACAACGTCCGGGGTACGTAGTGTGATCCGCTTGAGTGGAGCTGACAGCTGGTCGATTTGCCAATCCCTGGCTGTCGAGACAGACGAGGCATCACAACCCGGCATCCAGACCACCGAGGTCAGAGCCCTGGACGATGTCACTCTGCCGGCCTGGATCTATCGCTTCCGCTCGCCTCGCTCCTACACGGGGCAGGACTGTGCCGAGATCCATGTCCTGGGCAATGCCCCCCTTCTCGAGGCCCTGGTACAGCGCTGTTTGTCCCTGGGTGCACGAATGGCCGGACCGGGTGAATTCACGGCCCGGGCCTATCTCAACGGCAAACTCGACCTGGCCCAAGCCGAGGCGGTCAACGAAATCATTGCCGGTTCCAATGTATTACAAGTCCAGGCGGCCCAACGCCTGCTGACCGGACGTCTCTCCGATCAAACCGAACAACTGCGTGAGGACCTACTGAATCTGATGGGCCTGCTAGAGGCGGGTATGGACTTCAGCGAAGAGGACATCGAATTTATCAGTGAAGATCAGGCTAACGAACGCCTGGATCAACTGGATCACCAAATCACTACCCTGCTCGATCAAGGTATTGCCCAGGAAGAGATCCTACATCTACCGGCCGTAGGCATCGCCGGGGCTCCCAATGCGGGCAAGAGCAGCCTGTTCAATGCCCTGCTGGGACGCTCACAGAGCCTGGTCTCGGATCAACGCAAGACCACCCGTGACGTCCTCTGTCAGGTGTGGGACCTGCCCCATGGTCGCTGCGTTCTATTCGACTGTGCCGGTTTGCTGGTCGAACCGGCCGAATTGCTGGACCGTCTGGCCCAGGAGGCCGCACTTGAGGCCCTGCGTCATTGCCAACTCATCCTATTCTGCGTTGACGCCACCAAAATCGACCTGGACGAAGACCGGCACCTGCGTGAAACGATCGAATCACATCAGGTACTCAATGTGGCCACTAAGACGGATCTGGTAGACGTCACCACCTTGTCGAATCGCTGGAACGCCCCCTGGATACCGGTCAGTGCCGCTCAATCGCAAGGACTCGACAACCTGATCCAGCAAATTGACCAGACCCTGATGACCGGCCACCTGGGCGTCCAATCCCAGGTCACCACCTTGACCGCCCGCCACAAACAGGCCCTGATCGAGGCCCAAACCTGTCTGCAAACGGCCCGTATATCCCTGCCACAGGGTGGACACGAAATCGTGGTCATGGAACTCAGAGCCGCCTATCAAGCCATCAGCCAGATGGAGCATCACGTAGAGGAGAAGGTGTTGGATCGGATTTTCTCGCAGTTCTGTATAGGCAAATAAGGGCAAAATGGCTATACTTGGAGACTTTAGACGATGAAAAGTAACGATCAATCAATGGAGAACCACCATGGGTCTTAAGATCAGCAAGGCAGAGAACAACAACGCAGGGGCCGTGACTCTATGCCTGGCAGGTGAACTCGACAACAACACCAGCACCCAGTTGGACCAAGAAATCCAACCCTTTGTCGCTGATGGGGTCAAGGCCCTCGTGCTGGACATGACAGATCTCAACTTCATCAGTAGTGCCGGTGTAGGCGTCATCCTCAAGGCCCAGGACACCCTCAAGAAAAAGGGTGTGGAACTGACCCTGGCCGGACTGCAACCCCAAATCAAACGCGTCTTCGAGATCATGCAACTGACCCCGATTCTCAACGTCTGTGCCAACCAGGACGAACTGGACGAGTACCTCACCAAGATTCAAAATCGAATCCTGGAAGAAGGCACCTCGCTCTCGATCGAAGATTAAGTTCACCTCATGAATCGCAAAACCCACTCGGGGTCATTGCGAGGAAGACGAAGTCGACCGCGGCAATCTAGGGTGACTCGTATTTGGAACCGGGATTGTTTTCGATGAGGCCGAGATTGCCACGTCGCGTTGCTCCTCGCAATGACAGATCGGTCCGTCTTCTTCTGAAAGCTAGAAACCCTTAGTCAACTCGGTTTTGCAATCTATTGCGTCGCCTCGGAGGCAGATTCCTCGCCATTAGTCTCTTCTTCTTCAGGCGTCAGCATCGCAGCCAATTCCGTTGCCCGAGCCTGGGCCACGGTCAGCTTTTCGTCTTCAATCCCCGCATTAATAGCCTGGCTATAGGCCTCATAGGCCTCTTCCCACTGTTGGGTGCGATAGCAGGCATCCCCCAGCAGGTAATGTAGGGAGGCAGCATTGGGATTGGCCTGGGCCACCACGGTCAAGGGGGCAATGGCCTCCTCGAACTTGTCCTGATAATAGAGGGCCAGGCCCAGACCATACTGCGGCATCATCCCGCCGGGATTGCCATAGGCCGCAATCCCGAACTGCTTCTCGGCCTGGGCATAGCGATCCTGATACAGGGCGATCTCTCCCAGTCCGGTATTGGCCGGCACATAGCGGTAGTCTTTTTGCAGTGCCAATTGGTAAGCCGCTTCCGCCTGGCTGTACTTCTCCTGACTGGCCAGGATGTCCCCCTTGAGTCGGTAGAACGGTGCACGCGACGAATCCATCTCGATGGCGCGATTGACCGCAGCCAGGGCCTTGGTCGGGTTCTCGTCACTTAAGAGCTGGGTGGCCTGGTCGTACTCTTCAAAGGCGGCGTTGCTGGCATAGAGACCGGCGAGCTGTTTCTTCCAGCGGGCCTCATACACCCCGTCACCCTGACGCAGATCACTATGACCAAGATTCTTCTCCTGGATCACGAGTTCGATGTCTTCGATGCGTTCGTCCATGGGCGGGTGTGTGGAGAGGTACTTGTCCAGAAACGAAGGCTTGCCTTCATGGAAGGACCCCAGCAGTTCCTGCATGGAGATCGATTCTTGAGGATCCCAACCGGCCAGGGCCATATAGTAGGTTCCCACCCGGTCAGCCTGATGCTCGTGTTGACGACTGTAGGACAGGCCCAAGAGGACCACACTGTACTGCGATCCCATCAGTACCAGTTGTGAGGAAGTCGAATCGTCGTCCAACATCGAGGCCATCACACCCAAGCCCAGATTGGTAATCATCTGGCCCGTCATCTTCTTGGCCGAGTGACCACAAGAGACGTGGGCCAATTCGTGCCCCATGACGGCAGCGAACTGGGCTTCATTTTCCAGCTCGGCCAGGAAACCCCTGGTGGCATAGACGTGCCCTGGGATGGCAAAGGCATTGATCATGGAGGTGTTGAGCACGGTAAAGTCCACCGGCATCTCACTGCGGTGTGACACATGGTGTAGGCGCGCCACAATCGAACCGAGGTATTGCTTGAGTTCCGGATCGATGTACTCGCCGTCATACATAAAGATGATATCCGGGTGATAGCCGTCCCCCATGGCGATTTCTTTGGACTCCGAAATCAGGCTGAATTCTTTCTTACCCGTGACGGGATTGACCTGACAGCCCACCAAACTCACCAACATCATGACCCATAGTGTATAGAGCACAATCTTCTTCAGCATGAGAAGGATCCTTTCCTGGAAAAACGGTTATCGATTAATCGTCACGGCGATAATTAGGTTGACCGGCGTCCGGATCCACGTAATCCAAATGGGACTCCAACTGCTGCAACTGCGGTTGATCCGACGGAGCTGTGAGATCGATAATTTCCTTGGATTCAGCACACCCTCCTAACAAACAGACGCACCCCAACAAGACGATCAACATCCATGACCTTAGATTGTCCTTCATATCAATCTCCATACTCATTGATTTATTATCGTGCAAGCGAATGGCTTCGCATGTCAGGTTACCATCTTTCTCGATCATTTTCCAGATCTACCTTCCGGAGGGCCATTGGGTATAGAAATGTATCGGTTCAGTAGTAAGCCATTGTCACCGATGTAATTCTCGATGACACAAAAAAAGCCCTGTCCATGGACAGGGCTTGAGAGATTTGCCAGACAATGTATGTTATGGTTTCATTAGGAAACAGCCGGCCTTGTCCTCCGACGGTATCCGGCAGTACAAACAACTCCCAACCCCGCCATCAAGAGAGCCCCGGGAACCGGAACGGCCACTGACTCGAAATTCGAGTAATACGTTTCATTACCGATTTGCAGGGACACCCCATCAACAAAGCCTTCGTATAGTCCGTCCCATCCCGAACCCAGACTGATATTGACCCACAGAATGGTAGCGTCACCGCTTAATGGGGTGGACGATCCATTAGTATACCCACTGGCCCAATCACTGAGAGTGACATCAAAATCTGCGATCGTATTCCCATTCCACATCCACCAATACTCATCTGCAATATTGTCGGTCGTGATCCAGATGTCTTCTGAAATGGCACCGTAACCATTATAAACCGCTTCCCATTTCAAACTGACGTCCTTAACACCATCTCCATCAGAATCAACACCCAATTCGAAGGCAGGGGCAAAGTGATCGGCAACCGTGCTGCTTCCATCTCGATAGAAATCGAAGTTGATGGTACCGGATGCAAATTCGGAGAGGGTTCCCAGGGACGAACCCGTCCCGAAATAGGCCACCGCCTTGTCAGCATCTGAAGAAGTCGATTGCATAAGAGAGCCGTTTCCATACCTGGGCTGTTCAGTCGTGATGTCCTGCGACGCCGCACCTCTGAGATATTCTGTCCAATTCTGAGAACCGTCTAATGTTGTCACGGTAGCGGCATTCGCCGCCCCAACCATGAACAGACAAAACCACACACACAACAGTTTCTTAATCATTTCATCACCTTTCTTGGAATCCACATATATTAGGGTTAATATTCAAATAGTAGCTACGTCGTGACCACTCAATCTGTTCCTCGACCACACAATTCCTACAACTCCGTAAAATGGTTCCTCATCCGTGAAGACGCGTATTATATCGATTGCCAAGGGAGGAATAAAGGAAGGATCGCGTTTTCAATTCAAATTATTGGGTTAACCAGGTATTAAATCTATAATCAATCTCGAAATTTCGCCAATCCAAGTCCTGTTTAGATACACACCCATGGACAAACATCCACAAATCACCGTTTACTCCTGCCATTACCCCTGATATCTGAACTTCCCCTTAACGATCAAAAATGACGATGAATAGGATCGGACAGGAGGAAACGGAGTGTACCGGCCATAACCCAAAAGGGGCCGATCAATTCGAAGACGGCGAAGACTTGTGGATTCAGCATGGGTAAACCATGACAAAGACATATCGCGCGGTAAAGCGTCACAACCAGGGTACAGATCAACCCCCCGGCAGCCCAAGCGATATAACGCCACCAGCGCCGCAAAGGCAGCAAACCAAAGACAATCAAGGTCAACAGGGCCAATCCCAAGACGATAACCAACGCTAGCTGAGCTTGTCTTCGTAGGGAATACCATCCCTGAACCCGAGACATCGCCCGTCCGACCTGAATCAAGAAGACATGAAAGTCAAGTTGCTTATTGACCGCCAGAATCGTCAACATCAGGGTGCCCACGATCCAAAAGGCTGCTACCCGACGGTTGGGATAAGCCTTGAAGATGGCCGCCAAACTCATCAAGGCCGCCAGCCCCAGGGACACGGTCACCACCCAACCAGCCAGGGTTGGATCCCCCACTCCAGGTCGCCATGTCACTTGAGTCCAGTCCACAAGACATCCATTCTTTCTAGTCCAAAAGAAAAACGCCGACCCCCATGATAGGGACCGGCGTTTCTTAATTCAAGTCTGAACCGTCTCCGGTTTAGCAGCCGTATTGGGCCACGTCGTCCAATTGCTCTTCGATACGGAGCAGTTGGTTGTACTTGCAGATACGGTCGGTGCGGCTGAGCGATCCGGTCTTGATCTGACCGGCGTTCATGGCCACGGAGATATCGGCGATGGTGGTGTCCTCGGTCTCGCCGGAACGGTGGGAGACCACGGCGGTAAAGCCGGCCTTGTGGGCCATCTCGATGGCGTCCAGGGTCTCGGTCAGGGTACCGATCTGGTTGACCTTGATGAGGATGCTGTTGGCACAACCGGTGTCGATGCCCTTCTTGAGGAACTTGACGTTGGTCACGAACAGGTCGTCACCCACGAGTTGACACTTGTCGCCGATCTTGTCGGTCAGGATCTTCCAACCGTCCCAGTCGTTCTCGTCACAACCGTCTTCGATGGAATCGATGGGGTACTTGTCAATCAATTCGGCCAGATAGTCGGCTTGCTCGGCAGAGCTACGAACCGCGCCATCCTTGCCTTCGAACTTGGCGTAGTTGTACTTGCCGTCTTCGAAAAATTCGGAAGCGGCACAGTCCAGGGCGATGGTGACGTCTTCACCGGGCTTGTAACCGGCGGCCTCGATGGCGGCGATCACGCTATCGAGGGCCTCTTCGGTGCCACCGGCAAAATTGGGGGCAAAGCCACCTTCGTCACCGACAGCCGTGCTCAGGCCCTTATCCTTGATGATCTTCTTGAGGGCGTGGAAGACTTCGGCACCCATACGCAGGCCCTTCCTTGAAGCAAGGGGCACCCACTGGGCGAATCATGAATTCCTGGAAGGCGATGGGGGCGTCGGAGTGTGAACCACCGTTGATGATGTTCATCATAGGCACTGGCAGGACCTTGGCATTGGTACCGCCAATGTAGCGGTAGAGCGGCATGCCCAGCACGTTGGCAGCGGCGTGGGCCACGGCCAGGGAAACACCCAGCATGGCGTTGGCGCCCAGCTTGCTCTTGGTCTCGGTACCGTCGAGATCCAGCATGGCCTTATCGATGGCGGTTTGATCCAGAGTGCTCATACCCAACAGTTCGGGGGCAATCTTGTCGTTGACGTTGTCCACTGCGGTCTGGACACCCTTGCCCAGGTAGCGACCCTTGTCGCCATCGCGAAGCTCCAGGGCCTCGTTTTCACCGGTGGAGGCACCGGACGGCACAGCGGCACGGCCGATGACGCCGCTTTCCAGCAGCACTTCCACTTCCAAGGTCGGATTCCCCCGCGAGTCCAGGATTTCGCGAGCCACAATGTGTTCGATTGATGTCATTTTGTCATTCTCCTGCAATGTCATTGCGATCCCATTGGATCATTTAGCGTTCACATGTAGGCGGACCGAGTCCCGGTCCAGTCAATGAATCGCATTACCATAACAGATCTGTGGGATTTGTAAATAATATTTGGGGCTGGTCCCCTTGAGAGCCTATAATTGAAGACATGATGATGGACAACAGGCTCACGCACCACAAAATCAGGGTAACATGTCTCATTTTGGGGCTGATCTTGCCCACCTGGGCCGGTGTTTCTCTCCAAGACGAGGGCTCTACGATCACCCTCTCCAATAGCCTGGTCACCGGCACAATCGCCAAGGAAAACGGCCAGATGACCTCCCTCGCCTGGCGACGCGGCCCCAATCTGATCGGTCAGAGCTGGTACTGGAACATCAATACAGAAGGCAGCTACGAATCGCTCAACAACGCCGAATACCGCCTGGTGCGTCAGCAAGACGATCTGATCGAGGTGGCCTTCAAGCAATCCGACATGGCCGGCGGCGAGCTGAGTTTCGACGTCCATTATGTGCTAACCAATGACCTGCAAGGTTTTTACGTCTATACTATTCTCTCTCATGCGGCCGGTCGTGCCTGGTCCCTGGAGCAGGCACGCGGTGTGGTGCGAAACAACCCGGATCTCTTTTATATGATGATCGCCGACGATCAACGCCAGGTGATCCCCCCCACCCCACAGGAACTGGACGAGGCCCGCGAAAACGGCGGCATCCTGTCCCCGGACGAGGCCACGCTGCTGCCGGACGGCACGGTGCACGACAAATACCTCATGAGCGACTTCATGGGTGAACATCACGTACACGGCTGGGTTGGGGACGGCTACGGTCTCTGGATGATCTCGCCCAGCAACGAGCACCAAAACGGCGGGCCCACCAGCCAGGAACTGACCGTGCATCAGACCGAGACCACCCCCGTGATCCTGCGTAACCTGCAAGGGTCCCATTACGGCTCGGGCATCATGAATCTGGATGAGGGCGAATCCTGGTCAAAGCTCTACGGGCCATTCTTGTTGTATATCAACAAACTTGAGACCCCAGCCGAGCAATGGAGCGACGCCAAGGCCCGGACCGAACTGGAAAAAAGCCAGTGGCCCTACCACTGGATGGCACACCCGCTCTACCCCCTCCAGCGGGGTACCGTACAAGGCCAACTAGTACTAGCCGACGGTACCAGCCCGGAAAACGCCATGGTCCTCCTGGCCCAGCCCGAGGATGGCAACACGCCTCACTGGCAACAACAGGGCCGGGGTTATCAGTTTTTTGATCGGGCCGATGCCAACGGCACCTTTGTCATCGAACATGTACGTCCCGGTCCCTACAGCCTCTTTGCCTTTGTCACGGGCGTACCCGAGGAATTCAACCTGAATGGGATTGTAGTCGAGGCTAATGAGGTCCTGGATCTCAATGAGGTGACCTGGACACCGGAGTCCCACGGTCGAATCGCCTGGCAACTGGGCACATTCGACCGCTCTGCTGGCGAATACAAATACGGCAACCTCTTCCATGACGGTCACTCCTGGGGCAAGTGGCTAAATTACCCCACGGATTTCCCCGACGACATCCGCTTTGTCATCGGCCAGAGCCAGGAACGCACAGACTGGAATTACGTACAAATGGCCTATGAACTGGAAGACGGCAGCTTCCACAAGCCCTATTGGGACATCGAATTCGAACTGGGCGAGGTGCCCGAGGGCGTAGCGGTCCTAACCATAGGCCTGGCCGCCCAGCGTAAAGGAGCCCTGGAAGTCCAAATCAACGGCACCACGATCCATACCGATCCCGATCTCCAGGCCGGGGCCGCCTGCGTACGCAATAGCATCCAAGGCACCTACCAACTCAAGCGTCTGTCCTTTTCTACCAGCCTACTCCATTCCGGCACCAACACCGTCACGCTCGGTCAATACCGCGGTCGCACCTTCGCTAACATCATGTATGATGCCCTCCGCCTGGAACTTCCCAAACGCGCACGATAGACAACCCTGCTTCCCAAAAGAATAATTTCACAAAAACTTTCTCTCCTGGCGCAAGATCCCCCCATACAAGGCGTACTTAATGATAAGGCATTTAGACTCGTGCCAATAATTAGGGTATCGAGGGAGATACCCATGCCTGCGGGGTATGAGGGAAAAGAAACACGTCCCGGCGATTCTTTCGAGAATCGTCGGGACGTGTTAGTTTAAGGGCGGTTTGAAATCTCTATGCGCGGCTACTCATCCAAAAGAGCCACGATCACCCACATGAGGGCCTCCTGACCGTGGGCATCCCCTTTTCGCTTGGGGCGATTGAGGTAGTGTTCCAGACTGTCGAGCTTGTTGGTCCCCACGCAGACATTGTCCAGCAGGCCGTTTTCATCGATCATACTGACCAGACCGAGCCAACCCTTGCGTGCAGCCTCGGCATAGGCCGGATCTGTGAGCCAACCGCGTTTGACGCCCATGATCATGGCATAGGTAAACATCGCGGTCCCTGATCCCTCCTGAAAAGACTCCGGATAATCCACCAGTTGGTGCCATAGGCCATCTTCATCCTGATGCGAGAGCAAGGCCACCATCATCTTTTGATAACCCGCCATAATCCGCTCGTATTTAGGGTGATCTTCAGGCAGATCCATGAGCATCTCGGTCATGCCGCCGGCAACCCAGCCATTGCCACGTCCCCAGTAGTACGGGACTTCCAATTCGTGATAGAATAAACCACTGGGCTGTTGTAGCTTATCCAGATAAGCCTCCATCTCCAGGGCCGCCCGATCCAGATAAACCGTATCGCCTGTAGCGCGGTAGGCCTGGACCTGCAGGATGGTGAGCATGTACATATCATCGATCCAGAAGCGGGTTTCAGCCGAAAGCCCATCCTCACGTGGGTTTTCCCACTGCCGATCAGCAATGGCCTGCCCCATGTCCAGGTATTTCTGCTGGCCGGTCTGGATATACAACTCCAAAGGCACAATGCCAAAGATGGAATGATCGACATGTCGACGACGATTGGTAAAGGCAGGATCCTTCAGGATGTAATCAAATCGCCGAATCAAATCCCCCTTGAGCTCATCATCTCCAGTCAGTTCTGCAAACTTGAGGGCAAACATCCACATCGAATCCTCACAATAGGATGAACGATGAGCCTGCAGCTTATCTAATCCAGGTAAGATACCACTGACAACCTTTTCCCCAATCTCCTGGGGATCCGCTCCCTCAGGCCAATTTTGTAGCAAACTCTGGGATGAATTCGCAGCACAACCACAGACCACGATGATCAGGCCTAACAACATCCCTTTACATACATATGACATTGGAGTCTCCTTATAGTCGTCTCAAGAACGCCCGCAGGTTACTAGGAATAAGTTGAGCTGTCAAGCCAAGCCACCGTGGGATCCTCATTCATCGCCTAAAAACAACGATTTGGCAAATTTATAAAAATTCACCGAACGGAAGCAGCAGCAGTGACGTTATACACTTAAATTGCTATCGGATTTCTAGGAAAGGATAAACCTATGAAAACAAGAGCATACACCTGTTTATGGCTGACCGCTTTAGTCAGCGTTGTTTTTCTAAATCCTGTGCTGGCACAAGAATCCAAAACCGCCCCTGATTTCGAACTGCTCGATCAGAATGGCAAACTCGTTAAGCTTTCCGACCTGTTAGGCAAGGTGGTGGTCCTGGAATGGACCAATCCAGAGTGCCCCTTTGTCAAACGGCACTATAGCCCTGAAACCATGACCATGGTTAAGCTGGCCAAGAGCTACAAGGATCAACCGGTTGTCTGGCTGGCCATCAATAGTACTAATTTCCACGACCAAGCCTACAACAAGGAATGGCACGACAAACTAGAATTGCCCTATCCCGTACTGGACGACCACACCGGCAAGGTGGGCCGACTCTACGGGGCCACCAACACCCCCCATCTTTACGTGGTGGATACTGAGGGCAAACTCGCCTATCAAGGGGCCATCGATGATAAACCCCGCGGGGGCGACGCCTCCGTGAATTATGTCAAGCAGGCCATAGACGCCCTCCTGGCTGGTCAGGCACCCAGCCCCAACCAAACCAAACCCTACGGATGTACCGTCAAGTACGCCCGTTAGCGTTGACTCCATAGCCGAACCTTTTCAGTGACGCACCTGTCGTTTTCCATTGAATTCGACAGGTGCGTTCGTTTTACTCCAATGGGTTGAAACTCTAAAACCCTAATTGATTAAATGCAGTGCTGACCTGTCTTGTCTCCAAAGAGGACACCTCCATGGCCGCTTGAAGGGCCTGGTGTGCGGCGGATTCATCTTGAGTGGCCATCAAGATGCTCCAAAGGTTATAGTGCAGACTGAGATTGTCATTTTCATTTTCCAGGGCTTTTCGTGCCGATGCAATTGCCCGATCGCGATCCCCCTGAAACAGATTAACCTGAGACAACAACATCAACCCCTTGGGGGAATCCGGATCAAACTTAATGATCTCCGCAGCAATGTCCAAGGCATTCTGAGTGTTGTCTTCATAGAGAGCCTTGATCCCAGCTTCTAACAACTTTGTTTCCGTCATTCGCTTACGAGTCAAAAGAGCCCTGTTTCCAGGCATCATTTCCAATCCATCCCGGCAGTATTTCAGCGACTTATAAAAGGGCTGAGAGGTCTCGGCCCACAATATATAATTCCCCACGCCATACCACTGCTCAGCCCGTGCCAGACATGCTTGGCGATCTTGTGAATGGACGTCCGTCCAGTCGATATGAGACAAAATGGAATCGGAGCGGATCGTGCGGTAAAAGGCCCTGGCGGCAGCATAGGTAACACTGGGTTCTTCCGTACAAAACTCGATAAAGGGATGATTGTCACTATTGACCTGATAGTCTTTGAGGTTGAGATAACGACGTAGGTCCTGTTCATCGCCCAGATAACAACTCAAGATATCTTCTACGGTCACCATATGAATCTGAGCCAGACTCTCCATGACTTCGGGATTAGCCAAGACATCTTGCAGGTGACGGACCGAAACCTGCTGGGGATGTTCCGACCCGACGATCACAAAAAACGGTGCAGGCTCAGGCATGGGATACCATAGCGTGACATGAGGAAACACGTCCAAGACCGTCCCGATCAGGCTATCGACCATGGACGGGGCCTCGGTGGAGTGGGTATCGATCCAGGCCATGAAGAGTCCCTGGTCATTGAGGTGGTGCTTGGCACATTCAAAGTACTCACGTGTATAAAGGGAACTGTTTTCAGCAAATCCACGGATACTGGTGCAATCGCTGATAATGGCGTCATAACATTCTTGCGTCACATGCAGGTAGTTACGTGCATCCATGTAGATCATATTGACCCGTTCTTCCAGGCGATCACCAAGATTGATCTGGGAAAAATAGAGTTTGGACAGTTCCACCACCTCAGGAGCGATCTCCACACAATCAATCTGCTCGATTCCGTGCCGCGCAATACAGGCGGTACTCTCGCCAACACCGAACCCCACAGACAACGTTTTTTGGGCCTGAGCATTGAGCAACAATGGTAAATGTCCCAACATCTTTTGATCGCCCCGATACCCACGGGACGTCCCAGCCACCATATTGCCTGAGGTATAGAGATAGAGGTCACCTCGTTCCGGATGACGATGGATAGAGACGGTGGTGTTGATGCCCTCACGCACATCCACTAACTCATGATTTAACTTGGGCTTTGACAAGGCCACAGTGCGATGAAAAAGGTCCGTGGGAATATTCAAGCTTTGCATGGTGACACAAGCCGCGGCCACCCATAAAAGACTCCGCCTAAGCCGAACCTGGCAACGGGGTGTCAAATACTGGTACCATACCCCAGCAGCCATCCAAACCACGGCCACCCCCCACAGGATACTGGAACTCTGAACTCCCCAACGCGGCAATAAAACAAAGCCGGTTAACAATCCCCCCACCACACCCCCCCAGGTATTGAGACTATAGGCCCACCCCGTGGCCTGCCCAACCTCCGGCATGTGTCGACTCCAGGCCTGTAAGAACCAGGGAAATCCCAACCCCATCAAGAAGGATGGTATCAGGAACAAAATCACACACTGAATCAAGGGGATCAGACTGTAACTCTCTAGACCGTGACGTTTTAAATAACTTTCGAACGGTTCATAGAGATGACCGAGCCAAGTGACATTAAAGCCCTGTAACCAGGGCAAATACAGCACCCCAAAGAGTCCCAACGCAAAGAAAACCACAGCATAAGCCACCTCAGGTTGCCGAATACGAGGCAATAGCCGCCGGCCAATCTCTGTCCCTATGACATTTCCGAACAGATAAACCGTCAGTACCCCGCTAAAGACATAAGTAAAAGCACCGGCCCCATGCACAATGCTTCGCATCCAAATGACCTCATAACCAATACAAGCCGCCCCACTGAGAAAGAAACTTAAAGCCAGCACCCTAGGCTTCCGAGAACCATCCATTAACCTCTGAGAGGAAACGGCCACGGGTTCACTTGCTAGGCGTTGTCCGTAACGCCAATGCAGGAGCCCTGCAGCCAGAGCCACGCCACCATTTAAGGCCGCTGAAAGATACAGGGTCTGCCACACTCCCAACCACCGAATCAACACAAAGCCCGCTAAATAACATCCCAACGCGGCCCCCAACGTATTGAGGGCATAGAGCAAACCCACACGCAATCCGGTTTGTTCGTGCGCGGCGGTCACGACCTGAGCCAACAACGGTAAAGAACTGCCCATCAACAGGGTGGGTAACAGGAGTACCCCTGCGGCAATGACGACTTGAATCCCCATCGCCACCGACGCCCCGGGATGCAGCCCATTCCAGGCCCAGACATAAAGTCGATCCCCAGCCTGTAATAACCCCGGAGAAATCAACACCATCAAGGTAATGCTCAATTCCAACACCGCATAAACCAACAACGGACGCTGCCAGCGTTGACACCGCTTCGCCATGAGCCATGCCCCCAGAGCCAGCCCAGCCATAAAGACTGAAATCACCGTCGAAGAGGCATAAACGGTATTGCCCAGGCTCAATTTCAATAACCGCGTCCAAATGACCTCATCGATCAAAGAACAAGCCCCGGACACCAGATAAATCGAGGCCAACAGCGGCACCAGTAAACCTGGCCTCTTACTCCGAGTTCCTACACTCACCTGCTGTAACCGATTCATAATCATCTCCTTTTCTTAAAATGAATAATGGCAGGGATACCCTAAAAGCGCACGTTGATGGTGTGGAGGCAGAATCAATCCATATAAGAGTGGAGGTTCCGCCTTTGGGGTGGGGAATCCGTGCGCAGAGATTGTCCCTAGTTGGGACGAGAAGGGAATAATGGCTGCAAATTATAAATGTTTACAGGAATGAACGTGTCTCGCTCACGAATCTTGGATCGATGGCACCCATAACCCCTGAGTGTCACCACACCAAATCAAAACCCAGATGTCAACCAGCATTGCGTAGCAGGCCGGAGATAAAAGTAATGCGATATAAAAGAAACTTATAATATAAATACCCGCTCAGCAATATAACATCACGATAACAATTGGATTTACCATTGTCAATAAGATGTAGCTGAAGCCGACAAAAACACTCATATCCCACTGGTTAAAATCCCAGTCATCGGCTATGTTTATTACAAACTTGCGACATAAGGAGTTCACCATGAAAACCACCTGGCCCTGGCTGTTGTTCATGCTCATTGGACTGTCGTCCTGTACCCGCAATACCTCTCACCTTCCCCCGTACAAAATTTTTCCGTTTCGTCTTATTTGGGGCAGTGGCATGAAATCGCTCGTTTGGATCATCCCTTTGAACGCGGGTTGGAACAGGTCACGGCTCAATACAGTCTGTGTGAAAATCAACAGATCAAGGTCCTGAATCGTGGATACGACCTCCAAGACCAACGATGGCAAGAAGCCGAGGGACGCGCTAAGTTTAAATCCAATCCCCAACAAGGACATCTTCTCGTTTCCTTCTTTGGACCTTTCTATGCGGATTACAAAATCATTCATCTAGACCCGGACTATCAGTGGGCCGTTGTCACCAGCAGTACCATGGATTACCTTTGGATTCTGTCACGTAGCCCTCATCTGCCTCCCGCACTCAAACAACAGCTACTGACACAGATCGAAACCGATGGTTTTGACACTCAAACCCTGATCTGGGTGGATCAAACGCTGAAACTGAACGATTCTAACTATACCTTGGTCTGGGCCGATGAATTCGATGCTGAGGGTCGACCTGACCCCAACAACTGGACCTATGAACAGGGCTTTGTCCGTAACGAGGAATTGCAGTGGTATCAACCCGACAACGCCACCTGTCTGGATGGCCTGTTGGTCATCGAGGCCCGTCGCGAGCAACGTCCCAATCCACACTACCGCCCCGACAGTCGCAACTGGAAACAAAGTCGCGCACAGATCGAGTACACCTCCTCCTGCCTGTTAACCCGTGGGAAACATCAATGGACCTATGGCCGTTTCGAGATGCGAGCCCGCTTTGCCACCGGTGCCGGGCTCTGGCCCGCCTTCTGGACCCTGGGCTCGGCCCGCGCGTGGCCCGGCTGTGGCGAGATCGACATCATGGAATATTATCGTGGCGACCTCTTGGCCAATGCCTGTTGGGCCGCCCCCGGTCGCTGGAAGGCGGTGTGGGATTCCGTCAAAAAACCGGTGGAAGACTTCAACAATCCCAACTGGGACCAGAGCTTTCACGTCTGGCGTATGGACTGGACCCCGGAGGCCATCAAACTCTACGTCGATGATCTGCTACTCAATACCATCGAACTGGACAAGACCCTCAACCAAACCCCGGATCAGGCCAATCCCTTTCACGAACCCCACTATATCCTGGTCAACCTGGCCATCGGCGGTACCAACGGTGGCGATCCCAGTGACACGCCTTTCCCGACTCGCTATGAAATCGACTATGTGCGAGTTTATCAGAAGAAAGAGCCTACTCAAACTCCAACATCGGGTGGGCCATAAAGATCCAGCTAAAGCCCGCATCACGTGGGCAGGCCGACATCAGGGTCAAAAAGCGAGTCTCTTTGGAAATGGGGATATCGAGATCGGCCGCGTTATTTTCCAATCGGGGATAGTTCAGATGAACGGCCACTTCGCCATCGAGCAACACCCAGACATGGACCTCACTCTTACGCGTCTGGGCGATGTCCTCGGAGAGTCCTGCCCGTGTGGTAAAGCGTGATAATTCCAATCCAGGGTGATCGGCCCGGATCTGATTCAGATCGAAAGTCACGCCCGCGTTGGGATGCAGACTCAGGGCCGGGTGTTCCAAGGTCCCCAAGGTCTGCCCCTTCATCTTGCCGATATAGATACGCTCGGGCTCTTCCACAGAGGTAATCTTGCCGGTGTTGGCAATGCCCTCGTAATAGGTCCCTTGCGTGATGGGGCAGTGGTCAAAGGTCAGGTCCGTAGAACTGATGGTGATCGGACCATAGAGACCATTGGGCACAAAGACACCGTCAATGGCTCGACAACCCGGCACCTCTACATAACGAGCCTTGTCACTGGCATAGATATCTCGTAACACGCCGGTAAAGACCTCACCGGTGGTGACATCCAAGCCGGTTTCAAAGGCTCCCGAACCATAGCCCTGGCCTCCACCTACAATATCGGCGAGATTGAGACGACGACCGGGACAGGCCCGTTGCCCGGGTTGGGGTAAGGATGAAAGAAAGCGATCGGGCTCGGCCGTCTGCTGAGCCAACAGGCGGTACCCGTCCTTCTCAACACGAGCAGACCGACCGGCATTGAGAGTCGCTTTTTCCTGCTGAGTCGTGGTCACCTCCACCCGTCCGACAAATACATGTCCCTCAGCTGGACCATTGGGATCGACCAACACACCAAATTCCGTCCCCAAATCGGTCCATGATGCAAAGGGGGTCTGAACCACAAACCCCTGCGCTTCTCGGGGCACACGGGCGTAGAGCTTACCCTGAGTCAAACTCAATTGATTGTCACCCAGCAACTGAAACGATGCAGGCGCCTGGAGTATCACCCGAACCCCCTGGGATAAAACCACCTCGGCGGCCCCCTGCTCCAAGACCAGTTCATCGGTATGCAGGGACATCCCCGCCGTCAATTTATGCCAGGGCCGAGCCCAACGTGCCTGTGACTGAGCCACCAATTGTCCCGTCACCGGTCCCGTCGGCGCAGGAGTCCCGTGCAACGTCCACAGTGATACGACCAAGACCAACACCGCGGCTGCGGCCAGAGCCCAACCAATCCACCGCCGCCTGGTGACCGAGGTCCCGGGTTCGGTACGACGAATGGCCGCCAGCAAGTCAGCCTCGCTCAACTCGCCCGTGACCCAACTGGAGTGACGTACAGCTGCACAGGTCAAAAAATAATCCTGACAATACTGCCGCACCTCGGGATCGTGCACAATGGCCTGTTCGAGTTGTTGACGATCGGTCTCTGCCAACGTCCCATCGAGCAGGGAGGTTAGTTTAAAATCGATATCTTGGATACCGTTTAAATCTCGAGTCATAGTCCGTGTCCTAACGATCTGCGCATACACCGCAGTAAAATCCCATTAATGGTAGACAAACGTCGCTGCACCTGCCGAATGGAGACCGAGAGATGTTCGGCCACGTCGCGTAAGGGTGTGTTGCGTTCATAACGTAGCTTTAGCAAGCGACGCCCCCGTTCATCCAGTTTGTCCATACATCTCCGCAACACAGCCAGACGTTCGCTCACCTGGTCCTCCTCGGGCATGTGCGTCATGAGGACGTCCAGGGCCTCGTCACTGAGCAGGACCTGTTTACTGCGGGCCTGGCGCCGCCGGTAGTCCAGGATCAGGTAACGACAGATCTGCAAGGCCCAGGCTCGAAAATTGGTCCCGGCCTCGAACTGCTCGAACTTACGCCACATAATCACCAGGGCCTCCTGGAACAGGTCATCGGCGTCATGGCGATGCTGAACCAGGGTCAGGATATAGGCGTAGATCTCCTGCTGATGCTCCATAAAGAGCCGCATGAATTGAATGCCCTGGTTGTCCTGGTTCATTTTCATAAAGTTATCGGATCGCAGTTCAGTTAATAGGCCTTGAACGTGATCCAATATAACACCGTAAACCTGGAGAAAATGCGACGATAAAACCGAAAAACCATCATAGACCGAAATAGACAAATCCAATCTGATCGAGTATGGTCGTGGAGTACCAATGAAAGACATAATGATAGTAAGCGGTTTAACAAGGAGACTATTATGGAGACCTATCCCAATCTTGGTGGCCTAACGGTAGAACAGGCCCAACCCGCTGCCAGGGCAGCCTTTATCCGTCGTACCTATCTACACCTGGCCCTGGCTATTATTGCCTTTGTAGGGCTAGAGGCCCTGTTGTTGAATTCCCCATTTGCCGACCTGATGATCCGCTTTCTCAAAAATGGGGGTCAAATGGGCTGGCTCATGATCCTGGGGGCCTTTGTCGTGACCGGCTGGCTGGCACGGGGATTAGCGGCCCGTGCCCCATCCTTGGGCGCCCAATATGCAGGCCTCGCGATTTACGTCGCTGCTGAGGCGGTCATCTTTGTCCCCATCCTTTTGATCGCCCATGCCTACCATCCAGGTGTGATCACACAAGCGGCCTTCATTACCGCCGGGCTCTTCGCAGGGCTAACCCTAGTGGCCTTTACCTCCAGGACAGACTTCTCTTTCTTGGGCGGTTTCCTGGCCTTGGGTGGCATGATTGCTGTCGGCGCCATCTTGGGGGGTGTATTCTTTGGCTTTAACCTGGGCTTGGGCTTTTCCATCATAATGTTGGTCGTAGCCGCCGGAGCCATCCTTTATGACACAGGCAAGATCATGCGTTACTATCCCGTAGACCGCCATGTCGGGGCTGCCCTGGAACTCTTTGCCTCGGTTGCCTTGATGTTCTGGTATGTGCTACGGATTCTCATGCGACGACGTTAAAATATTCCCCGGCAGGCATTGAAACGACTCGATGCCTGCCGGTAACCTTAACTCCAAGAAGAGTTTAATCCAACCTCCCTAAAGAAAATTTTCACCCCTCCCTGCTGTAATCTGCTTGTTTCTCCTATAGCTTGTCCCATAAAAAAAGGGCTTGGCATCACGTACGTCTGTTTAACCCCTTGAAACCCTCTCCTGGACAATACATCGGCTCCTGACTAGGCATTAACTGTTGACCAAAACCCCCTATTTACCCTAAAATGACCATACAAATGAACCGATTTTGGGAGAGTGCCTATGTTTAACGATCAAAAAATTATAGTTGTCATGCCAGCCTATAATGCGGCCAAGACCCTGAAAAAGACCTATGACGAGGTCATGAGCCAGGGGATCGTGGACCAGGTCGTAGTGGTAGACGATGCCAGCCAGGATGAAACCTGTCGTATCGCTAAAACCCTGGATCATGTCCACCTTCACGTCCATGAGAAGAATCAGGGTTATGGGGCCAATCAGAAAAACTGCTACCGGATCGCCCTGGAACTGGGTGCGGATATTGTAGTCATGGTTCACCCGGACTACCAATACACCCCGCAGCTGATCCCGGCCATGGCCACTATGATCGGCAACGGCTTGTACAACTGTGTATTGGCCTCGCGCATCCTGGGTGGCTATGCCCTCAAGGGTGGCATGCCCCTATGGAAATACATCGCCAATCGCGGTCTGACCCTGGCGGAAAACATCCTGTTCGGGGCCAAGCTCTCGGAATACCATACGGGTTACCGTGCCTTTTCACGAAAACTGTTGGAACAATTGCCGTTGGACCAGAACTCGGACGACTTTGTCTTCGACAATCAGATGCTGGCCCAGATCCTATGGCTCGGTCACATGATCGCTGAAGTCAGTTGCCCAACCAAATACTTCGCCGAAGCGTCTTCGATCAACTTCCGTCGCAGTACAACCTACGGATTTGGCTGTCTAGGGACGGCCTTGTCCTATCGCTTGAACAAATGGGGACTGGCGCAGTCCAAACTCTTCCCGCGCACCCTGCCACCACAACATGAAACCGTTGTCGCTTAAAAAACAAGTTATTGGCATCAGTCTCGGTTTGGTCATTGCGATCTGGCCGTCTATGCCCAGGTCCACGACTTCTCCTTTATCCTCTTGGATGACGGAGACTATGTGGTACAGAACGACCACGTCAATACCGGTCTGAGCTTGGAGAACATCAAATGGGCCTTGACCCAGTCCCATTCGAACAACTGGCACCCCTTGACGTGGATATCCCACATGGTGGACTGTCAGTTCTTTGGGCTCAATGCAGGTCCGCACCACCTCACCAATGTCATCATCCATACCCTCAACTCGATCCTGCTCTTTCTCGTTATGGCTCGAGTCACAGGGGGACTCTGGCCCAGTGCCATGGTGGCGGCGATATTCGCCTTGCACCCCACCCATGTCGAATCCGTGGCGTGGATTTCCGAACGCAAAGATGTGTTGAGTACCTTCTTCTGGATTCTGGCCATGGGGGCCTATTGTTCCTATGCCCAGCAACCCAGTCGTAAACGCTATGGCTTGGCCTTACTATGGTTCCTATTCGGACTCATGTCCAAACCCATGGTGATCACCTTCCCGGCGGTATTGTTTCTGCTGGACTACTGGCCCTTGAATCGCTTCGGCATGGGAGCATCAAAATCTAAGCAAACGCTCCAGTCGGTGCCCTTCAAACGTTTGTTGTTGGAAAAGGTCCCCTTTTTCATGCTCTCGGTGTTATCCGTGCCAGTGACCCTGTATGCCCAAAGAAATGCTGGGCCATCACTGCACGACATGTCCTTTGCCGTTCGCATTTCCAATGCTCTGCTCTCTTATCTCCGCTACATCGGCAAACTCTTCTGGCCCGTCGATCTGAGCATCCTGTATCCGCACTCTCATACCGTACCGGCCACCGGAATACTCCTGGGCACGATCCTGCTGCTATTGGCGATCACGGTCTTAGTACTGGTCTTTGGCAAAAAATACCGTTACCTGCCGGTCGGGTGGTTCTGGTATGTCGGGACCCTCTTGCCCGTCATCGGGATCATTCAGGTGGGCAATCAAGCCATGGCCGATCGCTACACCTACATCCCCTTTATTGGCCTGTCTTTTATCCTGGCCTGGGGATTGCCCACTTGGCTTCGTCACTTGCCTTTCAGTCACTACCTGGTTCGTATCGGTGCGATGGTCATGCTGGTCTTCTTTACCCTGGGGACATGGCGACAGGTCACCCTGTGGCAACACAGCATCACCCTGTTTGAACATGCCTGCGAAGTCACGGATCACAATTACTTAATGCAGGACTTCACCGCCCGCGCCTACCGAATCCGGGGGCAGGCTCCCGAAACCATCGCCTACTGGCAGGCCTCTCTCGCAAGCAAACCGGAACAGCCCACCATCCTCAACGAACTGAGTTGGATGATGTCAACGACAGAGGACATAGACCTGAGAGATCCGGAACTCTCGCTCGAATATGCACGTCAAGCCTGTCAATTGACCGGGCAAAAAAATCCCGAAATGTTGGACACCCTGGCCGCCGCCTATGCCGCCAACGGGTACTTTACCAACGCTGTCGATACCATGGTCAAGGCCCTGAGTCTGGCCACCACGGAAGAAC
>CAXXXG010000040.1:0-110617 GCA_963662565.2 Sedimentisphaerales bacterium | reverse complement strand
TCGCCAAGAAACACTGGTTCTTCGGCTTTGGTGCCTACGGCTAATACATCTCAGACTTGAGTCGTAACCATGGCCATGATGAGGTTCAAGATCCAGGAGATCCGGTCGCCTTTTAATGTATCTATTTCATTGGGGCCATAGGCATAGAAGTAGGGTCGAGGTGCTGGCTGTGGATATCGTAGCCGATCAAGGCTTTGACTCGATCTTGGATCTCTTGCTGTTGTGATTGTGTCAAGGTGTTGCGGGCATACCAGGCCAGGGTCAGGTAGTGGAGTTCTGGATCGTCATGGCCTGACGACCTTTCTCGGGTGGCACGATGGAGCGGCAATGTGCCGTGGGTTTTGACGGTTTCTTCGATTTGCGGGATGAGCTTTTCGGTGAGTTTGTCGGTCAGATACTGCAACATCTCTGCATCATCCGGGGTGTCCTTGGGGTCCTCCTTGATGCCGGCCAGAGCATAGCCCGCCACCACGGTGTCGTCAAAACTTGAAAGCGGATTCGAACGTCCATGGGCCTAGGGTCATCTGACCGGTCAAGTCCTTCCAATGGAACTGGGCCCGGGCAGTCCCATGGGTGGTGAATTGGGAAATGACATAGCTGTAGTCGCGATACTTGGGCACGTCGATATAGGGGGGACGCGAAAGGTAATAGTTGAGTTTACTCTCGACATCCCTTTGGGCCTTCTGCAAGGCGGATTGGGACAGGCTCTTGGACATCAAGGCCGTGGCCATCACGATCCGTGCCTGGGTCAATTGGCTGTTGGCGGCATTCAGACGCGTTTGTCGTTGATAGGCCTCTTGTGGATTCACTGCGGTGGTCGAGGCAATCTGGTCATAGGCCTTGCTGAGCACTGTTGAGTTTGGCTTCTGCCTGTTGATATTCCTTTTCGGCCGTGGCTAACGATCGTTGAGCCTCAGGGCAAGGTCTGTTGCGCGGCCTGCCAGGCGGCCTTGGCTCGCTCGACCCTCTGGATTCAGCCCTGGGACCGTGCCGGAGACATAACGCACCGTTTGAGTGGTCTGCACTGGAGGTGGAGTTTCCAGCCACAATTGCTCGGTGGTGCCACTGAGGATGCCATCCGGCGACAATCCGGTGTCACGCAATTCCTCTGCAAACATCTCGTCGAACGAGTAGACCTTGAGCAGGCTTGGATAGCGTTCTTGCAGTTGCGTGATCAGGGTCTGAGCCATCAACGAGCCGCCTCCTGGAGCCACGCGTTCACCTTCCGAGGTCGGCATGACCAGGAGCCGATAGACCTTGCGATAGGCCGTTTTCCCTTTCGGCCCTCGCGCAGTCGTACATCCAGATTTTCAAAGTTCGGCCGAATCTCTCGAGCCAGTGAGTAATAGAGCAGAGCCGCTCCATAGTAACCCGCCTCTTCGAGTTCCAGGCCATGGACCAGATAGTGTGCGGCGATTTCTTTGGTGACAATCCCGTAGCGATTATCGATCCGTTCACAGAGCTTACGCTGTCTGGGTTGGAGTTGCTGGGCCTCCAGTAGCCACAGATAAGACTGCCGTAAATCACCCTGGGTATAAACCTCCTGTTCTTTAGCCAGGACCTCTTCTACCGCCAGACGTAAACTTTCATCCAGCACCGAATCGATGTAGCTGGACTCGGAATGCAGGGCCAGGGCCTGACGAGCATTTTTGACGGCATTGACATAGTCCTGTTGCTCGATCAGGCCACGAGCGGTCATGGCCAGTTCCTGGGCCTTGGCCCGATCGCGGGTGGTCCTCAACTGCTTTTCCGCCGGCACGTCACCCGGCATGAGCTTCAAGGCATCGAGGCTGTACTCCTGGGCACGGTCGTAGTCACTGATCTTGAGATAACGCAGGCCTTCACGCATATCGATGCGGTAATTCTCCCGAGCCGTTTGCTCCCACATCCGATCCAACTCCGGGAAGGTGACACGGTAAGCGAGCAACGGTTCGAGACGCCGACGCGCAGCGAGCCAGTCTTCCCCGTTCGATGGAGGTTGAATACCAGGCGTATCTGCTCACTGAAGCCACGACGCATTTCATGTAGCTGCATCAGGCGCTGGCGATACTCGCTCTTTTCCGGGCAAAAATAGATGGCCTGCTCCACGGCCAATTCCGCGGCATCGAGATCACCGTCCTGAATCAGGGCTTCGAGTTGAGCCATATGACCTTGTGACGCCTGGTTGCGTACATGATTCCATTGCTCCTGGAGTTCGACATCGTCGGTTTTCTTCAGGGCGTAGGGACGCAGCATCAAGGCGGCGGCATGGTAGTCACCTACAGCCAGGGCCGCATCGACCTCGGATTGCTTAGGGCCGGAGCATCCGACCAAGGTCATCAAGCACGTCAGGGAGAGGATCAGGATCGTCCAACGCATCATTGGCCTCCTTTACGAATGACCGTTGAGCCCATGTCGTATTCATTCAGGTCCCATTTAGTGGTCTTGATATTGCGGCCATTGGCTTCAATGGCAAAGCTGGCGGTGTTGGGCGGGCTGGTTCCCTCGTTAAGGGCAATCACGCAGACCGAGGTAAAATCACCGGCCAGATTGACAGTGAAGCTCTGGGGGGCATTGGTCAAACGTAGGGCATCCAGAATAGTCCTGCCGCCCAGACTGATCCGTACGATGTCACCGTCTTCGGCCCCATGGTCCCAAACGGTGATCGTCACGGTCTGGGCTCCCCCGGCATCGAGCGGCTCCATGCCCCCGCGGGTCGGGATGGGCGTATCCTTGATGTCTTGCTGAGCACTGGTGTATTCGTTATCCACGGCTTGACGCTGGCCGTTGAGGGTGTTGTTGATCATGTTATTGGCGGCCTGACGCTGGCCATAGAAGGGATCGTTGGGATCCACGGGATCCTGATCCGGGGGCACGAGATCGCCATCGTCGGGTTCGTCCGGGTTATCCTGTGGATCGATAGGGTCATCCAGATGGTTGGGATCTTCGCCCAGGGACTCGACATAGTCGTCATCGGAGTCGGGGGTAGGACCGTCATCCGGTTCATCCAGGGGATCGGTATTCTTGTCGAAATCCTGGGCGGTCTGGGCCTCATCACCTAATCGATCCAAGATTTCCTCTAGATCGTCTCGATCGCCACCGGCGATTTGCTCGAGGATCTCCAAGGCCTCCTCATGATTGCCGAGAATCACAGCCATGATGAAGTCGTCGAACAGTTCGCTATCGGTCGGCGGCAGATCGCCATAGGTCTCGTCGGTCTCATTGCTGTTGGGATCGCTTTGGGTGTCCTTGTCTGCATCCTCGACCATGTTTTCCACGTCCTTGTCGGTCAAGGGATCCTTTTCGCCATCCGTGGTTTTATCACCCGTGTCCCCTTCGACGCCGGTGACACTGTTGGGATCCTCGTCCGTTCCACTATTCGGATCGGCAGGAGGATCGCCCCCTTCGTTATCATCGTCCAGGGCATTGGGATCCACACCACCGCCATCATCATCGCCATCCTCGCCGTCATCATCCCCCTGCTCCTCTTCGGGTTGCATGGTAAAGGCAAAGCTGTGGACAATACGATAAGGACGACTCGTGACTGTCACGGTGTCCTGGCGTGCCTCGGCCCCGGCATGGGTACCGCCGATGACATAGGTGTTGCTGCTATTGTGAGCCATGACAATACCGCGAAACTTACCGTCCACCAAGGTCAGGGTCCTTTTGATCATACTGGAGCTGGGAGCGATCCAGATCACGGCCTTGCCCAAGACAAAACCTTCGCCCGTGCCACTGACCGTGACATCCACCAGGGCATGGTCGGCAAAGAGTTCGCCGTAATACTCCATCTCAGTCCGGTCCGTAGGGCTAAACACATAAAAGGCGGTGAAGGTATCAAAGTTCATGCTTTTGTATTTGACGATCTTTTGGCGGTTCTCTTCATCATTATCGTTACTAAACCCCTCGTAGTATTTGATGTAATCCAAGAGCAGGGGCAATCGACCGCGGAAGGCGTAATACAGGGGTGTCAGCCGACGGTTGATCTCCTCCATCCGGGCCTTGAAATTGGGCAGACGTGCGGCAATTCGATGGGGATCGCTCTTGCCGTACACGAGGCTGGTCCAGCGAGCCAGGGTCTTGATGTCCTCTAACGAACCCCGGAACTGGTGCATGGTTCCGTCGTGGTAAAGATAGTATCGCCCCGTGGCACTGCTGGTAAAAAAACGACCTTCTAAGTAGGCCGGCGTCTTGATCTCCCAGAGCTCGAATTCGTTTTCCTCGGGAAACTTACTCTTGAGTTCATCGAGCACGCCATCCTTGGTCGAATCGAAGGAACGCATCAGGTTCATCTGGCGCGTATTGGTGTTGATCTGTTGCTCGAGTTGCTGAAGGGCCGTGATGAAGCCCCCTACCACCTCGGCGTAGCCCCCCAGAATGGCATCCACCGGCGGCGGGGCCTTATCCTTGAACTCGTTGAGGATGTTTTGAATGGCCTCCAAACCCGCGTAGGCACTCTGGCTGTTGGGATTGAAGACCCGTTCGAAGTCATTGAGGATGGTGTCATACTGCTCCTTGACGTCCTTGACATTGGTCCAAACGGCCTTGATCTTTTGTGCGGCCCCAATGGCCTTGCCCAGGGCACCATTACCGGCCAGGGCCTCGTTGACATGGGCCCCAAGACCACTGCTGCTCCAGGCCTCAAGCACTCGACCGTTGAGATCCCGGCCCTTGCCGGCAATATGGAAGAGGGCCTCTTCCATGCTCTTGGCCTCGTAATTCAACCCGAGTTGCCCCATCAAGGTGCGTGCCTGGTCAATATCGCCCACATACCCGGCCCACTCGGGATTCCATTCCTTGATCGCGGCTTGGAGCTGTTTGATATCGCGTTTGGCAATGGCCTGGGTCAGTTGGCTTTGGGTCTTCTGGGCCTTTTCCACCGTGGCCTTAACCTGCTTGAGCTGGCCTTCGAGTTCCTGGGCGTTTTCCACCCACCGATCGACCTTCTCGACCGCTCCATCCAGGGCCTCACGAGCCTGTTGTGGGATTTCTCGATCCGCCGCCTGGGTCGCGACGCTACTCAACAAAATCCCTATGACAAGAAGCAGCCGTCTCATCGCTCACCTCCTTCATAACGAGCCAGTAGCCTGCGTACTCCCGTGGGTAGATCCTCCTGTTGGGCAAGGGCCTCACGCAATTGCCTGGCTTCTTCAAAGCGACCGATCTGAAACTCAATCACCATCAAATTGGCCACAATCCTGGCATCTTGTGGATAGAGGTCCATGGCCTCGCGGTAGAGTGTCTCGGCTTCCAACAGTTGATCGTTATTGGCCAGAAAGAGTCCATAATCCAAGTACAGGTCAACCGAGCAGGGCTTGACCTTGAGAGCGGCGTCGTAATGTTCCATGGCCCCCAAAAGATCTCCCATACGAGCACTGGCCTTGGCTGCTGCATGCAGGGGTTCACTTTGATGGGGTCGTAGCTCGGCCACGCGTAGGAAACAATCCCTGGCCTTGGGGTCATAGTGATCATCCAGCCTTCCTGCTTGCGAATAGCAGGAGCCTAGATCCATCCAGGCGTCCCCGTTGTCCGGTTCGAGTGTCACCACATGCCCGAGCAGATCAATGGCATTGTCCAGCATGTTACGTTGGGCAAAAGCATGGGCCATGGGCATGAGGATTTCAATATCATCGGGATTCGCTCGCAAGGCCACGATCAAGGCACGAATCCCCTCTTGCAAGCGACCGTTGTGAACCAACAAAATCCCCACCCGCTTGGCCAGCAGTGGATCGGTGTCGCGGTCAATCGTTAGAGAATCGTTAGGATCGCTCACCCAAGCCAGAGCTTGCGACCAACAGGACAGATCCGCATTGTCCGGATCGATTTCAGTGACACGAGCAAGGTATTGCTCAGCTTGATCGTGATAACCCGTCTCGGCCAACATCAAACCGGTGTAGAGCAAGGCCTGCTGGTTTTGCGGATCGAGTGCCAATACGTTACGAAAATACTCGCGTGACTCCCGTTTACGTCCCAATCGATAACAGGCCACCCCACCTAAGGCACTGACCTCGGGTTGAGGACCGTAGAGTTTCTCCAAGGTCTTGACATCCTCCAAGGCCAGGGATTCCATGTCCCAATCCAGACGCCAGCAGGCCCGTTGGTACCGAGCGGCAAAGGATTCAGGGTGATCCTCTAGGAATTCATCTAAATAGTCAAGGGCCTCGTTGCGTTTTTCCGTCAAGCCACTGTCACTCTGGGGAAACGTTGCAATGGCGTTTAACTCAGACTCCAATGTCGCGATCTTGGGTCTCAGATGGGTGGGTCCCAGAAGTACGGGGGCCTGCTTAGACGCACAACCTGTCACTCCCAGCACCACGAACCATAACAAAATTGTCAAAACGGATAGAGGTTTGTGGGTATCCTTCTTCATAGAAAAGGATGTTAATCTCTTTTTATGGGAAGGTCAATAAAATAGACCGTGACAATCAGCTTCTTTTGGACTCATATGGATTGGCCTCTGGCAACGTGAAGAAAAAGCGAGATCCCTCGGTTAGAGTTGATTCCACCCAGACCTTACCGCCATACATTTCCACGATGCGTTTGACCAGTGACAATCCCACTCCCGTGTTCTCATAACTCTCCTCGACGGACACAGTCTTGAACAATTGGAAGATGTGATCGAAGTGCTTGTGATCGATGCCCGGCCCATTGTCCTGCACACAGAATCGCCAAAAATCACCGTCTCGTTCACATTGAACTTGTATAAGACCTTGAGGCTTGTCCATATACTTGACGGCATTGCAGATCAGGTTCTGAAAGACCTGATGAATGCGTGTTCGATCACCCCAAATAATCGGCAAGGCATGATCCATCTTAATCTCGATATGATCGGGAACGGCAATCATATCGATAACGTCCGGCAACAGGGCCATCAGTTCAATGGCCTGACAATCGCGACTGGCCTGCCCCACGCGGGAATAATGCAGCACACCCTCGACCAGAGATTCCATGCGTTTAATGCGAGACATCATCAACTCCAACTGTTCACACCCCTCCGGACCTAGCTTGTCCTGGTAATCCTCCAGCACCCAGCTGGTCAAGGCATGCACCCCTCTCAAGGGGGCCTTGAGATCGTGCGACACAACGTGAGCGAATTCCTTGAGCTCTTGATTGACGCTTTTGAGTTCCTTCATCAACTGCTGTCGTTTTTGTTCGGCTTCCACACGACGTAACATCATGCAGGCCAGTTCCATATAGGTCATCACGATATCTTTGAGGCGTAAACGCTCCCCTGGTTTCATCTGTAGCCAGGCGATGGCCACCCTTTCGTCGCTATAACGTCTCGTGATGCGAAAACAATTGCCGCTATCACCGATAGATTCATTCAGTTGCGAATTTTGCAACATCGTCTGAAGTTGATCAGGTACTGGATCGGCGATAATTTGATCGACAAGCAATCCATCCAATTCAGTAGGATCAATCTCTACGGGAAGAGCCTGCTCTATCTCTGTACACTGAAAGTCGTGTGTACTTAGGCAATACCAGTGCAGAGACTGACGTGTACTATCTACTCGTCCGAGGATCACCCATTGAGCATGTGTCAACCTCCACAAGTTTCTACACAAAATACTTGGAATCTCGCATTCATCTGCCGAGCCGGCTTCCATCACGGTATCGTACAAAACCCGCATCGCCTCATTGCGACGTTCTAAAACGTCAGCCGCATGCTTGGATGTTAACTCTAATGTCGTAGCCATCTCTGTCATAAGCGTCTCACCGCCCTCTTTTCCAGATCAATCGCCCTAGTACCCATAGAGCTCTGTATACCAAAACCTCAGAATCAAGATACATGGTGACATTCGTAAGCTCAAAGCCGGAGGCAAACAACATGGAATGACTCTTCCTAGGGATCATTGACCACTATCCTTCTTAACGGTTAACAGCCAATTTGATCCTGCAGCCTGTATATCCAAGGCTACGTCCGGAAATTCTTCCAACTCCTGGGGGATGGATTTGAGGGCCAAGGGATCATCAACCCTAAACGACATGCTGTCACCGGGCTCCATCTTCTCGACATGCCCAATGACATAGACCACCGGGTAAGGGCTATATTTACCCCGTAAATCAATCTCTACTCCCATAACGCTACCTTCTCTACCAATCAACAGACACCTTGTCTCTGGCACCCAATATTTGGATCAAGACTCTCCTATATCTGCGGTTTAAAAAGGGAACTTTAACCGAAGAAATCCGTACATCACCTTAATTCCAACAAACCGCTAACCCCTTTACTATACGAAAGATGGCGTAGTTTTACCAACAACATTCATACGTAATAACTAGTAGAGGTTTTCTCTTGTTTACCGCGTAAGACACCTAACAAAAATGGCCGCATAGGTGGTAGCCCACGCGACCATTTCATCGATTTGAGAATGATCTTACTCGACATTGATTGTGCCGGTCATGCGGATATCTCCGCTCGACGATCCGACCTGTATCTCGAAGGCACCGGGGTCGATAGTGTAACACTGTTGTATGGGACTGTAGTGACGCAGGTCCATCGCAGTGTTCAGTTTGAAGGTCACGATATTGGATTCACCCTTATTCAAGGCAATCCGCTCAAAACCTCGCAATTGTTTAACCGGCATGACAAGGTCCGATTCGACGTCACGCACATAGAGCTGCACCACCTCTTGCCCTGCCCGGTCACCGACATTCTTGACCTTAACGCTTACGGTGAAATCATCGTCATCGTCGAGATGCCGATCACTAATTTTAAGATCGCTATAGGAAAACTTGGTATAGCTAAGGCCATGGCCAAAGGGATAGAGGGCCTGTCCCTGGTAATAGCGGTAGGTCTTACCTCGATCACGGGTCATGGTGTAATCGCTGAAGTCACCCAGTTCATCTGTGGACGTATAGAAGGTTACGGGTAGACGTCCAGCTGGATTGCTTTGCCCAAAGAGCACCTCGGCGACGGCATCACCGCCCCGCTGGCCTGGATACCAACCCATCAGGATGGCAGACAGATCATCGTCCAATCCGTCAAAGGCGATGGCACTACCGGCCATCAACACAAAGATCACGGGAGTACCGGTCTGTTGTATGGCTCGCAGGGTCTTCAACTGAACCGCGGGCAATTCGATCTTGGTACGATCGCCCCGATCGAAGCCGTCGGCTTGAAAGCTCATCTCCTCACCTTCGATCTCGGCATCGAGACCGCCAACGAAGATGGCCACATCCGCCTTGGCGACCTGGGCCAACATGCGACTTGTTAGCTCGGACTGCGTAGCCCCGTCCTCTTCCGGTCGTTCCCAGACTAACTGCACACCGGCATTCTTAGTCCCCTCATAGTATTCGACAGTAATGTCGTAGCGTCGATCCTTTTCCAGGGCGACCTCACCGCTGAAGGTCTGCATGGAGTGTACAAACCAGCCCTCGGCGACCTTCTCGCCATTGAGATAGAGCCGACAGCCATCATCGGCCGTGACACCCAGCTTGTACAGACCACTGACCGGAGCGAGTAACTGTCCGGTCCAGCGAATGGAGAAATTGTCCTGATCGATCTTCTGATCCGAGGTTAGGATTCCCTGGGCAATGGCCGTATCTGTAGGTGAACCGGTCCCCCACTTCATATCAATCTCGGCGTCAATACGGAGCAGTACCGGGTCGCCTTGCAACTCTATACCACGATAGTATTCGCCTTTGAGGCCCTGCACCTGCTGGCCCGTATCGTCGCTTGTAATGAGGTAGGCCGACGGTATCACGGGCATGGTCTGTTCTTCTACACCTTCAGCTAATGAACATCCGTGCGAATAGAGCACCTCGACCTCATCGCCGACGGCCTTCCTGATCCCCTCCAAGACAGTCACGGGATGCGAGGCATCGCCGTTATAATTCCCACGCAGGGCCACAACACTGTCGGCATTGGGGCCCACGACCGCCAAGGTCTTGATACTACTCTTGTCCAAAGGCAAGATGCCATCGTTCTTTAATAGCGTCATACATTCGCGGGCCATATCCAGGGCCAGGGCGTTATGCTTAGCACAATCATTAACCGAGTAAGGGATCTTGGCATAGGGGACCTTGTCATCCGGATCGAACATCCCCAGCTTCATGCGAGCCAACATCAAACGATACACAGCCAGATCGATTTCGCCTTCGTCCACGAATCCCTTTTGCACGGCTTCGAGTAAGGCCCGTTGATAGACACTCCCACAATTTAACTCGCAACCGCGACGAATGCCGACTGCGGCTGCCTCCTGGGCATCGTTGACGATCTGGTGATAGGCGTAGATGTCACGAATGGCGCCACAGTCCGAGACCACATAGCCTTCAAAGCCCCACTGTTGCCGCAGGATGTCTTCCAGCAGCATCCAACTGGCCGAGGCCGATTCGCCATCTACGCGATTGTAGGCCCCCATCACGGAATAAGTCTTGGCCGTAACCACGAGATCGTAAAAGGCGGGTAGGTAGGTCTCCCACAGGTCACGGGCATTGGGCACAACATTGAAGTGGTGCCGATCCTTCTCCGGGCCATTGTGTACGGCAAAGTGCTTGGCTGTGGCCACCAGTTTGAGGTATTTGGGATCGTTACCTTGCAGACCACATACGAACTGAATGCCCATCTGACCGGTGAGGTAGGGATCCTCGCCATAGGTCTCGTGTCCGCGTCCCCAGCGAGGATCGCGGAAGATATTGATATTGGGCGACCAGAAGGTCAGGCCCTTGTAGCGACGATAATCGCCTTGGCGTTGCGCTTCGTGATATTTGGCACGCGCTTCGTCGCTAATGGCGCAGGCCACCTCATACATCAACTCTCGATCGAAGCTGGCCGCCATGGCAATGGCCTGAGGAAAGACCGTGGCGGTCCCGGCTCGGGCCACCCCGTGGAGACACTCATTCCACCAATCATAGGGCTTGATGTCGAGTCGTTCGATACCCGGGGCGTTGTTGCCGAGTTGCGAGATCTTCTCTTCCAGGGTCATCCGGTCCACTAAATCCGCGGCCCGCATCTCAAAGTCCAAGGAGGTATTACGAAAATCTCCCCCCCCTGCCTTACCCTTAGCTCCAATAATGCAAAAAATAATACAGCCCCAAATCAAACACAGGTTACGAGGATTCATCTATTTTTCCTTAATACGGACAACATCGACAACTGAATTCATACAGTAATGCCACCCAAAACTAGATTTTCAACCAGTAAATATATAACACACTCACAACCGGATTTCATATAGACATTAAGTCATGCCTGAGGCACATCAGCCATGTGAAAAAGTCCATATGGGTTGCGGAATTATCACTTTCGTTGCGCGGTCATAAGGCCTATACTTATAAACGTTTACCAATGGACCGTAGTCAATTGTGCACCCATATTAACGGAGGCCTTCAATGCGTTCAACTCTCAACATCCTTGCCATCCTGACTCTCCTGTCCCTTCTCAGTTGTCAATCCGCTCAGGCGACTGAAAAAGAGATCCTATTGCCTGCCGACCAACAGGACCAGGACTACAACGACCCCAACAGCGAATTTTGCTACCCGCGTAGTGTTCAAGGAGACAACGTCATTATCTTCTGGAGCAAGGAACACGGTAACGATCCCTCTCGTCATACCGATCCGAACAAAACCTTCGACGTCAATGATATGCTCAGCGAATGCGAACGCTATTACAAGACCTATGTCGATAACATGAAACTAGTCGTCAAGGGCCAATCCGTCAGCGACAAGTACAAGCTGATCGCTTATGTGGTCGGTGGCGATGAAGGCACAGCCTACGGTGGTGGAGATGGTGACGTCGCGACCCTGCACACCCCGGCCATGCGCGTCCATAAGCCCCCCTACGGTGTCCTGGCTCATGAAATGGTCCATTGTTTTCAGCACCTCAGCCGCACGGACGGGGCCCGAGGAGGTGGCGTCAATCCCGAGATGGCCGCTCAGCATGGACTGTGGCAGAATCTACCGGAATGGTTGACCTTCGAAAACTACCACTTGGTGGCCTTCATGGACCAGACCCACTTGAAGTTCGATCATTTCAGCAATATGTATCACACCGCCCAGGTCATGGAATACTGGGCCTATCTGCATGGACAGGATTTCTATGGCCAGATGCTCCGTTCCCCGGAAGAGGGAGACGTGGTGACGGTCTATAAGAAACAGTTCAATAGAACTCAAGAGCAGTTCAATAACGAAATGTTCGATGCTTATCGCCGCTTTATGACCTGGGATATCCCCAGAATCGATGAAGTCGCTCGTCCCTATGCCAATCAGCACCACACCAAGCTCGACAAACTCGATAACGGTTGGTACCAAATCGCAGCAGAGAAATGCCCTGAGAACTACGGTTACAACGGCATCAAGCTCGACGTCCCAGCTGCAGGCACTAATGTAGTGCTGAACTTCAAGGGCATCGCCGGGGCCGAAGGTTTCAGTCCTACCAAGATCGACAAGGCGGGCTGGCGTTATGGCTTTGTCGCCTCCTTAAAGGACGGCAGCCGTGTCTACGGCAATGTCGGCACTAATCCGCAAGACGCCCTGGCCTTCCAGGTCCCGGAAAACACCGAATATCTCTGGCTGGTCGTCATGGGTGCCCCCACTGAACATTGGGCGAGCTTTGGGGGATGGGGACGTCGCGGCAGATCCAACAACCAAGAACCCGAGGCCCAATGGCCCTATCAATTCAAGCTCACCGGCACTGCTCCCGATGAAGCCATGATTCAATAAGTTAAAGGAACCGTGATGAAACGTCATGATATCGGTGTACTTGCCTGTCTTTGGCTATCCCTATGCCCGGTATTGCTGCTCGGGCAGGACCGGGCCGCCTATATTCGCGAGAACTACACCAAGGTTGAAACACAGATCCCCATGCGGGATGGGATCAAGCTCTTTACCAGTATCTACCTGCCCAATGATACCTCTGAAGACTATCCCATTCTGCTCTACCGCACCCCCTACAGCCTAATGCCCTACGGTTCCGATCAGTACGACGGACGCATCGGCCCGCACGAGGCCTTTGAAAAAGAGGGCTTCATCTTCGTGTTGCAGGACGTACGGGGCCGTTTCATGTCCGAGGGCGAGTTTGTCGAGGTACGGCCTCAGGTCGCGGACAAACAGAGTAAGACCGATGTGGACGAAAGTACGGACACCTACGATACCATCGAATGGCTCATCCACAACGTACCACATCACAACAACCGCGTGGGCCAATGGGGCATTTCCTACCCCGGCTTCTATAGCGCCGCCGGCGCCATCAACTCTCATCCGACACTCAAGGCCGTGTCACCCCAGGCCCCTATTGCGGATTTCTGTTGGGATGACGTCTTTCATAATGGAGCCTTTCTCTTGCCACATATCTTCGGCTTTCAAAACATGCTGGGCCCCAAACGTACCGAAAAAATCGACGAATGGCCTGATCCCATTTTCGAATTGGAGGCCACGGACGCCTATAAGTTCTTTATGGACGTGGGCCCCTTGAAGAACCTCGACACAAACTATCTCAAGGGACAATCTGAATTTTGGAACCTGATCGTTCAGCACCCCAACTACGACGAGTTCTGGCAAAAGCGAAACCTACTGCCTCACCTCAAGAACATCAACAGTGCGATGATGGTGGTGGGTGGCTGGTATGATCGCGAGGACCTATACGGTCCCCTGCACATCTACCAGACCATTGAGCGTAACAACCCCAACGCCTCCAACCGGCTGGTCATGGGCCCCTGGTCCCATGGAGGCTGGCTCCGCAGCGAGGGCGACGAACTGGGGGACGCCTCCTTCGGCTTCGCCACCTCGACCTATTTTCAGGAACACGTGGACCTGGAGTTCTTCAAGCACTATCTCAAGGGCTCCGAGGACGACGAACTCCATCTTCCCGAGGCCTTGGTCTTCGAGACCGGAGCCAATCGCTGGCGACAATTCGACCAATGGCCCCCGGCCCAGGTCCAAAGCCAGAAGTTCTATTTTCAGGAAGACGGGGGACTGACTCGTGAGCGGCCCAACGAATCGCCCGAGTCCTGCGACACCTTTGTCAGTGATCCGGCCAAACCCATACCGCACAGCGTAGACTTCTCGCAATGGCTCAACAAGACCTTCTATGCAGAGGATCAACGGTTCGCCTCCTGCCGTCCGGACGTACTGGTCTATCAGAGTGACATCCTGGAGCAGGACCTCACCCTGGCCGGTCCCATCAACGTCAAGCTCTTTGTCTCGACCACGGGCACGGACGCGGATTGGATCGTCAAAGTCATCGACGTCTTCCCCGATGACCATCCGGACAAACCCGCTCAGCACCGACTCATCCGTGCCGAGGTCTTCCGGGGACGATTTCGTGAAAGCTTTACCACACCCAAGCCCTTTGTGCCCAACCAGGTTGAAGAGATCTCCTTTTCCCTGTGGGATGTCCTACACGACTTCAAACGGGGCCACCGTCTCATGATCCATGTACAGAGCACCTGGTTTCCCTTTATCGACCGCAACCCGCAAACCTACGTGCCCAATATCTTCGAAGCCGATGAAGAGGACTTCATCAAGGCCACCCACCGCGTCTACCGCTCCCAAGCCTATCCCAGTCATATCGAGGCGGCAGTTCTGCAACAGATGTTCTAAAGGATATTCCATGAAAACCTATGCTCACCTGATTCTAATTTTGGCCCTGATCTCCGTATCCTGGGGACAGTCATCCACCAGCTCCATGGCCTTTACCATCTCCATGGACGATCCGAATTCGCAGAGTTTCCAAGTAGAATTCAGGTGCGAAGGACTCACCGGCCCCATACAGGACTTCAAGATGCCGGTTTGGTCCCCGGGTTATTACGGCACCTACGACTTCGCGGCCAATGTCCAGAATTTCACCGCCCAGGACGGGCAGGGACATCCCCTGACATGGGGCAAGGTCACGGCCAACACCTGGCGAGTGGTCACGGAAGGGACCAAGACCATCGTGGTCAGCTATGGCGTCAAGACCACCTTCCCCTTTGTGGCCTACAGCTACCTGGACGAAAACCGAGGCTATATCGTTCCCACCGACGTCTGCCTGCACGTCGAAGGCCAGATTCAACACCCCGTCATTGTCAAAATCGTGCTGCCACCCCAGTGGAGTGATGTGGCCACCGGTCTGGAATCCATCGATATACAGCATCCCCATACGTTTACGGCCGCTAACTTTGACGTCCTCTACGACAGTCCCCTGCTCATGGGCAACCTGGATTCCTTCCCGGCCTTCGAAATTCAAGGGGTACGTCACGAGTTCATCGGCTACGCCTTAGGCGACGTGGATGGCGAGGCTCTCATGAAGGACCTCAAGGCCTCATTGGAAGCCGGTATCAACATCGTTGGCGACATTCCTTACTCCCACTACACCTTCATTGGCATCGGCCCCGGTCGTGGTGGCATCGAACACCTCAATTCCACCAGCGTCAGTTTCGATGGCCAAGGTCTGGATGAGCGTGAGGGTTGGATCCGCACCCTCAACTTCCTGACCCACGAATATTTCCACACCTACAATGTCAAGCGTATCCGACCCATCGCCCTGGGCCCCTTCGATTACGACGGTCCGAACCTCACCAACATGCTCTGGGTTTCCGAAGGCTTCACGGTCTACTACGAACATATCATGATGGCCCGCGCCGGCTTGATCACGCCCGAACAATTCCTGGAGACATTCAGCGAAGAAATCAAGGGCTATGAAAGCAACACCGGCCGCCTGTTCCAGTCGGTCACCGACTCCAGCTACCAGACCTGGGCACAAGGTCCCTTTGGTGGGGGCAGCGGCGGTATCCGCAAGACCATCTCCTATTACAGCAAAGGCCCGATCCTCGGACTCCTGCTCGACTTGAACATCCGCCACGTCACGAACAACCAAAAGTCACTCGACGACGTCATGCGCACCCTGTACTACCGCTTCTATAAGGAAAAACAACGCGGCTTCACGGACGAGGAATTCCAGGCCGTCTGTGAAGCGATCGCCGGTTGCCCCCTGCCCGAACTCTTCGCCTATGCCTCTACCACCCAAGACATTGACTACGCCAAATACCTAGGCTACGCCGGTCTGGAACTCGCCCCCCCGGTTGAATTAGACGAACCTTACCTAGGCCTCATCCCGGAAGACATCGACGGTTCGCTGGAGATCGCCGCTGTAGAATGGAACTGCCCTGCACGTCAAGCCGGGCTCCAGGGGCAGGATCAAATTCAATATTTAAACGACATCGCCGTGGACGCCAAGTCTTTCAATGACACCATCGATGCCCTGGCTCCAGGTGAAGAGATTACCCTCTCGATCTTGCGTGACAGCACTCCGCAGAAGGTCACCATCAAGCTGGCCCACAAGCTGGAACAAAGCTATCGCCTAACACCCAGCGCCAATCCCACGCTACTGCAAGCGGTGATTTTGAAGGGCCTCACTGAAAAATAATCATTTTCACGTATCCTAGGTCTTACAAAAAAAATCGACAGATCCGGAACCAAATACCATTACGCCTGTCCAATCTTCGGGGGGGATTAAATATGGGACGAAAGGTGATTAATGGTACACACACTTAAAATCGTGGGCATTACGGCAGGCTGCTTAACCCTCGTACTAACCATTGCAATAGTTTCAGTCATCCAAAACCAACCTGATCCCGAGATCCAGGACATCCTGACAGCACCTTCAGCTATAGAGATCTTTCAAAAGAGCCATGCCGATCTTTGGGGATTGCGAAAAGGTCGAATATCGACTCTTGTTGATGAGGCACAAGCATATACTGCAAAAGAAAAAGTCATCATCGTCAAGGTTGATGAAGATGAAAACTTCCCTCCATCACCTCCACCACCTCCATCAGCAAAATTTGATATAATAGCCCTTTGTCAATTTCTTAATAATCCAAGCATGTCCTGTGCCTTAATCAAAATGAAGGCTGGAAACCAAACCCATCTCCTCAACATTGGCGACCCCATAGGCCATCAGGTCATCAAGGATATCCAGGACGGACAATTGATCCTACAGCAACAACGAGGCAAAGCTCTTCAAACCATATCCATGCCCTGTCTTTCAGTGCATAACCTGCTGCAATGATTACCAACGGATATAAAATACGTAACATTGTTAATGTTCTTTTACATCCTGTCCAAACAGTAATCGCACTGTGGGAATAGCGCCCACATGAATCTCCATCCCTAAAAAGTCTAATGTTCCCAATTTGACATGTTCACTTAAATAACTAGCCTTGAACAGGGCTTCTAAAATCATAGTCAAGATACGTTGCCCCTTAACCTCGTCAAGTATACGCCGCTTATCTTCGTCACTGATGTGCTTGTGAACCATAAAATGTGGAATGAACTTGGGGGAGATCCCCACTTCAATTTCAAAAGCGTTTGACTTCAAATCCCGCCCGTTCGAAAACCGGTATGTAATCATGAAAATCATTCACGTGCTGGACTAGACGTTTATGTTTTACATCTGTGATCTCATTCTTCACCGGTGATTCACGTGATTCGGATTCTGGAGGCATACCGGGAGCCTTAGGGGCCGAAGGTGGACGCAGACGGCTATCGGTAGGTGCGGGAGGTTGTTTCCCGATAACATCTTGCATACTGATCGTAATGTCTTCAATAACATCTTTAACAGCATTACCAGCCATCGTTCTACTCCTGAATATGTCACCTATCAGCGAGACAAAACACCTTGCCAAGCCGGTCGGTCAATATGTCTCTAGAAGACGCTGGAGGAATTCGATCCTTTTCATCAATCCGATGACAAACACTAAAAACCTTCTGATCGGAAACGGTAGTACAGAGCCGAGCTATTCCTACTGTAAAACTAGATTTTAAACATTGACGGGTACATAAAAATGGTCTACACATTAAAAGACGAATCATACATAAGCCATACTGTAATCCATGAGGATTTCATGATGAAGATTTCAGCAAGTTTTCTCCTTGTATTATCGATGGTAACGTCCTGGGGAATCGCCGAGGATTGGCCGCAGTGGCGTGGGCCTCAAGCCAATGGAATGTGGACTGAGCAGGGAATTGTTACGTCTTTTGCCCAACCCCAGTTACCCATCAAATGGCGTATGCCGATTGGGCCGGGCTACAATGGCCCCACGGTTGCTGACGGCCGAGTCTATGTGATGGATCGCCAACAGGATCCCGAGCAGACAGAGCGAGTCTTGTGTTTCAATGCAAACAATGGCGAGTCTCTCTGGTTGCATGAGTATCCCTGTGAATATCAACGTGTAGGCTACGATGCCGGACCACGGGCCTGTGTCAGGATTGACCAGGGTCGGACCTATTCCTTAGGATCGATGGGACATCTATTCTGTTTGGACGCCATCCAGGGAGAGGTTCTCTGGCAACATGACCTAAACCAAGAGTATCAAATCAAGATGCCCATTTGGGGCATCTCGGCATCACCGTTGATTGTTGATGACATCGTGATGGTGCATATCGGCGGTTCACCGGACGCCTGTGTAGTGGCATTCGATAAGGTGACTGGGCAGGAGCGTTGGAGCGTCCTGTCGGATCGCGGACAATACAGCACGCCCGTCTTGGTGCAGCAGGCCGGACAAGCCGTGGTGATTGTCTGGACCGGCGATGCTGTACACGGCTTGAATCCCAAGACCGGTGAGAGCTTCTGGACGGTTCCGTTTCCTCCTAAAAATATGCCCATTGGTGTGGCCACCCCGGTGGTTTCAGGTTACCATGTCTTCCTGACCTCCTTCTATGACGGGTCGATGTTATTGCGTTTAAAAGAGGACACCGTCGGTGTGGAGAAAATCTGGCATCGGGTTGGTGCCTCCGAACGAAAAACCGACGCCCTGCAATCGATTATCAGTACACCCATCATTATTGACGACTACGTCTACGGGGTCGATAGCTACGGAGAGCTTCGATGCCTGGACTTGGCCTCTGGTGACCGCGTTTGGGAGGACCTGACCGCAACTCCCAAGGCCCGCTGGAGTACCCTCCACATGGTACAGAATGCCGACCATGTCTGGATGTTCAACGAACGCGGGGAATTGCTGATCACTAAGCTCTCTCCCCAGGGCCTTGAAGAGATCAGCAGGAGCCACCTGATCGATCCCACCCAAGAGCAACTCTCTCAAAGAGGCGGCGTCTGTTGGTCCTTCCCCGCCTTTGCCAATCGTTGTGTCTTTGCCCGCAATGATAAGGAAATCGTTTGTGCAGACTTATCTGCAAATACGCCGTAGCTTCGACCCTGCCATAAATCTGCGCTTATCCGCGCCAACAACGGTCAAATCAACAAACCCGACTTAAACTCAAGCCTATCGGCTATTTACATCTTCCTTTGCCGCCTCGTATCGCTATAATGACTCAATGGAACAAAATGAAGTACATTCATGGTGCCCGACATCGTGGCGTGATAAACCGATTAAACAGTTGCCGATCTATGAGGATCGAGACGCCTTGCAGGCCGTAGAGGAGCGCTTACGCTGCTATCCTCCCTTGGTCTTTGCCGGAGAGGCTCGGGCGTTAAAACAATCCCTGGCTCAGGTAGCAGCCGGCAAGGCCTTTGTCTTACAAGGTGGGGACTGTGCCGAGAGCTTTGCGGAATTCCATCCCTTCAATATCCGTGATACCTTTCGCGTAATCCTGCAGATGGCGATCGTCATGACCTATGCGGCACGGATCCCCGTGGTGAAGGTGGGACGCTTGGCCGGGCAATTCGCCAAGCCACGCAGCAAACCGGATGAGACCCGAGACGGCGTGACCCTGCCCAGCTACAAGGGTGACATTATCAATGGCTCGGCCTTTACCGCCGAGGATCGTCGCTGCGATCCAGAGCGCATTGTACAGGCCTACAATCAAGCGGCGGCCACCTTGAATCTGGTACGGGCCTTTGCCTATGGTGGTTATGCGGATCTGCATCGCGTACACAAGTGGACACTGGAGTTTGTCAAGGGGCATCCTCTGTCCGAACGCTATGAAGATTTAGCCGGTCGTTTGGATCAAACCCTGGACTTTATGACCGCTGCGGGCATTACCTCGGAAAACTCCCCGCAGATCAGCAAAGTGGATTTCTATACCTCTCATGAAGCCTTGCTCTTGCCTTATGAACAGGCCATGACCCGGTGTGACAGTACCACTGGAGATTGGTATGATGTCTCGGCCCATCTACTCTGGATCGGCGATCGGACCCGCCAGGTGGATCATGCCCATGTAGAGTTTCTGCGTGGGGTGCATAATCCTATTGGCATTAAATGTGGCCCGACGATTTCCGGAGACGAGATCATCGCATTGCTCGACGTGCTCAATCCCGCAAATGAGCCCGGACGGATTACCCTGACAAGTCGTATGGGACACGAGAAGGTGCAGGACTACCTGCCGCCTCTAATCCGACGTATCGAGGCCGAAGGACGCTCTGTGGTCTGGTCCTGTGATCCCATGCACGGCAATACCGTCACTTCTTCGAATGGCTATAAGACGCGGGGATGCAATCATATCCTGTCAGAGGTCGAGCAGTTCTTCGACATCCACCAAGCCGAAGGCACCCATGCCGGGGGCATCCACATCGAGATGACCGGGCAGGATGTCACCGAGTGTACCGGTGGCGGTTATAAGGTCACGGAGGAGGATCTATCTCAACGTTACCATACCCACTGTGATCCTCGTCTCAACGCCTCACAATCCCTGGAATTGGCTTTCCTACTCGCGGACAAGTTACAAACACATAGCCAAATCCGCAAGGAAAATGGGAATTCATAAAGGGAGCCTCTAAAAAACAACCGTTTCACGAGCTCAATCAGCGACTCACTGAACGTGAATTTTTCGTTTGTCTTGCGACGAAGACGGTGATATTTTAGAAAACTGATCATGATCATAATTGAAGGACGTTGATTATGAGCAGTGAGTTGATATCTAAAATAAAAAAATATCTGTTCATGCGAGAGTTTCCAGTGGTTGCGGTGGCGAGTGCCGAGACTCTCAATCTAAAGGCCCCCCAGGGATTTCGTCCCCAAGACGCCCTCCCGGGCGCCAAGAGCATCTTAATCTTCGCCAAACCCGCTCCGGCCCCTAATTATGACACAACCGCGACAAGAAACGGGATCTATTCCTTTTACGTCAATACCTATCATACCTACTACCGCCAGGCCAATGAAGTCGCCTGCCATATCGTCAGTTTGCTAAGCGAAGCGGGCTTTCCTTCCCTGCCGATCCCTTCCTACAGCCCTTTGACGTTTAATGGCGATCACCTGTGTGGATTGATCAGCCTCAAACATGCAGCGGCCGAAGCCGGGCTAGGAAAGATCGGCAAGAACACCTTATTGATTCACCCTGAACGTGGCAATACCTTGCGTCTAGGGGGACTATTGACCACGATGGAATGGCCTCAGGATAGCCACGGCGACTATGATGATCTGTGTCCGGAAGACTGTCATCTCTGTGAAAAGGCCTGTCCGGTCGGGGCCTTGGATAACGGCAAGATCGACCACTTGAAGTGTATGTCACACGCCATTGAACACTCCATGCGACCGCCGTTGTGGGTGATGAAACTAATGCGGATCTTCTGCACGCGACGATTTATCGATCGCTACGCCCTGAGTTTTGGTGAGAACTACGGTGTCCACTGTTGTGAATGCCAAATGAAATGCCCTCACTTCAAAGGAACATCGACACAGAAACAATTCCCTCTTGAGTGAGCCTTAACGCAATGGTCACTCGGCCAACTTGGGTTGAACCTCAATGGTAATCTGACTGTCTTCTTCGGGATGGAGAATTCGCCATCGTAATTGTTCGACAGCCTTCCTGCCAATTTGTGCGGGTTGAATGTCGATAGAGACTGGGCGAGGTTCCAATCCCGCTAACAGTGAGGTCTCGTTGTTGCAGGAGATGATCTCCAGGTCATCACCAGGGGTAAAGCCCATGCCCTTGAGAATGGGGTAGAGCTTGGCACATAAGGCGTCACAGGTGACGAACATACCCGTGGGCTTCTGGCCCTGTTTGAAGAAACCGGCCAGGGCCTTTTCAATCAAGAGATCACGATCCTGGTCGATCTCCATCAAATCGAAGTGGGACTGTTCGATCACGCATTGTCGTGCGGTCATCTTCTTTTCTTCAGACAAGGCCGCAAAGGCGGACCAGCGTTCGCAGACATTGATGCGCGACACCAACGATGAAGGTGAGAGATAGGCCACCTGTTGATGCCCACGCTCCGCCAAATAGTGGGCTGCCAGACGTCCCACACTGGCGTGATTGACACGCACACGGTCTCCAGACAGCCGCTCACTGGCCCCACTCATGACATAGACCAGCTTGTATCCCCGCAGGACCTCGATGGCCTCGGGTGCGACACCGTCCAAATGGGGCCAGACAATCACGCCATCGACCCCACCCTTGACCACGATGGGCGGTAAGGGGCGCTGAGCCCCAACCGCTCCCTGGACCATGCTCATGCCGTGACCGGCCAGAGCCTCCTCGATCCCGTGGACCACATGGGTCATGATGGGCGAGTTGGCCAGGATCTTCAGGCTTTCACTGGAGGTCAGGAAGGCAATGTTACCGGTCTTGAAGCCCACGTCCCGGCTACGGCGGGGACCGCGACGCAGGGCCGGCGGCTTGGGCACATAGCCCATCTTCTTCATGATGGCCCGCACCTTGATGGCGGTTTCCGGGCTCACATTGCCCTCATTGTTAATTACCCGCGAGACGGTTGTATGGGATACACCGGCCAATTTGGCGATTTCTACGATAGACATACCGAAATCTTAACAAAGCAACGATCCCACCTGCAACCTCTTTTTCACAAATTCACATTTTATTCAACCTGTTAGGGGCACATGGACCTATCCCCAGGTATATTGTCCGAGATTACCCGTTCCTGACTGGACTAAATCCCGCTTTGGGCGTAAACTACCGCGACTATGAGTGAGCAAACATTACCAGACAGCGTCACCAAGGTAACGGTCGATGACCGGGAGTTTTACCTGGTCGGAACCGCCCACGTGTCCAAAGATAGCGTCAACGACGTGCGTGCCACTGTCAACCAGGTCGAGCCCGACTCGATCTGTATCGAACTGTGCGCCTCGCGTTATCGAACCTTCACCCAAAAGGATAGCTGGCGTAAGATGGACATCTTCAAGATCCTCAAGGAGAAGAAGTCCACCCTGCTGCTGGTGCAGTTGATCATGTCGAGCTTCTATCGCAAACTGGGCGAGCAATTGGACGTCCAGCCCGGTGCCGAGATGCTCGAAGGGGCCAACCTGGCCAAGGAACGCGACGTCGAGTTGGTGCTGGCCGACCGCGAGATCGAAATCACCTTCAAACGCGTGTGGGGCTTTTTGAGTCTGTGGCACAAGTTCAAACTGCTGGGACACGTACTCATGGGTGTGTTCGAACAGGACGAGATCGACAGTGACCTGGTCGAGACCATGAAACAGAAAGACCAGCTCGAGGTCATCATGGAGGAGTTCGGGCAAAAACTACCGGAGATCAAAAAGCGACTCATTGACGAACGTGACGTGGTGCTGGCCCAGAAAATCCGCCATGCCAAGGGCAAAAAGGTGGTGGCCGTAGTGGGGGCCGGTCACGTGCCCGGCATGATCCAACACATCCAACAGGACGAACCCATTGCCGAATACATGACCATTCCCCCCAAAACCTTCTGGCCCACCCTGCTCAAATGGGGGATTCCCCTGGCCATCATCGGGGTCTTTATCTACGGCTTTACCCGTGGTGATCTGGACCAGGCCAAACAAAATCTGTGGATCTGGTTCCTGGTCAATGGCATCCTGTCGGCCGCAGGTTCCATGGCCGCCTTTGGCCATCCCTTGACCTGGATTGCTTCGTTTGTGGCAGCGCCCTTTACCAGTCTCAATCCCCTGATCGCAGCGGGTTGGGTCGCAGGTATCGTCCAGGCCTTGGTTAAACGCCCTACGGTTGACGACTTCGAAGATTTACCCCAGGCCATTGCCACGGTCAAGGGCTTTTGGACCAATCCCGTGATACGCATTCTTTTGGTGGTGGCCCTGGCCAATCTGGGCAGTGTCATCGGGAGTATGGTGGCCGCCCCTTGGATCATTGCCCGTGTCATGAACTCATAACGCAGGAGCCATCATGAGTAAATCGATTCTCGTCCCCATTGCTGACGGCACCGAAGAAATCGAGGCCGTCTGTATCATCGACACCCTCAGGCGAGCCCAGTTAGAGGTCACGGTCGCATCCGTGGGCTCACAACAGATCAAGGCCAGTCGTGGTGTCAACCTCGTGGCCGACGCCTTGATCGCGGATTGCCAGGAGAAGACGTGGGACATGATCGCCCTGCCAGGCGGCATGCCCGGTTCCCAGCATCTGGCCGATTGTATCCCCTTGATCGATCTACTCAAGGCCCAACAACAGGCCGGTCGTTGGATCGCGGCCATATGTGCGGCCCCGGCCGTTGTGCTGCAAGCCCATGGGCTGCTGGAGGGCATTACCGCCACCTGTTACCCGGCCCTGTGGGATAATCTTAACAACGCCAGCACTGAACGCGTGGTCATCGATCAACAGGTCATCACTGGCCAGGGACCGGGTGTGGCCCTGGACTTCGCCCTGACCTTGGTCGAGATGCTGGCCGATAAGGGCACCCGTCAAAAACTCATGCAGGACATGTTGGTCAACTAAATTCTCATGAATGAACAGACCTTCAGGGACATTGTGTCACGACAACGCCGGGATCTGGCAGCCACGCTGCTGCTGGCCGGCCTGATCGTTCTGTCACGGTTCTATGAGTTGGCTATTTCCCTCCGTAACCTGGCCTATCGACGAGGTTGGCTGAAGTCCTTTCTCCCACCGGTGCCCACCATCTGCGTGGGCAATCTGACCACCGGTGGCACAGGTAAAACACCCTTGGTGGCCTGGCTCTGCCAGCAACTGTTGGAGCGATGCCCGGATCAACGTGGGGCCATCCTCACACGAGGCTACCGTAGCGGTAGCCAAGGCCTGGACGAACCCGCTCTGTTGGCTCAACAATGCCCCACCCTTGAAGTGGTCATCAATCCCGACCGCGTGGCCGGTGCTCAAACCGCAGTCTCTCAACACGAGGCCCAATGGTTGGTCATGGACGACGGCCTGCAACACCGACGCCTCCGTCGTCACCTCAATATCGTAGCCATGGACGCTACCTGCCCCTATGGCTACGGCCGTCTGTTACCCGCTGGATTACTCCGGGAACCGATCAACGAACTCAGACGGGCCCAGGCCGTGGTGCTGACCCGTGCCGATCAAGTCACCCCCCAGGAGATCTGGGAGATCCGACATAACCTTGACAAACTCACCTCCAATCTAGTGGTGGCAGAGGCCAGTCACGTTCCGCAGCGCATCGTGGACCTAGCTGGCCGGGAACAGCCCTTAGAGAACCTGGCTGGTCGAAAAATCCTGGCCTTCTGCGGTATCGGCAATCCCCAGGCCTTTTACCGCACCCTTGCCGATCTCAAGGCCGAGGTGATCGATACCCATAGTTTCAGCGACCACCACGCCTGTAGTGAACAGGACCTCAACGATCTCATGGCTCAAGCCCAGAGACAGCAGGCCGACCTGCTAGTGACCACCCAGAAAAACGCCCTGACCCTGCCGAAATTTGCGGCTGAACTGCCGGTACAAATTGTCTATCTTGAAGTGACCATCGAGATCACGGCTGGACGCGACGATCTATTACAGTTGATCGAAAAGGCTCTAGCCAGTACAATTTGCCCCTTATAGATTACCTATTAAGATGCCAAAGGATAGGCATGACTGAATCATTGGTAAATATCGTGTCCAACTTGGGCCAGCCGCGTGTGTTGATCGTGGGTGACTTCATGTTGGACGTCTATATCTACGGCGATGCCACCCGTATCAGCCCCGAGGCCCCAGTCCCGGTGCTCAATGTGCGGGACGTCAAACGCAGTTGCGGAGGCGCGGCTTCCGTAGCCCTGGATGTGGCCGCTTTGGGGGCTCAACCCATCTGCCTGGGGATCGTCGGACAAGATGATAACGCTCAAAACCTAATAGACCTGCTGCAACAGGCCGGAGCCGATACAGGAGGCCTCATCGAAGCCGTCGATCGTCCCACCATTACCAAGACACGCTTGGTGGGTCTGGCCCAACACCGCCATCAGCAACAGCTCTTTCGCATGGACGAAGAGGTGACAACTCCGCTGGACAAATCCCTCAATCGTCAGCTCCTGGAACTCTTTCACACGCGACTCGCCGAGGCTGAGGTCGTCTGCCTCCAGGACTACGACAAGGGACTGTTGAGCCCCGGTCTTTGCCAGGCCATGATCGAGGCGGCCCAAACCGCCGGCAAAAAGGTGCTGGTCGACCCGGCCTGCGGCACGGTCTATACCAAATATCGCGGGGCCTCGCTGGTCACGCCCAACCGCCAAGAGACCTCTCTGGCCGTGGGCTTTGAACTGGATTCGGAAAAGGCCTATGCCCGCGCAGGTCAACAATTGCTCAATGACCTCGAATTGGAGGCCGCCGTCATCACCCTGGATAAGGACGGGGCCTACCTGCAAACCCCCACCCAGGGACAACGCATCGCCACCCGACCACGCAAGGTCTACGACGTCACCGGTGCCGGTGACATGGTGCTGGCCATGCTTGCCGTGGCCGTGGCCGCAGGGTGCGATTATGTCACGGCCGTGCAGCTGTCCAACATTGCTGGTGGCATCGAGGTCGAAAAGTTTGGCGTGGCCACGGTCACGATCGAGGAGATCGTCCACGAGATTCTTTCACAAAGCGGACACAAGCAAGGCAAGGTCCGTGACGTCGAGAGCCTGCTGCCCGAACTCGCCTGGCATCGCAGCCAGGGACACAAGATCGTCTTTACCAACGGCTGCTTTGATGTGCTGCATCGCGGCCACGTGCAATACCTGCAATTCTGTCGCGAACAGGGTGACGTGGTGGTGCTGGGACTCAACAGCGACGCCTCCGTGCGAACCATCAAGGGGCCCGAGCGTCCTATCAATGGTCAGGACGACCGGGCCGAGGTCTTGGCCGGGCTCGAATGCATTGACTATGTCACGATCTTTGACGAGCCCGATCCCCATCGTCTGATCAGCCAGGTTATCCCGGATATCCTCATCAAGGGACAAGACTGGCAGGACAAGGGTGTGATCGGTGCGGATATCGTTGAGGCCCATGGTGGACGTGTGGTACTGGCCCCTCTGCTAGAGGGTCGCAGTTCCACGGCCGTGATCGAAAAAATCAAGGAGAGCAAGGATGCGTAGTCAAATTGAGACCGTTTGGCAGGACCACCTGGACCTGATCGTGTCCTTGCAACAAACTCACCTGGGGATCATCGAACAATTCGTAGAGACCATTTGTGATTGCCTGCAAACAGGAGGCTGTCTCTACATCTGCGGCAACGGGGGATCGGCTGCCGACGCCCAACATATCGCCGCCGAATTCGTGGGACGCTTTGCCTATAACCGCCGGGCCCTACCGGCCGTGGCCCTGACCGTGGACACCTCGGCCCTGACCGCCATTGGCAATGACCTGGGATTTGACGAGGTCTTTGCCCGCCAGGTCGAGGCCCTGGTTACGGACAAGGACATCTTCTGGGGCATCTCCACCAGTGGCAACTCACCCAACGTGGTCAAGGCCGCCGAGGTTGCTCGCCAATGTGGAGCCAAGGTCGTAACCTTCACCGGACGTAGCCCCAGCCGCCTGGAAGATCTTAGTGACCTGTGCTTCTGTGCGGAACATGCAGAGACCGCCCGCAGCCAGGAGGCCCATCAGCTGGCCTATCATATCATCTGTAAATTGGTGGAGATGGAACTCTGCCCACCACAACCATAACCGCCTCAAGGATTGGGAGAGCCCCCATGGCACACAAGGCCATATTTTTAGATCGTGACGACACCCTCATCCACGACCCCGGCTACATCAGTGATCCGGAACAGGTCAAGCTGATCGACGGCGCAGCCGAGGCCATGGTGGCCCTACGTCAATTGGGTTACAAGCTGATACTGGTTACCAACCAGTCCGCCATTGCCCGCGGCATGATCACTGAAGATAAATTACGTGCGATTCATGACCGACTGGAATATCTGCTGGCTCAAAAAGGCGCAAGCCTGGATCGAATCTATTTCTGCCCCTATCACAAAGACGGCAAGGTCAAAAAGTACGCCCAAGACCACGACTGGCGTAAACCCAATCCCGGCATGCTACTGGCGGCCTCCAAAGACATGAAGATCGACCTCAGGCAGAGCTGGTGCATCGGCGATCGAGCCAGTGACATCGGGGCTGGACAGCAGGCCGGGTGTCGTACCATTCTGCTCAGTGCCACTACACCGGTTCCGCAAAAGGACGACCCCGGTGCCAAGGCCGACTTCGTGGCCGTCAACCTGCGTGAGGCCGTTAACATCGTCAAGCAGGAACGTCACCAGGGCAAGGCCTTACCCGAAACCACGACTCCCGCCCAAGAGACCTCTACCTCCCCGGCTCCCAAAGAGAATTCCAGCGAGTCGAGTCCGTCACAAGATAAACAACCTGAACCTCAAAAGACGAGCGACTCCACCCCAGAAAAACAGGCCCCAACCAAGGGAGATCAGGCCAAACCTTCCAAGAGGCCAGCACGCCCGTCACCCATGACTCCGGTCAACGAACCCTCCACCGACGAACTGCTCAAGTCCATCCTCGATCAGTTACGTTCCATGCAACGCCAGGAGATGTTTCACGAATTCTCGTATGTACGATTTATCGCGGGGATCGCTCAGATGGTGGTACTGCTCTGCCTGGTTATTGCCGTATGGTTTCTGATGAGTTCGGGGGGATCGAATCAAGGGGTGGCCAATGCCCTGGGATTTGCTGGAGTGCTTCAGGTCATGGCCCTGACCTTTTATCTGATGGACCAAAAATCGTGACCACCGTTGCCATCCATCATCTCTTGATCTGGCTCCCCTCGCCCATGGGCGATGCGATCCTCTGTACCCCGGCCATGCAAGCCCTACGTGAAGCCCTACCCCAGACTCGCATCACCGGTTATGGCAATCGTGTCAACCAGGAATTGCTGGCTCATCACCCGGCTCTGGATGACTATGTGATACAAACAAGTAGCGGCCTATGGGCGGCTGTTCGACAACTGCGTGACGGGCACTATTCCAACGTAGTCCTCTTTAAAAATTCCTTCGGATCGGCCCTGACCTGTTGTCTGGCTGGCATTCCACAGCGAATCGGCTATCGCCGTGAAGGACGTGGACTGCTATTGACAGCCGGGCCCAAACCCTTGCGAAGTGCCAATGGCCGTTACCAACCCGGATCCATGGTGGATTATTATTTGAAATTATGTGAATCCCTGGATACCCCACGTCACCGGCGTCTACCTGAATTGAGTGTCACTGAATCGGATAACGAGGCATTGGAAGCGGCCTTGCCAGAGGTGACATCTTTAAACCGCCCCTTGGCCGTGTTGGTACCGGGCGGAGCCTTTGGACCGAGTAAGTGCTGGAGCCCCCAACGATATGCACAAGTCGCGGACTGGCTCAGTCAGGAGAAACAGGCCCAAGTCGTGATCTCAGTGGCTCCCAATCCGGCAGAACAAGCGATTGCCCAGGTCATTGAAGAGACGGCCCAACACCCTGTCATCAACCTGGCTCAGCGTCCCATCGCCTTGGGGCCGCTAAAGGCACTAATTGGCCGAGCCGACCTGGTTATCGCCAATGACACAGGGCCACGTCACATGGCCATTGCCCTACGTCGAAAGGTGATAACCCTCTTCGGCCCCAATAATCCGGCCTGGACACAAACGGGTTGGGGACAGGAGATTCAATTGGTCGGTAAGGCTCCTTGTGCCCCCTGCGGCAAACCCCAATGCACGGCTGAGGAACATCTCTGCATGAACGATATCACCGTAGCACAGGTCTGTGACGCAGCTCAATCTCTATGGGAGGCCATCTGATGCCAATTGCGGGACTCCATAGACGACAATGGCATGAGGCCCAGGAACGAATTGTATTTCTCCAATCTCTAAATCATACGAAAGGAGCCTCGTCATGTTGATTGCCCTTGTTGTCTGTTGGCTGGGCGCCTACCTGATCGGTGCCATCCCCTTTGGCCTGCTCATCGCCCGCCTACACCATATCGACATCCGGCAGATCGGCTCCGGCAATATCGGGGCCACCAATGTCACCCGCACCCTGGGACGTCCCTGGGGGATCGCCTGCTTCTTTCTCGACACACTCAAGGGATGCTGCCCCATGCTCGCCGCCCTGTTATGGTTAAAGCCTCAGGTCATGGATGCCGGCTATAGTCATCAGACCTTCATCTGGTTATGGTTAGGCGTTGCCCTGCTGGCCATCTTGGGACATGTGTTTCCGGTCTATATCGGTTTTCGAGGAGGCAAGGGCGTGGCCACCAGCTTTGGTGTAGCCTTGGGACTCTGGCCCTATTATACGGGTTGCGCGGTATTGGCCTTTGTCATTTGGGGGACAGTGCTATGGCGATGGAAATATGTGTCTCTGGCCTCGATCGTAGCCACCCTGGCCTTCCCCATGGCTCTAGCCTGTGGCATCCAATGGGTTCCGGCCTGGCACTGGAGTGCCCTCTGGCCTCTGTTGCCGACGTCACTGTTGATTCCAGCCATGGTGATCTTGCGACACCGTTCCAATATCGTCCGCTTACGGGCCGGTACGGAACGGAAAATTGGACAACCTGCGCTGAAAGAAGCAAAGGAGTGAGTCGATTGGATGAAGACCACAGCAGATACGTCATATAACATCCTCGGCGAGACAACGTACCCAAGTTTACTGTGGCTTACCCCCAGGTTGTGCCACTTCAGACCACTCACAAAAGCCCCCCTTTGTGAGCCCCCCGGCCTGATATTTTCTTATACATTGTATCGTCGAATATGCAAGGCGATGTGGATAGCGAATTGCTCAATATAAGTGAGACATTGGCTACTCTTTCCTCTCCGTTTAACCCACACTTCAGGCTTTTAAGCCTACAGCCCAACTCATTCACTATCAATCGTTGTCAGCCCCCCAACAATGGCCATCTTAACCAACTCCGCGATGGTATAGCGATCGAGCTTGTCCATGATCTTCCGCCGCGAAGCTTCGACAGCCTTGGTGGATATCGAGAGTTGATGGGCAATCTCTTTGGTGGTATACCCTTCCGATATCAATTGCAATACCTCACGTTGTCGGATCGAGAGTGCATCCAGAGGAGATTCGACCAAATCGGGTTGACAATCCAACCGCTTGACATAGTCACAGACGACCACTCCGGCAATTTTGGGACTCAAATAGATTCCCCCCTGCATGACGGTGTGGATTGCATCGAGCAACTCATCAAAGAGAGAATCCTTAAGGACATAGCCACGAGCTCCAGCCTTGAGCATATCCGAGACAAACAAACGGTCTGAGTGGATGGATAGGGCAATGACCTTGATCGTGCCACAGGCATTTACGATTTCACGTGCGGCATCAATTCCATTGAGCATGGGCATACTGATGTCTGTGATAACAATATCCGGTTGGCACTCCAAGGCACAGGCCACAGCTTCACGGCCGTTGGCGGCTTCACCCACGACCTGTAAATCAGGCAGTTCATCCAACATGGATCGTAATCCTTGCCGAGTAATGCCATGATCATCTACCAACATCAACCGAATCGTCTCGCTATGACTCATACCTGATTCCTTAAGGGTGCAATGATGGTTATTCGACATCCTTGCTGAGGAGCTGAATCAACCCTCATTTGCCCCCCTAGATCTTCTAAACGTTGACGAATACTAAACAAGCCAAATCCGTCATAATGATTATGAATACTTAGGCACTGCTCCGGATCAAAGCCACAACCATTATCTTCAACAGAGACATGTATGGTCTGCTCAACCCGCTTGATCAATACCCGAACATGTGTTGCCATCGCATGCTTGATGGTGTTAAACAGCAACTCACGGAGATCTCGAAACAGTAATATTTTGACATCCTCATCCAGTGGCTTTTCTTGCCCATCATCGATCAGTTCGGTTTCAATGGCATACTTATCTTCGATCTCACGTTGCAACCATCCAGCCACCGCTTTTTCAAACCCCAATTCATACAATATAGGATAACTTAGATCAAAGGTCAATGAACGAGTTTTTACAAGGGTTTCTTGTATTATATTTTTTAGGTCTGTAAATCCCTGTACATCTTGTGGGTCCTTGAATCGGGTCTGCAACTGTTGTAATTTTAGCCCTGCGAGATAGAGTCTCTGTCCAATATCATCATGTAAGACACTGGCCATATGACGACGTTCACACTCTTCAACCAAGGTGAGCTTAGAGGCCAATCGCTTGAGCCGAATACGCTCAGCGTATAGGGCCTCTTGCGATTGCTTCAGGGCCGCCTCAGCATTCCGTCGTTCCGTCACATCCTGCCCCGATCCCAATATCCCAATGACTTCTCCCTGACCATTACGTAAGAAGGTATGGTGCCATGCGATCCATCGACGCTGTCCCTTTAAGGTCACAATAGGCATCTCTGTATATCCAGCCAATTTGCCAAGTCTAGCTAGGACATGAAAGAACCTCCGTTTGGCCAAATGGCGATATTCCTGGGGCACAAAGATATCAAACCACTGCTTCGCCAAAACATCCTCTTCACGACATCCCAACAGTTCACAACCCTTCAGGTTAACCAATCCAATGCGTCCCTCGGTGTCAACGGCCACCAGTATGACACTGGCAACATCCAGATATTGTTGAAACCGATTGAGCTGGCGACGAACCCAATTTTCACGATGACGTTCAACCGTGACATCGCGAAGATGGCACAAGAGCATCTCGACACCCGATCCTTGCTGTGGCCAACGGCTTAGTTGGATTTGTAGGTACCGTTTCGAACATGTCATGCTAAAACGGAATTGACATAGGGGCTCCTCGCCTCGAACACATTCACCTCTGGAAATAATCTCCTCAAGCAATGTCTCCGCATATGAACTCTTTAAAAATCCTTGCGCCGAGCGATTGGCATAGACCACGCATCCCTCTGGGCTAATAAGGAGAATTCCCTCAGATAGTGACTCCAGTACACTCTCAGGATCAACATAACTGGGGGGATATTCCACACCATTGCCCTTAATCGGCTTGTCCAAGAACATCTATCTCGTCAGAGACCTACAACCTGCGCAGTGAAAATTCACAACGTAGATAGATTGGAATTCTATGCTGTAAGAACTCTCAATGACGCTCGACCCAGAAGCTTGCAGCGTCACCAATATAGCATAGCGTGACTTGTTGACCTACTGAAATGTTTCTTAAACCATTCCTCTCCGGTCCCCGTTAGGATAATTTCTGATCCAATAACTCAGAGACGATCTTAGGGTTGGCCTGCCCCTGGGTCTTTTGCATCACCTGTCCCAATAGGAATCCCCGGGCCTTCTTGCACTTCTTCCCCCCAGCTTTGATATCAGCCACGGCTTGGGTATTCTCGGCGAGAACTTGATCCAGCAATTGCTCGAGTTCTCCGGCATCGCTCTTCTGCATCAGGTTTAATTGTTCAGCCAATGTTCGCGGAGCGGTCCCGGTCTCGACCATCTGCTCCAGCAGGGTATTACCAGCCGTCGCATTGACGTCACCAGCTTCAATCATTGCGACCAAATCTGTGACATCCTTCACAGATAAACCTAGATCGGTAATATTACATTCCTTTTCATGAGCCAGCTTTAATCCTACCTGACTGATGAGGTTACAGGCCCGTTTAGGTGCAGCTCCAGCTTGAACCACTTGATCGAAGAAATCGGCCGTTGCCCGATCCGCCGTCAACACACCGGCATCGTAATCACTGAGTCCGAATTCCTGGACAAAGCGGCGTTGTTTCTTCAGGGGCAGTTCACCCAGTTGTCCTTTGATCTCATTCAACCAGGCATCACTGATCTCAATGGGTAACAGATCCGGTTCAGGGAAATAACGGTAGTCATGAGCCTCTTCCTTCTCACGTTGCAGGACCGTGACCTCACGTTGATCGTCCCAACCACGGGTACTCTTGTTGCCCATGACGAGGGTCTTACCGGTCTCTAGAAACTCCTCAACTTGACGCTCCAATTCATAGGCCACACTCTTTTCCAGGACCTTGAAGCTGTTGAGATTCTTGATTTCGGTGATCGGTGTACGGTATTCCTGGTCGCCGCGGGTAATCGAGAGATTGACATTGGGCTCGAAACGCATGTGCCCCTTCTGCATGTCCCCCTCGGAGACACCAATCGAGCGAATGATGCGTTGCAGTTCCATGGCTAAGGCCTTGACCTCTGCGGCACTGTTCATATCCGGCTCGGTCACGATTTCCAACAGGGGTGTACCCGTACGATTGAGATCGACTTGGGAATAGGGACCGGCAGTATGAAGATTCTTACCAGCGTCCTCTTCCAGATGGGCCCGGATGATCCGGATCTTTTTAAGTTCCCCCTGATCGTCTTGGATCTCGATGTAGCCATTCTCACCTAAGGGGAGGTCATACTGACTGGTCTGAAAATTCTTGGGCAGGTCCGGGTAGTAGTAGCTCTTGCGGTCCCACTTGGTAAAGCGAGCGATGGAACAATTGAGGGCCAAGGCCGCGAGTACGGAATATTCATAGGCCTTCTTATTCATCACGGGCAAGACACCGGGCATCCCCAGGCAAATGGGACAAACACGGCTATTGGCCGGTTGGCCAAATTCTACTGCGCAGCCACAAAACAGCTTGCTCTGGGTGGCCAGCTGCACGTGAATCTCGAGTCCAACAATCAATTTGACGTCTAGGTCGTTGCTCATCCTGTCACCCCCGGTGTTTGGGTATGCCAATCCGTTTGTGCTTCAAACATACGTGCGATCCGCAGGAGTTTGTCCTCGGCAAAGGCTGGGGTTATGATCTGCAATCCAATGGGCAGGCCCTGCTCATCCCTACCCCCGGGAATACTGATGCCCGGCACACCGGCCAGGTTCACTGCAATAGTGTAGATATCCGCCAGATACATCTGGATGGGATCGTCCACCTTCTCACCGATTTTAAAGGCCGTGGTGGGTGAAACCGGCATCATGAGACAATCGCAGCCGGCAAAGGCCTGGGTAAAATCACTGCGAATCAAATTCCTGACCTTGAGCGCCTTAAGGTAATAGGCGTCGTAATACCCACTACTGAGGGCGTAGGTTCCCAGCATGATGCGGCGTTTGACCTCTGCTCCCAAGGCCTCCTCACGGCTCTTGGTATAGACCTCCAAGACATCCTTAGGATCGGCAGTACGATGGCCATAATGCACACCATCATAACGGGCCAGATTGCTGGAGGCCTCGGCCGTGGCGATTACATAGTAGGCCCCAATGGCGTAATCCAGATGAGGCATCTCGACTTCGACGATTTTGGCCCCTTGACTACGGTACACGTCCAGGGCTTCATTGAGGGCCTGTTGTACGGCAGGATCCGCACCGGCATTGGCTGCAGGGACAATCCCGATGGTCAGCCCCTCGACCGATTGATTCAAGCCTGCGAGATAGTCAGGCACAGGGGCCTGATCCAGGGGAACGCTAGTGCTGTCGAGCGTATCATAGTCAGCAATGGCCTGCAACATCAAGGCACAGTCCGTGATATCACGGGTAAAGGGCCCAATCTGGTCCAAACTCGAGCCATAGGCCACCAGACCATAGCGTGAGACCCGACCATAGGTAGGCTTGAGCCCAACCACGCCACAAAGGCTGGCAGGTTGACGAATCGATCCTCCGGTATCCGATCCCAGGGCCGCTCCACAAAGCCGGGCCGCCGTGGCCACAGCAGAACCGCCACTACTGCCACCAGGCACACGTTCGGTATCCCAGGGATTACGTGTCTGTTGCAGGGCCGAATTCTCGGTACTGGATCCCATGGCGAACTCGTCCAGGTTGGTTTTACCGACGATGATGGCCCCAGCCGCTTGGAGTTTATCGACCACCGTGGCGTTGTACGGAGCGTGGAAATTTTCCAGGATTTTGGAGCTACAGGTTGTGGCTCCAAAGGTCGTGCACATATTATCCTTGATGGCCACCGGCACCCCGGCCAGCAAGCCCAGGGGCTTGCCCTGGGCTACCTGTTGATCCACGGCCTCGGCCTGTTGCAGGGCTTGTGGCCCAAAGGTCTGCAAATAGGCCCCCAGGCTTCCGTCCACCCGTTCAATGGCGTCCAATGTCGCAGCGACTAAATCCCTGCTGCGGATTTCGCCAGCGGCGATCTTTTGCCGCATATCCTGACAACTCAACTGTAACATGCTATTATCCATGAGCAGCAATCCCTTTCTCTTAAGCTCCTGAGTTGTCATCCAGAATCTTAGGCACCTTGAAAAAATCCCCATCTCGATCCGGGGCATTAGCCAGGGCCTTATCTGCACCCAGTGATGGCCGCTTTTCGTCTTCACGTAGCCGATTACTCAGGGGCAAGCAGTGAGCCAAGGGTTCGACCTCTGTGGTATCCAGCTCATCCATCTTATGGACATAATCCAGAATCGCCCCCAATTGGCCGGTGAACTCCTGAACTTCCTGATCGTTCAGTTCCAGGCGAGCCAGCTTGGCGACCTTACGAACCTGGGCCTCATCAATCTGTTGCTGCATGGTTTCATTCCCCAAAAAAAAGGCGAGGCTCCTAGGGGCCTCGCCTTGTCAATATCGTTGCATGGTAAGGGGCTATCCCTTAGCTGGCTGCCTGTGCGGCAGGCTTATAGTTCCGCTTGGGAGGCTTAACCACCAGGCCCATACGAATGGCCTTGGCCGAAACCTTGATACGACAGACCTTTCCATCCACAATCGCACGAACCTTCTGGATGTTGGGTTTGAATTTACGCTTGCTGATCCCGGTGACCTTCTTACCGACACCACCATGCTTCTTGGCCTTACCGCGGCGAGAAATACTGCGTCCCGCAGTGGTCCGCTTACCCGTAAAATGGCATACTCTAGACATCCAACAAGCTCCTTATATCCGGCCGCACGGCTCTGGCTGGCAGCCCTATGCTCAATCTATCTTTTCAAAACTAGATGAAATAACACAGTATACTGGTCTTTTTCCTGATTGCAACCCTCTATCCGGGATAAAATCACAGTTTCTACAACAAAAAAGGCCTGTGTCTGACGACACAGGCCTTGAAATCACATCGGAAAGCAATGACTTACGGACGATCGCCTGCAAGATAGCGAATCTCACCCGCACTCAAGCAGCGTTCATAGATATTAAATTCATCCATGAGGCCAACGTAGTAGTCATCACCCGAGAAGGGAGATTGGCCGATATAACAGTGATCTGGAGAACCTAGATCTGTCGGAGTAAGCTCTGTTTCGACACTGGTAGCCATACCATCTACATAGAGGGTAAAGACACCATCGCCAAAGGTCATGGCCAAATGATGCCAACCGTCGATCAAAACACCACTACTATCGACCAAGGTCTCAGCTTCGCCCTCAGGCATGATACAAGCACGGACTTCACCATTTGATCCAATGCGAGGACAAAGGTACAGATAGCTCGTCGTACTCGTTCCCACATCAAAGGCACGCATCCAAGCACCATCGGTATCGGGATCAATGCTGACCCAAATCGAGAAGGTACAATCGGTCATTCCAGCGATCTTCGAAGCCAGAGGGATTCCGGCAGAAAAGACACCATCGAAATCCAAGGCATAGCCTTCAACACCCTTGCTATTATAGAACGGTGTGCTGGCGGAATTGGCATCGTTGTTTCCGAATGAATCGGTCAAGTCTTGCTCGAAACTGTAGGTAGCCACCAGACCATCCGTACTGGGCGGAACAGGAGGCACCGGTTCATCGGCTTCGCGATACAGACGAATGGTATCGACCAGCATAACGCCTTCGCCACCTTCGACTCCAATCGTCAGGGATTGGACCTTGGAGAGGTTCGCACCTGAAGCCTCCAGATCCACATTAACCTGGGTCCACAGGGCTACCGTCAGATTGGCCGTACAAGGAACCTTCGAATTGTTGATCTTGACATACAGGTCACCGGCTTCATTTTCCTGATCACCACGGACGAAGAAGACCAGGGTCGTGAGATCGCCCTTGGTCCAGTCTTGAGAACCGAGGTCAATGGTGGCCTCACTCACCGTGGCACCATCATAGCCATATTCATAGGGCATAGACTTTTTACCGTTGTAGACCAGGGTTTCTTCCATGATCGTTTCATCATCGTAACCGACCAGAGAGCCATTATCATCGTCATCGTAACCATCGATCCAGGTGTAATACACTTCGTTCTTGGTATCACCATAGTCTTCGAAATCGTCCACCAGGAGATAAGGAGGCGTTGACCAGGACCAGACGGGGCCTTCGACAACTCCATCGGCGGTGACTTGATCAACCTTCCAATAGTAGGTCTGATCGTAGGCGAGATCTTCGGGTTGATAACGACGAGAGGTCTGCTCCACCATATCGGAGGTGCCTTCGGCAACGGCATTGGCGTCGGTACCCAGGTAGAGCTGTTGTGACACAGCGGTCCGACCGGTACGCCAGACTAGCTCGATAGCCAACTCATCACTCTCGGTTGACTCATAAGTATCCTCCGGGCTGGGCTTGCGAGCCACGATCGGTAGACTGTAGAACTGAACTTCACTGAGGGAGTAACCGGCATTGACGCCAAAGTTGCTTAGAGGAATAATCCGAACATACTGGGCCTCAACATTACCCATATCAATCACATTGTTACAGGCATAACCGGCAGCCCCAGGACCTTGGACGAAATTCGTGATACCCTCAGCCACGGTCCATGTTTCACCATCCAGGGAGTACTCTACACGAACCTCGTTAATACCCATTTTGAGAATACCTTCCCAGGCCGTGTTGCCGTTCCATACCTTCATTTCGCTCAAGATAACCGGCTCGTTGAGATCATATTCAAGCCAAGCGTTATCCGCTATAAAAGTACTCCAAATCCCTTCTTCAGCCGTCGAATGCAGGCCATTCTTCAAACCAGCGCCATTCACAGTCACTGCGGGATTGCCCGTCGAAGCCGTGGCCGTGACGTCCTCAACCAAATAGACATAAGGCTCAGTGGTGAAGCTCCAGAGCTTACCGCTAATAACCTCGGGCGTAGTCTGGTTAATGTCTTCGGCACGCCAATAGTAGGTGGTCCCATACTCGAGTTCTTCGGTAGGAATGTACTCCAAGTCCTTACCCGTCAGGCCCTCGGCCACCAGGACGCTAGCATCACCATTGGTGACCGCGTCACTGTCTTGACCGAAATAAAGGTTGTCATAGTCGCCGTATTTGCCCATCTTCCAGGTCAGACTGGTATCACGATCGGCATCTGTATCATTATTAACATTGGGAGCGTAAGGCCTCTTGTCATCGACCACACCTTCAATCTCAACATACTCAAAGGCTGCATAGCCCAAGGCTGTACTATAGGTACATTGGCCCACACCCACCTGTAGAATACTGGGCAGATCTTCACGAGTCTTAGGAGAACCACTCACTTCGCTCCAGGTTACACCATCATCGCTATAACGGAAGTGAAACTCATCGCCGATACGCTCCAACTGAATGTAGCGGGCACAGTCAAAGCCATCCCCGGTAGATCCCCATTCAGTCTCAACACTATCGACCATGTCACGTCCCCAAACACCAATCCAAGTCGGGAAATAATTGACGGTTTCAAAATTCTCAGAATCTTCATCGCCTTCGGGATCACGCGCCATAATAAAACAGTCAGCATGCTCCGTCCTATCATCCTCATTCACTAAACCGGGGAAGTCACCAATATAGGTCGTGGCTTTAAAATCCCCATCGACCAGTTTATACAAAAAGGGGCCATACTCATCGAAATTATCCCAATTGGCCCCTTCAGAAGACAAATATAGCATACCCTCTTCATCAATGTTGGCATTGATGGCCTCGGCAGTTTCGCCTGAACCGAGACCGATCAGCCCATCCCAACCGGAATTACCAACTCCGCCTTCTGCCACAAAATCAAAGGCTACATCAAATTCGTCTAAAAAGACATCCTCACCAGCCAATGCACAGGTGCTCAGCACAAGCACACAAGCACTCAGTGTCCAAAAGTATCGACATCTACTACCCATTGCACATACCTCCATAATTGCGTGTTATATTTCTGTTATTCATGCGGTCTGGGGTAATCCTTTTCTCGCCCTTTTTATCCAACTGCTTTGGTAAATTTTGAGGGATCGAAAAGGGGCACCCTGCCCGCGACTCATCATCACCTGTTGTTGATCATACTTCATCATGTAAGCTTTAAACCATTTATTAAATATAGCACCTAACTACACAGTAAACAACAGGTTATAAATACCATTGCTGGCCTGTGCAAAATATCAACCCAGGAACTACAATTATGCACAGTTGCCCTATTTTTTCTTTACTCTCAGATTATTTTCTAATTAGCCGCACAAACATCCCAAGCTATAACATCTACAAGTTAGGGGTATTTGTCCATATCTTTTGCACATTTGTACATGCTCCACTAAGAGATAGAAACAGTCCCTAAAACCTGTTTTTTTGACTATTTGTCTTGAAAAATAACCCCTCAAAAAAGACCTGTAGGTCTTATAAGCCAGAGAACATTAGACGATCTTGAAGTGAGGAATTGATGCATCGTTCCTGTATTGGAAATGGACAAACCTTACCGTGAGGCTTCGTGGCATAGGGTCCAGATCTCACGAGGATTCAGGACTCGACTATATATTCTTAGGTCGTCAAGATCTCCACTGAAATAGCAATGGTTATCCAGTTGAAATCCGATATAGAGGGGGTCATTGGAGAGGGTAAAGGGAGAAACTCCTTCAAAGGTAGCGACCTGACGCCCATTGACGTAGAGGTGACACAGACCTTGTTCCTGATCCACGGTGGCCACCACATGGGTCCAGATCCCCGTTTGAATGTTACACCCAGTCACCCAGAAATCCTGGTAATTACTGCTGCCCTGATCGAGTTGGGTGTATTGTGTAAAGCCCCACTCAAAATCGTAAAATTGACCGCAGCCAATACGCCACTGCGAATGGGCGTCTTCGTCATTAGCCTTGGAAACCCAGGCTTGATAGTACGTTTTATCCATGGGTTTGACCCAACAGCTCACCGTCAGTGAACCGGCGATATTCAAAGAATCACTGGCCGCGACTCGTATCTGATCGTCAATACCGTCAAAGGCCATCGCTCCATTGGCCTGACCAAAGCGATCCATGGTTCCTTTCGCCTCTCCATCAATACGGCCATGATTGTCATGACCGCTAATATCCTCAGCCGACCCATCCATAGGATAGCGGGCAGCCAATCCCAATTCCAAGTGCACAGGCAGTTCCTTGCGGCCAAAGAGCAATTGGCCTACCCATGCCCGGTGGGCGAAAACCGGCTGAACAAATATCGCCAAGCTAAGAAAACACAACAGGGTAAAGACCACGGGGTTGGCCCGTTGAAAAACGATACGACTGGCACTGCCGGCCATTAGCCGACGGATGCGATGAAACAAATCACCCCCATCAGCAGCAACCGCCATACGAATCCGATGCCGCATCTCCTCTAAATGAACCAGAGACTTGACATAGACCACCTCGTCACCCAGGATACGAACGGCCACATCATCACAGCAATGCTCACGTTCCTGGCGGATCGTACCAGACAGCCACCAAATCATGGGGTGATAGAACATCAGCGTCTCAATAACGGTCTGCACAATATTCATGAGATAATCGTAACGGCGAATATGGATCATCTCATGGAGTACAATGGCCTCTAGGGCCTCTCGATCCATACCCGTTAACAGTGAAGCGGGGATCAAGACCACGGGTTTAATGGCTCCCACGACTGCAGGGACGTCTAGGCAATGCGTTTGCATGATGCGAACGATTTGACGAATCCCGGCTCGCTGCAACAAGACCTGGAATTGCCCCCTGCGATAAACATCTAATTCGAACGTCCCCTGACGAATCCAACGGCGTACACGCCAATACCCCACCCCATGCCAGAGGGAAACCAACATCAGACCCACGGCCCAACACCCTGTGATGACCGGCAGGCTCCTATCCAAACGCCTGATCCAAAGCTCCATCCGACTCTCCGGACGAGCCGCCTGACGAAATTTACCCGCGGAACGGTGGTCTCGATCATGTTCGATAGGGGCTGACTGTTGGGAAGCTCGAATCTGCATCGAATCCAATCCCAGGGTTGTATTGTTGTTACCACAACAGACCGTAAGGACGGGAATCACAAGCATTAGAATCAGAGCGGTAAAAGCGACGATATAGCGGATATTGGCACATAGATGACGTAGGAGGTATAACCCTGCCGCAGTCAGCAGGCCAATGAGTACCCCCTGCCAAAGTGAATGAAGCAGGATCCATCCCAGTTTTTCAACTAAAACGTCAGGCATCGCTGCATGGCCCTAACCATCATTGATTGCGGGTTTCATAATCCTTAATGAACTCTTTAATCCGTTCTAACTCGCCATTCGAAACTATTTGTGTCGAAAGGGCATGCAAGACCATCTTTTCCGTTGATCCCGAGAAGACGTGTTTGAGCACATTACCCAGGATCTGAGTCTGAATGGCCTCCTGTTGATCCTTGGGATGATAGATGTGAGTCTTAGAACTCTCATCACGCCAAACCAGTCCCTTTTCCGCCATGATCTGCATGAGCTTCAAGGTCGTGGTATAGCCCGTACTCCCATCGAAATGCTCGTGAACCTGACGAACAGTACAGGGGCCACAATCCCATAGAATCTTCAAAATTCGCAGTTCTTTTTCAGTAGGCCCAACGGTTCTTGGTCTTGCCATCTTATATCCTTTTTGCTCTAGAACATTAACTCCAACGACTATCTTATCGGATTGACATTATCCTGTCAACGAACAGGCTCGTATCATCCCCAATCCCCCTACCAATCCATGGCAAACCCTAGTACAGTATAGTCTTCAGGTTCTTGATAGAACTGCCCCATAGTGCTTAAGCCGTCGTGTATCTCCACAAATAGCCTTTTACGGTGCTTTCCACCCTTTTGGCCCCCCAGAAACAATCCCGCTTGCATATTGAGATCCTGCTCCCATTCCTCGAGTTCACGCCATTGGGCATCAATGGCCAGGTAATAAGGTACTTTACGGAACAATTCCCCAGTCCACTCAGCCCCGACTTGCAGGCCCCAATGCCCTTGCAAGGATTCCGGTTCACTCTGAATTCTGACAGCCCCGCCCGCATAGAGCCTCAGCGGTCCTAAGGGATGATCAACCAGTAGACGTAAGGCCTCGTAATGATAACGAATCATGTTGCGTCGAGCCGGAGGGTACATCATTTCATCCCCTAGATGAGAACTCTGATGCAGCAGACTCAATTCCATCCCCGTCTGGTGGTGTTGATATCCCAAGGCTGCACCGATGAAATAATCGGTATTCAACAAATCGAATGCCCCGGACCCCGACTCAAAGCGTGAAACCGCGAGAAGTCGCCCGGAAAGCGTTAACCGATCATCATTTTCAAAGCTCGCGGCCACCAATCCGATATCCCCACCCAGGCCCAATTCCGCATAGGGCTGACTATCGCGCAAATAGGCCAGACGATTTACGGCCTCACGTGGATCGGCCAATACAGGGGCAAAGGCCCTGGGCTCATCCGGCAGTCCTTCCCATTGGGCTCCGAGCGCTAATTGAATCAAGCTCGCCAAGACGACCAAAGTCATCACAATCAAGTTGACCTTCATACAGACTCCATTCAAAACAGTACAAGATGGTCATCACCGACGATCAAGAAATACCTTCTGATTAGAGGGGCTGTTTCTTGATCATATTATATCGACGGGGAAAGGAACCAGGCGTCCCTCGCTCTTTTTGCAGAACCACCACATGAAAATCAATCGACTCCTCGGGGAGGGACAGTTGCAAGCGCCCGGCCAAGTCACCCGTGCGGTAGGAGACCCCTGGCTGCAGGGAACAGCCCAGCACATCCAGCGCCGAGGATGCCTGTAGGATTTCCTGCTGAGCGTTCGAACCTTTCATCGCCAACAACAGGCCTTCAGTGCGAATCAAAGGCACACAGAGTTCCATCAACACCCGCAGATCCGCCACTGCACGGGCCGTGACCACGGAGAATTGCTCTCGATAGGTGGGATCATGGGCCAAATCCTCGGCCCGCCCCTTGATCGCCTTAGCATTGGTCAATCCCAAGCCATCGATCACCTCTTGTTGAAACCTGACCTTCTTTTCGGTGGCCTCCACACTGAGCACCTGCCAATCCGGTCGTGCAATGGCAAGCGCCAAGCCCGGTAATCCCGCGCCACTCCCGATGTCGATCAAGGTTTTAGGCTGATTGACCCGGTCCAATAGAGACAACAATTGCAACGAATCGGCGAAATGGCGTAGGTAGACCTCCTGGGGTGCGGTAATGCGCGTGAGATTCACAACGCGATTGGCCTTTTCTAGCAACAAGGCCCATTGCTCGAATCGATCGCATTGACGAGAGTCCAATCCGGGGTAACTGAATTTTTCTAGCAAATCGACAACTCCATACAAAGGCGTCAGTATAGTCCAAATGTCCCCCCTGTAAAGAATAACCCTTCAGACCTGTGGGATTCCCCCCAACACTGCCCGGTTTGGACTTTCAGGTTGTGCCCCATAAACGACCGAGCTATAATGCCCCGTTCAATAATCAGAATCAACAATAAGGAAGAATCCATGGCACGTAAAAAGATCGCACTCATCGGTGGAGGACAAATTGGGGGCATCCTGGCCCTGTTGATCGCAGAACGCCAACTGGGCGACGTGGTGATCTACGAAATCCCCAACAGCCTAGGCATGGCTCAGGGCAAGGCCTTGGACATCCTGGAAGGCTCCCCCGTTTTCGGCAGCGACCTACGACTCCAAGGAACCAGTGACTATCGAGATGTGGCCGGAGCCGATGTCGTGATCGTTACCGCCGGACTGCCCCGCAAACCGGGGATGTCACGTGACGACTTGCTCAAAACCAACGTGGCCATCATTAAAGAGGTGGGACAAAACATCGGCAAAACCTGCCCCAATGCCTTCTGCATCATCATCACCAACCCCCTGGATGCCATGGTCTACACCTTCCAGCAAGCCAGCGGCTTGCCCCACGCCAAAGTGGTCGGGATGGCCGGGGTGTTGGATTCGGCCCGCTTCAAGGCCTTCATTGCCCAAGAACTCAATGTTTCGGTCGAAGATGTCTCCGGTATGGTGCTGGGAGGCCATGGTGACACCATGGTGCCCCTAATTCGCACCTGTACGGTTGGCGGAGTTCCCTTGACCGAATTAATGGGTCAGGACAAGATCGATGCCATTGTCGAACGCACGCGTAAGGCCGGAGGTGAGATCGTGGGACTGCTGGGCAACGGCAGTGCCTTTGTCAGTCCGGCAGCCAGTGCCTTTGCCATGATGGACTCCTACCTCAAAGACAAGCGGCGTGCCCTCCCCGTCGCGGCTTATCTTCAAGGTGAATACGGTATTTCAGGCTACTATATGGGGGTTCCTGCCGTCATTGGAGCCAATGGAGTCGAAAAGGTCTTGGAAATCCAATTGACTCAACAAGAGCAGCAAGAACTTAATGTCTCTTTGGAGGCGGTCAAAGCAGTTGTAGCAGAGGTGTAAACGCCACCGTTTGAATGGGAACCTTCAAACGTCTCCTTACGATGCTCGGCTAATGACGAATTCACCGACCGTATCTTCCAACGAACGAGCCAATTGATTGAGTTGGCCTGCGGCGGTGCTGGATTCCCGTGCATCGTCGGAAATCTTGCGCATGGCTTGGTCTATGGCCTTCATGGCTTCGGCGATCACCTTGGAGTTACTGATCTGTTCCGTAACACCAGCGGCCACTTCCTTGGACTCTATGGCTGCTTGCTGGGCCAATTGGATCTCCTGCTCGACCCGTTCCAGGCTGTCACTCATGGCCAGGATTGCCCCGGACATCTCATGCTGGATCAACTCAATTAAGCTGGTAATATCACGCGTGGATCTGGTGGTGGAATCCGCCAACTTAGTGATTTGGTCGGCAACCACGGCAAACCCCCGTCCATGTTCCCCGGCCCGAGCCGCCTCGATTGAGGCATTCACGGCCAGTAGATTGGTTTGTTCGGCCACGTCATCGATAATTTCGATAATATGGCCGATCTGCTTGGACTTTTCATTGAGTGAAACCAGCAGATGATTGGTGTTGTCCGTCGATTCCTTGATGTGCATCATGCCTTGCGAGACATGATCCGCCTTTTGTGAAATGGCATTGATATTGGCTCCCATATGTTCACTGGTGGACGCTAGCTCACCACTGGCCGCAGTGACTTGGGTAATGGCCGAGGACTGGTTGGCAACACTGGCAGACTGGCTTTCACTACTGACCAAAACCGCCTTACCGCTGCCCTGTATCTCACTGGCAACGTCTTGAATTTTCCCTAAGACTCGCTTGAGATGATCCACCATCGTATTAAAATGTCCACCCAGCAGACTGATCTCATCGCCTCCCTGACTATCCAAGGCGTGGGTTAAATCACCATTGGCTACGACTTGAATCACATCCACAGTTTTCTTGATGGGGCCGGTGACGTAACGATTTAACATCAGCGTCATCAATCCTACTGCCACGGTCAATACCGTAACAAACACCCATAGATTGCCATACCTCTGCCGATAGCTACTCTGACTGAGCCTTTCAAACTTCTGGGTGAGCAGATCACTAAAGCGATCTACAGAAACTTGAAGATCGGCTTCGACCTGTGTACTCATTTCACTAAGAAACCGAACATCCTCTTCGACTTGAGGTTGAAGGGCTAGGTTGTCTCCCTCGGTACTTAAAAGGGAATAAACACCTGCCGCCTGCTTCGTAAAATCCCGATGTCTTTTCACGAGTTCCGAAATACGCTCTCGTTGTAGAGGCAACAGGTCACGCAAAGCCTCGATCTCTCTCAGGACATCTTGACAAACCTCAGCCTTGTTCTGGGCAGCCTGTAACAGTTCTGTCTCACCCATGAGCACTGCATCTTGATAGAAACGCATCTGCTCTCGAAAGGCGTTCAATGCATGAGCACTTTTCATGGCCGCTGGAAACACGGTCTGACCGGCCGCCTGCAACTGAGATTCATTTTTCATCCCAAGGACAAACCCCACCCACAGGGTTGCCAAAAAACCTAAAATCAACACCGTGTTACTGAGCCAAATTTTCTTGGTAATCGTGATATACCCCATCGGACACTGTCCTCATGATTAAGACCTTACCTAGCTCTACCCTTAGAGGAGCTAAAACCAAACCGTCGTCTTAAGTAACCACATCCAACATGCAGTATCTTCATAACCTCCGGGATTGTAGGCTGAATTCATATCTTTGGTGCCGTAAACATAGTGAACTTCCCCCTTGAGAAGCCAATGATCATTGAAATCTATACGTAGAGATACGGCCGTATCTTGCGTCAGATTAGCCGGGGCGGAACGATCGCTTCCAACGGTGTAGCTGTCAGAGTGATAGGCTCCTGCTTGCAGACGATCATTGATACGATATTGTACGCCAGCCCATCGGTTACGCATATGGATGTTGGGAATTTCGGAGGCGATCTCTGTGGTCATCCACTCGCCGGTGAAAACCCAATCTCCGATCGAGTATTCGGCACCCAATGTCTTGATCCTCAAGTTATTGAACGACCAGGTAAAGGTATCTCCTACGACATAGCCAATATACGTGGGATAACTACCTGCGGTAACCGTATATTTATGATTGTATTGAAACTCTCCATAGGACGTTCCCAGCCTGAGCCCCTCTATCCAATCCGGATACCAATCCAATCGCCCAAACACGACATAATCACTGTTCATCTCCTGAAAAGCTCCGAAGAGCGTCGTGGACTGAGCCAATTGCGATGTAGCCCCATCGCTAGAATCGAAATAGGTGTAACCGTATTGCCCTTGGTATGACAAAACGCCCCAGGATTCCGTCATGATGTCACCATGAATCCCCACGCCATTGACGTATCCAAAGACCTCTCGCCAATTTTCATGATAAATGTTATTGATGGGCAGTAGGATCGAGGTCCGTAAGGCATCGATATCCCGCGTATCGGTATACAATCCCGTGGGCATCTTCATCCGCCCCGCACGAAATCCCAAGGCATCGCGCCAACGGTAATCGATGACGGCCCAATCAAGCTTGACTTTGTTATTGTCCGTCTGGCCGAAATCTCGAGACAGCAATTGTATGCCACACCACAATTTAGAATTTAACTGACTGGTAAAATTAAGACCAATCTCATTCAATTCAAAGGTTCCATCCTTGGCCCGTGGAATCAAATTCACCCCATCACTCTTGAGATAACCTTGTGAAATAAAGCCATGGATATCGATTTTACCATAGGGATCAGTTTCGGATTCTTGAGACAGCTCCATGTCCCGCATCTGCTGGATGGTGGACTCAAGTCGATCGATTCTGGCACTCTGCTCCAATATAAGGGCGTGCGTATTCGGATCCATATCGGATGCAGCATTGGCCTCAGTGAAAAGTGCCATTGCGATGATCATGGTCAGAACAAGTAGCTTTCGTTTTACATCCATCATTTTCTTAATCCGCTTAAGAGTCCCCATCATTGGGCTTCACTGTCACCCTGTTTAATCTTGAGCACCTTGACATCCTGGAGCACCATTTTCCCATTCACATAACCCACCGCTCCTTTGGTTTGAGCGACATAATTCATGAGCTTGGATTCCGTGTCAAAGGCCTTGGGCATACTCCCCTGTCCGGTGAAAATTTTACGTCTCCAGTAGGTATTAAATTGAGCCGGACTCTTCTTGACATAGGTCCGTAAAAAGGCTTGATGAACCGGACCTTCTTTAAGGATGGCCAATATAATGGGAGAACGATCCTTCCACGTGGTTTTACGTCCTAGGAAGATATTGCAAACATCAGTTGGGCTTAGAGCCTCCTGATGAACCTCTGAATGCACAATCAATTGAGGGGAGAGGACATCCTGCTCTTGGGCCCATAATAAGGAGCACATTAACAAACCGACCCCTAAAATGCCGATTTTAATCAACAGTGTTGTTTTCAATTTCATGAACTTCATCATGACCTGGATAACGGTTAATTGCGGTTACATGTCTTTGTGGTCAAAGACCACCCCCATATCTGATAAAACTCCTATCGTCAGATTTATTCAGGGACATTATCTCTGTAACAAAGATCCGTAAAGTTCTCAGGAGTGATTGGGTATCAACAGATCCCAATGGGGAGCCTGTCAATCCAATAAACGGAAGTTTACTGAGGTGCAATAGCGATCGTAAGTGTGCGAGACTCTTGGGATGCGGTTAGGCTGAAGTTCTCGGTACCACTGCTGCCGCTTTGGGTTTGCGTTTGATAGGCCGCTCCACCTGAAACCTCCCCGTCATTGTCGGTCCAGTTGTAGAGCTGAGACACCTCTGACGACGTTAAATCATCATCATAGATTCGTAAATCATCGAGTTGCCCATCGAAATAGGGATCCCACGTGTATTGAGATCGTCCTAGGTAATTGTTGGAGGTTGTGCCTAGATCTTCGGGGCAGTACCTTCCTGAACTATTGGTTGCCACCAAAGAACCATCCACATAGAGTTCATGGGTAACGGTGGTACCACTGCCACCACCCCAACCTCCACGGCCACCACCACCGCCGCCACTGGATTCATTGATAGTCACAACCAAATGATGCCACCCACTCGATAATGTCGAGGGTGACGTTGTTTGATCCTCATTGCTACTACCACTACCGCTCACGGTAATGGCAAACCTGGGGGCATGACTACCGTTTTCATCTTCACTAACGGTCAGAAACATATTAACGGTTTCACTAGAACCAAAGTCCCAGATCCGTTCCCAGTCATCACTGCCTTGCCAATTGACCCAAACCGCAACACTACTATCCCTTAGATTTCGAATGAGACTGCCGATGGGCAGACTCACATAATCGTTTGTGCCATCAAAGTCCAAAGCCCCACTAATATGTCCAGTGACCCAATCACTGCTGCCATCCATATTGGTCAAGGAGCCATCGTAACTTCCCACAGAATCCGTGGCCGTTGTTCCACTACCATCATCCAACGTCCATTGAGCCACCAGGTCGGTGGTTACATCTCCGCTCCCCCCGCTGTTACTGGCATCCATGGTGATGTCATCATAGCCCCAGATCCCCGTATCATTCTCCGTGATATCACTGCCATCGAAGCCCCCCAGTCTGACAATCAAACAATGTTGGTTCGTGGTCGTCACCGAGGGACTGGTTGGGGTGGCACTGGTGCCCCCGGTTCCCCACCAGTCATTGATCGGATCGCTGGTACTATTGCCCGTAAAATGCATGATCCACCCATAGGCCTGTTCACTTCCGCTCCAGGTAAACGTATGACTTGCGGATTCACTGGCATCGGCCAGTTTCCACCACACGCCCAGGGTCACCTCACTGTCATAGGCCTGCACACTGACCTGAGTCCATCCTTCGCCACTGGGTGCACTTAACGTAGACGATGTGTCTCCATCCGTGGCCACGGCAGCAACCAATAAATCATCCTCATCCGTTGAGGGAGTGGTTATGGTAATGGAGGTATCCTCGGTCGCAACCTTCGCTTCAGTAAAATCGACAAATGTGGGGACCGCGGAAAGAGCGGCAATGGCATCGGCATCTAACGCTGTTCGATAGATTCTGACATCATCCAATCGGCCATCATAATAGGGATCTGCACTGTACTGTGATCTGGCCAACCAATTGTTGTCTGTTTCACCCAAGTCGCTAGGGGTGTAGCGAGCCGAAGTGTTCGAAGCCGACAGCTCTCCATCGATATACAAACGATGGATCACAGAGGTCGACTCTTCGATCGTCACGGCAATATGATGCCATCCACTGCTCAACGAAGAACTCGCTGTAGTTTGGTCCTCATCCCAATAGCCCGATACGGTCATAGCAAATCTTGGCGTGTGGGTTGTCCCGTTACTCATGGTCAGGAACATATTGATCGATTCACTCGATCCGAAATCCCAAACCCTCTGCCAATCCGAACTTCCGTCCCAATAGACCCAGGTCGCAATGGTGCAATCGGTCAGATTGCTGATGAGCGTTCCGATAGGCAGACTCACATAATCGTTACTCCCATCGAATTCGAGAGCACCATCCCAAAATCCATTGGTCCATTCCGTACCTGACATATTCTCCAAGGTGCCATGGCGGCGATAGCCACTGCTATCGAGAGCGGTAGTGCCCGCCGCATCGTCCAGTTTCCACCAGCCGACAAATTCACGATAAATCGACAAGAACACCGTGGTCTCAAAGGCCTTATCCGGGCCCTCGGAAGGATTGTCTAAGATCGCTTCAATCGTGACCAGGCGGATATCGTTGGCATCCGTGGTGGTGGTATCCAGGTCATCGAGCCCATAGCCCGAAAACTGGAATTGACTGACCGGCCCAGCGAGCAGACTCAGGTCTCCAATGGGGCCATAGTACACATATCCATCGGACACCTCATAACGCAGGGTATTGAGATCCTCGTCAACAAATTCAATATATCCCAGGATCGTATTCGCGGCACTGATATCCGCAATATAAACGGCCGTGGAGAGCTGGCGATTCAAGTGATTCATGAGAACTCGGCCATTTTGAATGGCCTCGGTATTTCCAGTGGTCACGGTAGTGGTATTGCGGGCGTAGGTAAACAAGGGCACAACCGCAGTAAAGACCACGGCCAAGATGGCCACGGCCAACACCAACTCCACCAAGGTTGTCCCTCTGATTTGTTTATCCATAACATTGCATCCTTTCATTCCATATCGTCCGGTTGGCAGGGACGAACCATGGAAAATCACACCACTGTCCCTAGTCCGGTAAAGGACGGGCAGCATCCCTGATTGTGCCCTCAACAACGAATTGCAGGCTTGTCTCTCACAGGAAACCGCCTATAATGTGGCCTTTCTTGTTATATCCAAGGGATCACGATGAGCCTCCCGGAACACTGGAAAATCCTGATAACCGGTATCACCTCCATTCATGGGTGGCCGATTTATCGTCGTCTTTCACATTGCCTGCCCTCAAAGCAGCTGTTCGGTATCCGTCCGCCCAAAACCCCTAAGCCGGTGGGACCTCAGGTCCAGGCCGCTTGCATCACCGACCAAGACCAACTCCAGGCGATCCGCGACCGATTTAAACCCACCCATGTGGTTCACTGTGCGGGCGTCTGCGACCTGGACGTCTGCGAGGAGCGTCCGGACTGGGCCTATGACCTCAATGTCAACGGCACCGGTGTCATGGCGTCGGTCTTTGGCGACCTGCCCATTATTTACATCAGCACCGATCTGGTCTTTTCCGGCCAAAATCCTCCTCCAGGAGGCTATGCCGAGATACACCCCCCCGATCCCGTCAGCGTGGTCGGAAAAACCTTCATCCAGGCCGAATCCCAACTCGAGACAGCCGACCATGCCTGCATCGTACGGTTAGCCCTGCCTCTGGGGGATTCGATCTCAGGTGATAAGGGCGCGATCGACTGGATTGAAAGCCGCTTTAAACGACAACTGCCCGTGACCCTGTTCCACGATGAAATCCGCAGTTGCATCGGTTGTGATGAGATTGGCGCAATGGCCCTGCAGATCCTGCAAGGACAATGGACCGGCCTCTACCATGTGGGCGGTCCCCTCCCCTGGACCCTGTATGACATTGGTGTCCATGTCCTGCAGCGCGGGGGCTATGATCCAGCTCTACTCAAGGGAATGCTTCGCCATCAAGAGGTCAACGGGCCGCCCCGCATTGGGGATGTCTCGCTGAATTCATCGGCTTACCATCAACGACTCAAGGAGGCCATATGACCGATCCCAAGGGCTCGTCGCTCGATATCCAATTCAACACCTCCGTCCCCACTGAAGAAGGTGTGGTCTTTTCTTCGGCCCAAGGGAGGATGTGCCCGCAATGCTCCCGTCCCATTAATGACTGTATCTGTAAGGCTCAGCAGACAACGCCCACAGGAGACGGAATCGTTCGTGTGTCACGTGAAACCAAAGGACGCAAAGGCAAAGGCGTGACCGTAATCACCGGAGTTCCTCTATCGGGAGCCCCGCTCAAGGCCTTGGCCCTTAAACTCAAACAACGTTGTGGAGCCGGTGGCACGATTAAAAACGGCACCCTCGAAATCCAGGGCGAGCACCGCGATCTCCTGGTCGCGGAACTGGCGAAGATGGGATACAACGTCAAGCTAACGGGCGGATAGACATTCATGATTGGATGGAGCGGATCGCATGATGTTAGCAACAGGACGTAAATGGCGAGCATTGGGACACTGGTGCGCCTATTTAGAACAGCAGCATCCCCTGTTTGATGCCGAAGCAGCCCCCGCCCTCACCGCAGACAACGAAAGACTCCTACGTCAGGCCTGGCAATCCATTTACAGCACCGCCTTTGCCCTCGACGGCATCCGGGCCTTATACGAAGATTGGTATCGTTTCGATCCCTCCCGCTCCCAACGTAGCCTGCATGTACGGAGCTTCCTCCTGAGTTTTGGCGCGGAAACTTCACTCTACGACCACAGCACCCGCCTGGTTTCCCTCATGGGCCGGAATTCCGATGCAGTTAAGTTTATCGATGCCCTCCAAGACGAAATTATCCCCCAAAACTCCTTCAGTCGCTTCCGCGAGCAACTCCAGGGTTCGCAGGATCGAGCTCGTATCATGGCCGGAACTCAATATCTTCACTGGCTGGAGCACGGGCTACGGGTCCGTGATGAGGCCCAGGGCTGGAATTGCGAGCGTCTATGGAATGAACTCGAAATCCGTCTGGCCAGCATTGAACAACAAGGTGTGCTCCTCAATACCTTTACCCAGGCTAGCGGCGACTACCTGGTAGCCCTGCGGCCCCGTCTGAACAAGGTAGCCAAGGCCCAAGCCATCATTAAGGCCTTTTCACACCTGGACAAGCCCTACGACTTTTACTTCGACTTTGCAACCGATCATGCCTTGGTTTGTACCGAGCTGTTATGGCGGAGCTATCGCCCGGCTCAAGGCAAGAAGGGACTCGATATCGACCTGGTCGAAATCGCCGGGCGTCACACCCTGCCGGCCAATGAGATTGCCCGCCTGTTTGTTACTGAGTATAATCAGCCCGATCGCCAATTGGATTTCGTCCTGTTTTACGACGCTGACGAAGAAAAGGGCTCTTCGTTTGAATCCACTGAACAAGAGTTTATCAAGTCCGTTGAACGGCTTAAATGGAGTTTTTTACAGCAATGACCATGGACATCAAACCCTACCCCCTGAAGTTCGAACCTATTTTTAAAGAACGCATCTGGGGAGGCCAGCGTCTTCAAAGTCACTTTGGTAAAGACCTCCCCAACGGCCCTGTGGGTGAGTGCTGGGAATTGGCCGATCTCCCCCAGGATCAATCCGTTATTGCGAATGGTCCCTGGGCCGGTCGCACCCTGGCCGACATCCTGGACGAAGCCCCCGAGGCCATCACTGGCAATCCCAACTTCAAGGGTCCCTTCCCCCTTCTCATCAAATTGCTGGATGCCCAAGACCTCCTCAGTGTCCAGGTCCACCCGGACCAGGGCACCTGTAACCGCACCGGACATGGCGATCCTAAAACCGAATGCTGGTACATTATCGCCGCCGATCCCGGTGCCTTTATCTACAAAGGCATCAAGCCAGGAACCACCCAAGAGGCATTTGCTGCCGCCTGTACGACCGGTACTGTCGAAGACTATCTCGACAAGATCCCGGTTCAACCGGGCGAATGCCATTATCTCCCCTCAGGCACGGTCCATGCTATTGGTTCAGGACTACTCATTGCCGAAATCCAACAGCCTTCGGATACCACCTATCGCGTATTTGATTATAATCGCGTAGACAACCAGGGTTGCCCTAGAGAATTGCATATCGCCGAAGCCCTGGAAAGCATCCACTACGATGTTAGTGCCCAAGACCTGCCGGTAACCCAATCCGGACGTTTGGTGAACAGCCCCTTTTTTACGGTCGATTTCGTAGAAGCCAACCCTAATCAATCCATGGCCTGCCCATCCGGTCTTTCCGTGTTGCTGATCATCAAGGGGGATGGCGAACTTACAGACGGAAAGGACACCCTGCCGGTTCGAGCGGGAGAATGTGTGCTGCTACCGGCCTCCAGGCAATTTCACCTCAGGAATACCACCTATCTTAGCTACCTGGCGACGACAATCCCCCAGGACTGAAGTTCCCCAAAAACGTAAAAAACATACAGAATCGCAGGTATACACCCCAAAAAAATTTGTTCTAATTCTTCAAAATATCCACAATCTAGCCATTTTCTAACTCTCCACTCCTTGCCCCCTTAAGGTTCCGATAATAACTCGCCTAAATAAAAGGGGTTTACATTGAAAAAAGGGCCTTTGTTAAGAAATGATTAGAGGAAAACCTTTTTTTTACAGCTCTCGTAACCACAACCAATAATATATAGAACTTTTTCAATTTGACCATCGTTATTATAGGTAATATACTGATTTTGTTATTGCGCATTTAATTCTGCGTTTTTTTAGAGAAGAAGAGATAAAGACATAGCACGAGGAGTATGTGATGAAAGCCCTAACCGTTCTAGCCATGATCTTGGCCATAGCAACCGGAGCGTACGCTGCTGCCACCGTAAATGTTGAGTACGATACCACGGGTGGTCTAACGACAAAAAAAATCGATGCATTCGCAACCACCGGCAATGATATGGACGGCATGCTTGTAACGGTCAACTATGCCAATGGAAGCTCAGAAACCGTCACCTGGAGCAACAACGGGGCATCAAGTGCCGGATTCAGCCTGTCAACTGCAAATGGCAACATCGACACCTACGTCGTAAAGTGGAACCTAATCGCCTATGAGGCCATCAGTTCAATTACAATAGATGCAGCAGCCGGTAATGTTATGTTCGATGTTGTGGGTCCCTTTACGATACCCAGCGAAGTTGCACCCGGTGTTGGCACAACAGGCTGGGTATGGGACAGTGCCAGTAATACTTGGGTAGATGACGAACTAACCAAGCTAACCCCTGATTCAGAATATGGCAGAAATATCGGCGACCTAGACACCAACGGCTATAACCATGTTAAGGCCACTAATCTAGAGGGAACCAAATCCCAAGACGTCACAATCACCGCAACCTACTCCACCCCTATTTCTCTCGATCCTGACGAAGACGGGGATGGAGAGGCGGATGGCAATCCAACGCTCTATGGTGATCTCTATGGTGTATTGACACTCGAATTCGACACGTCATTCGTTGGTAAATTAACATTCATAACGGATACGGATGAAGCCGAATATAACGACTTGACCCCTCCAGGCGACGATGATGACGACGATGACGACGACGATGATGATGACAATCCCACTGTCCCGGCCCCTGGAGCCCTACTACTGGTAAGCCTTGGCACACTGGGAACCGCTCGTCTACGCAGACGAAATCGTTCTCGCTAACTACATATTAAAACATACAAACAACAACGGGCCTATTATTCTATCGACGAATAACAGGCCCGTTTTCATTTCATCTTTACAATCCCAGACGATCATGTTTCCAGGGTTGGCTTCCTACTTGCCCCCAATGAGGTCCAACTTGTGCTCCTTGGCCCATTCATGACCATGGACGCCCAAATAAGAGAGTAGTTTGTAATGAAAGACTTGAAAGGAGTCTTGGTTGAGAATCGAGGTCATGGCCTCCGTAATGATCACACGCTTGAGTAATTCCTTGCCTATACAGTCATCCACGAGAATGCGGCGATCCTGGATATCCCGAAAGAGTTCCGGACTGACGCCGTCTATGGCCATTTGCAGACTAATGGAAAGGAATTCGTCCTCCTCGATTGCGGGCAACTCCTTTTCCAATCCCAATAGGCCGTCCTGACGAACGATCGCTGCGTATCGACGGAGTTCCATGACCAACTCGAAGCATTCCTTTTTTTCCTCGATACTACACTGGATACGCTCAGCAAATTTCCAATCGTAAAATAGCATACGCCAACTCCTTTGTGTCGCTATAAGGTTAGACGATCAAATCCCAAAATATTGGGACATAAGCCAAATAATACCTCCGCCCCCCTTCTTTGGCAACTATCATCTTCTGCCCTCTCCGACATCCTGTTTGACGACCTGAACTATTGGCGATACAGTATGTTTAACAGGTTATAACCTTAGGAAGATAAACATTCTACCATGTTTGCCAATCACGTGTTTCACAGCCTTGCCATTGTACTATTCTTACAGACCTTCCCCACTCTACTCACGGCAATGCCTGCATCACCAAGATCAAGCATTCCCCTTAATTTCGAATGGAAATCAACCTTAACACTCCATGAACCACCCAACCAAGCCATTTTTCGGTCCCCCCAAGGAACTCTATGAAACTCATAAAGCCGCTCATCGCACTGACCTTCATCTTCCTAACTTCAGGCTGTATAGGGTTGCATGAGAACAAACTCTTACCCGATCCCATCCGTATCGACATCAGCTCCCATACCCGCCGCAGTGACACCGGGGCAGAGCAATGGCAGGAATGGCAATTCCCCAACGGTTCCTCAGGCGCACACGACTTCGGCCCCATCAAGATCACCCTGCGTCAAGGAGACGCCAATGAGCCAGGGCTGGAGGGGCAATGGTTCAAAAAGGCCCTGGCCGCAGGGGCTCGCTTAGCCTGCGACGGGGTATTTGTTCCGAGCGGATCCATTGAAATCGTCTTGGAGGGGCTGCCCCCCGGCCCGCACTCCCTGGTGACCTATCACAATTCCTTCTGGAGCGATCCCTTGCCACCCTATCGAATCTGGGTTGGCAGTGAAACGGTGATGACCGATCTCAAGCCAACGAACCAAGTCCAATCTGACGAGGACATGACCACGGCCTTTATCCCCTTGAACGTCCAGGCCGACACCCCAGTGATCATCCGTATCGAAGCGAACGAACCCGGTCCAAACAATCCCGTCATCCTCAATGCCTTAGAAATAGACGCCTCTAACCCATCACGTCAAGCAGCTAAGCCCAACCCTGGACATGGTGATCAACATGTCGATGGTGATGATGGTCAAGTGACCTTGCACTGGACACCCGCTCCGAAAGCCATACGCCATCGAGTTTATCTTGCCCATGCCCATGACTTCGATCACGCCTGCCTGGCCTTGCGTAAAACCAAGCCCACCTCCACCTGCCTGATGCAAACGACGACCTCAAACCACATTCAAGTCTCCATCATCCCCCATGATAGTCTCATGTACTATGCCTGGCGTGTGGACAGTATCGACGCCCAGGGACGCGTCACCCCCGGTGATATCTGGACGTTCCGTTTGCGACACCTGGCCTTTCCCGGAGCCGAGGGATATGGCCGTTTCGCCCTGGGGGGACGCGGTGGACGCGTTTTCCATGTCACCAACCTCAACGACAGTGGACCGGGCAGCCTGCGAGAGGCCATCGAAGCCGATGAACCGCGCACTGTGATTTTCGATGTCAGCGGACTGATCTCCCTGGAAAGTAGATTGATCTTCAGAAATCCCTTCCTTACCGTCGCCGGACAAACCGCACCGGGCAAAGGGATCTGTATTCGCAATTATAGCTTTGGTGGACTGGGTGCCCACGACACCATCATTCGCCACTTGCGTCTGCGTCTAGGCGATCTGGCCGGCAAAACCATGGACGGCATGGGGCTGGCCAGTTGCGACCACTGTATCATCGACCATTGCTCGATCAGTTGGACCCAGGATGAGGCCTTCAGTTCACGCGGAGCCCGTAACATCACCCTTCAGTATTGCCTGATCTCCGAGGCCCTCAACGTGGCCGGCCATGCCAGATATGCCGCAGGCAAGCAACATGGCTATGCCGCCAGCATCGGCGGCGACATCGGCAGCTTCCATCACAACCTGTTGGTTCACTGCGCCGGTCGCAATTGGAGCCTGGCGGGTGGCCTGGACAAAGCAGGCCGCCACACCGGTCGGTTAGACCTCCGCAACAACGTCGTGTACAACTGGGGACACCGTACGACTGATGGCGGGGCTCAATACGTCCAATTCGTCAACAACTACTACAAACCCGGCCCGGCCTCGCGGGTCTTCCACGTGCTCAAACCCGAACGGAACAATGTTGCCGGTTTTGGACCCCAAGATTATTACGTCAGCGGTAATGTCATGGAGGGACACTATGATGCCCACGATCCCTTGACAGGCGTCGTTGAACCCAAAGAGGAGCCCTTATCCAACTTTATCAAGGAGGCCCCCTTCTTTGTCCCACATGTCACCACCCATACCGCCATCGAAGCCTATGAGTTTCTGTTAACCGACGTGGGGTGTAATGTCCCCACCCTGGATGATCACGACAAACGCATCATTAAAGAAGTCGACAAAGGGGTTACTCTATACCATGGCAGTCGCAGTCAACTCCCCGGCCTGCCGGATTCCCAAGTCGATGTGGGCGGTTGGGAAGATTATCCCGAACTCCACCGCCCGGCAGACTGGGACACAGATGCCGATGGCATGCCCGATCATTGGGAACGTGACCAGAACCTGGACCCCAATGACCCCAGTGACGGCCCCCTGGATACTGACGCAGATGGTTATACCAATCTGGAAGAATACCTCAATCAGTTGACCGAAGCCTAAGAGAAAAGAAACAAGGCTTCGTAGAAAGTAACAGCTTACAACTGGACAATGCAGCCCCTATCTTGTGGCGGGATATCTATCGCCTTCATAGCCAATGAAATCGTCAGAGAATAAGGATGCATTTACATCGACGACCGCAGTGGAGTCGATCACCTCCCCTTGATTCCAACCCACCAGACCGCCCACGCCATAATGACCAAAAACTAGGCCTGTGGCATGGCAATTATTGATTTGGCCGTGGTTCTTTCCGGCGAGAACACCGGTGATGTCATACCCACTTACGTTGGCATCTACAACAACTAGATTCTGCACAACCGTATCCTGAGAGCTAGCCACATCAACACCTATCTGTCCGAAGAGCCCGGTATAGGATCTGCCTTGAAGGGTAAGATTGCGAATGGCGAATCCCTGTCCATCAAAGTGGCCTTCAAAGAGTGGGACAGGAGGGATAGACCAGGTGATGCCTGCCATATCGATATCATTCGACAGTTCATAAACCCCATAAGGGGGATAGCGGAAGATGGTCGCCAAATCCGCCGCTGTCGAGAGCTGGTAAGGCAAATCAAAGGTTCCATCCCCTACCAATTCAGTTGGAGTATATCCTGCAAAAACGGATAAGATTGGATAGTTTGGCTCTAGTGGCATTTGCCAAATTTCATGTAAGCCGTTAGCTGACTCTCCAACCCAATCCCAGCCCTGACTTAGGTAGCTCTCGGTTTTAAGCATATCCGAGGTCGTCAAGCCCATCATACCCTCCTGAGATTCATCATCCCAATCCCATGTACCTGCACCCTGTGTTTGACCGGATGACGTTATATCCCAGAGGCATTGAAAGGCCTTGCCCTCGTAATCGTTTAATCCCGCCAGGCCATATCCATACTGAGAATCAACTTCCCCAGTACTATAACACTGAAACAACTCTCCATGGTTTTCACCCACTAATCCCCCCACGTAATATTCACCACTCACGGGACCGTGAGCATAGGATTGAGAGATTCGCCCCATGTTTACTCCTGCTAAACACCCGCTAGTATCAAGCCCACTTACCATACTGTTGCTGAAACAGAAGCGGATGACTCCCCTGTTTATCGCCGCTATACTACCAATTCCATAAAATCCAGTGACATCGCTATTAACGATACCTAGATTTCGGACCTGGGCGGATTCCGCTATTAAGGCAAATAGACCGACATACATATCCCCCTGGATTTCCAAATTCTTGATACAGTGCCCACAACCATCAAACTTTCCACGAAAAACATCAATCACCGCAGAATCAAAGGAGTAAGCCTCTAGATCTATATCAGAATCCATCACTAGGTAGTCATCCCAATAGGCCGGGGCAATACTAAGCTGTACAATATCCTCGGCACTATCCAGACGATATGGATCCTCTGCAGTTCCCTGACCTGCAAAGAGGGGGACCCCCTCAGGAATGATTTGCCCCGGTGTTTGTTCCCAGGCCAAATGAGGGGGGCTGACCTTATCGACCATAACCCAAGCAGGATCATTGGCCCAACCGCATAAGGCATATTGCCGTGTATCTTTCATCTGCTCGGTTGTCAAGCCAAAGGTCCCGCCTCCGTAACTTCGGGACTCCCCGGAACGGTCCACATCCCATAGGCATTGAAACACGGAACCGATACTCCCATCTCCTACAAGTCCCCCTACATAAGAGCTCCCCTGGACCAATCCCGTACTATAGCACTGAAAAACATTGCCATGAGACGCGTCTCCAACAAGCCCCCCCACCTCATTGTGTCCCTTGACCGCCCCCGTACTATAGCACTGTGAAACGTTACCCCGAGATGTATTTCCAACAAGACCACCTACCGTATCGTTGCCATCGACCGGCCCATTGCTATAACTTTGTTCGATCATGCCGCTACTGTATCCTACCAGCCCTCCCACCCTGTCAACTCCCACTACCGTTCCCGTACTAAAACTCTGGGATATGTACACCTGCCGACCGTTGGTGCCCACTAACCCCCCGACCATATTAACTCCAACTACCGTTGCTGTACTAAAACTCAGGGATATCCACCCCGGCCAATAGTTATAGCCCACCAAGCCCCCGACTTCTTCGCCTCCCCGAACGGAACCACTGCTGGAACAACCATCGACATATCCGTGATTAAGGGCCGCCAACAGTCCCGCCCTATCATGAGCCACTACATTAGCATCGACAAGATGAAGGGCGCGAACTTCGGCACCCTCAAAAAGCTCTGCAAACAGGCCGCAGTCGGAATCCAAGGATGATGGAAGAGGGGAAGGTTCAACAATCGATAGATTTTCGATTCGATGCCCTCGGCCATCGAGCGTACCCGCAAAGTCCCCGAGTGGAGAGGACTCAAATTCGTGATCTGCCAGATTGACATCGGCAATGAGAACATAATGAGCATTCGGATCGTCTGGGATGGCCAACAATTGGTCAACCGTCGCGATCTGATAGGGATCCTCCAGAATACCACTGCCACCATTGAAGTCTGTAGCACTGGCCGCCGAGACATAGATTAACAAAATCAATCCCAACCATAACCGATCACAAGCCGTCTCTCTTCGCCTTCCTAGGACACTACCCATTTTTAAGATCTCCCATCAAAATGCATGAATTCATGACTACCTGACAGTATACTCTAGAAAAGTCACTCAATGCCACCATTTTTCAGCATATTAACGATTGTAGTTACCCAGAAACGACGAAGAAGCTATGCAGGTTTGAGGGAAGCAGTCCATCACCTTTATCCGTCAGTCTGCCTCTACCACATGGCATCTGCATACTCTACTCCCATTCCCTTGATTATCGAAGCAAAGTGGCAGGCTATAGAATGGGCAGGCCATTAGAGCATAACTACAACGGAACAGCACTATATCCGGGTAATGAGGCCCTCTACAACAGTGTATCTAAAAACAGAATTATCAAGAGGACGGAAAATGAAAAAGGCGTTACTGAGTCAGAACTCAATAACGCCTAAATCATTGCCTTATCAACTTTTAAGAATGGGCGGTATAGGACTTGAACCTACGACCCCCTGCGTGTCGAGCAGGTGCTCTAGCCAACTGAGCTAACCACCCAATAGGAATCAATTATTATGCTAAGGCCTGCATCAAAAATCAAGCCTTTTTCTTATAAATTTCGCCGGATCACCGCTGCGGCAGCCAGATCCTTTTCAACATCGCCACTCTGAACCTGCAAGAGCATCTGTACACTCGTGCAGTCATTACCATCTTCAGTCGTGGTTCGCGTAAAGACCATGGAGCTGACATTTTCACAGAGGGTATACTGTGCGGTGCCCTTGACCAAATAGAGGTTACTGTCATTGGGGACATAGCGATACGTGATCGACTCCCCTGCAGAGGTCACAAAGCTACACTCGGTGTTGGGATCGTTGGGATCGACATTGTAACCGGTGCGTAGTTCCGACGCCATGCGACAGAGGGCCTGTCGTCCATTGTTGAGTGCATTGTAAATGTCACGATTCTCTTGGTATCCCATGGCTGCGGCATTGAAGGCCGAAGCGACAGCCGCCATCAACATGGCACAAATCGCCAAGGACATCAACACCTCGACCAGGGTAAAACCGCTTTGGGATCGTTTGTAGGTACACATGGTTTTCCTCCCGGTTAATAACGAGCCCGTATCCAACTGGCCGTACTGAGGATGGTCCCATTGTAAGTGACTTCTACATTGACTTGAATGAAATCGCTGTCCGCATTGTCAGCCATAGCGGTCTGGAAGTCATCGGGATCAACCTTGTTGACCGTGACCTTTTGGGTGTAATTATTAAAGATCGTCAACGCTGTTCCCGCGGCATCAATGGGAGGCGAAAATACCGTACCGTCTCCGTCTCCATCAAAATCATCGACATCGTCATAGTCACTCGGGGTACTTTCTTCTGCCCCGACGGTAGCAACTTGATCGTCGGCCGTACCGGGTTCGACGACAGGAAATTGTGCCGTTCGTTCACGGATCTGTTCCAGTAAAAATTCGGCGGTAGAAAGTCGGGCACCTGCATCGTTAACCATGGTATGGGCCCCATTGGCTCCTACCAAAGCCGCGACAGCCAGGCCGATCAAAACCGTTGCGATCATGACTTCGATCAGGGTAAATCCCTGTGCTACATTAGCGGATCTCATAAGATCACCTCACCGTCCCAAGCCATCAATTTAGCTTGTGACCAAACTGGACATCTTGAAGATAGGCAACACAATACTCATGGCAATGAAGCCTACCAATACACCCATCACGACAATCATGATGGGTTCAATCATCGACGTCACGGTCTTGATGGTGGTTGTTAATTCTCGTGCATAAAATCCTGCAATATCACGTAAGACTTCACCCAGATTACCGGATTCTTCACCACTGCGAATCATCTGCAGAACATTGCCGGGCATCAAGGTATATTGCCCTAGACTTTGGGAGATCTTCTTGCCTTGGCGAACCTCCTCATGCACATTGAGCCACATGTTCTTGTAAAGTGAATTACCTGTAATCGAAGCGGTAATATTAATCGTATTTAAAATCGGCACACCAGCCCGAACCAACACACCCATGGTGTGGAGACTGCGGGTGATATAAAGGCTACGACACAAAGCCCGCACCAGCGGCACCTTGAGCTTGACCTTGTCCCACCATAGGCGTCCGCCCGTGGTGTTGATGAAGTAGTAAAACGCCCACATCCCTGCACCAATAGCAGGGATGATGACATACCAGAATCCCCGTAAAAAGGCACTGGTCCCCATCAACAGCAACGTAGGCTTGGGCAAGAGGTGTTCCTTACCTGCAAAAATGGCCGTAAACTTGGGCAACACAAAACACAGCAAGAACGTGGTGACCACCACAGCCATCACAGCAATAATCACCGGATAGACCATGGCCCCTTTGACCTGAGAGCGGGTTTCGGCCTCTTGATCCAGGTAATCTGCCAGCTTCTGCAGCATATCGCTAAGCGAACCGGAGATTTCGGCAGCAGCCACCATATTGATGTAAAGATTACTGAAGATACTGGGATGCTCGGCCAGGGATTGTGAAAAACTCTGCCCTGATTCGATCCGTGTCTTGATGTCCAAGATCACGTGCTTGAACTTCATATTATCGACCTGTCCACCAATAGCTTCCAAGGCTTCTTGTAGACTGATACCGGCACGTACCATGACGGCCAGTTGATTGGTGAAATTCAAAATATCTTTACGACTGGGACCGAACTCAACGCGAAACTCACGAAGTTTATCCAATCCCGATGCCTGCTTACTCCTGGAGTTTTCACCCAGGCCGCCGATACTGGCAGCAGCACCGTTGCGATGCTGTAATGTTCCGTTCATCATCCTACTCTCCTGACTCTATTGAGCCACTATCCTGCGACGGCTTCAGCCGCCGCCATCTGCTCCATAAACTTCTCCTGATTTTCCGGAACAAGAATGCGTTCCATCTTGCCAGGATTACTGGAGCGAATCACTGCTTCTTCTCGATCGATAAAACCTCTAAAGTACATCTCTGCAATACTGTGGTCCAAGCTCTGCATCCCCAACCGTCTTGAGGTTTCAATGATATTGGGAATCTCGTAGATTCGGTTTTCCCGAATGCAGTTACGAGTCGCAGAGGTGCATAACAAAATCTCCGTACAGGGGATCATACCGGGTTCGTCGATTCTTTTGAACAGGGTCTGTGAAACGACGGCTTGTAAGGTATTGGCCAGCATGGTTCGAATCTGGTTCTGTTGATTGGCCGGGTAGATATCAATGATACGCTCAATGGTTTGCGAGGCATTGATGGTATGCAAGGTACTGAAGACTAAGTGACCGGTCTCTGCTGCGGTAATGGTAAAGCTGGTGGTCTCCAGGTCACGCATTTCACCGACCATAATGATGTCCGGGTCTTGACGCAGGGCATGCTTGAGACCCGAGGCAAAACAAGGACAGTCAAAACCGATCTCACGCTGCTCGATCATACAACGCTGGTTTTCCATTAGGTATTCGATGGGATCTTCCAGGGTGATGATGCGTTTGGAATATTGTCCATTAATTTGACCGATCATGGCCGCCAAGGAGGTACTCTTACCCGATCCGGTATGCCCTGTCACCAAAACCAACCCACGCGGCAGATCCGTCAATTCCTTGACAATCGGAGGCAGATTGAGGTCATCAATACCCAAGATCTGATTGGGGATCACACGAAAGGAAATAGCCACCGTGTCCCGCTGATAGTGGGCATTCACACGAAAGCGATCCCCCCCGGAGACGGTGGTAGAAAAGTCTAAATCTCTTTTCTCTTCGAATTCAGCATAACGATCCTGCCCCACCATGGAGATAATCATGGCCTTGGCATCATCATTGGTTACCGCCGGTAGATCCATATCGATCAATTCGGTATTACGACGCAACACAGGTGGCATCCCGACATTGATATGGATATCACTGGCCTTATGCTTGACTGCAGCGGTTAGAATACTGTTGGTATCAATCATAACCCACTCCTACCGGGCTCTTCATCAGGAAGTCCGGTTTTATCTGTTTTCCTCGAAAACCTCATTTTCGGTTTGACCATAGACCTCTGTCACTCGCAAGACCTCTTCCACTGTGGTCAAACCCCGCTTGACCTTGAACATGCCATCGTCATACAGGCTGGCTTGTCCGCTTTGCAAAAAGGCCCGACGCATATTGACCACTGAGGCATCCTTGTTGATCATGTCACGCATGTCATCATCGATCACCATCAATTCATATATACCCAGACGCCCCTGATAACCCGATCCTCGACATTTGTCACAACCGGCACCGTGGAACAGTTCATCAGTCTGCATTTTCGAACGTTCGACATACTTGCGCATGTTATCAGGAACGGCGTAGGGTTCCTTACAATGATCACAGATCTTACGAACCAGACGCTGTGCTAGGGCTCCATTGAGAGAGGCAGCCACGAGATAGGCATCAACTCCGATGTTGACCAAACGCGTGATACTACTCGCCGCATCATTGGTATGTAGGGTGGACAAAACCATATGGCCGGTCAGGGCCGCCTGCACGGCAATGCGAGCCGTTTCATTGTCACGAATCTCACCGACCATGATCACATCCGGGTCCTGTCGCAACAGACTACGCAGGGCTGCGGAAAAGGTCATGCCGATCTTTTCAACCACCTGGATTTGATTACAGAAATCCAGTTCATATTCCACGGGATCCTCAACCGTACTGACATTGAGGTGGTCGCCATCCATTTGTCGTAGGGCCGAATACAATGTGGTACTTTTACCCGAACCCGTGGGACCCGTGACCAAGAAAATACCATGAGGCATTTGTACCTGTTCGGCAAAGGTTTCGCAGACATTGGGTTCCATGCCCAATTCTTCTAGACCACGAATAATGGATTGGCTATCCAAGACACGAATAACGGTCTTTTCACCATGATTGGTCGGCAGTGTAGACACACGCAAATCGACCGCACGCCCGCCTACAATAACGGAGACCTTACCGTCCTGTGGCAGTCGCCGTTCCGAGATATCCAGATTTGCCATAATCTTGATACGCGAGACAATGGCCGGATGCATCTTGATCGGAGCTTGCTTGGTTTCAAAGAGCACACCATCGATACGATAACGAATACGTGTGATCTTTTCCTTGGGCTCGATATGAATGTCACTGGCACCATCACGAATGGCATTGCTAATCAAATAGTTCACAAACTTGATAACCGGTGATTGGCCGGCCATCTTTTCCAGGTCTTCACATTCTTCATCGTGGTCTTCGACGACCTCGACCTCTGTCATATCATCGATAATATCATCGATATTATTGGCTAGATTGTTGACCTGATGTCGCTGGCTTTCCAAGATGGTATCGATATCGGCGCCGGCACAAACCAACACCTTGGTCTCCTGACGCAATTGACGTTTGATCTCCTCCAAAGCAAAGCTATTGCTCGGCTCAGAGGTCGCCACTACAACCTTTAGATCATCCATTCGAACCGGGATCAAGCGACAGCGTTCGATATAATCGAATTCCAATAGCTTGATAACAGCATCGTCCACATCATCAGGGCGAATGCGTTCAAACGCATAGCCATACATGTGGGCCTTGGCCATCAGCAAATCGTCGGTGTTGACCAACTCCTGCTCAAGCAGCCACTGTGCCACATCGATAACAGCACCTTGACGTTGCTGTTCGCGCAAGTAACTACAGCTATCTGCAGAAAGTTTTCCCAATTCGACCAACACGTCAGCAATGTCTCTGACTTGATGGGCGGGCTGGAAGTCCGGTTCCAGATCAGGCGAGTAGAGATTACTGAGCCCTCGTACATCGTCATCCAGATCCAAATCCGTCAATCCCTGGGCCACGGCTCCATGTGAGCCGTCTTCCCAGGGATTCTTGTCTTTTTGAAATATGAAGGGTAGTTTCATTCCGTTAGCTTCAAAATAACCTTGAGTCGTTCCATTTCGCTTGCACTAAATTGGCTTTCATCAGTCACCCACTGTAGTTGCACCTGATTGGAACCAATATGCAGAATCTTGAATCCCTTGATCACATCACCGGATCGACAAATCGTATCATCAATCATACAGCGAGCATCATTACCTTCTTTGAGGATACTGAGTAGTTCAAGTTCTTTCGCTCGACTTCGAACCTGTTGCTCCAATAAGACGATAGGCTCGATTTCTTGAAAACCATCATTGTCATCGTCCAATTTCAGGGTTTGACCATAGACCTCTATGGAGAAGGGGTTTTTGGACAACTCCCCAACACCGACCTGTTGGATATTTTCGAATTCATGAAACTTGGCCACGATCTCGTCCATATGGGTCATCATTTCCGTACTCACACCGGTCAAGCGGGTAATCGCCGCTTCGATTTGGACTTCTTCCGTATTGGTTTCCGAGGCAATGGCAGCCATAGGCTTGGACTTTTTCACCATAAAGAATAAGGCTCCAATGCCTACGACAAACATCGCGGCAAAGACAATAGTGCTCTGACGAACCCGATCTTCATGACCGCTCACGGTCAAAAGTTCCTGGGGCTCCTCTATAGCATCTAAGCCACTGGAGATATCCACAGAATTTGTGGATTCTTGTTTTTCGTTTTCACGCATAAAAGACAACATGGTCTTAGCTCCTCATATTAGCTGAGTTGACTTTGGAAGAAGATGCTCAAGATACAATCGGCAACCACTTCTCCCTCGGCATCCGTGGTTTTCTTCAACTCCAACTGTCGGATTTTCATAATTCGAGGCAATTTCTCCATCTCTAACAGAAACGAATAAAAAGCGTTGAAATTGCCTTGTAATTGCATGCGTAAAGGTTGTTCGATATAGCCATTGTTGTTTTTACGAGCCATGGTGCGAATGGTCTTGGGTTTGAGACCCTGCTTCTGAGCAATCACGGTCACCTGCTCCAACACCTTGTGGATTTCACTGGTGGGAGGCAGCTTGCTTTCGAAGAAATCAATCGCATCGCGTAACTGCGTCAACTGCTTGTCCAGATCCTTGGCGGCATTGGTGGCCTTCTCAAACTCTGCCAACTTGGCTAGCTTGGCCTCGACACGTTGCTTGGATGCTTCCAAATCCGCATTGGCGGGTTTGATCATAAAGTGATATCCAACCACGGCCAGACCAACCAGCAACACAAAAAAGATGATTTTTCTAAGTGAACTCGACATGGATAGGCTCCATTTCTGTTTGCCGTTACATTAAAATTTATAGATCGATCGTGATGCTTGCGTACGAATCTGTTCCACATCCTCTTTGGTCAGTTGGATATCAGGCAACATCACGGCAGTCAACTTAAATTGACGATAGACAGTCTCCTCGACCTTGTATTCTTTGGATTCCACCAAAGCCACATAGTCCAGCAAAACGCAATTGGCCAAACGCTCAATATACGAGGCCACTTGCAAATCACTGGGGGCAAGTCCAGAGATTTCAATACCGACCTGCAAATCCTTTTCACCTTGATTGTCCTGCCCCTTCTTAGTGTTCGTTTTCTTCTTCTGGGGTTGCAGGGAAGGATCAGCCTGTTTTTGATTTAAGGCAATCTCGCTGAGGGATGTTCCTGCCGGCAGATTGTTGGTTAACGATGCCAACAATACACTGCGAGGAATGGACTCCAGCAGTTCGGCGGTGGTCAGAGCGGTTTTCATCATTTCCTTACGTTTGGCCTGCAACTCTTCAAATTGACGAATGGCTTCCTGCATCTCACCCATGCGGGCATTGACCATGGCTTCTTGATTGGCACAGGCCTTTTGACGGTATCGAATGGTGACAAAGGAACCACCCAGCCCCACCATCACCACCACCAAGAGCGCCACGCAGAGAAAATTGGTGCGATTGGATTCGGTGTTCTGAATGTAATCATCCGGTACAAAATTAATATTTGCCATCGTAGTCTTCCTTTATCGTTCTTATCCCTGAGGACACCTCGTCATCAAAGCTTAGGACAGGCTCAATCCAAAAGCGGTTGCCCAACTGACATGATGATCCCTCCTGTCCAGAGTTTCATAAAGCGGTTCTGCCACTTCAACAGCGACCAAACAATCGCCGATCTGAGCCTGCACTTCCATTTGCTTGGCAATGGCAGCGTAAATCGAGGTATCCAAAACCGGGCCTGACATGAAAATCAATCGTGTAATTGGCGTATTGACATACAAGGAACTAAATTCACGTCGACAACCGGTCACTTCTAAAACCAAACGGTTAATGCTGTTTTCATCGACCAATGAACTTGCACCAATCGGGATGGTACGGGCATATAACAATTTTCGATGACGACAAATCACGATATTGACACAATCTTCATCGGCATTGACCAGCATGACCACTGCATTGAGGTCGCTTTTGCGACGTCCGAAAAATCGCACATAACAATTGATCAAGGCCTCAGGCCAAACACTAATCGTGTTGACCTCGACTCCCGATTTCACAAACACAGCCAAATGACTATCAATCACTGCACGAGGTACGGCAATCAAAATGGCATTATCTTGTTCTGTAGGAAAACACTTCAATAGAGTATCCTCAGGTGTCCCTCCGTAATGAAATTGCGTTTTCAAACGGGAAAACAAGGCTTCCTCCATTTTCTCATCCGACACCTTGGGTAACTTGAGATTATCCACCAACACATCCGTAGGGGCCACGGCTGCAGTGACCTTCTTACCTTTGAATCCGGCATGTCCCACCACCTCTTTGATGGTATCGACGGCCCAATGCTGCCACGATGGCGTTCCCATCTCGATACGATTGGGACGTTCTTGCAGGCGACCAGCTAGCAAATTCATATCCCGTCCATGCTCAGCAAGCTGAGCCAGCCTTAATCCATCACGATTGATATCCACACCAATCGCATGTATTTGATTCTTTCCGAAACCAAACATCACAACTCCACAAAACCCCTACATTTCTTCATCCGGCCCTTCCTGGCCCTTTGTAATCCTTGGGGCGGCTGCTAGACACAGCTCCTCCATGCAACATTGCAGCATCTCTATCGGCCTATTTTGGCGTCAAAATCCGCGACTAACCAAAATATAGAAATTGAACCCTCAGTTCCCAAAAAAAGGTTCTTTTCCCTCAGAAGGACTCATGGCCGATAATAAGGCTATCTAACATCATCACGGGCATGGCTTTCGAATCAGACGAGTCGTAACGATACCGATTGAAGCAATACTACAAACTCAAATAACTCTTATAGCCCCCTGGCTTACCTGTGACAAGAACTCACTATCGGTCCTTGACTTCCAATTTATCCCCATTTCATGTTCCTATCAAACTGGCAAACTCATGTTTTCTGTGGATCTCACCAGAAACCATAAAGTTCTAAAAATCCATTATTCGCCGATGGTTTAAAACCGATATAAAATTCATAAATAATGAAATGAGGTCACGATTGTAGAAGGATGATGAAATGAGAAGCCCGATAATCCGTCAAATAAGCCTCCTGTTTTTTACCCTCTGCCTAGCCCCGACTCTACCCGCCTTCGGGCAAGCCAGTACGGTCGTTGTGGATCTTCCCGGCGTCGATGTCATCACTGATGTGGGTTATTACATCAGCATTGAAACCCCCGATGCCATTACCATTAGCCTAGACGGATCGTCCACATCCAGCTACCAAGGTAGCGCGACATTTATCTTCGAAACCAATATCCAAGCTCAGATTTATCTCGACGTTGAAGCAGTCAGTGCTGCCGGTGGAACCTGGACAGCCACAGCTACTCCCGATATTGTGAATTGGGGCACCACCAACGTCACCGTCACGGTCAGGGCGACCGGACTTAATATTCTGATGCTTCCCGGCGGGACCACAGGATTCAAGGTCGCCGAATTAACCATTAGTGTGCTTCCTTTAATCAATCCTTAATCATTCTCCCCATCTCTTATCTCTCTCATTATCGGCTCCTGCGATTTTATTGCAGCCTCCCTCCTTTCTCGCTAAAATACCCTACCCTAGCTCAACAATATATAAACAACCTCGACTTATGATTATAGGGCATAATGGATATTGAAACCGATAAGGACATCCTGGCCATGGTGGAACGAAAACATAGTGAGTCCATTCAACAGCAACAACGTGGACTGATCATTCAACCCGGTGCCGTGGGAGACTGCATCCTCACCCTGCCCTTGGCTCAGATCCTCAAGCAAACCCTGAACCTGGGTGGAGTCGATCTGTTAGGGCATATGGATTATACCGGTTATTTCCCCCAACGAACCTTTGTCGATAGTGTCCGCTCCCTTGATTCCTTGGATCTTCACTGTCTCTTTGGTGACCCCAACACCTTTGACCTGGACCAACACGACCCACTGATTTCCATTTTTTCTGACTATCAATATATTCTCTCTTTCCTGGGGGGCACAGACAGCAACTTCGAAAAAAACCTGGTCTACACCGTCCACTGTACCCACAGTGCGGAGATCATCAGCCTGGACTTAACCCCTGATGACGCCTACGACCGACATATCACGGAATTCTATTGTCAGCAATTCCACGAGCAGTGGTCCGGAGAATCGACATTCACGATGTCCCCTCCAGCTCCCATCATAAGTCCAGATCCCACGGACCTCCAACGTGGCCAACATCTATTGACGGAAGCACAGTTGGATTCCACCGCCCCGGTAATCGTGATCCATCCCGGTAGTGGGGGCACCCAAAAATGCTGGCATCTCGACAATTACCTACAAATCGCCAAGGTCTTACTCGAACAGGGTCGTCAGGTGGCCTTTTTAATCGGACCGGTGGAACAGGAACGTTGGTCCGCGGAAATGATTAAGCAAATGCAGGAGACTGCTCCAGTGCTGGTCGATATCGGATTAAGTGATGTGCTGGCGATTCTAAGCTGTGCCGAGGCATTCATTGGCAACGATAGCGGTGTCAGTCACCTGGCAGCTGCCTTGGGCAGGCCGACCTGTGTGCTATTTGGCCCCACCAATCCCTGCGTCTATCGTCCCTTGGGTCCCAAGGTTTACACGGTCTGTGATCCGCAGGAATCGTTTGCCCAGGCCCCCTCTCCGGCCCACCAGGAACAGGTTCTCCAAGGCCTAAGTCAACTGCAGCAAGGTTGACCCAACCCCAAGGAGGCGTATAATAACGCACCTTTGAACTTGAAGGTATCTATTGTTGATGGCCCATTCAATTAATAACAACCAGGTCTTTGGTTTGATCGCCGGAGATGGACGTTTACCCGTATTGGTAGCCCAAGGGGCTTACCAGGCCGGGCTCAAGGTCATCTGTGTCAGTATTGGCAATCCCGATCCGGAATTGCACCGCTATGTGGAACACAACTACCCGGTGGCTGTTGCCCGTCCTGGGGCCTGGATCAGAAAACTCCGCAAACACGGTGTCACACAAACCATCATGGTCGGTCGCATTGCCAAGGCCCAGCTCTATACGCCCGGTCGCATCTTTAAATATCTGCCCGACTGGCGGGCCTTTCGCATCTATTACTGGCGCATGCGGGGCAAGACCCGTCAAACCGATATCCTGTTAGGGGCCCTGGCCGATGAACTGGCCTCAGGAGGTGTTATTTTGAACGACTCAACGCAATACTGCCAAGACCACCTGGCCGACGCCGGTGTCCTGACAGAAGTCACGGTGCCCCCCGGTGTGGACGCCGACATCGAGTTCGGATGGACCCGGGCCAAGAAACTGGGCGAATTGGATATCGGTCAGGCCATCGCCGTGCGGGAAAAAGAGGTGGTAGCGGTCGAGGCCATTGAAGGCACGGCTGAGATGATCAAACGCGCCGGTCACTTCTGTCGCAAAGGCGGCTGGATCCTGATCAAGACCTCCAAGCCCAACCAGGACATGCGTTTCGATGTTCCCTGCGTAGGGCCTGACACCATTCGCGCGCTGGCCGAGTTCAAAGCCAAGTGTCTCGTGATCGAGGCGGGCAAGACCATCATCATCGACAAGCCCGAAACCCTGAAACTGGCCAACCAACTGGGTATTGCCATCGTGGGACACGAGGCCTGAGAAAAACGCTGACAAATCGGCCGGGGCTGCTATAATAGACACTTGGCCAAATGAGACCCATACAAGACCACAACCTAGCTCAGCTATTACAGACCCTGCGTTTCACACCAGAGTCCAAGCGTCAGAAGCAGCTCGATGCTGCTGAAGAACTCATCGCCCTCATCGATCCCCAACGGGAGTACCCCTTTGAATTCGTCTTCTTCAAGATCACCGGCTTTAGCCCCAAGGAAACCGTACAGCCCTACGTGTTGCCAGGAGAACTTCTCCTCCATGATCTACGGCTATTCGTCACGCAATTAAGTAGCCGTGATGCCCAACAGGCCAATGAAGCGGGTGAAAGAATCTTCACCATCGAGGCCTTGGCCCAACATCTCAATGTCTCAACCAAGACCATCAACCGTTGGAGAAAGCGTGGGCTGGTCACGCGTAAATATATCTTTGACGATGGTGTTAAACGCCTGGGACTCTCCGATTCCGCGGTCCAACGCTTTCTCCAGACTCATCCCGAACTGATCCAACAGGCCGGCCAATTCCAACGCCTCAGTGAGGAGGAAAAACAACAGGTGCTGGACTTGGCCCGCACCCTATCCGCGGACACCAGCCGCTCCCGTCATCAGGTGATTGCCGAAATCGCTCAGCAAACCGGGCGTGCCCATGAAACCATCCGCACCCTCTTGCAGCAATTTGAACGGGACAAGGGCTCCATGTTCTTACGGCCCGCGGGTGCCTTGAGCCCAGAGCAGTCTGCCGAGCTCTACACCCTTTATCAACAAGGCGTTCCTGTCCCACAACTGATCCAACAGTTCCATCGCAGCCGCAGTTCGATCTATCGCATCATCAATCAACGCCGTGCCTCAGCCCTCATGGCCCGTAAAATCCAATACGTACATAGCCCGGAATTTGAATCGCGCGATCGTGTTCAAGCCATTTTACATGAGGCGATTGAAGTCCCCGCCCATGATCACCCCTTGCCCGAGTCACTCTTTAGCCCGGGTGGCGAAACGGTCCTGCCCAACTATCTCCAGACCCTCAACGAGACACCCGTGCTCAACCACGAGCAGGAGAACGACCTGTTTCGCAAATACAACTGCCTCAAGTTTCTGGCGATTCAAGAACGCCCGTACATTGACCGGGCCCACCTCTCCAGTGCCCGCTTGTCACGCATCGAATCCTACCTCAGCGAGGCCGAAGAGATTGAACGACTCATCGTCGAGGCCAACCTAAGATTGGTTGTCAGCATCGCCAGTAAGCACTCCGGTGCCGGCCCCCACTTCGCCGAACTGGTGAGCAAGGGCAACTACGCCCTGATCAAGGCCATCCAGGAATTCGACTACACCACCGGGTTTCATTTTGGCAAACGAGCGGCCCTCAATATCGCTAAGGAATATGCCAAGGTCTCGGGCAAGAGCACAGAGCTCACCCGTACCCGGGCCCAATCCCTGGCCAACATCCAACGTCAACTCCGTCAAACCACGGATGTCGGCACCCTGGAACGAACACGTCACAACCTCATCGAGGTCATCAAACGAGAGTTGTCTACACGCGAGCAATACGTCATCCTGCACCACTTCGGCCTCATCGGCTCGGGCCTGCGTAAGGAAACCCAAACCCTCAAGGAAATCGGCGACAACCTGGGCCTGACCAAGGAACGCATCCGCCAAATCGAACTGATTGCCCTACAGAAACTCAGGCAATGCCTCAGCAGCGAACAGTTCGAATTATTGACCGCTTGATTCTCGAACCCCCAAGTTCTCTTTTTGAGATCACAGTTTCTTGATCACAGATCACCGTTAAGCTGAAAACTACAATCAATGATCCGTGATCTGCGATCTATGATCTGTCAACTCAAATGATTTTTTCTTTACCCGCCGCCCAGTCCCGCTAAAATTCAACTGAATTCTTTGATATGTGCACGACACACAATCTTTCGCGGTTCCCTTGCCGTTAACGCTTGTTTGCCTAGGGTAACCTGTTAAAATAATTCGATTAAACGCTAAGTGGAGAAAGCAGTATGGAAACGATTGGTTTTGTGGGTGCCGGCAATATGGCCGAGGCCTTGATTCGGGGTGTCACTTTGGGACACGTCTATCGCCCGGAGTGTATCTATATCAGCGATGTCCGTCCGGAACGCCTGAGCCAAATGCAGGAGAAGTATGGGGTCGTCCCTGTTCAGAGCAATAGCGAGCTGGCGAAAAAATCGGACGTCGTCGTTCTCAGCGTTAAACCGCAAAATACTCGCGAGGCCCTGGAAAGCATCAAGGATTCCCTGCAAGAAGACGCCTTGATTATCTCCATCATCGCAGGCAAACGAATTGCCGATATTGCCGCCATCCTGGGCGATGTCGCCATCGTACGCGTCATGCCCAATACCCCGGCCTTGATCGACGAAGGGGCCAGTGCCCTGTTCGCCAACGCGATGGCCACCTCCAAACGAGAACGAGCCCGCCTGATCTTCTTGTGCGTAGGCAAATCCATCATGCTCGATCGCGAAGACCTGATCGATGCCGTCACCGCAGTCAGCGGCAGCGGCCCGGCCTATTATTTCCTCATGCTGAATCACATGATCCAGGCGGGTATCGAGTTGGGCCTGCCTGAGGATTATGCCAAGGCCCTGGTCTTACAAACGGCCAAGGGCGCCGCCCTGCTGGCCGAACAGGCCGACCGCGAAGGTGAAAGTCCGACCGACCTGGCCCGCAAGGTGGCCACCCCCGGCGGGACCACCGAGGCGGCTTTCAATGTATTCGAACAAAGACAATTCGCCGACATGGTCAGCCAGGCCCTCAAGGCGGCAGCCGATCGTAGTCGCGAACTCTCACAAGGATAATCAAGGTGTTGTATCAAGCCAGTGACATTAAATACTCTCCTAGCCCTGAGGGTTGGACTCGCAGTGGAATGTCACCGGTGTTTTCCAATACGGGTTTCAAGTTTTGTTAAATTTTTCATAAGGAGACACGGACCATGCAGAATGCGTCCTCCGGGCAAATGTCATTAGCACCCTTCAAAAACGAGCCCCTCTTTGCCGGGCCCAACGATCCGATCGCCAAAGAGGCCTTCCCCAAGGCCATTGCTGCGGTACGGTCTCAAATGATCAAGTCCTGTCCGTTATCCATCAACGGTCAGGAAGTCACCACCGAGGCCCAGGTGGACTCGCTCAACCCCAACAATCCCGACGAGATCGTGGGACGCGTATCTCAGGCCAGCAAAGCCGATGTCGATGCCGCCATTGACGCCGCGGACAAGGCCTTCCAGAGTTGGCGTTACAGCACGCCGGAAACTCGGGCCACTATCCTCGTCAAGGCCGCCAAGATCCTGCGGGACGACATCTATATCTATTCGGCCTGGCAGGTCCTGGAAGAGGGCAAGCAATGGGCCCAGGCCTACAACGATGTCACCGAGGCCATCGACTTTTTGGAATACTATGCCCGTGAAATTATCCGCCTGGGCGGTTTCCAGAACACCGGCTCCTATGCCGGCGAATCCAATCACTACTACTACCAACCCAAGGGTCTGACCGCCGTGATTGCCCCCTGGAACTTCCCACTGGCCATCAGCATCGGCATGGCCGGGGCCGCCATTGCTGCGGGCAGCTGCGTGATCTACAAACCCTCCAATGTCTCGCCCGTGGTGGGTTACCACCTGGTCGAGGTCTTCAAGGCCGCGGGCCTGCCGGACGGCGTGTTCAACTACACCCCCGGTCGTGGTTCCGAGATCGGCGACTATATCGTCGAGCATCCCAAGATCGCAGTCATCGCCTTTACCGGTTCCATGGAGGTTGGCCTGCGTATCATCAACAAGGCCGGTAACACCGGTCCCGAGCAACTGGCCGTCAAGAAGATCATCAGCGAAATGGGCGGCAAGAACGCCATCATCCTGGACGACGACACCGATGTGAAGGCCGCCGTTCCTCAGATCCTGTATTCGGCCTTCGGGTTCCAGGGCCAGAAGTGTTCGGCTTGCTCACGTCTGATCGTCCACGACAAGATCTACGATGAACTCGTCGCCGAACTGATTGCTGAGGCCAAGAAGCTCAAGGTCGGCCCGGCCGAGGACCCGCAATACTACATGGGTGCCGTGATCGACGCCGCCGCTCACAAAACGATTCAAGGCTATGTCGAACTGGCCGAGTCCGAAGGTAAGCTGCTCTACAAGAGCGAAATCCCCGCGGACAAGGGCTACTACATCCCCATCACCATCTCCGAGGGCTTCACCCCGGAAAAACGCCTGGCTCAGGAAGAGGTCTTCGGACCGGTGCTGGCTATCATGCGTGCCAAGGACTTCGACCAGGCCCTGGAATGGGCCAACAGCACCCGCTTCGCCCTGACCGGTGCCTGCTTCAGCAAGAAGCGTGCAAACCTGGAGCGCGTCACACGTGAATACCAGTGCGGCAACCTGTATCTCAACCGAGGTTGCGTGGGTGCCCTGGTGGGTGTGCAGCCCTTTGGCGGCTTCCGCATGTCCGGTGTCGGCACCAAGGCCGGCGGCCAGGACTACCTGCTGCACTTCATGGATCCACGTTGCGTCACAGAGCAACCGCTTGACGATGTGAAGTAAGTAAGGTGAACTAAGCTTTACAGTCCACAGCCCACGGCAGGTATGGGGGCCCTGCCGTGGGCTGCTTCATGCGCTTAGGGATTCACTTAAACATGATGGTGGCCATCAGCAGCCCGACAAACCAGAGCATCAATAAGCCCCGGCCCCAGCAGCCCCCCATGGCCAGCCATCCAGCGTAGAAGGAGAAAAAGGAGGAGTTTCGTTCCAATTGGGAATTTTGGGATTTAATAACAGAGCCTACTCCCGTCTGGGCTGTGGCCAGGGCCGTCGGAGCGAATGTCGTCAGCAATACCAGGGCAAGAGTCGCTATGCCCAGGACTGAATTGCATGAACGATATTTCATCATCAACCTCACTCGTTCGTACAGGTTACACAGTATTGGAGACCCCGCTCCAACGGCAACCTCGGCCACATTTTTACCCCCCCACGCATCCGTGCCTCACGATTTGGCATCCTTGCCGGCAACAGGGTAGTAGGCGTTTCACCCCCTATGACGAGTGGCCCGCATGAGGCGCAACCCTAAAATTAAGAAAATTTATCCCGCCTGCAACTTTCCCGCTTTTTGGGGCAAAAACCGATGTTTGAAAGTAAATAAACGCGCCCGAGCTGGATTTCTCCCTACCCGCCCCTCTAATTTAAGACTGCGCCGATAGGTCAGGCCCAGACGCAAACTGAGCACCCCACTGAGCGGGCTGACCGACAATCCACAACGCAGGGCCCGCAACAAAATGCGATCCAGGCGATAGAACTGACGATAGAGCCAGTCTGCCCCATCCTGCAACTCCTGGGCGGCCATCTGTTTGGGTTCAATCACGGTGTGGCGATAGTCGTAATGGGCCCAGTTAAAGTCCGTGATACGACCGGCCAGCTTAAACTCGTCATGCAGGGGCGTACCCGGTTGGGGCGTGAGGATGGCCAGTTGCAAGGCATCGATGCGGGCCTTCTGCAGGAAGGACAAATTGCGTTGAAAGACCGTGCGATCGTCCGCATCCAGACCTACGATCATGCCCGCCTGCACCCCGATCCCCTGTTTGCGAATGATGCTAATCTTGTCGAGGTAACTGCGAGACTCGTTGAAGGTCTTGTCCATCTCGGTCAGGTTGTCGTCCTGAATACTCTCGATCCCGATGAACACCCCACGACACCCGGCTTCGTATGCCAGTTGGAGCAGTTCAGGATCATCGGCCAACTCGATGGAGCACTGACTGATCCAACGCTTCTTGAGCGGACGCATGGCCTCAAAGAGCTGACGGGCATAGTCGCGGTCGGCAATGATGTTGTCGTCCACGAACATGAAGTGGCGCGGGATCTCCTTGAGTTCTTCCAGTACGTTCTCCACCGGGCGACAGTGGTACTGATGCTGGTAAAAGGCCGTGATCGAACAGAACTTGCAGCGATGGTTACAGCCCCGCCCGGTCTGCACCGCGTGGGTGGTGATGTAGTGCCGTCGCGTGGAATCGAGCAGGTCCCGCCTGGGCACCGGTACGACCTCAAGATCCAGATTTGGATCGCTGCGATAAATCGAGCGATATTGTTGCAGTTCAATATCCACCAGAATATGCGGCCAGGTATCCTCGGCCTGGCCCGCAGCCACCACGTCAAAATGCTGGCTCACCTCCTCCGGATTCAAGGTCGGATGAAAACCACCGGCTACGGTCACCGCTCCTTGCTGGCGAAAGTGACGAGCCAACTCAAAGGCACGCGGAGCCAGACCGGTCATGAAGGTAATGCCCACCACATCCGGCTGCAGATCGAGATCGAGTGGTTCGACGTTCTCATCCACCAAGGTGATGTGATGCCGCTCGGGCGTGAGAGCCGCCACCGTAGTCAAGCTCAACACACTAAACCGTAGCATCTTGCGTTTAACCACCTTGTGACGGGCATCCACGCGCAGGTGATCGGCAGCCGGTTCGATTAACAGAATTTGCAGCCCACGTTGCGAGGTCGATTGATATTGTTTGGAATTGGCCATGATTGAGTCTCCTTATGGTTAAAGTCTTTAGGAGACAATAAACAAGCACCATGCCAAACGCCTAAAATCTCATAAACCCATTAAATACACTCAGTTAGAAAACCGCCCACACTCCCACCCTGGCATCCACAACAATCCCGACGACATTTATCGCCCCTGCATTGTGCATTGAATGCCATGAACCTATCGCCCTCTGTTTAGCGTATAAACCTGAGCTTGGATCTGTGTTGGTTCACGGTTCCAGGTTCACCGTTCACGGTTAGTAAAGGCTGATTGCATCAACCGTGAACCCGGAACCGTGAACTGTGAACCTAATTTCAAAGGACAGTCCCATGACAGAACAATTAAATCGCTATAGCTCAAGATTGACCCAGGTCAAGGCCCAGGGGGCCTCGCAGGCCATGCTCTATGCCACGGGCATGACGGATGACGATATGGATCGGCCCATGGTAGGCATTGCCTCGGTCTGGTATGAGGGCAACCCCTGCAACATGCACCTCAACGACCTGTCCGAGCAGGTGAAGCTGGCTGTACAAGAAGCCGGGTTGGTGGGCATGCGTTTCAACACTATCGGGGTCAGCGACGGCATCAGTATGGGCACGGACGGTATGAGCTATTCCCTGCAGTCGCGTGAGATCATTGCGGACTCCATCGAGACGGTCATGGCTGCCCATTGGTACGATGGCATCGTCACCCTGCCCGGTTGCGACAAGAACATGCCCGGCTGCGTGATGGCCATGGCCCGGTTGAACCGGCCCGGTCTGATGGTCTATGGCGGCACCATCAAGCCCGGATGTCACCAGGGACAGGCCCTGGACGTGGTCTCGGCCTTTCAGGCCTATGGCCAGTACCTCAGCGGCGAGATCGATGAATCCACCCGACAAGCCATCATCAAGAACAGTTGCCCCGGCCCGGGCGCCTGCGGGGGTATGTACACGGCCAATACCATGGCCTCGGCCATCGAAGCCATGGGATTGAGTCTGCCTTATAGTTCCTCGATCCCGGCAGCCGATCAAGCCAAGCTGGAAGAGTGTCAATTGGTGGGTAAGGTGGTTCGGCAACTACTAGAAAAAGACATCAAGCCCTTGGACATCCTCACCAGAGATGCCTTTGAAAACGCGTTGGTCGTGATTATGGCCCTGGGGGGATCGACCAACGCAGTGCTCCATCTGTTGGCCATGGCCCAGACCGCGGGTGTGCCCTTGACCATTGACAACATCCAGTCAGTCAGCGACCGCATCCCAGTACTGGCCGATCTTAAGCCCAGTGGCAAGTACGTCCAGGAAGATCTATACAAGGTCGGTGGTGTCCCCGCGGTGATGAAGATGCTACTCCAAGAAGGACTGCTCAAGGGCGATTGCCTCACGGTCACGGGCAAGACTTTGGCAGAAAACCTGAACGACTTACCCGGCCTCTCTGCCGGACAAAAGGTGATCCTGCCGCTAGACCAACCTGTCAAGAAAACCGGTCACATCCAGATCCTCAAGGGCAACCTGGCTCCGGACGGAGCCGTGGCCAAGATCACGGGTAAGGAAGGCGAACGCTTCAGCGGACCGGCCCATGTCTTTGACTGCGAAGAGGACATGCTCGCCGCCCTGGAACGCAACGAGATCCGCAAAGGCGAGGTCGTGGTCATCCGTTACGAAGGTCCCCAAGGCGGTCCTGGTATGCCGGAAATGCTCACCCCCACCTCGGCCATCATGGGAGCGGGCCTGGGCAAGGATGTAGCCCTGCTTACGGACGGCCGCTTCTCTGGCGGCAGTCACGGATTCATCGTGGGGCACATCTGTCCAGAGGCCCAGGTCGGAGGCCCCATCGCCCTGCTCCAAGACGGTGACCTCATCACACTGGATGCCGTTGACAATCGCATCGAAGTGGACTTAAGCGATGTAGAATTAGAGCAACGTCGTCAAGCCTGGACCGCCCCACCGCTCAAGGCTCAACACGGTACGCTCTATAAGTTCATCCGTAATGTCCGTCGGCCTCGCAAGGGTGCCTGACCGATCGCTGAGGTATTGGCTCGCACACATATCCCACAAGTTCGCTCTGAGAAATGCCGACGTTGAATAGATAACACCTACTCCCTATCCAAGGACAGAGAGTGGGTCAAGAACATTGAGCATCATCAATGGGGATCACTGCGTGAAGATGCAAAAAAAAAGCGATTTTATTCTCGACTTTGCTCCTGTCCTCAATCACCATCATCATGGTGATTATAGGTACCGTGATCATTGATCATATCGTCCAAGAACTCAACCAAGAGCTGATGACGCTCAAATTATCACACGTTCAACATGAGATCTCTCAAGGGTATCAAGTCTTGGCAGATGCTGATTTATTGACCGTTCCCTATTATGTTAAAGCCACCCAAGAGGAACTCATCCAGTGGGCTCAGGACTTTCAGTTTGGCGAGACCGGGGCCGTCTATATCTTCAATTTCGACAACACCCTGTTGGTATCCTCCGATAACCAAATATCTGAGGAAACCAAGGCCAGATTGATGCAAGACATCGTCAATGGTCCCAGTGGCCTGGATGACCCCCTGGTCACCAATCAAACCCATATCTGGCTACGTCGTCCGGCGGGTCGCTGGGGATGGACGGTAGCCGCCACCATGACCAAGGAAGAAGCACGACATCACCAGATGACCTATTTGATGGCGATCACGCTATCAGGCCTACTTGTGCTTATCGTTGCGACCTACAAGATCAATCTTCGTTTCAAGAATCGCATTATCAATCGCATTCAAGATTCATTAAGTTGTGTTCAGAAAGTCGAAGGTCATAATCTTGATGCCCGTATCGATGTCTCTCCGATTAAAGATGAAATCACCGACCTCCAGTTGGGCATCAACTCCATGGTCACTGAAATTCAGCAACACCGCGACCACCTGGAAGAACAGGTCGCCCAACGAACCCAAGAGTTACACGAGGCCAAGGAAGCGGCAGAAGAGGGATTCCACGCCAAAACCCGATTCCTGGCCAATATGAGCCATGAGTTACGGACCCCACTCAATGCCATCCTGGGATTCTCTCAACTGATGGCCCGCGATGAAGTCTTGACCGTGGGACAACGTGACAATCTCAATATCATCAATCGCTCAGGAGAACACCTCCTGGGACTGATCAATGAAATCCTGGACATGTCAAAAATAGAATCGAGTATGATTACCCTGAACAACTCGGTCTTCAATATCCAGGCCTTGCTTTATGACGTCGCCGAGATGTTCCGCATACGTACCCAGGACAAAGGGCTCTCCTTTTCGGTGGAAATGGGAGAGGATGTCCCCCAATTCATTGAAGCCGATGAGGGCAAACTTCGACAGATCCTGATCAATCTGGCCAATAACTCCATGAAGTTTACCAACGAAGGCGGGATCATGATGGTGGTCGAAAAGATCGAGACCGATACGGAACCGGCCAAGCTCTACATCGATATTCGCGACACAGGCGTGGGCATTCCATCGGATCGATTGGAGGCCGTTTTCAAACCCTTTGAACAGGTCCAGTCCAGCAATATCATCGAAAAGGGGACGGGATTAGGATTGGCCATCTGTAAGGAGTACGCCAAACTCATGCAAGGAGACCTCACCGTCCAGAGCCAACTCGAGAAGGGGACGGTGTTCACCTTGATTCTTCCCTGTCAGGAAGGCACTTCCAATGTCCCTCTGGCTTCGACACTCCCCGGTAAGGTCATGGGTTTGGCCCCTCAACATGAGTCGATCCGTATCCTGATTGCCGAGGACAATCCGGACAATTGCAATCTGCTCGAACAGTTGCTCCAAGGGGTGGGATTCCAAACCCGCACCGTTGGCGACGGTCAAGCGGCAGTCAAGGCCTGGCGTCAATGGCAACCGGATCTGATCTGGATGGATATCCGCATGCCCCAAAATGAACGGTTTGGAGGCGGCCTCAGCCATCCGAGCCGAAACATCCGGTCGACAGCCGGTGATCCTGGCCCTCTCAGCGAGTATCTTGACCTACGACAAACAAGAGATCTTGGACCAGGGTTGTGATGACTATGTGGCCAAGCCCTTTAAGGAACAGGATCTCTTTGAAAAGATGGCCCAGTACCTGGATCTACAATATGTCTATAGCCAGAACGAGACTGAAGAGCCAACCTCTATCCCCTATGAATCCCCCGACCCAGAAGCCCTGATGGGATTGGCCCAGGATTGGATTGAGGACCTTAAACAGGCGGCCATCGCAGGAGACAGTAGCCAGTTGACCCAACTGTTAGAAACCGTCAAGGCAACACATGCTCAACTCTACCACGCCTTGAATGGATTGGTTAACGATTACGAGTTCGACGAAATCACCACGCTCATGGAACAGGCCATGAGTCTATCCGCTTCAAGTTAGGGACGTTAAACCATGGACACCTTTACCGACACCATTCTGATTGTTGACGACAACAAGAACAACCTCAAGGTTTTGGAGGAACTCCTCAAGCCCCAAGGCTATAACATTCGCTTTGCGACTCATGGTAAAGGAGCCCTGGCTTCGGTCGAGGCCCAGGCGCCAGCCCTCATCCTGTTGGATATCAAACTCCCGGACATTGACGGCTATCAAGTGTGCCAGCAACTGAAAGATAACCCTCAAACCAAAGACATCCCCATCATCTTCCTCAGTGCCCTGGAAGATACCAACGACAAAGTCAGAGGATTCAACCTGGGTGCCGTGGACTACATCACCAAACCCTTCCAATCCGCAGAGCTGCTGGCTCGTGTCCGCACCCATTTAACGCTACAGCGTCTACAACACGAATTACAACTGATAAACGATTCCCTGGAACAGCGTGTCCTGCAACGCACTGAAGAGTTGGAACGCACCTGCGACCGTCTCTCCGCAGAAATCGATCGTCGGATGACCCAGGAACGGCAATATCTCTGGCATGGCCAGGATCGGCGTAACAATAAGACAGATGAGCGTTACCAGCGTACCAGCGAGTATGCCAATACTATTTACCACATCTGTATTGAACTGCTCGCAGGCGAACTCCCTCAAAATCAAAGAGACAAACTTGAACAAATAAAAACGATCATCATCCAAAGTGTCGAGGAAAACTTAATCGACCTGCCAGAATTCTCGTCATAACCACTGCATACAACTCCGATATTCCTACTTCCAGATACAAGCCTCGAACCCGAAGGCTCAAGCCATCGTAAACTCCTCTTAAACGGGTCTAATTTTTGGCCTTGGCAATCCCCTGCCATCGGCCTACAATACGGCCTTTTCCATTATACTAATGAGCAAATAAACGAGGACACTGATGGCTAAGAACCTTTTTGACAAGATCTGGGACCTTCATACGGTCAAAACCCTCCCTACCGGTCAGACGCAGCTGTTCATCGGCCTGCACCTGATCCACGAGGTCACCAGTCCCCAAGCCTTTGCCATGCTCAAGGAACGCGGCCTCAAGGTTCTTCACCCGGAACGCACCTTCGCCACCGTGGACCACATCGTGCCCACTAGCGAACAGGCCCGCCCTTTTGGCGACGACCTGGCCGAGAAGATGATGCAGGCCCTCGAACAAAACACTCAGGAGCACGACATCACCTTCTTCAACCTGGAATCGGGCATGCAGGGCATCGTCCACGTCATCGGCCCGGAACAGGGCCTGACCCAACCGGGCATGACCATCGCCTGCGGTGATTCCCACACCTCCACGCACGGTGCCTTTGGGGCCATCGGCTTCGGCGTGGGCACCACCCAGATCCGTGACATCCTGGCCACCCAAACCCTGGCCCTGGGCAAACCCAAGGTTCGCAAGATTCAGGTCGATGGCACATTGGCTCCGGGCGTGACCTCCAAGGACATCATCCTCTATATCATCAGTCGCCTGGGCGTCAAGGGCGGTATCGGCTACGCCTATGAATACGCCGGTTCGGCCATCGAGGCCTTGAGCATGGAGGCCCGCATGTCGATCTGCAACATGAGCATAGAAGGTGGTGCACGCGTAGGCTACATCAATCCCGATCAAACCACGTTTGACTATCTCAAGGGACGTCCCTACAGCCCCAAGGGCGAGGACTGGGACAAGGCCGTGACCTTCTGGCAATCCCTGGCCTCGGGCCCGGACGCCGAGTACAACGACATCGTGACCTTTAAGGCCGAGGACATCGAACCCATGGTCACCTGGGGCATCAATCCCGGCCAGGCCGTGGGCGTCAGCGACACCCTGCCCGAACTCGATAGCCTCCCCGCTGACGATCAGCAAACCGCAGCCAAGGCCTATGAACACATGAATTTCAAACCCGGCCAACCCATTGCCGGATCTAAAATCGACGTGGCCTTCATTGGCTCCTGCACCAATGGTCGCATCAGCGACCTGCGGGCCGCGGCCGAGGTGGTCAAGGGCAAGAAGGTCAAGGACGGCGTCAAGGCCATGGTGGTGCCGGGTTCCATGCTGGTCGCGATTCAGGCCCATGAAGAAGGCCTGGACGAGATCTTCAAGGAGGCCGGCTTCCAATGGCGAGGAGCGGGCTGCTCCATGTGTCTGGCCATGAATCCGGATAAGCTCCAAGGCCGCGAACTGTCCGCCTCGTCCTCAAACCGCAACTTCATCGGACGCCAAGGTTCCCCCACAGGTCGCACGCTCTTGATGAGCCCGGCCATGGTGGCCGCTGCCGCACTGGCCGGTGAAGTGGTGGATGTACGGGGAATGTAGAATATAGAATGTAGAATGTAAAAGAAAGCCACTCTTATGACTCAAGAAACATTACAACGCAAGCAAGTCACTGGCACGGGTATCCCGGTGCCGGGTAACGATATCGATACGGACCGGATCATCCCGGCCCGCTTTATGAAGTGTGTGTCCTTTGAGGGACTGGAACAGTATGCCTTCTACGACGTACGCTTTGACGAGGACGGCAAGACCAAGGATCACCCCTTTAACGATCACCGCTTTCAAGGTGGTTCGGTCTTGCTGGTCAACAAGAACTTCGGTTGTGGCTCTTCGCGTGAGCACGCCCCCCAGGCCCTGGTCCGCTTTGGCATGAATGCCATCGTGGGCGAATCCTTTGCCGAAATCTTCGCCGGTAACTGCACGGCCCTGGGCGTACCGGCGGTCACCACCTCGCAGGGCAACATTGCTGCCCTCACGGCCAAGGTCGAAAGCGATTCCAGTTTAACCTTAACCGTAGACTTGGAAGCCAAGACCGTGACCTGTGGCGACCTGACCGTGGACGTGGACATCCCTGAGTCTTCTCGTCAGGCCCTGGTCGAAGGATCATGGGACACAACCGCTCAATTGCTAGCGAACAAACCTGACATCGAAAAGACCGCCGCCGCCATCCCCTACATGGGCTGGTAAACAGGGTGGCATGTCCACGCATCTTGTCACGGCGTAATCAAAAAATGAAGCCGGATGTGTGGACATGTGTTTTAGATCCAGCCAGGTCCAAGATGAGTTCTTAAACGCATGGCTGCGCTAACGCGGAGCCATGGCACCAAGCGAGTCTCAATCTTTGATTTCAAATACAAAGGGACTGCTGCTGGTAGCCTTGCCCCCTTGGGTGGTGACAAACAGATGTGTGGGTTTTCCTTCTTGAAACAACAACTGCGGCCGCTCAAAGCGGCCGTATTTTTTTAGGTGTTTGGGGGCTGGGGGCTGAGTGATATAGTGGGAGACCTCCTGGTAAGCGATCTTGGGTTCGGACCAATGCAGGCCATCCGCTGATTCTAGATAAAGGCCGAACTCGTGATTGAAGATGCCCATGTCACGGGCCAGCATCTTGAAGGTACCGTCCTGTAGATAAATAAAGGCGTCTTCGAGTTGACGGTTGTCTCCGCGACCGGAAAAATCAATCAATGGATTTTGTGGACACTTGACATAGGGCCCTTCCAACTGCTCGGCAATGGCCAGGCCGTATTTGCGATTGCCCCGCACCGTGGGATGGTTGGAGTTGTAATAGTCGCTGGAATTCCAGGACTTGTAATAGAGCCAGATCTGACCGCTGGGATGCAGGACCACGCTAGGGTTGGTGGTACAATGATTATCCCATTGATCTTCGCTACCCGGTAGCAGTATCGGCTCATCCCGTCGTGTCCAAGGCCCCCTCAAACTCGGAGCCGTAGCCAGACCGATGCGTTTAGTGTTGGTCTTGCGGTTAGAGTTGCCCATGTAAAACAAGGCATAGCCGCCCTCCACGGCCTTGATATGGGGATTGTGACAGGTGGTCGCGTCCCAAAAGCCTTCACCTCGGGGAGCCAGCACGGTCTCGATGTCACGGTATGGCCCTTCGGGTTGATCTGCCACGGCATGGGCAATCTCGGACTTGTGAATCCACCCCCCCATCCCATACTTGGAAGGCCAGCGAGAAAAGAATACATGCACCTTGCCATCCGGTCCCTGGATCGGGCAGCAGCCCCAAACATAGGTCTCCTCCAATTCCAGGATGCGTCCCAAGGGGTGCAGATGACGACTGAATTCGGAGAAGTCACCATCACTCTGCTGACCAACAAAACCGGCCAGGGCATAGACCAGGGCCCCCTGCCAGTTAATGGCAATTTCATTGGTACGATAATCCGGCTCTTCATCTTTCCAGTCATTGGGACCGGGGTGTCCCCCACCCACCAGATAACCGGGCCAGGGGGCCTCGATTCCATCCGCACCGCAGCGACGATCGTGAGGATGCCGCGGCGGATTGATGCCCAAGCCGGTGACATAGGAACGGTTATAGACATTGCGGCCGAACAGATGGGCAATGGCATGCAAGGCCGTATCCAAGTAGGCCTCTTTAGGCTCCAAACGATAGGCGATTTGAAGATTCAAGACCTGGCGAGCCACCGCCCCATTGCATCCCCAGTAATACCGTTCAAAAGGTCGCCCATAGACATCTTTCTGACCATGAGCCACAATGTCGTCGGCTGCTTTGATCACATCACGACGGACTCGTCTTAACAAGGCCGCATCGCGTCCGTCACGTGGTGACATGACGTAAGTGAAGACCGCCAGATTGCGAACATTCTCCCAGTCCCAATCGACATCCACCGTGCCTTGCTTGGGTTTGCGTCCATACTCAAGCCCCACGTCATGGGGCTCGGCTGCCAAACGCGTTTCCAAATCGTGTAGACATTCCGCCCTACCTGTCGTCTCCCACATTTCCGCCGCAGCCCAGAGTCGATCATCTGTATCCGGACTTTTATATCCACCGGTCTTAAACTCGTCCTGGCCCCAACGCTTGGTTTCAGGATGAGACTGCAAGAAAGCATAGCTCACCTGGGCCGCTTCCAGACAACGTTGAGCATAAGCCGTGTCGTAGGGCTCGAAGATCCGAGCGGCCATGGCCATGGCACCGACAAAATTGGCGGTAGCGGCCGTACCCCAATCCGTAAAGTAACGCTTTTCATGATCATCCTGCGGCATGATGAAGCCGGAGAAGTTCAAACGCGTGAGCTTGTGTGACACGCGGCCTGAACCATCGGGGTATTGCATCTTGAGCAGCCAGTCCGTCTCCCACTTGATCTCCTGGAGAAACTCGGGCAGACCGGGCGCGGTCTCTGGCAAGTCCAGATCGATGCCTTTAAGTTGGTCACCAAAGTGGATCCAGGCCCACATCAGGTTGGCCAAAGTCAGACCCGCATTGACCGTATACTTGCCATAGTCACCGGCATCGTGCCAGCCGCCCGTACCGTCACGTTGACCGGTTAAGTCTAAACCCATGTAGTCCTGATAGCCATCCTGCAGGTGACAGGCCTCTTGGCTAAAGACATTGCCCTGGTATTCGCCCCGCACGGCCGTGCCACAACGCCACAGGTAAAAGCCCCGCATGGCCGTGACATAGGCCTGGCGATACACATCTTCACCGATCTCAAACTCAACCGACCGCCCCACGCCCGGAACCTCCAGGACATAACGGCCATCGGTTTGAAAGTCACTAAAGTCCAACAACCAGACCTCTTGCTCCAAGCCTTGTTGTGATCTGGGCCCCTGAGCCTGCCCGCTCCAAACGACCCGATCGTCAGCGACCTGTCGCAGGTGAAATGCCTGACAGTCAGTCGTCACACTGGCCCGCTTGGCATATTGAGGAAGAAAACCCAAGGAATTGAGCCGGATGTCATGATCCCCAGCCCAAAGGCCAACAGGAAACAGATACAAACCGCATAGAACAAGGATCAGACGCCTCATCGGGTATCTCCTAAAGGTATTGACGTCAGTCACAAAGCAGTAGAGCCCCTAACCAAATGGCTCTGCATTCGAATGGCTTATTTTACCTCTGATCTGCGTCAGGCTGCATCGACTATCCTCAGATGGCCTGCTTCGCCTTTCTTGTCAAAGCTAAAAACGCTCATTCTCGGAGCGACGACCATTTGGTTAGCGACTCTATGCCAGCGAGGGTGTTTTGTCAAGCTCAACCACGACATGATTCGTAGACTAAGAATCCTTATTCTTCTCTTCTTCAGTTCTTATCCTCTTGCCTTCACTCAGAACTCTCCCACCACAACCGCGGATAGTCACTGACCGGCATCCACCAGATGTCGTCCGTGCCATTGTCCGTTTCATCCACAAAGTCCCACCCTGCATCCGACAAAGTATTGATGTCCTGCATTTGAGATGTGGTTAATCCCGTACCTCCAGCACTGGTGCTTTGTCCGGAGGTCTCGATATCCCAGAAGCTTGAGGTGATAGTGTTCCACCAATTGCCACTCCAATTACTTCCCACTAGACCGCCGACAGAGTCATTTCCATTGACTGCGCCCGTGCTGTAACTCGACGTGATACTGCCTCCCCAATTCCATCCGCCACTATGAACTCCCACGAGTCCACCGACATAGCAATGTCCACGGACCGCACCCATGCTGTAGCTCGATGTGATGGTACCATCATTGACTCCAGCAAGCCCACCAGCATAGTATCCTGTTCCACTAACCATACCCGTGCTGTAGCACGATGAGATACTGCCTTCATTTTCCCCCACGAGCCCACCGACACACCAATGCCCGTTGACTAAGCTCGTGCTATAGCTCAATGTGATACCGCTATGAGAATTATTTCCCGCTCCCACAAGCCCACCGACATAGTAATTTCCAATGACCTCACCTGTGCTGTAGCTCGACGCAATGACACCATCACTATACCCTACGAGCCCGCCGACATGCCAATTTCCACTGACCTTGCCAGTGCTGTAGCTTGATGTGATACTACCATTGTAGAAATTGTTTCCCACAAGTCCGCCGACAGAATATCCAGTTCCGCTGACTGCGCCTGTGCTATAGCTCGACGTGACAGTACCGCGAACATTGTTTCCCACGAGCCCACCGACATAATAATCTGCACCACTGACCGTACCCGTGCTGTAGCTCGATGTGATACTGCCATAATGATTACGTCCTACGAGCCCACCGACATCGTCATTTCCGTTGACCACGCCCGTGCTGTAGCTCGACGTAATAATGCCGCCGTAGGAATTTTCTCCCACGAGCCCGCCGAGAGAATATCCTGTTCCACCCACTGCGCAGGTGTTATAGCTCGACATGATAATGCCGTAAGAATTGACTCCCACGAGACCACCTACGTAGTCTCTGATTCCACAAACCGAGCCAGTGCTATAGCTTGAAGTGATACTACCACTGTTACAACCCACTAATCCACTGACAAGGTTACCGACCCCATTAACATCTAGCGTTTCCAAGCCCAGATTGGAAATGACCGTCCCAGAGTAGCATATTCCAAACAACCCCAAGAATCCTCCTCCTTCAATGTTAAGGTTAGAAATGACATGGCCATTGCCGTCAAAGACTCCGCCAAATCCAGGCACTACCGCCGAATTCCAGGCTATGCCACTTAAATCGATATCCGTTTCCAGACGATAACAAGCCCGAGGATGAGTCCAGACCGAACCCAGTTCATTGGCATCCGTCAATAGATAGGGATCGTCTGGGGTACCAGATCCATTGGATTCAATGGGCAGAATACCAGAAAACACGGCCAACCCCGGATACGATCCCTCCTGGATCACCCAATAATTGCAGGTACCATTGTCCATCTCGTCTATAAAGTCCCAACCTGCCTCCAGGTAGGTGATGATGTCTTGCATTTGGGTAGTAGTCAAGCCTGTACCGCCAGCACTGGTGCTCTGGCTCGAGGTTTCGATATCCCAAAAACTTGATGTGATACTGCCACAATGATTACGTCCCACGAGCCCGCCTACACTTCCAACTCCATTGACCAAGCCCGTACTGTAGCTTGATGTGATAGTGCCATTGTTGGCATAGTAGCCCGAGGTGCGACTGCCTTCATTTTCTCCCACGAGACCGCCGACATGAGCACCTCCATTGACCGAGCCACTGTTGTAGCTTGAGGTAATACAGCCGCCATTTCCTCCCACAAGACCACCGACAAGATCATATCCACGGACTAAGCCACTGCTGTAGCTCGAGGTGATAATGGCATTACCTTGATTGTATCCCACGAGCCCGCCGACATAGTCATAACCACTGACCGAGCCGGTGCTGTAGCTCGAAATGACACTTCCACCATTATCTCCAGCAAGACCGCCGACTAAACGGCCCATGCCATTGATATCAACCGATTCCAAACCGAGATTCAAGATTGTCGCTTCCGATGAACAAGATCCGAACAAGCCGAGATAATTGTCACCTTCAATATGTAAGCCGACAATGACATGGCCTTGACCTTCAAAGAAGCCCCCAAATCCCGGGCCTTGAAAACCGCTGAATGAATCATTGGTATCCGGTGCAATCACGGCCCGGTCAAAGACATAGCCGGATAGATCGATATCCGCAGTCAGAATAAAACAGTCGTTGTAGTCATTGGGCTCGCTACCCAGGGCATTCAGATCCTCGGCCGTGGCGATCTGATAGGGATCGTTGGGTTCGCCCGTGCCGCCGGAATAGGCCAGCAAGGTTGTATTCAAGATCCCTACTAGCATACAAATGACCAAAAAACGCATCATAATTGTCCTCCATTTTCTTTAGGTTCTAGGTTCACCGTTCACCGTTCACGGTTCACAGTAGAAAAACAGTCCCGTCTAGTTGTACACAAGGGCCAACTTCCAACCGTGAACCCAAGCCCCCGCGGCGTTTGAGCGGAAACAACCGTGAACTGTGAACCATTTGCATCCTTCCCATGAAAACAGCCTAAATCTCTTGTAATTCCTCTTTTGCTGGAGGTGAATGAGTCGCTCTCTCTGCTATTCGCTCATTCCTTAATCAATGATTATGATATCCGAGATTATGATTAAAACCAATAAGAAAGTGTGCCTTAAATTGGATCACGGGTGGCCTTGGAATCGAACAGAATTGCACATCGTCACAATGTGACAATCCCCAGGTTACACGGGGTAATGATTCCCGCTCAGCCCAGCGAAGGAGTTGCCCGACTACAATCCCGACCGATTTTCTAGGTATGGCTTCTTACCGACCAGCCATTTCCCTTGAATCCAGTGCGTTTTCAGCATAGGATAAGCGATCTTATTGCAGGGGCTCACAGCTTGTACTTCATAACTGTGCTCTGTGAACCGTGATCTGTGATCTGCAAACTGCCAACTGTGAACTGTTTTATACGAGGCGAACATGTCAGACTCAACATGCAACAAAGGCGATTTTACCCTGCCGGGCGAGGCGGGCTATGAAGACCTAACCCTGAAACTGGCCGAGCAATGGGGCGCGGACGCCATTCGCGACTGCGACGGCACGCAACTTTCGGACAAGATCGTGCAGGCCGATTTCGATATCTATTCCACCATCTGTCTGGTGCGGGCCGACAACGAATGGGCCAAGGCCAACCGCGACAAGCTCCAGCAAAACTACCTGATGAGCTTTCCCGTGATCGCCGAATCGGATACGGTCACGATCGATCTGCTGAGCGGCTTCTTCCGCGAGCAGTTCACTCTCAACACCAACGATGATCCCCAGACCTGGTGGCAGGTCTTTGACCGCACCACCAACGTCGAGGTGCCCAAAGACCAATGGAGCTTCGATGCTAGTGACGGCACCGTGACGGTCAAGGGCGTCACGGCCTGGCATAAGTACACGGTCAACTTCCTGGCCTACCGCATCTGGGAAGCGATCAGCATGTACAACCACACCACCAACAACTGGGATGCCGAACACCAGATGCCGGTGGACCCGATTTACCCCGAGACCCAGGCCTTCATGATCGACTATCTCAAAAAATGGCTGGCCGATCGTCCCCGCACCAAGATCGTGCGGTTCACCTCGCTGTTCTACAACTTCGCCTGGTTCTGGGGCGAGGATCAAAAGAACCACCGCTTTATCTGTGCGGATTGGGGCTCCTACGAGATGACCGTGAGTCCTCGCGCCATGGAACTGTTCGAAAAGGCCAAGGGCTACAAGATGACCAGTGAAGACTTCGTCAACAACGGGGCCTACTGTTCCAGTCACAATGTCCCATCCGACCGTCTGCTCGACTGGATGGACTTCATGAACGAGTTTGTGGTCGGCTTCGGGCGTAAGTGTATCGACGAGGTACACGCGGCCGGTAAGGTGGCCTACATGTTCTACGATGACCACTGGGTCGGCAACGAGCCCTATGGCGAACGCTTCAAGGACTTCACCTTTGACGGCCTGATCAAGTGCGTGTTCAACGCCTTCGAGGCCCGCCTCTGTGCCGGGGCCCAGGGCGTGCCCTTGAAGGAACTGCGTCTGCACCCGTATCTGTTCCCCACCGGCCTGGGTGGCGAGCCCACCTTTATGGAAGGCGGTCACCCCGGTCTGGACGCCAAGCGTTTCTGGGCCAATATCCGACGCGGACTCATGCGGGCCCCGGTGGATCGCATCGGCCTGGGCGGCTACCTGCATCTGGTCGAAGACTACCCCGACTTTGTTGCGGCTGTGGACCAGATCGTGGACGAATTCCGCACGGTCAAGGCCTTCCACGCCAACGGCGGGCCCTACACTGCCCCGCTCAAGGTGGCTGTGCTGACCGCCTGGGGCAAGCTGCGGTCCTGGGTTTACATGGGTCACTTCATCCACGGCATGGAACTTTACGAAGTCACCGAGTCCCTGGCCGGTTTGCCGGTGGAGGTCTCGTTCATCAGCTTTGACGACCTGCTCAACAGTGGCGTGCCCGAGGATGTGGACGTCATCCTCAATGCCGGACGCCTGGGCACGGCCTGGTCCGGCGGCGACCACTGGAAAAACGAAAAGATTATCGCCCTGCTGACCCAATGGGTGGCCCAGGGTGGCGGCTTCATCGGTGTAGGCGAGCCCAGTGCGGCCTATCACTCCAGCCAACTGTTCCAACTGGTTGATGTTCTGGGTGTGGACCGCGAGACGGGCACCACCTTGAACCTGTGCAAACGCGCGGCCACGGTCGACAGTGACAGTCACTTCGTCGTGCAGGACCAAACCGATGACCTGGATCTGGGCGAAGACCTCAGCGGTATCTTCAAGACCGACGGCCAAACCCAAGTCTTGGCCGCCAAGGATGGGTGTTCCGTTCGCCTGGCCACTCACCCCTTCGGTAAGGGCCGGGCCCTGTATCTCTCTGGCTTCAAATTCGCCCCGCAGAACACGCGTCTGCTGCTGCGTGCCCTGTTCTGGGCCGCCGCCCAGGAGAAGGATTATGACGCCTGGTCCTGCACCAATATCTACACCGAGTGTGCCTACTACCCCAACGACAAAAAGCTGGTCGTGACCAACACCAGCGACGATCCCCAGACCACCACGGTCACCGACGCTGCCGGCAAGACCCACGACTTCACCCTGGAACCCCACGGTATTCAGTTCAAGACGATTTAGGTTTAAACCTTGATTGACATAGGGCCGGTTCATCTCGAATGAACCGGCCCTTTTTTCATTGCGAGGAGCAAAACGTCGCCGCACTATTGCTCATGTTAAAACTCATCAATCCCCCCTATAGCACACATAACCTTTTAATCTTTACCTCATTCACTGTTTAAGATACGATATAGATCAGAGCGGTTATTGGCTTAAAATGCGGATCTCAAGACAAATGGCAACCAAAATGAGGAATAACAGAGAAACAAGCCCCTTCCCCTGGTGGTATTGCATCCTCAATGGATTACTAATTTATCTTGTATGGTGGGCAGGATTGAAGGTTGACACTGTTCTGTATGGGAACACCGATGATTACATCCTCGTTCCGGTCATTACAGTCATCGTAATGATTGTTTTATGGTTTGCCTCTTTTCTATTTCAAATAATCGTATATTTGATATTGAGGCGACGACTTCAAAGACAGTTTGACTGGCTTCTTCTCTTTATCATTCCAGCCACAGCCTTTACAATTGTCTTTGGCAAGCAGATCCACCATCAATGTCAGCCATCCGTTAAGGCGACATCGATTCTTTCCAGCAGAGACTTAGCAAAGCTCCCCCAATCAACAAGTGAAATCAAGATATGGCGTACGCAATTCCATGACTATCTTAGATTTCAGGCAACACCAGAGGATATTGAGGATTTTCTAAACGACTCATCATATCTCCATAATAAGCATGTAATTTGCGAAGCCTATTCACCGACACGAAGGAGGCTGGTAGGCCCTAAAGGCCAAAAACCAGAACATGGATTTAATGAGGGGGATATTTACGTCACCCTAAACCATAATGCCCCTAACTGGTATGAAGGATCATTAGAAGAATCAGGCCGCGTTTATTCTGAATACGGATTCGAATTAATTGTGAATGACAAAACAAATACAGTATTCCTACATCTCGAGCATTGACTCGTCAGATAGGAGTCACAGAATGGCTTTGCATTGTGACCGACAATCCGGTACGATTCGTCGCATCGACGATGAGAATAAATCTAGGAGGCCGACCATGTCTTTAAAATCCAGACACATTATTATCATCATGACAATGGGACTCCTCTGCATTGGATGTGCAGATAAGGACGAACGTGATGGTGAGGTTAGCCAGCAACAGGACGCCACCGCCGCTGCCATACAGCCAGGGGTAGGCGTGGGAGAGGTCAAATTCGGCATGACGTTGGAGGACATGAAAGACGTCCTGGGCAAACCAGACATCGACGCCACCGGCATCTCCTATGTGTATGCCGATCGGGGGATTGAAGTCGTGCTACGCGACGACAAGGTCTATTGTATCTATTGCGTGGATCACATTCCCAACGCCCCTGACGTCAAGGCCTGTGCTTACCAAACTGCGCAAGGGATTGGTATTGGTTCGAGCGAATCCGACATCATCGCAGCCTATCAGGAGCCGTCCAAACGAAGCCCTGGAGCCTTGATGTATCCGCAGTTGGGATTGAGATTCGTCATTGAAAACAATCAGGTACAAAAAATTATCGCCTTGAAACCCTGGTAAACGGTCAAAAATCACAAAAGCGGATACCTATTTCGTTCTTGCAATATGCACTTAAACCCCTTATAAGGTTCGGTCATGCATGAACCCTTTGAAATAACCTGTGGCTGTATTTTAGTGGGCTTTTCACTGACCTGCATCCTGATTCTAACACTCTGGTCGTGTAAAATCATCAAGTATATCGCCGAGCGGAATGAAGCGACAGCCCGGCATCTCCTCAACGATCTCAATGGCAACAGTTAAACCATCCCCCACTGTCGCCGTGGGTGGGCAGGATCCCCAGGGCGAATTGTCACGTGAATTATCCCTATTCCACATCACCATGATGGGGTTAGGCATGATGATCGGGGCCGGTGTGTTTTTAGGCATGGGCATTTCCATTTCCAAGGCCGGACCGGGTGGAGTGGTGCTCACCTTTGCCTTGAATGGTCTTCTGGCCATCTTCACGGCCATGTCGTTTGCGGAATTGAGTTCAGCCATTCCCAGAGCCGGCGGGGCCTACAATTTTGCCCGTATTGGATTCGGTCGACAAGCCAGCTTCCTGGCCGGATGGATGGAATGGTTCGCTTCCAGCGTGGCCGGCAGCATGTACGCCATGACCTTTGCCATCTATACCCTGCTTTTTATCAAGGGTGTCATCTTAGGAATCGACCAGGCAGATACCAACAGCATCACCTGGGCCGAACGCGGTTTGGCCGTGGCCACCGCAGCCTTGTTTATCTATATCAACTATCGCGGTGCTTCTGAAACCGGCAAGATCGGTGCGATCATTACCATGGGACAAACCATTTTCGTGGTCGCCATTGGTGTCGTGGGGATCATCACGGCCCTGCGCCATCCGGAACGCCTGGACAACTTCACCCCCTTTATGCCACATGGCTGGTCCAAGCTGCTCATGACCATGGGATTCACCTATGTGGCCTTCGAAGGCTACGAAGTGATCGCCCAAGCCGGCGATGAAGCCAAGGACCCCCGCCGCAACCTGCCCAAGGCCATGTTGTTTTCGGTCTTGATTGTCACGGCAATCTATACCCTGGTGGCCTTTGCCGTGGTGGTCTCAGTCGATGCCAAGGACGCCGTACTCAATGGCATGAGCCCGACCGAATGGATCGGCGAGGCCCAGGAAAAGGGCTTTGCCCGAGCTGTGGACAAACTCATGCCCTTTGGTAAGATCATCTTGACTCTGGCCGTGATCTTTTCCTCCACCTCGGCCCTCAATGCCACCATCTATTCGGCCACACGAGCCTCGTACGCCCTGGGTCGTGACAAGATGCTGCCCGGTTGGTTTGCCCGCATCCATGCCCTACGCAAAACCCCCTATGGCGCCTTGATCTGTACGGCCGTGATCGTCTTAGTGGTGGTGACCCTGCTGCCGGTCAAGGACGTGGCATCCAGCGCCAGCATCATGTTCCTGATGTTGTTCTTCATGGTGAACCTCTGTGTGATCCGTATTCGTCGCTGCATGGCGGATGAATTACACTATGGTTTTCTCATGCCCTTGTTTCCGCTCTTTCCCATCCTGGCGATCATCTTTCAGATCGTGTTGGCAGTCTGGTTAGTCCATATGAGTGTGATTGCCTGGATCGTGGCACCGCTATGGATTCTAGGCGGCTTTATTGTTTACCATGTCTATGCCAAGTCACGAGCGATCAGTACGGAAGATGAGATTCAAGTTCTGGAAGAACAGCGACATCCCGACATCGACAAAGACAAGGTCCCCATCATGGTGGCCGTGGCCAATCCCGCCAGCGCCGAAGATTTGGTCAAGAGTACGGTTCGTCTCTGCGGAGCCAAGAATGCCAGTGTGGAACTCATCCACATGGTCTCGGTTCCCGATCAAGTCGCCTTGACCGATGGCCCGGCCCTCGACATGGGCAAAGAGGCCATCAGCGTGGTCATGCGTGACCTTTCACAGCATTTCCCCATCAACACCACCCTACGCTATTGTCGCAATGCCGCCCGGGGTATCATCGCCGCCGCGCGTGAGAAAAAATGTAAGATGCTGGTGATGGGATGGCATGGTAAACGACGACACTCCCTGTTTTCACTCGGCTCGACCGTAGATCCCATTATCGAACAAAGCCCCTGTGACGTCGTGGTCCTTAAAAACTGCGGTCAGGGCCAAACCTTCAAACGGATCCTGGTACCCCTGGCCGGTGGCCCCAATGGGGCCTTGGCCTTGGAAGTGGCCCAGATTCTCTGTGAACCCTGCGAAAAGGGTCCTACCATCACAGCGTTGAACGTTGATACGGGCCGTCATTTTGACATCGAGTCCTTCGTGTCCGAACAGATCAAAAAGAAGGGACTTGAGCGTAACCGCTTCGAGGTGCGCACGGTCATGGCCGACAACCCCATCGACGGGATTTGCCAGACCTCCGCTGACTACGACCTGCTGGTCTTGGGAACCACGCAAAAATCAATCCTGGCCCAATTCGCCACACGTTCCATCCCGGAAGAAGTCGCCTACTGCTGCGACAAGCCCACGGTCCTGGTCAAGGCCAACACCCCCATGAAGTCCTTGGTCAAACACTGGTTCTAGAATCCATCTGTTATGCTTACGATCGCGCCCAGTCTACCCAGTATTGACCAATAGCTCGGTAGAGTGTACTGACCGCCAGGATGGCACAGTGACGATGTTCCAAAGGTAGCCGATCACCGAATTCTTGCAGTAACTGTCCAGGACAGATGGTCAGGGCTTCGGGCAGGCTCTTGCCCTGGGCACGACCAGCCACGGTGCTGCCACAGAGATGGGTATAACGACAACCATCCGTGTGGTAACGTACAGTTTCCAACATACCGTCAGTAACCACCAGGTATATCTCCATGGTATCTCCACAGGGACCAGTAATAATGGCCGCCGCGGAGGGATCGTTCATACGCCCCACGTAGGGATTCTGACTGAGGGGTTCTTTGTCTTCCATAACACCTTCCATAAAGAGAAAACGCTACACTCGCCACCCTTCGCATGAAGCTTACATCGGAAGGCAAGTGCAGCGATTCCATATCATTCTTTAGTGATCGCAGCTATTGGTGCCGGGTTGTAGCTTCCCAGCCATATAGGCCTTGACCAGATCCTCAGGGGCCTCGGATGGTGCCCCGACCAAGACTTGAATACCCTGTTCGGTAAACAGGCTCTGGGCTCGTTGTCCCATGCCACCTGCAATGATCATATTGGCCCCCTGCTCACCCAACCAACGAGGTAGGACGCCTGGTTCATGAGGAGGCGGGGTTAACTGTTCCTGGCTGATAATGGTCTGGTCGGCCTCGTTGGCCTCGACAATGGTGAACTGTTCACAATGGCCGAAGTGCATGCAGAGCTTACCTTGGGCTGTGGGGATGGCGAATTTCATGGTATCGGTCTCCTTATCATTCGTTACAGGGGTCGTCTCAGGTAGTGAGGTTGCCGGTGACATCAACTCGGTGACCATGGCGGCAAAGGCCTCTTGGGCCGGCGTGGATTGATCGTCACGACTAAAGGGACGCCCACCATCACCTGACAAGACAATGCGAGGATCCAGGGGAATGCGTCCCAAGAATGCGGTTTGCATCTCGGTTGCCAACTTCTCGCCGCCTCCGGTCTTAAAGACCTCTACGATCTTTTCGCAGTGGGGACAGACCAGGCCGCTCATGTTCTCGACGATGCCGGCGATCTCCAGGTTCAGGGCATGGCAGAAAGACACACTGCGTCGTACGTCATTGACCGCCACGTCCTGGGGCGTGGTCACCAGCACGGCCCGGGCACCCGATCCGATCATCTCGGCAATGGCCAGAGGTTCGTCGCCCGTTCCGGGAGGCGAGTCGACCACCAAGACATCTAGGTCTCCCCAGCGCACGTCACGCAGGAACTGCTGGATCATGCCATATTTCATGGGGCCCCGCCAGATCACGGGATCGGTGTTGTTCTCGAGGATCAGGCCGATGGAGACCACAGCCAGATTGTCACTGACCCAGATGGGGGCAATGGAGTTGTCCGCCTCGGCCATCAGTTTCTGGCCTTGCATGCCGAGAAGCGTAGGAATACTGGGGCCATGCAGGTCGATATCGAGTAGGCCGACCTTGTGACCCGCTTGGGCCAGTGACAAGGCAAGGTTGACGGATACGGTACTCTTACCCACCCCGCCTTTGCCGGACATGACCAGTAACTTCTGCTTGATACGACCCATCTGATTTTTCAGGGCCTCATTTTGTCCATCTTTCTGCGGAGGTTGATTCATACATGTTGACATAGTTGTTTCCAAATTTCCTTAAAGGTTTCTATCAAAGGGCTAGCCGGATCGTCCACGATGGGACGACCCTGGATCTGCGCCTCGGTTACAGTGGTTGTATAGGGAATACGGGGAAGAACACGAGCCCCAACTGAGCGGGCCTGCTGTTCGATCCGACCGGCCATGGCCTCGTTGATGTCCCACTTGTTGATACAGACAAAGGCCGGAATCTGAAAGTGTTGCGTCAGCCCCAGCACCCGCTTGAGGTCGTGCTCACCTGACAGAGTCGGTTCGGTGACGATCACCACAGCCGATGCCCCGGTCACCGAGGCAATCACCGGACAACCAATCCCGGGCGGACCGTCCACGATGATCCAGGGAATATCGTTCTGCTCGGCCATGTCACGGGCCTGCTTGCGTACCAGACTCACCAGCTTGCCGGAATTCTCGGCCCCCACCCCCAGGCGGGCATGGACCATGGGACCGGACCGCGCGTTCGAGACAAACCACTGGCCGCAATGACTGTCGGGAAAATCGATGGCGTGGACCGGACAGGACCTCACGCAGACCCCACAGCCCTCGCAGGCGTGGGGATCCACACGATAGGTCCCATCGCCCTGCTGCTCAATGGCATCGTAGCGACATCGGATCAGACACTGGCCACAGCCCACGCAGTCCTCCGCTCGTATGACGGCCTCATGTCCACTGATAAAATCGTGGGGCTCCTGGATCTCGGGGTTCAACACTAAATGCAGATCCGCCGCGTCCACATCACAATCGGCGACTACGACCTCATCGGCCAATACGGCCAGCGAGGCCGTGACAGACGTCTTTCCTGTCCCCCCCTTGCCACTGATGATTACGAGTTCCTTCATCTCTGGCCCCCTTTCGTGATCCAAGACGTCACGGTCTCCAACACGCCCTGTAAGGATTTTCGCAGGCTTGGATCCGCATCGATCAGGGATTTCCCCTGGGAATAGGCCTCGGCAATGGATCGTTGTTCCGGAATCTGCAACAGCACTGGGATGTCTCGCTCGTGACAGAACGCAGTAATATTGTTTTCTTCTTCATGCACTCGATTGACCACCACCCCCATGGGTAGTCCCAACTCGACAATGGTGTCTACCGCCAAACCCAGGTCGTGTAGACCGAAGGCCGTGGGTTCGGTTACCAGGATTACGGCGTCCACCCCTTTGACTGCGGCCATAAAGGGACAGGCCGTGCCCGGGGGACAATCCAACAGGACCAATCCGTCTTGGATAGCCTGATTCTTGACGGCTCGAATCACCGGAGGTGACATGGCCCGGCCCACGGTCAAGGTGCCTTGAGCAAACTCGATATCACCCGCCTTACCCTTTTCCAGGGTGCCGATGGGATAGGACACCTCCTTGATGGCCTCATGGGGACAGACCATGGTGCAACCGCCACAACCGTGACACAGTTCGGGAAAGACCATGGCCTGACTCGACAGGGCCACGATGGCATTGAACTGGCACATGCGACTGCATTCACCACAACCTGTACAGGCGGCGGCATTCACCTCGGGCGTCAACAGGGTCACACTCTGGGACTCTTTAAGTTCCGGGCGTAAGAAGAGATGGGCATTGGGCTCTTCCACGTCACAATCCAACACCTGCACCGATTCTATCGCAGCCTGGGCCAAGGCCACCGTCAAGGTAGTCTTGCCGGTTCCGCCCTTACCCGATCCAATGGCGATTCTCATACGTCCCCCTCCTGACCAGGATACTCCCGCAGACCCCGATCTTGGGCCTGGGCATCGTTGACGTCCTCGGTCCATCCACCCCGTGCATCGAGGCGTTGATCAAAACGCGGAACAAAGGGTTTGATGTCCAACAAGGGCGTGCCGTTGAGGATATCCGCTCCCTTAAAGCGAATCACGTTACCTTCAATACCGATCAACTCTACCAGGCTCAAGCCAATGGGATTGGGGCGACAGGGATGACGCGTGGCAAACAGTCCCCGTTCCTCGGTATCCATAAAGGGTATCACACGCATGCGCGGGGCCCCGGCCTGGTGTAGATGATAGAGCAGGTGCATATGCGAATAACCGTCGAGGTCCTTGAGTCCATCGACCCACTCCGGAGCAAGCTCGATCCGACCTTCACAGTCCTGGGCGAACACCGGTTGAATGGGCGTGGCCTTGGGTTGCTCATGATTGCTGTAAATCGTTCCAATTGGCTGATAAGTCAACTTGTTCATCCTTTATCTCCTACGGCCATGGCCAGATGCTGGGCCAGTCGGGCAGGGGTTGTCACCAACCAATCGCCCACCTGCATGCCATAGTGATCGGCAATGACCCGACACTTGATCTGCGTCAAAAAGAAGACCTCACGCTCGACCTCGTTGAGGGTCTCGAAATTAGCTTGCCCCTTGGCAATCACCACATCGGCCCGCTCAAAGCGTTGCACAAACTCGGGCGAACATTGCTCCAACACCGTGCCCGGTGCATCCGTGCCATTATCGATAATCTCGGCGACGTCATTGAGACCCGCATTCACGGCATCGGCTTCGGTGGCATCGTTGATCACCGGCTCGGCCTTGACCGCATAGGTCACCTGCTTGCCGGGCATCTGTTCAATCAACAGTCGATCGAACACGGCCTCTCCGGCATTGTCACCCAGGACCAGAATCGTCTGGGCTGCGTCCACGGCCCGTTGCAGGGCATCGACCGCTTCTTCATCCAGGGGCTGAGATTCGGCCTGGGCCAACTTGCCTTCTAGATGCCCCTCGTCCCAAAGCGCGAGGCCAGGGCAAAATCCAGGATATTACCGGCAATGGCATAGCGAACCGCGGTATGAAAGGGCTGTGCCGATGTTGCAATGCGTTGTCGCACATCCGTCACCACCTCCAGGGCCTGTTGGGTGGAGCGTTGCTTGATCTCGTGATAGGGATCCACACGACCCAACTCATAGCGAATCAAGGCGTGAATGGCCTGGGCCATCTCCGGAGGTGACTTATGCCGTTCAAAGGCCGCGATCTCCTGCAAGACGAGCTTGAGAATCCGATCAATCTCCTGCTCATCGTCGCAGACTTCACGCAACGCACTCAAACCCTGGCGTACAAAGCAGGGAATACAATCCAAATAGGTTCTCATTATACCCAGTGACCTTCCACATCGGCGTCCTGGGCCAGTTTCAACTGCCCTGCCTTGAACTGTTCGATCGCCTCCTTGACCGTTTCGGCTTGGCAGTTATAAACTGCAATCCCTTCGGCATGGAGGACGCGAAAGGCCTTGGGACCGCAATGGCCCGTAATCACGCCCTTGGCCCCACTTTGAATGATATGCTGAGCCGCCTGGATCCCGGCCCCTTGGGCCGCATTGAGATTCTGGCTGTTATCCAGCAACTCAAAGCTGTCACTACCCAGGCTATAGATAATAAATCTGGCGGCCCGTCCCAGACGCGGGTCCAGGGGGGCCTCCAAGTTTTCTCCAGTGGTGGTAATCGCTAACTTCACGTCTATTCTCCCAAGGAATCCAACCGTTGTTGAATCTGTTCCATCTGCTGTTGCAGTGCAATCTGTTGCTGCTTGAGCAGATCACGTTCCTGGTCCACACTGGGGGCCATAGGCTGTTGCCCCATGCCCCAGCCGAGCCCCCGGCCACGTCCCATGCCAAAACCACCTCGGCCCCGGCCGCGTCCTCTTCCCATACCCATTCCCATACCGCGACCACCGCCGCCGTTGGCAAATCCGGGCATTCCAAATCCGGCACAGTACCCTGCACCCCGTCCAGTCATCGGGCCTTGGCCCATCGGTCCAGTTCTATCTCCACTAGGCATTTTTTGTTCCTTTCAAAAGCAGGTTCCAGGTTCAAAGTTCACGGTTGATGGACTCAACTCTGAAAACCCAACACTTTGCACTCTGAACATTAATCATTACCACAGTGGCCTCGTCGGTGTCCCCGTCGCTGGCGACACTGACGTCCACGTCCCATGCCCCGTTGTCCACAACAGCCGGGCATGGCAAACTGCACGCTATCCAATTGCTGATCACGCCAGGCCTGCAGCACCTCCTGCTCAGTCCCCGTGACAAAGGCATGCACCTGGATGTCGTATTGACGGGCCAGGACCTGGGCCGGAGCCGACATAGCCCCACAGATCACCACCTGCACGTCCCAGCCATGCAAAGCCGACATCCGCTCTGCAAGCGACATGGAGTCCAGACTCTGGTTCTCCAGGGGACGGATGTCACCCTCATCGACCTCGAACAGTCGCACCTGAGCAGCCACATCAAAGACAGGAGCAACCCGTCCATTCCAAATGGTTAGTGCCAGTTTCATGACAGACTACTATGCAACGCCCGTGCCAGGCCGATTTCGTGTTTATTGAGATAAAAACGCAGAACAAGGTTGCAAGGTTGCAACCCGTGCGAGTTGCTTGGGGTGCAGTTGTGCAATGATAATGAAGAGAAGATGAGAAGGCATTTGCGGTGAGAGCTAAGCCATTAGAATTACCAGCGGCTCCCTTAATATTCTGGACTTAACACCACATTATCGCTATAAATATAGACTGTTCTCCAGAGACAGCGAACCCGAACCAGAGCGACCAACAACGACGTCTGTGAGACCGTAGGAAATGTTATCGTAGTAGAAATGTCTTTTGAGGCGAAAGGAAAGTCTTCATGTCCGGTTTAAAGCATTGTTTCGTTTTGTTCTGCGTATTGCTCTGGTCTGTGATCTATTCAGTAAGTCCAGCAGTTGCTATTCCGAATCCCGCGGCCGTTTTATGCGTTGAAATGGGGTATGAATACGAGACTCACGAAGATGCCGAGGGCAATCAATATGGAGTCTGCATCTTCCCAGATGGAACGTCGTGCCATGCCTGGGATTTCTATTACGGTCGATGTGGACAGCAGTGGCACCCCTGTATTTTGTGCGGCTATGACTTCCTGGAACCCAATGACGCTAACTTGCTTTTTCCTCTCCCCTGTACTGATCCCAATTCTGGGAACCCATTGTCTTGGGCGGCATTAAAAGCATTGATGGGCTGTTTCCCCTGCCAGACCTTCCCACCCCATCAGGCCACGGACGTAACGAGGGATCTGACCTTGCATTGGACGCCGTTGGGTGTGGGAGACTACACCTACGACATCTACCTTTCCACTGAGATCAATGACATTAATGTGGCAGAAACCAATACTCCCCCCATGACAGCATTGATTGCCGAAAATTGGGATGTCAATAGCCTGACGCTAGGCCGTTTACCGTTTGGTCAGACCTGTTATTGGCGTGTCGATATGATCCACCACGACCCGGATTATCGCATTGGGGGGAGTGTTCACAGTTTCACCGTCGAACCAGAGGCGATTGCCATTTCCGACATTACGGCAAGTGCCTCCAGTCCGAACATGGCTGAAACTTTGAATCGAACGATTGACGGGTCAGGGCTCAATGAGTTGGATCAGCATTCCACGGATAGGCTGGATATGTGGTTGGCTAATCCTCTGGAGGGGTGGATTCAGTACGATTTTGGCCAGGTGAATCAACTCCATGAAATGTGGATCTGGAATTATAATCAGGGGGCGGTGTTTACAATATTTGGACTCAAGCAGGCCACGATACTCACTTCAGAAGACGGATCGTCGTGGATCCCTGTCCCGGACGTTCCCATCTTTAGCCGAGGCTCAGGGCAAAACGACTACCTAGCCAACACCGTTATCGATTTAAAGGGCCTGTTGGGTCAACACCTCAGAATTGTCCCCCAACAAAGCTTTGCCTCCGACATTATTGGCGGACTCAGTGAAATCCGTTTTCTGCATATTCCCAATAGGGTGCGTACCCCTGTCCCCTCGGATGGTCAAATCGTTTTGGATCCCAATGATCTCCGTCTTTCCTGGCGAACCGGACGTCATGCGGATTATCACCAGGTTTACCTAGGCTCCGATCCCAATACCCTAACCTGGGTTGCGGATGTTAACGAGGCGGAGTATTACCCCAATCCAATGGAAATGTATCCCGGTCAGACGTATTACTGGAGAATCGATGAGGTCAACGAGGCGGAAATCCCTGCAACCTGGCAAGGCCCGACCTGGGTATTCACTATAGAATGAAAAGACAAGTTCATGGGTGATCCGAACCCACCCTATGCATGGATCTCGACGTAGTCCCGAATGTCCTGGACCAACTCATTTACGTCTGGGTTGTCATTCGGTAAGTGGGTGACGAGGTTTTCTATGATTGAGCGTTGTTGAATCGCTTGGAAGGTTGGGCGGTAGTTGATGTTGTAGACCCAGGCCATTTGCAGGAGGAGGCAATCTCCTAGGGATTGGATTTGGCTATAGGCGCAGACATGATCGCGTTTGATGATCTCAATGACATCCGGACTGATGGGGGCATCCATATTAACCTGGGGCAGCATCCGGGGTAAGGCCTGGAAGCCATCCTCTTTCAGTTCTTTCGCAACGATATGATAGATGTCCAGCTTATCTGCGTCGCGAATCAGACGGGTCATGGCCAAGGCCTGTCCGTGCAGGTGTTGCGGGATGGATTTGCAGTTGTGATGACGCACTGCCGCCAAGATGACCTGGCGTTCCTCTTCTGTCAAGGATGTCAGGGGCTCCCAGGATTCCAGCACCTCGCAACCCCGTTGACCGTGATTGATGGTGTCAAAATCGTTGAAACTGCCGAATTCCTGAAACTGACTGAAGCGACCGATGTCATGCAGCCAGCCCACGGTCTCGGCAATATAGATCTCTGATTCAGACCAGCCCAGAGCCGTAGCCAGGCCTCTCATCTCACGGGCCACACGTTCGGTGTGCTCGACCTTGACCTCATAACACCGATGCTGTTGCGGGTCGTCGTGAACAAAATCCTTTACATAGTCACCAAAGGCCGTTTTGATTTGCTTGAGTGTTGACGCCTCCATGCCTTTGATGACCTGCCTATCTTTGTCTATCTAATTCAAAGTGGTTCTGTCGTCTAATTAACGACTCAGGGCTAGATTGTAACAAGTCGAACTGATTTGACAATATAACAGCCCATAGACCAGCGAAGTTTTTCCTATACAGCAACCTCCATCTCTGCTACTGGTCCAAATAAACGATGGGTAAACTTGACATACCAGGCTGCGGACTGGACCTGAATGATATAGGCCAAGGCCACGATCAAGGCGATCTCGGAACCCTGCTCGCCAAAGGCGGTCATGGCGATGGCCAGGGCAATGGAAAGGTTGCGCATGACCGTACCGTAGACCAGGGCAATGGCGTCGGACCGGTTGAAGAAGAGCTTACCTACCCAGGTGCTCAGCACAAAGTTACCCCCATAGAGAATCACCAAGGGCAGGATCAAGGCCAACAACTGCTGTGGATTGGACAGGATGGACCTGGCCTTCAAGGCCATGGCGACAAACACGATCCCCAGCACACCCAAGGTCGATAGGGGTGGAAAGAACTGCTTGAGGTGTTGCTGGTAGTGACTCAATCCGTACCGCTTGATCAAACCCCTTTGGGTCAGGTTGCCGGCCAGCAAGGGAATAAGCACGACCACCAGGATCTGTTGAAAGATCTTGAGCATGGGGATCTTGACAACCGTGCCCATCAACACCTTGATGTAGACCGGTGTGAGCACCGAACCGATGACCAGACCAAACACCGTCATCTTGACGGCCGCAGCCATATTGCCCTGGGCCATCCCGGTCCAGGAGATGGTCATGCCCGAGGTGGGTAGTAAACTGGCCAGGAGCAAACCCAGGGCCAGATAGGGTGACTCGGGAAAGGCAACCTTGCCGATCACAAAGGCAAACAGGGGAATCACGGTGAAGTTCAGCAACTGGGTCACCCACTGCACCTTGACGTCCCCGCCTTCCAGGACCTTCTTGAGTTGCAGGTTCACCATCATGGGGTACACCATCAAAAAGGTCAAGGGCATGATCAGTCGTTTGAGAGGGGCAGGATTCCACGCCATGCCCAATAGAAAACCGGCCATCATCATCAAGGGGATAGCCCAGGTCAGGTTCTTCTGAATGGACTTGAGTAACTTGAGCATTCCGTTCCTTCCTAGCTGGTTAATACTGTGACTTGATAATGAACCGGGCAGGAAACGGAATTGGAAACCAGGCAGTATTGCTCGGCCAACTCTGCTAACTTATTGATTTTGTCTACCTGTTGCGGGTCCTGCGGAGCAATCGTGGCCGTGACCTGTACGTCGGTGAAACGCAGTCCATTGGGGGTCTTCTCCACCTTACCCTGGGCCTCAGACTGATAAGAGGCAATCGGCACCTTACGTTGGTTGGCAAAGTGATAAAAGACCAACATGATGCAGCTATTGATCGAGGCCACAAACATCTCTTCCGGATTCAAGGCCTCGGGGTTACCGCCATAGACAACCGGAGCATCGACCAGGGCACCCGCAGACGTACCCGACATCTGGGTGGTAGCCACTTGATCGCCCTGCCGGGACAAACTGTTCTTGAACAATTCCATACATGATTTCCTTCAACATGAAAAATGTTAACGACGAGTCATTGCGAGGAGCAACGCGACGTGGCAATCTCAGCCTCATCAATGGCGATCCCCAGTTCCATTTCAAAGAAGCCTAGATTGCCGCAGTCACTTTCGTTCCTTCGCAATGACCTTCTGTGACATTATGAAACTCGGTATCCCTGTAACAACAGGTTCACCGCTCTCAATTACTGACTCTTCCTGCCCGCCTTTTCCAAGACTATAAACAGCCCCAGGATACCGACCACAAAGACCGCGACCACGATCCAATGATTCACATGGATCAATTCCGGAATGGTCTTTTTGCCCAGGTCACCCC
>CAXXXG010000039.1:0-446274 GCA_963662565.2 Sedimentisphaerales bacterium | reverse complement strand
TGCACCACGACTACGAACTCTGGCTGGAGAGGCTCGCCCGGAAAAACCTCCATAGTCAATACCGCCACAATGGTTACGAAGACAATGCCGATGCCCATATGAAGCGACAGGTCATGGGACGTGAGGTGGTGGTGGCCATTACCGAGAGGCAAGCTGCACCTGGGCCCCTGGGAACATATCTTCTACTACGAGTTCGATGGCAAGCGTCGCAAACGACTGCTGGTCAAGATCATTGGCGAATAAGTGTTCTCATAATAAAATTTTTACATAATCGGCACAGTCGTCACAGCCTGACTCCCAGCCCTATTAGGCGGGTCATCGGTTATTTTTTAGCAGGTCTGAACCTAACCTGAGGTCTTTTTTTTTCCGAAGCATGGGTTAGATTGATAACCCCTGCTCCCAAGGAGAAAATCATGGACGACTTAATCCCTCATATGACAACCAACCCAAGGCCTTGTTAACCACTCTATGGATGGCCTTGGCCTGTGCCCTGTTTATCAAATTCACTCTGCACTTATGGCCAAGATGTCCCCACGGTACAGGCCAATCCCCAACTGATGCAACTGTCCAACACCTTTGACCGTACCCAAGGCTTCTACTCAATCAACCTCTCAGCGAGAGGTTCTGCACTTGATCCCCCAGGCTATCGCTCCAGGAGGACAGCAGGGAGACCTCTATGTGGACCTCGATGGCGACCTGCACCTGCACAATGGTCAGGCCTTGGATGAAAGTCCTCGCTCCAATCCAATCAAAAGGACTGCCCACCTCAGTGAGCAGCCCTTGTCAAACATTACCAGGATAAAACCAACACCATTAAGGAATTGGTGTCATCGTTGCTTGGGGCGTATTGCCATAGGCGCCCATATTCAACCCGTGCACCATTTGGGTTCCGGGCTCTTGACTGTAATCCGACAAAGGATCACCCGCATCGACACAAGGCGAGCCCTCGGTCAAGTGATAGTCACCGGCCACCCACACGGCATAGAAATGAGAGGGCAAGACCATCATACCTGGATTCAAGGCATGCTCCCAATGACCCGGGGCCACAAAGATCGGATCCACATCCAGGTTTCCGGCACCCGGATACCCACCCGCTACGCCACTGGTCATGATCGTAATGGTCGAGTTCTCATCTGCCAGGGTTTCCATGGGGAGGTTATCCCACAGAATCGAGTCCAGAACGGTGATGTCACTGTCTACCGCGGCATAGATGCCTGCCCCGCTGATACCCCCGTAATTCTGGGTCAAGGTACAATTAACTCAATGTCACTTGACTGTTACTACACCATAAAGGCACCACCGGCAGGACTGCCATCAGGTCAATCGAACGATTGCCCACAATCAGGCAACTTCTTGACAACGACGTCACTATCCAGACAGCGAATTCACTGGCGTCGTTATCATTACCACCGGTTCAGGATCAGACCTTCTCAAGACCATGTTGGGATCAGAGCAGAAATTGGAACTTTACAACCGGGTTCACCTTCAGCCGCTTGAATCACGGGATATTCCAACACAGCTCATTCGCATCAGGATCCGTACTGGTCACGCATATCTGCTTGGCGCTAAAGAAAAGGCTTTCATCATAGGTTTCCCGCCAGAACAACGACGGTCGCTCCGGGTCTGGCAACCTCGATGGCCTCCTGTACAGAAATCGAACGGATGGCCCACTGTACCATTTTCACAGGGATCACTGATGTCCATGTTCAAACGGTCCCACATCGTTGGGTGCGTTATCGTCGACATAGAGAACATCCAGCTCACTCTGGAAGATGGCACGGATATCGTAGTCGCGTGTCACCGTTAACAGATAGGGACTGGGCCGTCCGGCCAGCGTTCCACGCCAAGAGGAAAAATGCAAAGAGGGGGGTCATCAATCTCTCGGTCGTCAATTGAATGACCGTGCCGTAATCCACCCAGAAATCTGCCTTCTCCCAAATTGGTCACATGACCACCGGCACTGGAGGACAGATGGATATTAGTGCACGATCGATCTCAAAGTGAGCCACCAGGGTATAGTCCGCATCCACGAGAACACTCGTGTTGGGAGATCGCAGGGATCGGCCACCTTGTTGGCATCGACCGACGGTTCCGGTCCATTCGACAAAGTGGTAGTGGGGATCATTCTCCGCAAGCAAGTGCACCGGGGGTGTTTATAGTCATAGACAAAGGGCCCTTCACCCGGGTCATTGACGTCTCCACCATCGGTCGAAGAAATCTCCAAGGTATGTTGATCAATGGTAAAATTGGCCACTAGGGTATAGTCGTCATCGACAAACACACTCGTATCGAGAACACAAGGATCGGTCACCTTGCCGGCATCAACCGCCGTCCCGGTCCACTCCACAAAGTGATAGTGAGGATCAGGGGTTCCATCGAGATCGACCGGGGTGTTATGATCATACACATACGACCCCACCCCCGGATCATCGACCGTTCCACCACTGGTTGTAGAGACCATCAAGGTGTTCTGCGGGACAAAGATATAGATGGAATCCGAATCCGCCCACTGAGACAAGGAGTCTGTCTTGGACCCGTAATTCAAACAGACCGTTGTCTCTTGCTGCGGCAGACCATGGACCAAGATCAGATAGACACCCTCTGCATCCGTAGGGCCCCAATCATGATTCGAACTGCGGGCCGGCCACATACCAAACTCCGGAATAATCGGGTCTACCGACACCGCCACTGGTCTTGACACGCACGATCGCTGCCGTCTTTTTCGTAGCTACAGGTGCTTAATGGTAATCTGACGACGCACATCACCATTGATTGAATCGCGGAAATTGAACCAATAGGTACCGGGCAATAGCTCCTCGGAATTACCGAGGATACTTGCTATCGCCCTGCGGGCCCTCCATAGGAAATGGTATTCCCATAATGAATCTTGACCGTGCTTGTTTGCCAGGTCAACTGCGTATCTGCGGCAGGAACAACCACATTCAACATGGTCTGGGCGGTGGCTTGATACTGCATTTCAAAGGAATAGGTTCCTGGGAAGAACTCGGCTTGGGTTTCTCCGGGAGCGCTACTACCGGTATCTCCACCTGGGAACCACCAGCTGGTATAGGTGGAGCCCATGCCGTAACGAGCCTTACCGCCATCTAAGGGATTGGCCCCGCAGGTTTCTAAACGCAGGGTTAGCAAAATCGTCTGAAACTCAAAGTAACTATCGATAGCAGGATCTTGAGGTCCCTTGATGGCAACGGTATTGTTGAACTTCATTTCATAGGCCAAACTGCTCAATAAACCATCACGACAATCCAAGAGTAATCCTGCCGCATTGGTTGAACCCGACACGTGCCATTGGGTCGGTGTTGTGGAACCTCCCTCGGGGCGGGTCCCTCCTATCAAGGGGGAACCCACATGATCCAGCAACCGCAACATGGCAATGGTTTTTATTGACGGCTGGGCCACTAATCGGAATATCCATGTTAAAAAATCTTCTTATCGTTATACGGACCGATTTTCAAAACGGAAATTCCAGGTCCCCTCGAATAGCTCGATGGGAGCTGGTAAAGCCATGCAATCCCGAACTGTTCAGCAGCGTCGCTCCACTGAAACGGAAATTGACAGTTGTCGTAGTAAACGTCAACATAGGATCAGCCGCACTACTAACGATCGTGGACTGTACTGGCGAACTGGTCCAGTTGTACTTGGCATAGAAATTCAAGTTTGAGACATCCGCAAACAGTTCTTTATAAGCTTTCCCCGTTTGGTCCTGTAGTCCCGTAGGTGTACCAGGAGCCCGAGCCATAGATAATCGTTGCTTCCATTAATAGGATTATGATCACTATCTTCCACTAAAATCGAGGTCTTGGTGGTTTGATAGTTCAGAATTGTTGGAGGCCCCGGATGGATCGGGAAATTTAACAAACGTAGATTGAGATTTTAGATGAGGGCATACTGAACCCAAATGTAATATTCTCCGTTGACCATATTCGGAACAATCACTTGACCGTTCACATCGGTTTTCCCCAAGGGATAAATCCCCCCTGAACACTGTCCAGGTATACTTCACGTCAGCATTAACAATGGGAGTCCCTACACTTGTCTTGACATTCACAACCAAATCTGGAGTTGCTGGAGGGGTCCCCCATAGAGTTGTTCCTCCTAAACAGATGCCCAACAAGAGCATCATCCACAAAGCCGTCCTTAGCTTTTTCATAACAGATTCCTTTCAAAAATATTTTCCATTACATGGACAAAATCGCGACATCATGAGAGTTCAATAAAAACCTCACACGAGAAGCGCGTACCTTCTCCGCAAAAGAGCCTCACTCTTGTTAATTCGCTCTCATTTCAACGTCGCTTATGACGCTTGATTTACTCCGTAATTGTTTTAGAAATGACTATCTCGACATGTCCACACATAGTCCTCCTTGAATTATGCACTCCTGTATGCGTGGTCAACCTCTCGCCAATGTCTAGGCAGACCGACTGACATTTACGATACTGCGGTTCGAATGGTGTTGATCGTAGTAGCAGCCCCACAGAAACTTTATCCTCATATCACACCAATTAACCGCCTCCCCTCCTTCGGGTCAAGTTAATTCTATATTTTTTCGGACCTTTTATAGGGATTGACCTATTCAATATCATCCAATGGACCTTCGGAACAGAACGGCGAACAACTTGACTCCCACTATTCAACAGATAAGGGCTGCCCACCTCAGTGAGCAGCCCTTTTGTCAGACATTAATGAAATAGTAATACAACTGGCTAAGGTGTCGGCGTCATGGCCGCTTGGGGCGTAATTACCATAGGCCCCCAGGTTGACCTGACCTCCATTCGGTTCTGGCTCTAGGCCATAGCCCGACAAGGCATCACCCGCATCGACACAAGGCGAGCCCTCGGTCAAGTGATAGTCACCTGACACCCACACGGCATAGAAATGAGAGGGCAAGACCATCATACTCGGATTCAAGGCATGCTCCCAATAACCGGAGGCTACAAAGACAGGATCAACGTCAAGGTTACCAGTTCCTGCATAGCCCCCAGCAACATCACTGGTCGCAACCGTGACCACGGAACTAGCGTCCGTCAGGATTTCAGTCGGTTGATTACCCCATAGAATTTGAATCCATAATCGTCACGGTACTGGTCGAGTTGGCATAGACACCGGCGCCATTGATCCCTCCATTAGTTCTCGGTCAAGGTACAGTTAATCAGTGGTGGACCTGACTCCAGCTACAGGACAAGGCTCCACCACCGGCACTGCCACTGGTACGACGACGATTGCCTGCGATCAAGCAGTTCTTGATCACCACATCGCTACGCAGGCTCTTGATACCACTGGCTCTGTTGTCGTTGGCCCCGGTCAACACCAATCCTTCGAGCACCATCGTGGGATCTGTGCAGAACTGGAAGCTGACCACCGGTTCGTCACCTGGAGCTTGAATCACAGGGTACTCTAAGACCGGTTCGTTGGAGTCAGGATCGGTACTCGTCACGGCAATCGCTTTACTGCGAAGGAGCAGGCTTTCACTATAGGTTCCTGGCAGAACCACCAACGTACTGCCCGGCTTGGCCACTTCAATGGCCTCTTGAATCGAATCGAAGGGATGATCCTTGGTGCCATTTTCAGCGGGGTCGCTGACAGACAGACTATAAGGTCCTGCATCATTAGGTGCGTTATCATCGACATAGAGAACATCCAGCGTACTCTGGAAAATGGCCCCGAATGTCATGATCATTGGTAACCCGTCAAATCATAATGATAATCAGGCCTCCCTGTCATTGTCCCTAACCTCAATGTGAAAACTTAAAGAGGGGATCATCAACCTTTGCTAACAATCCAATTTCTGTACCATAATCGACCCAAAAATCTCCCTCTCCAAGATCAAACCACATGACCTCCGACACTCGAAGACAGATGTACATTGTGCCGATCAATGGCAAAATGTGCGACCAGGACTATAATCGGCATCTACGGTAACCAACGTGCTGGCCAGGCATGGATCGGCGACCCTTACCGGCATCCACGGCTGTGCCCGTCCATTCTACAAAATGATAATGAGGATCAGGGGTGGCCACGACACCGACCTGTGTCGTGTTATCCGTCACAAGGTAATCAAATGTTCCCCTCGCCGGGATTAGTGAACTGAACCATCAGAGGTGGGACGAAATCGTGAGTGCATGTTTTAGCTGTACGGTTATATAGGCCTGAGGAATCGACACTTGAGCAGCTTGCTGGTCAGGCGTAGTATAGCCTACTTGAGACAGTGTAACATCATCTACAGGCAGCGACTGGCCCAATGTCGAAACTCTTGCATTGAAGGTCACCGTAAAGGTTTCGTCAGCGGCTAGGTATTCATCATTGTTGCCAACGTAGGCTGCGACGTTGTTCCATACCATTTCAGTCTGACCATCGACCTCAACTTTCGAATCCGGGGCAAATACTAAAGCTTCCCTCGTCGATAATATAATCCTTTGTGACATCCTTAAGCGTGGACATTCGAGGGAGAGGTATGAACAATGATCTCCGTCAAAAATATCATCAAAAATATCCTGCAGACTATCCGCCGTTGGAGCAGGATAAAAAGACCCTCCAGTGGTGGTGGCAATATCCGTGAGTGCATCAACCCAAGTATAGGGTCCAAGACCAATCGTGTAGACGACATAGCCCTTACTGGCGGCCAGATCCGCCGGAGAACCCGGAGAACCCGAAAAGGTATAGGTTCCTTGTCCATTGGATAAGAAAAACAATCACTTCAGCAGACATGCCACTACGAGGATTGCTGTCTAACATACCAATACATGCATTCAAACCGGCATTGAGATTTGTCCCACCGGAACTATCTACAGAATCTATTTGAGATTTGAGGGTTGCAAAGTTACTGGTCAATCCATAGGTAAAATCGATACCATCATCCCAACTAACGACTCCAGCCGTATCTCGAGATGAATTAAGTTTATCAACGATGGATTTTGCCGCATCAATGCGTTGGTTTGAAGAATCATGCACTTGCATACTACCTGAACTATCTATACCAAAAGCGATGTCAATAGGTATTGTATCAGTAACAGTCCCTCCAAAGCCGGTCACTGCAAGGGTTACCTCCATAGTTTCAGGTGCTTCCCCTGAATTCGCTAGAAATATAGTATCAGGATCAACCTGTTTAGTGACCTGCACCTGTGGATCACCAGCGAAGGATCCATTTACACAAACAAGCATACAAATTGACACAAGGATCATTAAACGTGAGCTATACATATTGATCTCCTTATCAGTAATAAATCACACGTTTTGACGAAAACAACAATATCACTACTCCATACAATATCCTCCCAAAGACCTCATCTTCAACTCAAGCCAACAGCGCAGACCTTTACCGCAAACTGTCTAACCAATCTTAACCACACCCTCTTAATAAAGCTCAATAGACGTTTTGTCGTTTCATCTAAAAGGGATTTCAGAAACCTTCACTGATGGACTCGACCTTATGAATCCATCATGAAATCCATTACAGACAAACGCTATTTGAACCCATGTATTCTGAAGAAGAAATGAATCAAAGATGTTTAGTGAAGCCTGGAATACAGCGACCAATCCTTGGCTCCGTAGCTCGCAAGAAGCTCCTTCAGTGTGCCCTAGCACTATGCAATGCTAACCCCAAGACGACTTATGTCAAGTTAGTAACCTACAATAATTACAGTTTTTTTCGTTTTCACCCTACAGGGTTATTACTTTTATTTATGTATCTACTTATACCTTTGTTAAACCTTTACACACCCCTTCCTTTTGAACTATTTAAGCAGGTAAAACCCTAGACATCTTTCATCTCTGGATCTCCAGCCAATCCCGTTACCGCTAAGAGAGCGGAGTCCATAGAAGTCCCCCTTAAAAAAGGGCTGCCCAACTCAGTGAGCAGCCCTTTTGTCAGACATTAATGAAATAGTAATACAACTGGCTAAGGTGTCGGCGTCATGGCCGCCTGGGGCGTATTGCCATAGGCCCCCATGTTCACTTGACCTCCATTCGGTTCTGGCTCCTGACCATAGTCCGACAAGGCGTCTCCTGCATCAACACAGGATGAGCCCTCAGTCAAGTGATAATCACCTGCCGCCCAAACAGCATAATGATGAGACGGCAAGACCACCATGCCCGGATTCAAGGCATGCTCCCAATAGCCGGAGGCCACAAAGGCAGGGTTAATATCCAGGTTACCCGCACCGGCATAACCTCCGGTCACATCACTGCTGGTAATGGAGACGGAAGAACTGGCGTCCGTCAGGATTTCAGTCGGTTGATTACCCCATAGAATTGAATCCATAATCGTCACAGTACTGGTCGAGTTGGCATAAATACCGGCGCCGTTGATACCCCCGTAGTTCTCGGTCAAGGTACAGTTGATCAATATCACCTCGCTATGGCTACACGACAGGGCTCCACCACCGGCACTGCCACTGGTACGACGACGATTGCCTGCGATCAGGCAGTTCTTGATCACCACATCACTACGCAGGCTTTTGATACCACTGGCACTGTTGTCGTTGGCCCCGGTCAACACCAATCCTTCGAGCACCATCGTGGGATCTGTGCAGAATTGGAAGCTGACCACCGGTTCGTCATCTGGAGCTTGAATCACAGGGTACTCTAAGACCGGTTCGTTGGAGTCAGGATCGGTACTCGTCACGGCAATCGCTTTACTGCGAAGGAGCAGGCTTTCACCGTAGGTTCCCGGAAGGACGACAACCGTACTGCCTGGCTTCGCGACTTCAGCCGCCTCTTGAATCGAATCGAACGGGTGATCTTTGGTGCCATTTTCAGCGGGATCACTGACAGATAGACTATAGGGTCCTACATCATTAGGTGCATTGTCATCGACATAGAGAACATCTAACGTGCTCTGGAAAATGGCCCGAATGTCATGATCATTGGTCACGGTTAAGTATTGATAGGGATTACTTGAGCCTGTCAAAGTTCCTTGCCAACGCAAAAACTCAAACAAGGGATCCGCTTCAGCCTTGAGCTTGATCTTCTCCCCTAGTGGCACCATAAAATCGCCTTCTCCCAGAGAAGTGACTTGCCCTCCCACACTCGATGAAAGATGTACATTCGCCCAAAAAGCATAGACCAAGTCGTCTAACTCGTAGGTTTCACACCATCCTTCGCTATTATAGCCACGAAGTCGAACCTTGGTAAAAGAAAGGTCAGTGACAAATCCCCAAAAGACATTTTCGTAACTATTATCGATAACACCAATGCTCAGCCACGACCCATTGATCAACACTTCAATATTCGATCCTGGTCCATCAGGTCCGGCGAGGTTCCAAGTCCCACCAAAGGCGTAGATGGGCTGACTGAATTCCCACGTCGTATAGGTGACCTCCCCATCGGAGTATACGAGTCGATCCCACCAAACCCCTTTACTACTGTCGATATGCCCGGGATAGGTAGAAACCACAGACAATCCCGCATTTAACGAGGTATCCTCAAAGTCCTCCAGACAGTATGACCCAAAAACAGCCTTTTGCCAGCGGCTCCAATGGCCTGGAAATCTTTGGATTTTGGCAAAACAGGGATGAATCCCCAACAACAATATACAGCCCCACAATAACGTCCTTTTCATCGTTCCGACCTCCATGTCGTAATGAACTATTTAGCGATGTCTCCTGAAATCGCAACAAATTGACTGTGATGCTTTTTAAGCAAACCTCCCTGGTTGCCTTATCAAAAAATCACATACAGATAAAATCTGTCACAGGTTACCAGCAATACGCTAACGACCTAAACGAAACGGGCTGTTAAGCAAGTTGAATTGAGTTGAAGGATCGAGTCAAAGACATGTTAAAGAAGCCTATCCAGGCCATCACCATCACTCCTTGATTGTAAACTTGCAAGCAACTCCTTTCGCTTGCCTAATCATACTCATATTAGCTCTAACAGCTAGCTTGTCAAGCTAGCACTCCATAAATTTACCAGTCCGAATCTCCACCTCCCCCCGTTCATCCCCCCCCCTAATATACTTCAATCTACCCGCTGGAGTTAACAGATGTTCATTAAGAATCATCATATATGAAATGCTGCCCCACCAGACAACCTCGGGCTCCCCACTAGACGAGCAGCCCGAGGCCTGGTATTTATTTAGGGTATCGGCGTCAAGGTTGCCTGTGGGGTATTACCATAGGCACCCAGATTGATCCGCCCCCCATTCGGTTCCGGCTCCTGACTGTAATCCGACAACGCATTACCGCTATCGACACAGGCTGACCCCTCCGTCAAATGATAATCACCCGCCACCCACACGGCATAGGAATGAGACGGCAAGACCACCATCCCCGGATTCAAGGCATGTTCCCAATAACCGGGTGTTACAAAAGCAGGATCCGCATCCAGGTTTCCAGCTCCGACATAACCACCTGAAATGTCGCTGGTTACGATCGTGACAACAGAACTCACGTCAGTCAAGACCTCGCCTGGCAGGTTGTCCCACAGGATCGAGTCCAAAACCGTAACGTGACTATCCGTATTGGCATAGACACCCGCACCATTGATACCGCCATAGTTCTGCGACAGGGTACAATTGACCAGAGCCGCTTGACTCCGGCTGCACCATAGGGCCCCACCACCGGCGCCCCCGGAACCCAGACGACGATTACCCACAATCAAGCAGTTCTTAATCACCACATCACTGTTGCGACAGCGGACACCAGTAGCATCGTTGTCATTGCCTCCCGTTAGCACCAGCCCTTCCAAGACCATGTTGGGATCGCTACAGAAATCAAAGGTTACGACAGGCTCGCCTTCAATCGCTTCAATCACAGGATAGTCCAAAACAGGCTCATTCGAATCAGGATCGGTACTGGTGATCGTGAGGACCTTACCCAATAAGGCAAGGCTTTCACGATACGTACCCGGTAACACCACCACTGTTGCTCCGGGCTTGGCTACCTCGATGGCCTCCTGCACCGAATCAAACGGATGATCGGCTGTGCCGCTCTCATAAGGATCTCCCACTAAGAGATCGTAGGGCCCTAAGTCGTTGGGCGCATCATCATCGACGTAGAGGATGTCCAGTTTGCTTTGGAAAACCGCCCGTAGGGCATGGTCCTGGTCCATAGTCAAAGCGGTACACCCCTTCATGGCAATGGGATCGACATCCCCAAGATCGATGGGATCTCCACAAATGTCAACCATGGGGATATTGGGATCAAAGGCCCCTGCGTTTGCATTCATAAACAACGTCCCCCGCCACCCCAAGAAGGTAAACAAGGGATTGGTTAATTCCACTTCCATACAGATCAGGGTATCCAGACAATACTCAAAAATCCCTTCACCGGGATAGGTAACCTGCCCCCCAACTGACGAGGAGATGTCCAGAACCACCGTCGGTTTGCGATTGGTAAAGACCGCGGTAATGACTTCACCAGGTTCGAGCTGAAATAACACCGTACCGGTCTTGCCATCGGGCTCGATACTGAAGGTGCTGTTATCATCATCCACGGTGATGCTTTCCACCATCCAGTCTCCCGGTGCAATTTCCGTCGTACTATAGAGTCCATGGGGCAAGTCGGCAAATACCATCTCCTTGCCTTGACTGACCACACCGCCAATATCCCCTTGGAAGTCAAAGAAGATCTCGTCACAACACAGAGGCATACAGTCTTCCGTGATGATCTTTTTAATAATAATGGTTCCAGGAGGAGCGTGACGAATATTGGTCACAGTAGCCCCAGCGGGCTCACAAGCCCCTACTTCGACAGGATTCGGATCAATTAGAACCTTCCAATCCGAACCTGGATCAGATTCACTGATGGTATAACACCCGGGGATCAAATCACTCCAAGTCAATTCGCCACCATCGTAATCGATCGTTTGGCAGTCTCCGTTGGGATAGGATGGCCCCGTAATACAAATCTCAAAAGTCACGCATTGATCCGGCTCAACATCGTTCCAATCCACAATCTTGTCGATCGATAGACACCCCAGTTTATGGGTGTTTAGAACCGCAAGCTCTGCCGGAGGCCCGCAAGGAACAACGACAACCTGTGACGAGGGAATACAGACATCCCACTGACATCCGGGATCGCTCTCGGAAATGGTATAACAGCCAGGAATGAGATCGGACCAGATCAACTCTCCCCCGTCATAATCGACTTCTTGACAATCTCCCTGGGGATAAGAAGGACCGGTGAGGCAGATCTCAAATACCTGGTTTGGGTTTACCGGGACACCATTCCAATCCACCGCCTTGTTGACCTTGAGCCCCCCCAATCGATGGGTATTGATCACGATGACCTCAGCTGGCTCACACTCATCATCGGGTGGATCTTGAGGGTCGCACTCAACCAATCCTGCAGACTCGACCAATTCCCCTGTATCTTCACAGCCGATCACATTGGCGGGAGAGCCTATAATCTCTACGGTCCATTGACAACCGGGATCGTTTTCTGTGACCGTATATTCACCAGGGATCAATTCATCCCAGACCAACTCCCCACCGTCATATCCGATGGTTTTACAATCACCTTGTGGGAAAGACGGTCCAGTAATACAAATCGTAAAATTCTGACCTTGATTGGGACACAGTCCGCTCCAGTTGACGGTCTTGGTGACCTTGAGTACACCTAAACTAACCTTCAGATTCCCGATCTTTTTTTCCGAATTGTGTTCCCCGGTGTGATAGAACACCATGGGCAAAGGGGTCGTGTTCGTCCAACCGGCGTTGACCTGCGCAGGGGTGAGTTCTTCGGTAATTCGATACCAACCTGAAGGTTGGTTGGAGAAATCAGCCTGACCGTTAGGCGAGGTTGTGGTCTTAGTACTCACTAAGGTCCACGGCCCTGTTTGACTGCCCCCTCGTTCCAGCCTGAACTGGAATCCCGCCAGCCATTCTTCACCACCGTCACGTACCGCATTATCGTTCTGATCATGATACTTTCGTGCAATGACATGGCCTGAACTTGGTGTACATGGAGAGAAAAACGCGATACTCTGCCCAGCTAACAATCCGATTTCAGCCCAGACTGATGGAACAGAAAACAATAGAGCCCATAACAGCACAATGGCATTGGCTTTATACTTTATTCGCTTCATGTTGGAACTCCTTTTCCACCTACAGAACGATTTGTTTTATGGCGAGAGGCAACACGACATCCTGCACTCAAGCCATGCTATCTCCAGGGCATTACTCCACCGCTTGTTCTACCCGTTTTAAACCAACGACCATTTTCATCAATCTTTGCGCAGACATTCCCTACAAGCTAATAGAGAGTGGCTCTTAAACGGATCTGATTGAAATACAAAGATGAGGGTTCAGTGATGGCACTTCATGATTATCTAGACAGGCACTCTATATCCATATTCCTCCTTGAATACAGCATCTTCCCCATTCGTTACTTACATACTTCAAAAGTTCTATGACGGGTATATATCCCTGTTATCGCTTTGTGGAACTCAAAGGAGATTGGCGAAGGTGCAAACCACTGGGTTTCATCTAGACAAGACGTTCATAACAAAACCATCCCCCATTAGTCAAGCGAATTGTGCATTATTTTCGGACTTTAATTTTCGACAATCAAACTTTTGTTGTAGCCTTCCACATCCCATCGGATGAGGCTAAAATAGGAATCATGATAGAGCGTCGACAAACACAATCCGTTTCAATCGGTTCAGTCACATTGGGTGCTGGGCATCCCATTTGTATCCAATCCATGACCAAGGTTCCGACCACGGATATCGAAGCCTGCCTGGAACAAATCGATCAACTGGTCCAAGCCGGCTGCTCCCTAGTACGCTTAGCCGTTCCGCGTAAGGCCGATACCGAGGCCTTCGCGAAAATCGTCGAGCAATCGTCGATCCCCCTGATTGCCGACATCCATTTTTCCAAGGATCGCGCCATCGAGGCCATTGAGGCTGGCGCCGCCAAAATTCGCCTCAACCCTGGCAATCTCAGGGATCCCGCAGACCTGCAGGCCATCCTGGCCGCAGCCAAGGCTCATGACGTGACCATTCGCATTGGGGTCAACGAGGCAAGCATTCGCGACTTAAGCGAACCTGACACAAGTTTGGATAAACGTGTCGATCTCATGCTCAGGGAAATGACTGACTATGTCCAACGCTTTGAACAACAAGGATTCAATCAAATCGTTTTGAGTGCCAAAAGCAGTGACGCCGTACGTACCATCGAAATCAATCGTCTCCTGGCCCAAACGTTTGACTACCCCCTGCACCTGGGTCTCACCCATGCCGGACTACCGGAAGACGCCCGCATCCCGTCGGCCGTGACACTGGGCACGTTGTTAGCCGAGGGCATTGGCGACACCATCCGCGTCAGTGCGGCCGGTGATCCCGTTATCGAAACCCGCATGGCGACAGAGATCCTCGAAACCCTGGGATTGCGTCAACGCCAACAACCGGAATTGATTGTCTGCCCAACCTGCGGACGGACGGAGATGGGCCTCTTACAACTGGCTCGTGACGTCAAAAAGGCCCTGCTCGACATCGATAAACCCGTACGGGTAGCCGTGATGGGCTGTGTGGTCAATGGTCCAGGAGAGGCGGCAGACGCAGACCTGGCAATCTGTGCCGGCAAGAACAAGGTCACCTTCTATCGTGATGGACAAAAAATCGCCACCATCAACAAGGAGCATTTGGCAACGGCAATCAAGACCCATATAGAGCGACTCTGAGAGACGAAAGGATGAGACTATGGAATGTAAAAAGAATCAGAATCTGAACCAGTGCAACTGCTCCTACCCCGGTTGCAGCCGTAAGGGAATCTGTTGTGACTGCCTGCAATATCACCTGGCCTCCAAACAACTCCCGGCCTGCTGTTTCCCCGACGATGTCGAACGCTCCTACGACCGCAGTTTCGCCGCCTTTGCCAAGGCCTGGAATCTCTAAGTCGTCCTCAATCGAGTAAGTCACAAAAAAAGCGTGTCGTCACGAACCGTAACGACACGCTTATGTTTAAAATCATCACAGGCCTTAGGGGCCCCAAAAACACCGTCCTATTCCTGCGGAGGCATGGGAATCTGGAAGGTATCCTCATAGGGACCGCTGTGATCGGGTTCACTGGGCATAATAATGTCCCCACCACCGGCCTGCTCATTGGCAGCGGCATCTTCAGCGGACCATTGGACACGACGCAGGCTCAAGCCGATCTTACGGGCGTCGGTATCCACCTTGAGGATCTTGACCTCGACCTCTTGGCCGGGCTCAACCACATCCTGCGGCTTCTCGATCTTGTGATCGGCCAGTTCAGAGATGTGCAGCAGACCTTCGAGTTCATTCTCGAGTTCCACAAAAGCACCAAAATTGGTGAGTTTGGCGATCTTACCCCTAATAATGTGGCCGGGGATATAGGTCGCGGGAATGGCGTGCAACCAGGGATCCTCGGTCATCTGCTTGACACCCAAGGAGATGCGACGCTTCTCTTCGTTGACCTCGAGCACCACGCACTTGATGTCTTGATCCTTTTCCAGGACCTCGCGGGGATGGCTGTACTTGCGGGTCCAGCTCAAATCGGACACGTGAATCATGCCATCGATACCCGGCTCGATCTCGACAAAGGCACCGAAATTGGTCAGGCTGCGTACCTTGGCATCCACAATGGTGCTGGGCGGATACTTCTGAGTGGCGATGCTCCAGGGATTGGTCTCGGTCTGCTTGAGACCCAGGGAGATCTCTTGCTTTTCCTTGTTGACGCTGAGAACCACAACTTCGATCTCTTCGCCCAGGTTGACCATCTCGCCCGGATGGGCCAGACGCTTGGTCCAGCTCATTTCGCTGATGTGTACCAGACCTTCGATACCATCTTCCAGACGCACAAACACGCCGTAGTTCATCACATTGACAACCTTGCCCTGGACGCGAGCACCCACGGGGTACTTGCCTTCGGCATCGTCCCACGGACAGGAACTCTTCTGCTTGAGGCCCAGAGAGATCTTCTCGTTGTCCTTGTCCACGCCAATAACCATGCACTCGATCTCTTGATCCAACTCGACCACTTCCGAGGGATGCGAGATACGGCCCCAGCTGAGGTCGGAGATATGCAGCAGACCGTCGAGCCCGCCAAGGTCCACGAAGACACCGAAGTCCGCGATATTCTTGACCACACCCTTGCGGATCTGACCGACTTCGATGCTGCCGAGGATCTTATCCTTGCTGGCCTTGCGTTCTTCTTCGACCAGCTTACGACGCGAGACCACGATGTTGCGGTTTTCCACGTCGATCTTGAGGATCTTGCACTCGACATCCTTGCCAATGAAGCGGCTGATGTCGCCCGGCTTGCGGATATCGACCTGGGAGGCCGGCAGGAACACGGGCACGCCGATGTCCACCAACAGACCGCCCTTGATACGACGGATGACCTTGCCGATCACCACATCGCCTTCGTTCTTGGTATTGATGATGGTTTCCCAACCGCGAATGGTATCGGCTTTCCGCTTACTCAGCAGGATCAGGCCGCCATTGGACTCAGTGTCCTCCAGCAATACCTCGATCTCTTTGCCCATCACGATCTCTTCCGGATCGCTGAATTCGCTGGCGTCGACCACACCCTCGCTCTTGAGCCCGACCTCAACAATGACGTCATTACCGATATGAGCGGCAATGGTGCCCTTGAGGATCGAACCCGGCAGGTGGGCGTCGACTTGGGTATGCAGGGCCTCTTCCATATACTGGACGTCCTGCTCGCCAAACATCTCATTAATCTGATCCTGGAGCGAATCTTCATTCATCCCCAGCTTACTTATTATGTTTCTATCAACCATAACACATTCCTACTGCGGGGTTTACAGTACCGGCCACCCCTGACGCCCCACATTCCCGTCAGCGACCGTCGTGCCCTTGGCACACTGGACAAGTGAACAATATTACACGCGTATCCACGCAACACGCGCATCTCTACCCATATTCCAGGGAAGAAGCCTTTAGGTATTATCAGATAACTATAGAATTGGCAAGGGTTTTCAGACTAAAATACTAATTCTTCAGCCGACCTTCTCCAGACAGACCTTGTGCGCTCAGCACACCACATAAAAAAGGGCCGGTCTTTGACCGGCCCTGGTGAAGATTCGATAAGTGAGCCTGTGCTAAGGAAGCTCATTCAATAGAGATCATTGCATCTCAAGATAACGAACGATATGCAAGGTGGTCGCATACCCTCCTTCCAGGGATTCTGCGTAACGCTGACCTGTTCCGGAGATCATGAGCACCAAGGCATTGCCCTCGGACCAGCCGGGGCGTTGTACAATCTCCTCGATGACGCTACTGATATCCACACTGGCATAAATCGCACCCGAGGTGTCCCAGTCTTCAACGTCCCAAGACACCGACGCGGTCGTGGCCGTGCGGGAGGAGACATCATAACGACTGCCCGAAAAAGCGACGGCATCATCACTGTCTTCTCCGACAATCGTCAGCGAGCAATCCTCTGAATTCGGATCGTCACATGAAAATTCCAGATAGGCCGAGTAAATCGCGGATCCATTGGGGATATTCACATCTGTAAATCGCAACCCGACCATCTCGTACGTATCATCGAGACCCATCACTAAATATTGGCTATAGGCATTCACATAATGCGTGGTTTTCTGACCGACATCATCGGTGTTATTGGCAATACTCTCCACGGTAGAACCAAACCTGTAACCCACGGGTACGCCCGAACGATAGAATTCATCGGCACCCAGGTCCAGATCGGCCACAAAACGCGGTTCTCCGTCAATGTCCATTAACAAGAGCCCTTCCGAGTAAGTACCTATATCGATCGCACAGGAGGCCGATGAAAGATGGTAACCATCGATGAACTCCGGATCGTCAAAGACAAAAACACCTCCATTTTTGTTCCCGATGGTGCTATTGTCACTGGCCTTGATTGCGGTACTACTCTCATGGGCACCTTCGATCAGACCGCCGGTCATATAGGGGGCGCTGCCGCCAATGTGGTAATCGCCCACATCGGGCGAGCGATTGCCCCAGAAGATACTGTTGTCAATATACTTGACTCCGTATATTGCACCACTGTCTGAACTGGCGGTATTGTCCACGAAGGTGCTATAGGTACACCAACCGAGTCCCCAAACATAGCCTCCGTCACAACAAAAGCCGCCACCTGAAGTGGCACTGTTCTGATAGAAAACACAGCCAACCACATGCACTTCGTCGTCATTGAAATTATAGGGATAACAATAAGCGCCTCCACCACTGCCGGTGGCACTGTTGTCCATAAATACACAATTCCAAAGGTTGATATCACATTGATAGCCATACAAACCGCCACCATCGCCACTGGACTGACAGTTGACGATCCGACATTGCTGGAAGGTCAATTGGCTATTGCTGGCATAGACACCGCCGCCGGAACCGGTGAGGTTACTGCTATCGGCAATGGTCAGGCCTTTAACCTCGCAATTCGAACCCATCGGGAACGTCAGAACCGGGCCATCACTGCTGTTGGTCAGGATCGTCGCAGCGATGACGGAGGGATCGCAAGGATCGGTCCCTTGCAGGGTGATATCCAAACCATCCAAATCGAGAGCTTCGTCATGAGTACCGGGTTGGATCTCGATCACGTCGCCGTTGCTGGCTTCATCCAAGGCGGCTTGGATCGTCTCGTAGCTACCGCCACCGGTAAGGTTACTGGCCACAAAGCTGGCGGTCTCGGCTGGCAAGGTCACGTAGCTATAAGCGGTAGACTCACTGAAGTTACCTGCGGCATCACTGACCTGCAGAGAGAAGCCATAGGTCGCTTCAGCGGTCAGGCCTGGAAGCGTATAGGTCGCTTCCGTTTGTAAGCCACTACTGGTGCCATTGTCACAGGTAAAGCAATACGTCACTGGGCCACTGGCATCATTGGCGGTCAGGGCCGTCATGGTCGCGGTATTACAGTCCACGGCAACAGGGGCCACCTCCCAGCCAACCGGACTCGGAGCAATCTCATCGACAGCCACCCATTCGTCGGCACCGATGTCTACTGTACCATTAAACGTCCGGAGCTCATTGTCGATATCCGTGAGAGGCATATTCGCGGAATCAAATCCCGCATCAATACAAGGAGAAATCTCGCTATTGTCGAGGTCATATTTGAGGTGATAATCATCGACTCCGACAAACAGCGGATCTGTATTCAACAGACAGTCGTCATAGAGACGACCGATGGTCGCACTATTGAGGGTCACATAGTCACCACTGAGGCTCGCGCCTTGGATCAGACAGGAGTAGATCGCCGGGGTGCAGCTGGCCGAATAAAATGGTGAGTCATTAACCGTATCGGTGAAGATACAGTTGATCAGGGTTAACCCTGCGTTGCCTTGGTAAACACCATCGGCAAGGCCGGTACTGGCTGTCTGGTTATTGAGGACAGTACAGTTGGTCAGGACCAAGGCTCCGCTCATGTAGATCCCACCGCCTTCTTCGCTGCTGCTATTGCCGATGAATACACAACCGCTGATCTCGGCCGCACCAGGGTTACCACTACCGTAGAAACCGCCGCCATGGGTGGCGGTATTGTTCTTGAAGACACAATTGGTCAAAAGTGCAGGTTCGCTTGAGCTGGTCCCTGAGCTACAGAGACCGCCCCCTTTCTGGCTACTGCTGTTGTTATAGATCTGACAATACTGCAAATCGGAATGGCTGGAATAAATCGCACCACCACGATCAATGGCCTCGTTGTCGTGGACGCTACAACGTCTCATGGTCAGATCCGAGGCATAGACAGCTCCGCCGACTCTTGACGCCTGATTATCATAGAGCTCACAATCCTTCAGAGAGACAGTGCTGCCATAAATGGCGCCACCAAAGCCATCGACACTTTCGAGACCTTCAGCGGTATTGTCAGACAAAACGCAGCCTATCAGTTCCAACTCACTACTATTAAAGCCATAAACCGCGCCACCATTAGCGGTAGTGTTGTTGGTCAGGACACAGTTCTTAAGGACACCACGGCTAAAGGAATTTGCATAGACAACGCCGTTTACTGATGAATCATCCGCACCACTGATGGTCAGACCTTCAAGCGTACTCTGAAGATTATCCTCAAAGGAATCGCCCTCGAACACCACAATTGGGACACACCCAGAGGCATCCAGGATCGTAGAAGCTACATTGGTGGGATCTTCTAGATACCGACTACGCAGGGTGATCCCACTGCTATAAGCAAAGACGATCGGATCGGTCAGGGGGTAGGTCCCTGGCTCGAGTTCCAGAGTATGGCCGCTGGCCGCCTCGAACAGGGCAATGTACAAATCATCGTACCAGATCCCCAGGTCAACGTCTTGGACGATACTACTGGTTGTCTGCTCACCGGATAGAGTGGTAATACTCAGTGCAGAAGAGGCCCCGGTTACATAATCATGATAAGCATATTCCCCACGACGAGCTTCGACGGTGAAGCTATAGGTCGTTGCCGGTTGAAGGCCACGAACCTCATAGATGGGGGAATCCTGCCAGTCACTACTAAACACGGTGTCGCTACAGGTAAAGCGATATTCAAGGGCGGCCCCAAGAGTACCCGGTAGAGTTGCTTCCTGGGCCGCAATGATCGCACAGGTAATCCCTTCGTATTGAATCGGAGCAACGCTGTCCCAAGTCATAGGATTGGGTTCCGGATAGCGGTCATCAACCACCGTGGTCGCGGAGATCGGGCTCGACCAGTTGGTCTCGTTGCCGGCCTCGTCACGGACCTTGTAGCTGTAGTAGTAAGTCACTCCACCATCGGCACGGGTGTAGTCGACCCACGTAACGTAGGTCGAGCTCCCGTCAACCTCCTGCCAGCCGCGTCCTTTGATTACATCGCTGTCACTCGTGATCCCGGTAGAAGGCACACGGGCGATCCAGAACGCATCGATGTCGGTGTCAACATCCAAAACACCGATGATGTTCGAATAGATTACGGTCAGGCTGAAGTCATCCGTACTGGTCGTCGGAGGCGTGACATCTGTCCAGACTGCAAACGCCTCGGACCACTCCGTGACGTTGGTCGGATCTGTGGCAGGATCGCTGCTGTCAGAGGCCCGGACGCGGAAGGCGTACTTCGAATCGGCTGCCAGGGTTCCAGTGGTCGTATAGCTTGGACTCGTCTGCCAGCCGCTATCGTAGGTGGAGTCCGTCGTACACTCGAAATAGTAGGAGACCTGATAGTCACTCGCTGCGGGCACCTCCATGGTGATCTCAGTCAAATCAGTGGAAATGGTCGGCTCTTCTAGCCATCTCTGTGGATCGGGCCTGGGAGTTCGGTCATCGGTGGTACTCCAGGTAACGTCAGAAGCACTGGCCGTTGCCGAAGCATCACTGGTCAGAACGGTGGTTCCACCAACGGGATCGGTCATGCGGAAACGCACCGTATAGGTCGTATCCGTTGCCGGACTCTCATCCACTGCAAAGGCCTCATTTGACCAAGTCCGCGAGAAACCGTTAGAACCGGTGAATTCATATTCCACCGTAGGATCAGTGGTAGGATCAAAGGCCAAGGCGGCATCCGGTGCAACGAATTCCAGCAAGGCCTTGCCATTGACCACCTGGACCACCTCGATCTGAGGTGTGGTCAGGACTGCCTGGGCCGTCGAAAGGGCCGTCAGTTCTTCAGGGGCCTCCTTGAAGCGGGCCTGGACCTGATAGACATAGACCGTCCCAGGTTCGGCATCGGCGAAGGTATAGCTGTTCTCATCGGCCCAGCCACTACTTAGGCCACGATAAGGAGAAACCGGAGTAAACCGATATTGCACGGGGTAGCTTCCCTCACTGCTGGTGGCTGCGGCACTGACTGTCGAGGTCACCATCAATCCCGCTTGGGCCGTAAAGCTGTAGGACTCGATCGTCGGATCCGGGCTCGGAGGAACAGACTGGATGTAGAACTCGATGGACTCGGCCTTGAGATTCGACAAGTCGGTGCCATCGATCAGGTGAGCGACATAACGGCCCCCATACAAGAAGTCATTGGTAAGATCGATCAGCAGGCTCACATAGCCGTCGGCATAATTACCATTTTTAGTTTCGAGAACGACAGTGTCGTCATCAGACCATTCCAAAATCGGAACCGATTGATCATACGTCCCTTCATTCGTGGCAATCCGATGCAGGCCTACAATATCGACCACTGGATTAGAGCCAGGATCGTCGCTTCCTTCGCCCCACTTGGCGTTTTCGAAGTAGATGTTGGCGTAACTATCAGCCACTGTACCATCATACATGATCTGATCTGGATAGATCGCACTGGTTCCAGCAACAACCTGTCGCTCATCGGCACCAAGGTCCCAATTCCCATCGAAGTTATCCTCTGGCCCGTTGCCTTCGTTGTCAATGTCTTCGACGGCAATCTCTTCAAGTTCGATTGCTCCCAACCGATCGAGGCAGGCACTAGTGGCACTCAAGTGATAGTCACCAGAGGAGTCACTGCCAAAGGGTGAGCTTGTCAACTCAGTCATATATGTAAGGTCACTGTCAATACTTATATCGCCAGGACCAATGAGATAGGGATTTTCCCACTCATTATCTTCCCAACCGATCAAATTAGCATGTTCATCCGTGATGGCAATATTATTCAAGGTTAAGGCACTAGCCCCATCAAAATTAATTACGGCCGAATAGTCGGGATAATAACTATAACTAGTATCATACACCTGATTCCAGAAGATGCTATTAGAGATATCAAAGGTCGATCCCAAAAGTTGCAGAGCACTACTGACGACTCCTTGATTCTGCATAAAGGTGCAATTCAAGATGGAGCTACTAGAATTCAGGCTGCTTAACGCTCCTCCCCGATCAGCAGCATTGTTTGAAAACACGCAACGAGCAATGTTCATTGCATCGCAATTATTCAGACGTAACGCACCTCCGACCCCAACATCTCCAGAAGTAGGATGAAACGTATAGTTATCATCAAACCAACACCGTAAGATATCACCACTGACATTTACCAATTTGATTGCCCCCCCTGCACTTTGAGCTTCATTACTAGCAAAGCGACAATTTTTAATACTAAAGGAACGGTCTACTCCATAGAGTGCCCCTCCTCCACTTCCATCATTAGAGACATTCCCTACAAAATCACAATCAGAGATAGAGATCGTCCCTTCGAGATACTCATCTAGATCACTCGGATTAACATCGAACACATAGGAGGACGTATTATTGCCAAACCAACAACGGTTTATCTCCAATACAGATGCACTTGACCAAATGGGACCTCCAACAAACGTGGTGGGATTCCCGTTTTCAAGAAACGTGCAATTATCAAGATAAATCAAACCTTGATCAGAGTATACCTGTGGAACATAATCGTCATCAGACATACAACCATATAAATTATTGGCAAAATGTGTATCATCACAATTCACCAATCCATAAGGAATGTAAATCCCATAATAGCAGTTCTCGATATTGCATTTATCGACATCGATCGCTGCATCATAATTGTATATACCATAATGAAACTGCGTTATGACGCAATCTTTTATAGAAGCGGTATCCCGTGACCCGGCCTCAACACCCGTATACTGGTATATGCCATCATCATCGCTAATAGGCGCTCCCTCACCATCAATTTTAATCCCCTCAAGATTTGAACCAGGCGATAATAAGACAAAAGCCTGCATATCGTACACAGGCAGACCACCACTCGTACCCATTTCAGAGAGAATTTCCAAATCATCCGACCATGAAATCTTCGTTTCATGTCTCTCAGGATCGGGATCAGGTAGGGAGGACCTGTCAGTTGCTCCACCGAAGTCCGAAGGATACCCACCCTTGAGAGTTACACCCTTTGGAATTGTAATAGGACCATTGTACGTGCCTTCGGATAGATAGAGGGTTGATGGCGACCTGAAGGAAGAGATGCAAGGGCACTGCTGAGCGATGCAGAAGAACCGGGGCTTGCTCCATCGTCAGTCCCATCTGGAGTCACAAACCAGAAACGATCAAAGGGAGGAGGATATATACCAACCTGCTTACACGCCGCTAACAAACTGTCGAAATCAATACCTTCAAAATCTCCGTAGTTATCTATTAATTCGATCCCTAGTTGATAATGATCACTGTAGGTTGTTAAATTTTTACGTGCAAAATAAAACAATTCAGCAACTGCATCGCGATCCATATCATGTATTCTCACCGGATTTCTGTCATCTTCATCATACATCCAATGCGAACTGCCAGGATCTAGAGATAAATTAGCCGCCAAATATACCAATACCATTGCCCGATCATACCTATTAATTTCAACGCCTGTATACGGATTATACTCAAGATTCCAATTCATCCCGTCGTATTCTTTGATTAATGGCCCACCAAAGATATACATGTCTGTAACGTACGTTGTGGGCAATACTTGACTATCTTCATTAATCACCCAAGGTTCCCCATCGTCCCCTCTCCAATCGTTATTATATAGATCAACAAACTCTCCCCATATCATCGAAAAAGCTTCATGCATTATCGTTCCTTCATCATCATCCTCAGCGTCATAAATAAGAGTTGTCTCATATTCTGAAACACCATGAGTGTACTCATGTGCGAGGTTTTCATCATAAGCCTCACCTTCTGACAAATGAATTGTGTTAGCCCCATAAAATGATTTACCTATATCCCAGTAACGAGCAATTACTTCTACCTCCGTACCAAGATTATCTATCCCTGATCTTCCATGAACATCTGAATAATAATTAATGGTATCAGTAACATGTTCATACGCAAGACGGACGTCATCTACCGTTGAGGTGGCAGGGTCCACAACTAACTCCTTTGGCGCATCACAGCAGTGATTGTCATAGATATTGACATAACGGATTTTAGAAAATCCATTGACGACTCTCCCACTACTTGATTCTACATGCAATGTCTCAGAAGGAATTGGCCCTCTTGTATTACAAACATCCATCTCCCACACGAGAGAAGGACTGCCCTTCTTCCTTCTTAATTCTGGACAATCAATTTTAAGTACGGGTTTAGAAGCCTTGAGCACCGCATCTGGATATTGTTTCTGAAGCCATTCTATAGCGTACTCCTGTGCCTCTTTCGCAGTGATTTCTGGAGTGAGCGATACTCGACCATTTTTAAATGCGTCAAGATTGTACATCGCCTCATTACGGATTGACTTAACGTTAGCCTCTCGATCAAACCCCATTACAACTACACCACCAAATACTTCAATTCCTTGGTATGTCTGCTGTAAATGTATTTTTGTGCGACCACCTCCAGGAGATTTAACCACCTTCGCGACCTCATATTCCACATTAGAATCCGTATCGCATAGCAAATCCTTCCACTGATCGACGAAAGCCTTAGCCTTTACTTTGGGCTCTTTCCCTTCATATCCAGGCAAATCAAAATACGACCCTCGCTTCGCCATGGCAACAGAAAGATGACCATCGCGACCCTGATGCAATAGTTCAGGCACCTTGTCTTTACCATTTGTTAAAGACTTAAATCCATTTATCCTACGTGATCTTTGCTGTCTTTTTTCACCAAATTCATTGGTGTTTTTACCTTGGATCTTGTTAGATTTCCCTCTATTTAAACCTGTCTTAGAGCGTTGCTCAGCACAAAAACCAACACCTGTTAGCACAAGTAAAACCAACACGCTCAGAATAATGTTTGTTTTCTTCATGTTCATTCCTTCAGAAAAGTTAGTATCTCATGAGGATTAAATCTCGCATTGTCAGTACTATAAGCTTTCCCTAACGATCTTCATCAAACAAGCATTAGTAAATTCTACAGACATCATTCATCCGTTTGATGTGTAGAACTTCATCTATAAGCTCATGCCCCTCCGTGCCAGAATAAGTGAGACAATTCCTTGCCATCAATTAAACTAGAGGGCAAGGAGACCTTACCGATGACAGATGATGTTACGGAGAACAGAAAGAAACAGAGGTTGTTGGCCACGGAGTGTAGAGAGCCTGAGCGCAGCGAAGGCGAACGGAACGCAGTGGCCAACAACCGCGCGGCCGCCGATCCCGGGGTCCCTGACCCGGAGGTGCTGGCCAAACCCAAACGCCGACGATTTACCGCGGCGTACAAAGCCCGTATTGTTGAAGAAGCCATGACCTGTACTGAATCCGGCCAGATTGGAGCGTTACTGCGGCGAGAGGGATTATATTCCTCGGCCCTAAACCTTTGGCGTAAGCAATACCAATCGGGTGCCCTCCAGGGACTCAAAGACGTCAAACGTGGCCGTAAACAGATCCGTGATTCCCGTGACAGGGAACTGGACCGATTACGACGCGACAACCAGCGACTCACCAAGAAGTTGGAACAGGCTGAACTCATTATCGACATTCAAAAAAAAGTTGCGGCGATGCTGGGCAACCCGATCGAGACCCCAGAGAGCGACGAGAACAGATGATCGCATTCATTGAAAACTATCAACATCAAACCGGTATACAGCCGCTCTGTGACGCCCTGGAGGTTCCGAGAGCCACGTTGTATCGACGTCGGAAACCCTCGAAGGTCTCCGAACCGGAACGCCCCTCGCCTGCGTTAGCTCTCTCTGAGCAGGAACGACAAGAGGTGCTGGAGGTCTTGCATAGTGATCGTTTTGTCGATTGTCCACCCGCTCAGGTGTATGCCACGCTGCTGGACGAAGGACAATACCTCTGTTCAGCACGGACCATGTATCGTATCCTGGCCGAACAGGACGAGGTTCGAGAACGCCGAAACGTCAGGCAGCATCCACAGTACACCAAGCCTGAACTGCTGGCCACGGAGCCCAATCAGGTCTGGTCCTGGGACATTACCAAGCTCAAAGGGCCTCAGAAATGGACCTACTTCTATCTCTACGTGATCCTGGACATCTTTAGTCGTTACGTTGTTGGTTGGATGGTGGCCCCGCGTGAATCGGCCACCTTGGCCCAGCGACTGATCAAAGACAGCTATGTCAAGCAAGGTGTTGAGCCTCATCAGTTAACCGTTCATGCGGACCGAGGTTCACCGATGACTTCGAAGGTCGTGGCCAACTTAATGGCCGATCTGGGGATCACCAAGACGCATAGTCGTCCCCACGTCTCGAACGACAATCCCTTCTCGGAGAGTCAGTTCAAAACGTTGAAATATCGTCCCGCCTTTCCGGTTCGGTTTGGCAGTCTCCAGGACGCTCGGGCTTTTTGCGTTGAGTTTTTTGCTTGGTACAATACTCAGCATCGCCATTCAGGCATTAGCTTTTATCGTCCCGAAGATGTTCATTATGGCCGAACGGGTATTTTGCAGAAACGACGACAGGCCGCTTTGGATGAGGCCTATCTTGCCCATCCAGAACGCTTTGTACGAAAAGCACCAGAGGCCAGTGAACCTCCTCAAGCGGTGTGGATTAATCCACCGGAAAACATGCAAATGAAACCAACGGAACAGCTTAAAATGAGAGCTTAATTTTGAAAAGGAACTGTCTCAAATCCCTTGACACGCGCCGCTATGCAGAAATTGAGCAACTCCTTTCTGCTCCTAGCTTTGTGGATCATTACAAGAGGCAATCAAAAAACAAACAACAAACTACGCCCCAAAAGAATTCACTCGTTGTCCAGGCAGAGTTGTGGACAGCTAAACCTCCCAAACCACCTGAACCCAAGCGGGCAATCGTTAAAGAGACACGCAAACCCGAACCCAAACCGGAGATTCGGCCACCAGTATCCACTCCCAAGTTCACTGTGATCGCAACTAGTTTATCCCGTGATGACGCCAGAGATTCCTTGGCCTTGATCAGTGAGCTAGGAGGTCAGCAGCGTTGGATGCATATCGGTGATAAGATAGGACATCTCATCGTTGAAGATATTCTCAATGGTAAGATTCTCTACAAAGACGGTGACCGTCAAGAGGAGTTGGCTATCGCAGAACCCGATCCTGTAAAACTCATCGCGTCACTAACGACTCCAAAACGCCCAGCATACGAAAAGCCAAGAGTAACCAACCGCTTGGCTACTGTAAATAAATCGAAACCCCACCTGGACCTGTCAAGAACCTATTCCAGGCCATTACCGAGGTCCTTGCGAGAAAGATAGTTTCTGCGACCTTTGGTCGCTTTGAGTTCTTTGACAAACACTAAACACACGAAATACACGAACGCTGACGCCGAAATGAAGATGACTGGGCGAATATTCAGAATCACATTCAGCTTAGGCACATGCGGTGCATGTCAAGACGCTTACACGTCATTGGTTCGATGCGGTGGAAGCCTCTCATTAAGTAAACTTGGTCGAGACTTCTGCCTTGCTCATCCGCTGAATACTTGATCTGATTTTGATGAGGCCATCACTATTTGCTCGAATAAAAGGCAATTTCAAAAGAAATGAAGCTGAACGCATCTGTGAACAGGATTGGATTTGGAGGAACAAGCTTGTTTACCCTGAGCTTGCCGAAGGGCTTGTGGAGCCAAATCCGATACAGTTCACAGGCAGGGAACCTGCCGTCAGACGCGTAGCGACGATGCGACCAGCGGATCAACGAAGTGCGATGTGATTGAATACAGAGCGACAGCCTTTCGTGGATTTCGTGTGGTTCGTGGTTACCTAAAAAAGGGGTTTCATGGATAATACCATCGGCAAACAAATCTTATTCAAGGAAGAATGTTACGCTATTCAAGGAGCGGTGTTTGAGGTGTACAAGGAAATGGGTTCAGGCTTTTTAGAGTCCGTGTATCAGGAGTGCCTGGAGATGGAGTTGCGAAGCCGAAACATTCCTTATAAGCCACAAGTATGGCTGGAGCTTTCTTATAAAGAGAAACAGTTGCTACAAAAATACAAAGCGGACTTGGTTTGCTTTGAAAGCATCATGGTAGAATTAAAGGCAGTCAAAGACATATTGGCTGAGCACCGGGCTCAATTGCACAACTATCTCAAAGCCAGTGGATTACGGCTGGGATTATTGATCAATTTTGGTCATTATCCCAAGGCAACCGTCGAGAGGATTATACTCTAACCTAGTGGACTTGGCATTGAGATAAATACAAGGAGAACCTCAGTTGAAACAACATTGGATCAGACGTCTTCTCATATTATCATCCACCCTTCTTTTCTTCTCAATAATCGGCTGCCAACAGATCCCGGAAGCACAAACCGTCACCCAGCCGACCATCCCGTCGAAGACCTTTAGCCTGGAACATATCAAAGTAACCGAGGCCAAGGAACTCTTGGAACTGTTGAAATTCAATACGAGTATCGATCCCAACAGCCAGCTTATTACCGTTCAAGGCACCAACGAAGTACTCCATAAAGCCGAAGTAGCCCTTGATCTTATCGACAACACCATAGACTACAGCATCGTTCCACTGGGTCCGGCGGCAATCGTACGTGATCTACCGACCAATGAACAAATTGCTCATGCTCTTGGTGAAAGGCTTTATCTGGAAGCTTCGTCGTCGGCCCGAGAGCGAGATCTTTTATTGACTGGCAAGGACGGCGAAGCAGGCGATATTAGACGTATCGTCGATGGAGCCGGACACCGCCAGACAAAAAAGGGCCGATTGAAGCCAGATCAAGCTTGCAGATACAGCCTGAGGTGGGAACCTTTATCCGTCCACCCAGACATACGGATATGGGGGTTTTAATCGATCTATACGATGATGCGGTGATCGCCATTGCTCCCCAAATACTGGCCCCTAAGCTCCAAGAGTTGGTCCGTCATGGAATACCCATAGAGCCCCCTCGCCCGGCCCAACCGACAGAGCCCATCGCCAAGGTCAGTGAGTCCAATATCGTGGTTCCCACTCCTGAACTGAATACATCAACCGCTTCTAAACCAAGCCCACCCCGTAAACCCATTATTATCGAAAACAAAGAGGTCACTCCCCTACCCCAGCGAGGCACACTCAAGCCTACCCTTCGTTCTCAGCCTCCAGCGCTGGTCAACTTGACAACCATGGAACTGCCAGATCCCAATCGTGTTCTTGAACTGACCCTGCCTGACAAGCTGAGTCTGATCCAACTGTTAGATCTGGCCGGTGAGTACCTCCAGTTCACCTATATCTACGATCCGCAAAAGGTCCGTGACGAAGTCGTGACCTTAAAGATGCACGGTAAGCAACAGGGCCTACTCACGATTCAGGAGCTCTATTCCCTGCTGGAGACCGCTTTGAAATTCAAGGGACTGGCCTTGGTTCGACAACAGGATCGCATCGTGCATGTGGTCCCTGCCAATGAGGCATTGCAGTCTGATCCCTCTTTGGTCGATCCCAACGGCGGACAACTCATACCGGGCGATACCGTGGTAACGGGCATCTTTCATCTACGTTATGTAGCGGCCGATCAGGTGGCCCCGGTGATCGAAGGGATGCAACTATCGCTTAGTCTCAATACCATGACTGAATCCCAAACCTTACTAGTGACCTGCTATGCCCATCGCATGCAACGCATCGCAGATTTGATTGCGATGGTCGATCGCCCCGGTGAGGTTAGAGAGTTTCGCTTTCGCCTGCTCAAGTACACCTTAGCCTCGACCTTAACCGACAAGGTCATGACCCTATCGGCTGCTATGGGAGCCGGAAACCTGGCCATCTTGGATAACGAGCCAAAGCCGGGTAAATCCGGTCGCAATGCGGCGACAACGCAAGCAACAACGGTCTATCTGGACACGGACGATCGCACCAATCGCGTACTGATGATCGGATCGGCGGAACAACTAGATCTCATCGAGCAACTGATCGACACCCTGGACGTGGTCCAACAGGATCTACGCCAGATGCGGATCTACGATATTCGTCACAGCCTGGCCGCAGACGTGGTCAGCAAATTGGAAGACCTGGGTCTGTTAGCATCTTCGGGCCAGAGAAGTTCAACTCGTACGCCCGGACGAGGCAATCCCAATGGTGCACGTGAAGCCATCCAAGAACCACTAGACGAAAGTCCCCAAGTAGTTATCATCGAAGAAACCAATCAACTGTTAATCAATGCCACACCCGAGCAGCATCAACGTCTGGAACAGGTCATTGACCATGTCGATGTGGTAGCCGTCGAGTTCCGCACCACCCAAGTCTATGACATCCACCATATCAGCGCGGAAGACACCCTGACCAAACTCCAAGATTTTGGTGTACTGGAATCCTCTCAAAACGCAGACCGTACAAGACGTGGAAGGATCACCGACCCCGAAGACGAATTCGGAATCCCCGGACAAGAGACCCCGCCTGCAGTCATCGTCCTGGAGGGTACCAATCAGTTACTGGTCAAGGCTACCGAGCTACAACACCGCGAGATTCACAATACCCTGGCTCTTATGGACCACGAGGCCATCGACCCGGTGATTCCCTATGAAATCTACTTCCTGGAAAATCAAAAACCGTCAGACATTGCCGCGGTGCTGGAGAAACTGGTTCAGGCGTCTCAAGATCAGGAAGGCAAGGGTGAATCCGTTTTCAAAAATGCCGATGACGAGGTCGTGATCGTCCCGGATGAAGGGACCTTCTCCTTGGTCGTTTACGCCTCACGTAAAAATCAAGACTGGATCGGCAAACTGATTGATGCCCTGGATCGACGTCGATCCCAGGTCTTGATCGATGTCACCTTGGTGGAGGTCTCCAAAACCGATCAGTTCAACTACGAGTTGGACTTGATCTCCAGTATCCCGGATTTAAGTGCCACCAGTGGGTTGATGGAACCGATTGTGGGGTCCGTGACAGCCCAATCGGTCCTGGAGAACCTGACCGGCAGCAATCGCAGCCGTTTCATAGAGATGCAATCCAGTGGGGGTAGTGCTAACGGCTTCTACGGTGATAAACATATCATGCTCCTGCTTGATGCCATGCAGCAGAAAAACTATGGACGCGTATTGGCCAAACCCAAACTTCTGGTCAATGATAATGAGACTGGCAGCATCGCCACCACCGAGACGACCTATGTCGAGACCTCCACCCAGGCAGTCCTCTCCGGTAATACAGAGGCCATCACCACCTCCGTCACCTACGAAGGCTACGATGCGGGAATCACGCTCAATATCACCCCTCATATCAGCGACGGAGACCTGTTGCGTCTGGAAATCACCTTGGATCGTGCAGATTTCACCGCCACCGAAGGCGATGCCCCTCCCGATACGAGCGGTAGTAACGTCAATACCGTGGTCACCGTTCCTGACGGTAGCACCATCATCCTTGGCGGGATGCTCAAGCTCAACCAGAGCAAGGGGGCCAGTAAGATTCCCCTATTAGGCGACCTGCCCCTCGTCGGAGTTCTCTTTCGCACCGCAGCGACCAGCGACATCCAGAAAAGGCTCTATGTCTTTGTCAAGGCCGAGATCATCCGCCCGGACGAAACCCTAACCGGTTATCGTGATCTGGAACGGATCAGCCAGCAAAACCGCGACGCCTTTGAACAACACGAACGAGAATTCCAACAGGAAGAGGCCTGGCCCGGCGTCGAACCCGAAATCACCCAACCCGAGCGGGTACTGGAGGATCGATAAGTTTAATCAGTTGACTAGAACCTATATCCATCCAACGCCTGTTGTACTATAAATTCAGCAGGCGTTGGACAAAGGCCTCGATGATCCAATCTGGGGTGGAGGCCCCGGCCGTTACCCCGGCAATGGTCTTGCCCTCCAACAGGGCCAAATCAAGATCCTTAACCCCCTCCAGGTGATAGGTTTGCTCGTTCCGTTCTCGACACAGGCGGGCCAATTGCCGGGTGTTGGCACTGTTGAGCCCACCCAGGACAAACATGATATCGACCTGTCCAGCCAGGGCCACGGCCGCCTGTTGGCGTTTGCAGGACTCTTTACAGAGGGTGTTGATCACACGCAGATCACCGAAATCGCCCTGCCTGAGTGCCGCTAGCATGGCGTCCACATGCGTTGGGCTCTCCGTGGTTTGAGCCACCACGCCTAGGCGTGTCTGTGGCGGAATCCGCTCCAGGCCCTCTGGAGTTGCCACTACCCAGGCCTCTGGCACATGCCCCAATACGGCCTGAACCTCAGGGTGCTCCTGCTGGCCAATGATGATGACCTGGCGACCCTCATCGGCCAATTCGCGAGCCGCCTGATGCAGGCGTTTGACCAGGCCACAGGTGGCATCGAGGACCTCAAGCCCCTGCTGCTTTAGCCGCTCGATCACATCCGGGGCCACCCCATGTGATCGGATCACCACCTTGCCCCCCTCGATCGACTCACTGGATTCAGCGACATTCAATCCGGTCTGCTTCAAACGCTGCACCTCGTCAGCATTGTGAATCAAGGGCCCCAAGCTGGTGACGGACTCGCCGCTCTTACATTGGGCCAATGCGTCCTCGGCCTTTTGAATCGCAATCCGGACACCCGGGCAAAAACCAAGGGTTTCAGCCAGGATCACCTTCATTGAGCCCGCTCCTTGACGACCGTCTCAATACGGTCAACCACCTGCTCGATGGTCAGACCGGTGGTATCGACATGCACCGCATCCTCAGCTGGACGCAGGGCCCCCACTTCCCGGGTTTGATCACTGTGGTCCCGCGCAATCACGGCCTGCAAAATGCTCTCCAAAGATCCTTCCTTACCCTGCTTGAGGAGCTCGGCGTGGCGTCGCTGTGCCCGTTCCCGAGGATCGGCGGTCAAGAAGATCTTGACCTGGGCCTGGGGAAAGGCCACGGTCCCCTGGTCCCGTCCCTCGGTCACAATGCGTTCGTGATCCCGGGCAAAGCGACGTTGCCAATCGACCAACACCGATCGAATCGCAGGGGCATTGGCAATGTGGCGAATCTGGGCCGTTACGTTCGGATCGCGAATGGCCTGATCGATCACCACTCCATCCAAGGTCACGGTCATCCCATCATCAGTGGCCTCAAAGGTAAAGCTATGACGTTCCACCTCCTGCAACACGTCCTGGCTGTCGGCCAGGTCCAACCCTGCCTGCAAGGCAGCGTAGGTCACGGCTCGATACATGGCACCGGTATCTAAAAAATGGGCCTCAATACGTTGGGCCAATGTACGAGCAACGGTGCTCTTGCCACTGGCTGCCGGGCCATCAATGGTCACAATAAGTTTGGACATGAATATCTTCCATTTCAAGAGTTCAATAAGAGGCCACAGTGTAGCGTCTTAACAAACATCTGAACAGTCGTTTCCTAAGCTTACAACACGGTCCACCCCATATCGAAACCTATGTTAAAACGCCCACCACTTGGCACAAACAAATACGATCAAAAGAAAAACAACGGGCACAACTGCCGATAACAATAGCAGAGAGGCACCCAGAAAGGACAATCACACCACAAATCCTGCGATTTTCTATTTTACCCATATTAACATTGCCCTGTTTTGCTATACTAATATTCGATTCTGGCTATGAGAATCAAAAGACCGCCAGCGTTTGCTGCGGTCACGTCCAAATGGGGTGGACTTGTTTTTCAGCTATTCTGCTATGTCCTAGCACTTTGTATTTGATTGACTTGGAGTATTTCTAATGGCCAAGCGCAAAAAGGTGATTAAAAAGCTCAAATCGGCATTCGCACGCAATACGAATGCGCAAGATCCGGCTCCGCTCTTCGAGGAACTCGAAGCCCGGTTGATGCTGAGTACCACCAGTATCTCAGTGACCACGGACACGGGTGTGATCTCGGGCACGACCTTCATTGATACCGATGGCGACGGTGTCCAAGACGACAACGAAGCCGGTGTCGAAGGCCTGGCCGCCACCCTACTCAATAGTAATGGTGAAACCATCGTCGCCACCAGCACGGACGAAGATGGCACCTTTCGCTTTGAAGGGCTGGACACAGACGTCACCTACACCCTGGTGCAGGATCTTGAAGACGATTATGTCCAAATCTTAGATGACAACGAGGGCCCCACCCTCGTCAGTGTCAAGGTCTCCAACAGTGACTCAACGGAGTTGATTTCAGACGACACTCCAGTATTCGTACTGACCTTCAGTGAAGAGGTCAGTAGTAGCGATAACACAGATATCGTATTGATCAATTCCAGAGGAGATGCCATTGCCGCCGATTCGATCGTGTGGAGTGAAAACACGGCGACCGTAACCTTTTCCACGGTATTAACCGACGGCAATTACACCTTGGAATTCTATTCCCAGGACATTACCAACGCCGATGGCGATGCTCTCGTTACGGCCAGTGACGAAATCCTATCCTTTACACTCGATGCAACCGCTCCCACAGTGACGGTGAACAGTCAACGGACGTCCGACACTTCACCCACACTCAAGGGATATGTCAGTGACACCGACGCAACGGTCTATGTCACCATCAATAACACCACCTACGAGGCCACCGTCAGTGGCCACTATTGGACACTCGACCTTGAAGACAAAGGTGAAGAACTTAGTACCGGACGTCACAATGTTTGGGTCGAGGCCGTGGACGAAGCCGGCAATGTCGGCAGCGATACCACCACGGGTGAATTGAGCATTTTCTACGCCGCTGGAACCTTTGAAGACTACGGGCTGGACTCCTGGACCGTGACCGATCAAAGCGGGACCTCCAATTGGGTCGTGGATAGCTACGGTCAATTGCTACAGACCTACGATACCGAGTCTATGCTCATCTATGCCAATGGCGATGATTACAGCGATTACAGTTTCTTTATCTCGTTGGCCTCAACGGATTCCGACGGTTCCATTGGAATGATTTTCCGCTACGTCGATGAAAACAACTATTACCGTTTTAGTATCGATGCCGATGGGACAACCCTGTTGGAAATATGCGAAGAAGGCGAATTCACGACATTGGCCTCTGGCACCATGGATTTCGAATTGGGAGAGACCTACGAAATCGAGGTCCGGGCCATCGGCAGTTATTTGGAAATCAACCTGGTCAGCAATTCGTCCGCATCTTTTGAAGACACGATTGGGCGCGAGACCTTGTTGTCCGTGTACGACGACACCTTCTCCAGCGGATCGTTCGGTTTCTATAGCTCCCGGAATTCCGGAACCTACTTTGGTGATCTGGTCGTTGAAAGTCAAGAAGGCGTCAACCTATCCCCGATTATCGAGGAGGTTACGGCCAGCTATAGTACAACATCCGATTTACAATCCGTCGATCTCGGCGTCAGTGTATTGGATGGCAATACCGATGATGAACTGACGTATACCTGGAGTATCGTCTCGGGCAGTGGCACCCTGGAAGAAAATGGTTCCCGTTACACGACCTATCTCCCGGATGACATTACCGTAGACGAAACCGTAACGATTCAAATCACGGTCAGCGACGGTACCACCGAGGTCACTGAAACCATTTCCTTTACCATTGTCGATGGCGATATCATCGATCTGCTGAACGAGGATTTCAGTGAAGACGAAGGCCATTGGGTTACAGTCGATCAGACCGATGCCGGCGGAACCGCCACCTGGGTGATCAAAAACAACGCCTTGATTCAAACCTCCAATGCCTACAACAGCGAGGACGTCTATACCGCAGATAAGCTGGGTACCTACAGCTACTATTCCGAAGGATTCTGGTGGGATAACTACTCGGTCAGTGTCAATGTGACCACCACCGACAACGATGCCTACGGGGTGATGGTTCGTTATATCGACGAAAACAACTACTATCGCTTCAGTTGGAGCAGTGAACAAAGCTATGCCCAGTTGGTTAAATGTGTCGATGGCGAAATTACCGTCCTCTCTGAATTGCAACTCGCCTATGTGTCAGGCCAGCAATACAACCTGACGGTGAGTATCGATGCAGAAAACAATATTCAGGTCAGTATCGATGACGAGTTGATTATGGAGGTCTCCGACGACGATGCCGGTGCCCCGAGCTACGGGACCATTGCCATGTATACCTACGGCTGCTCCAACACGGCCTTCAGTAACGTAACTGTGACCAACCTCAACGATGTCAATCCCGCTCCGGTGATCGACACCGTCGAAGCCGACAGCAGCCGCATCAGTGACGAAGAAACAGCCACGCTTACCGTGACCGCGAGTGACAAGAACGACAGCGAACTGACCTACACCTGGAGCGTTGACCAAGAGGCTGGCACTTTAACGGTTTCCGAGGACGGAACTACGGCCACCTTTACGCCCTCCGAGGTTTCCGAAACCACCACGGTCACGATCACCGTTACCGTTTCGGACGGAGAAAAAACCGATACTCAAACCATCGAAATCACGGTGGTCAGTTCTGAGGACATCCTACTCCAAGAGGACTTCGGTGGAGACGAACTGGACGAATCCTGGACCGCCGGCGGTGATGATGGAGACTGGTCCATCGAAAACGGACAGCTGGTGCAAAGCTCCAACGCCGGCACCATCGGCAATCGTACGGAAGCCCAGGCCGGTTGTTATTTGGTCTACGAAACCGGGGACACGACTTGGGATGACTACATCCTTTATCTCACCATGATGTCTATGGATAACGATGACATCGGTGTCCTGTTCCGCTATATCGATGAGAACAACTACTACCTGCTCACCTGGAGCGCCACCGAGGGACTCTCCCTGGTCAAGTGCGTTGAAGGTGAAAGCACGGTCCTCTACTCCGATGAGGACAATACCTACGAAACCGGTGAACGATACGCCGTGAGCATCAGTGTCACGGATCAATACATTGACATCAGCATCAATGGAGAAGAGATCATTTCCGTCTCTGATCTTATCGACGGCCTCTCCTACGGCACGGTGGGCCTGTACAACAATGTCAATGCGGGCAGCTATTACGATGACGTCGTGGTCATTGCCCAATAATTACGATACGATACGCCCCCCAAGGAAGTAAGGAAAAGGCCTGGGCCTCGGAACCCAGGCCTTTGTATTTTTTTACGGATCTACTTCAAATACGAACAGCAATAGTCCGTTGGTTCAAGCACCTTGAGTTTAAAGGAGGACTGGGCTGGTACCTCAAAGGAAGACCCGGCTGTAAATGTCTGCCATTGATCGGCCCCTGGCAACAACACCTCCATGGACCCTGCCTGAATCTCCATGAGTTCCTTTTCCTCCGTGCCAAACTCATATTCGCCCGGCAACATAATCCCCAGGGTCTTGCGAGTTCCATCACTGAAAACGAGTGTCCGACTGGTCACCTTGCCCTCAAAATAGATATTGGCCTTCTTGGTTACGGTAACATTGGCAAACTCAGACATAGGAATCCTTACACAATAGTGGTTAACGAATAGGGATATAATGACCGCCCGTTTCGGCCTGATCCTGGCAATGACAATCATGACTGTCACCGACCTTGGCCACAATAATACTGGTGTCGTCAATTTGCCGGGCCAGCCCGGAAAAACGACGGCGATAACGCAACACATTCTTGACAATATGTTCCGCTGAACAGGCCACGCCCTTTTGTGCCGCGGCCAACAGCCGCTCACGCCCCCAGAGTTCTTCGTCGAAATTGACCGCATCGATCAGACCATCGGTATAGAAGAGGACGCAGTCTCCATCTTCAAGGGACAGGGTCTCGATCTCATAAGACGTGGTGCGATCCACCCCCAAGACCAGCCCGCCGGTATCCAGGTCACGAACCTGTCCCCCGCGCAGGAGCACGGTCGGTTCATGACCGCAACTGCAATAGGTCAGGGTCTTGGTCTTGCTATCGATGATGGCATAGAACAAGGTAATGAACTCACCAATCTTACATTCTCGACAGGACATACGGTTCAACTTCTGCACAGCCTGACGCACAAAGGCCTCGCTGGCTGCGATCCGTTCGTCTCGGGCCTTTTCCTGACGGGGTGCCTCCAGGGCAAACTGGAAGGTATCGGTATGGGTCCGCACCACGCCCTTGAGCCAACTCATCATCATGGCCGCAGGCATGCCCTTGCCGATCACGTCGGCAATCACAATGGCCAGGCGATGATGTCCCAGGGGAAGGAAGTCATAGAGATCCCCTCCCACATCGAAACAGGGAATGTAGGTCGCCGCCAGTTCAACGCCCGGCAGTTGCGGGATGTCCTCGGGGATCATGCGGCGTTGGATCAAACCGGCCAGTCGCATCTGCTCGGTCATCTTGGCCCCTTCAATGGCCTCGTTGTAAAAACGGGCATTGACAATGGCCACGGCACATTGCGAAGCCACCGCTCGGGCCAGTTTGATATCGGCCTTGTTAAAATGCTTGGGTTCGGGGCTATAGAGTCGCAGGACACCCACGGGTTGGTTACGAAACTTCATCACCACCGTTAACTGACTGACCAGTTCCTCTTTGATGGCCTCTTTCTGATACTTCACCCGAGGATCCAGACGCATATCGTCGATCACGATGGCCTCGCCTGCAAAGGCGGCCTTGATCACCGGATCGTGACGCGAGACCACGCCCTTGCTCTGGTACTCCTCGCTGAGGCCGTAGGAACTCCGCATCTTGAGGTCATTGGTTTCCTCGTCCAACAAGCGAATCGAACAGGCCTTGACATCCACGATCTTGACTGCCGCCTCGGCCAAGCGTTCCAGCACCTCGGGCAGGGAGAATTCGCCCGCCACCAGGGTACTCAACTGGTAAATCTGCTCATCACGTTTTTCTTGTTGTGTCTGGGACTTAGGATTCATGGTAACAATCCGCAAAAGACGGAATTATATGCCACGAGCCCCCTATCGTGAAATTAAATCTGCCTAAGGACCAGGCTTTCCTCAGTAGGGACCGCGAATTGTTTGGATTTCCCCGACATTCGGCAGGGAAAAGTCCAAAAACCGTTCCTTTTCCCAATCCCAGACCAACCAGGCCAAGGTATCCAAATGGCCATCCACCCGCACAGCCAGGGGCTGACCGGCCCCATCAGTGGAGAGAATCTCAACCTGTAACGGCCCCTGGGTAAAGGTCTGACCGGCCTCGAAATGCAGCAAAGGTCCGGAAAAATCACTCAGGTATCGATAGAACGAGACAATATCCAGACGCGTGGTTTCTTTACAATGCAACAGGTCCGTACCCAAGGAGCGGATCACCAGGGTTTCAGCCGCAGTTCTTTCGATTTCCAACTCGTTGTATCCCGGCACCAACTGATGAATTACACTGGGCAGGACTTGACCGTGCCAAACACGTAAATAGGGGACATATAAAAATGACGCTGGATTGGGAGGATTCAGGACCGCCACTTCTCTGCTTTCCGTAACTTCAGACAAATCACCTAGATCAAGGGTCGCTCCCATCTCCTCGGTCATACCCGCGGTCACCCAGGGAGAGGCCGCCTTGGCTACTGCAGCCAGGGGCAAGTGGATCAGCATGAGCAACCCTGCCATTGCCCAAACTACGGCCCGACCGCTACGTCCAGAAAACCACCTCTGTCCTTGGCCGGTCCAAACCGCATGGATGAACTGAGCGATCAAGGCAAAACCACCAATACCGGCAAACAACAGGTTGCGGCCCATGGGCACGGCCGCACAAACCGGCACAATCGCACAAAGCATCCCGAGCAGCCAGAAGCGAGCTACGGCGTCACGTTTCAACAGTGGTATCATCGCCAGCACTACGATTACCGCCAGGATGGCTACGCCCAATACCCAAGGCCCGCGCATCTTATCGTGAATAAAAACAAACAGTTCCGGTGGCAGGCTCAACCATTGCCCCACCAACAGAAACGGTCCACGTTCCAAGGCTGCACGGGCAAAGGCCGCTGGATCACCGGCCGGATCGAAGTAAAACCCCCCGCCCCGAGCGCCATACCCCGTGACATCATAAACCTGCCGCCAGATCAGAATCAATATCACCGCCGGCAGCAAGGCCAGGCCTCGCTTGAACCAACGGGCCCGATCCAGGGCCACCTCGTAGGCAAAGAGATAGGCAAAGGTCGCAATTCCGGCCTCGGCACACAACAATGAGCCGGCCAGGGACACCTGAGCCAACACGGCCGCCTTCCAGCAGCCCTTCTGCCGCCATTGATCGTGCAGCCAGATCGTGGCCACACCCAGGCATAGGGCCATCAATTGATTACGGTTGGCAATCCACATCACCGGAAAATAGTGGTTGTCGTCCAGGGCAAACAACACCGCCGCTAAACCGGCCACTGTGGCCACTGGCATGAAATGGCCATACAAACGCCCTACCCCCCAAACCAACAGCCCCAACCACAGCAGATTGTGCAGATGCATCAAAGGGACCGATCCACCCAACAGACGATGGTCCAGCCAATGCGTCACCACAGCCACCGGACGCAACAGGGATACCTGATAACCCGGCGACGTCCACCAGGGCAGAGCTCCATAGTCCAGCAGGGCCTGTTTGTTCTTATTGGGCCCAACGGCAATAAACAACTTAGGCAACAAAACCTTTAAATCCCCAGGGCCTTCCACGCCCAGCCCCACCTCACCCAACGACTCATGGGCTGGATTAGGAACAGACAGCTCGATCTGCTGGGGATAGTCGTCATTGAGCAGCCCGCTCCAGAGTACCGGCAGACTCGTCAACATGGCCAGCCCAGCCAGTACCAGGGGCAACCGTCGGTAACACAATATAGATTGAATCCAAATAGCGAGTTCTTTCACAACGATCCTTGCAGAAAACATGCTTTAGTCATTAAGATTAACACCATACTGAGAGTCAAAAAGGGATTCAATCAAAAATGGTCGCTAAGCATATCATCTTCAAGGGACGGGTCCAGGGCGTGGGCTTTCGTTACGGCAGCTACCGCATCGCCAGCGGCTACGAGGTCACCGGTTACGTGCGTAACCTACCGGACAAAACCGTAGAAATGCAGATCCAAGGCTCAGCCTCCGATATCGACCGCTGCCTGGCCGAGATCCAGGACTACTTCAGCGGCCACATCCGCGACTGCCAGATCAATACCACCCCAATCAATCCCCGCCACATAGACTTCCGCATAACCTACTGAATCCAAGTCATGCATACCCCCTGACCATAGAGTTCCATTCGCGTCATTTCAGCTTAAGGTCCCTTGAGATTGAGTCGATTGATACACAGATTGCCGATGGGGGTTTCGATATAGCACTGGTGTGCAATCAACTCCGATAACAACAATCAAAACCATACTTGCTTGGGGGATCGCAAGCTCGTTAACAATAGCAAACGCTACAATCGTGCCAATTCCATTAATTTAGAACCTTGAGTCCAATACGACAGTCTCCCAAATATATTAAGCATGAAAGAAAAACAAGTTCACTCTATCTCGCGGAAGATTTTGATGGCCGTAGCTGCGACCCTGCTGGTCTCCTGGACCTGCGTTCTCAGCATATCTTTTGTCCAACTCAAGGGGATCATAGATGCGGATCATATCCAAGTGTTTAACGAAAAAATCGATGTGGTCATGTCAGTACTCACCCACGCCGCCATCCAACAGACAGAGGCATCTGAGACCTCACTCGAAGAGACGCAGCAGGACATCATCACCTTTCTAAACAAGAAATTCTATGGAGCAGACCATAACCATTCACTTCAGATATACCCCTTCATCCTGGATGCTCAAGGGCGTGTGATCACCCATCCGGTCCGTCCCAAGGGAGATACCTTCGAACAATCACTGGATTTTATCCAAACGCTTCTGGACCAAAAAAACGGGTATCAGGATTATGTCTATTTGAATCAGAAAAAATGGATGGTCTTCAAGACCTTTGAGCCCTGGCAATGGTCCATCGCTTATGTGATCCCATGGGAAATCAAATATGCTCAGGTCAAAACACTGATATTGACACACCTGCTGATTATGATACTGACCGTGGCCAGTGTACTTGGCGTCATGCATGTCTTCCTAAAACGGGTGGTCAGTCGTCGTATCAATGCGACCGTCGATATTGTCAAGAAAGTGGCCAACGGAGATTTAACCCATACCCTCCCGACCGACGGCCATGATGAAATCAGTCGTATGGCCGGTCATTTCAATCTGATGGTAGCGAATCTGAAACTGGTCTTGACACATATCACGGACATCGCCCTGCAGATCAACGACCACGGTCTGGAGGTGCGAAAAATTAGTCTCACCCAATCCACAGGTGCCCAAGAACAGTCCCAAGCGGTCAGTACGACATCCAGTGCCGCGTCTCAATTATCCCATAGTAGCGAGCAAATTGGTCAACACATCCAGACCATCTCCCAAAAGGCGAACCATGTACTCGATGGGATGAATACCATCAAAACCCTCTCCGACCAAACCAATCAAATACTCACCTCCTTGAGTGACAAATCCCGTCAGATCGGAAAAATCACCGAACTGATCGACGATGTCGCAGACCAAACCAACCTCCTGGCCGTCAATGCCTCCATTGAGGCCGCACGGGCAGGCGAACAGGGCCGAGGCTTTACCGTGGTCGCCGACCAAATCAGCAAGCTGGCGGATTCGACTGCCAAATCCACCAAAGACATCACCGCCCTGGTCGAGATGATCCAACACGAAATGGGCAACGCCACCCTGGCCATGGAAGAGAGCCTGACAAGTGTGGAAGAGGAAATCAAGCTGGCCCAGGATTCCGCGGACACCTCTCTGGAAATAGCCATGCAGGCCAATCAACAAATCAGCGGATCACAACAGATCGCCGAAGCCATGAAAGGCATCGACCATACCATGCAAAACATCACCACCAGTGCAGAATCTTCCACCCAAGCCGCCGCTGAGTTAACCTCCCTGGCCGACCAACTCAAACAATCCGTCAACCACTTCAAGATCGCCTGATCTCAATTCCAGCGTTCTACTAAAATCTGCGATCTGAATACAGTGATCTTTTAATTCTCCTGCATCACATTGTCGTCGTACTCGATCTCGAAGCGGAGCTTGTGGTTGGCCTCTTCTTGGGCCAAGGCCATAAAGAGGTCGTGCACCTCTTGGGTGTCGGCCTGGTTGGCCAGATCGAAATAGAGCTTGTAGGCGGCCTTTTCCTTTTTGATGGCATAGACCAGGGTATCGACGTAGCTCATGTCCGGTTGCAGTTCGATATCGACCAGGTAGTCCTCGATCATCAGGCGGTCGGCATTGGGCTTGGCCCCACCCAGCTTCAACTCGCCGTTACGGGCAGCCTCCAGGCGGGATTTGTGCCCCAGTTCCTCGGTCGCGAATTCCTGTAAGGCCTTTTTCACGGCCGGAGCCTTGGCCTTCTCGGCCAGGGCCTGATAGAGTTGATAGGCCTTTTCTTCCTCGCCAATGGCAAAATCCAAGACATCGTTAATTGATTCGAATGCGTCGGTCATCGGACTATCCTTAAACAGGGTCTATCTGGAATTACCTTCGATTTCCCATCATACTAGGGCGGTATGTGCCGATGAGCAACCCTTAATCCCGCTTGACAAGACCGCTTCGGGGACGTAACCTGCGAGTTTTGATTAACCGAGGAGCTGTAACCTATGTCAGAAAAAGTAGTAACGCGATTTGCCCCATCGCCCACCGGCTACCTGCACGTTGGTGGTGCACGCACGGCCCTGTTCAATTGGCTGCTGGCACGACACTTTGGCGGGACGATGATTCTGCGTATTGAAGATACCGATCAGAAACGCAATACCCCCACAGCCATGCAGCAGGTCATCAACGATCTCAAGTGGATGGGGATCACCTGGGACGAAGGCCCGGAGGTCGGCGGACCCAATGGCCCCTACCTGCAATCCGAACGCCTGGACATCTATCAAAAATATATCCAGCAATTGCTGGACGCCGGCCAAGCGTACTACTGCTTCGAAACCCCCGAAGAACTGGACACCCGCCGCAAGGAAGCCGAGGCCAAGAAAGAGGGCTTTATCTACCGTCGCCCCGAGCAACTGCCCACAGTGGCGGACAACGATCAGGCCGTGGCCGAAGGCCGCCCCGTGACCGTGCGTTTCGCCATCCCGCAGGACAAGCCCATTGTAGTGCGGGACATCGTACGCGGCGAGGTCACCTTCGATCCAGCCGAGATCGCGGACTTCATCATCCAAAAGAGCGACGGCTTCCCCACCTATAACTTCGCCTGCGTGGTGGACGACGCCTTGATGAAGGTCACCCACGTCATCCGCGGCCAGGAGCATCTCAACAACACACCCGGACAGCAGGTCCTGTGGCAAACTCTCTTTGCCAACGAGCCCGTGCCCAACTATGCCCACATGTCTGTCACGGTCAGTGACTCCGGCGGCAAGCTGTCCAAGCGTGAACGGCCCAAGACCCTCAAAACAGCAATCAAGGCCATGACCGAGGTGGACACTGCGGTACTGGCCCAGGCCGGTGGCATCAATATAGACGAGTTGGAGCAGTTCCTCGAGGGCAAGAGCGTACCGGATATGCCTGCCATCGATGCCATGGCAGAATTCCTGGGCGTACACCTGCCCGAGATCAATGTGGTGGATTTCCTCAAGAGTGGTTACCTGCCCGAGACCCTGGTCAATTTTGTGGCCCTATTGGGCTGGAATCCGGGTGACAACCGCGAGGTCATGCCCCTGGACGAATTGATCCAGGCCTTTGACATCACCCGATTGAACAAGTCCAACAGCCTGTTTGACCGGGCCAAGCTGCAAAGCTTCAATACCGAACACATGCGACTGGTGCCCACGCAGATTCTGGTGCAGCACCTGCGGGATTATCTCAAACTGGCCGACTCACCCGTGCAAAACGCCGACGACGCCATGCTGGCTACGGCCCTGGAGATCTGCGCCGGGGCCCGCACCCTGGCCGATATCGACGCCAAGATGCGATTCGCCTTTGTGGCCGACGACGCCGTGGCCTACGACGACAAGGCCGTCAAGAAGGTCCTGCTCAAGGGCAACGGCCTGGAGATGCTGGCCATCGTGCGCGAGAAGCTGGCCGAAATGAACGAGTTTACCGAAGAGACGCTCGAAGGGATGCTGCGGGGCTTGGCCGAGGAGAAACAGGTCGGCCTTGGCAAGGTCGCCCAGCCCCTGCGCGTCTCGATCTGTGGGACCACGGTCAGTCCCAGTATCTTTGATTCTGTCAACCTTTTGGGCAAGGACGCCACCCTCAAGCGGATCGACATCGCCCTACAAAAATTCGGAGCATAGCCTTATGTCACTCTTGGTCACCGGTTCGATCGGCATTGATACTGTCACCAGCCCTTATGGCTCACGCAAGGATTGCCTGGGCGGATCCAGTGTATTTTTCAGCATGGCCGCCAGCTTCTTTGGGCCCGTGCGTTTTGTAGGCGTGGTTGGCGACGACTGCCCCTTTGATTTATCCGAGGTCTTCAAGGGACGCGGTGTGGACCTGGCCGGTCTGGAAACCCGGGCCGGCAGCAAGACCTTCCGTTGGGCCGGTACCTACCAGGCCAACATGGACGACCGCACCACCGATGCCGTGGAACTCAATGTCCTGGCCGAGGCCCCGCCCCAGGTACCGGCAGCCTTCAAGGACAGCCAGATGGTCTTCCTGGCCAACACCGCCCCGGCCCTGCAGATCGAACTGCTCAGTCAAGTGACCTCTCCCAGCTTCGTGGCAGCTGATACCATGGATCTCTGGATCAACAACAACCTTGATGACCTCAAGGCCCTCATCAAAAAGATCGACTGCCTGATCATCAACGAGGACGAGGCCAAGGACCTGGCCGGTGAATCCAACCTCATCAAGGCCGCCGACGCCATCATCGCCATGGGAGCCAAGGTCGCTCTGATCAAAAAGGGAGCCTCCGGTTCCCTGCTGCGTGACGCCCAGGGCCAGACCTTCCAACTGCCCGCCTTCCCCGCCACCGACGTGGTCGATCCCACCGGTGCAGGTGACAGCTTCGCCGGCGGTTTCATGGGCACCCTGGCCGCAGCCGGCAACACCGACTTCGCCACCCTCAAAAAGGCGGTCGCCTACGGCACGGTCACGGCTTCCTTCACTATCGCGGGTTTCTCCCTGGACGGACTGCAAGAGACCAGCAAGGCCCAGATCGATCAACGCCTGGAGCACTTGCGTGACGTTACGAGGTTTTAGGATCAGGCCCTGATGGTGGGGGCTCGGTCACCAACCAAGCCTCCGCCTCTTCGATATCAGTGAAGACCCGGACATACAGCCCCCGGTTGATGCAAGCCGTCTCCCAGAAAAGATCCTCGGGCAGATCTCGTGGATCACAAACCAAAGCCGCCCTACTCCCATCGGGGGCATGATCGGCCAAAAACTCGACCAGATAGTAGGTATCCGTAATACTCAACTCATAGGCCAAATCGCGTTCATCACAGAGAATACGATCAAGCTGATATTCCTTACAGGCTTGGAGTATGGCCATGCAATACGGTTGAAACTCACCCAGATCACGGGCAGTCCCCCTTGCTCGAACCCACACAATCCCCTTGTGATTGTGAATATCGTACTGAATTCCCATTCCCGTAGCAGCCCCTCAAAACACATCATAATGTTAATCGCGATCTTAGCGTTTAGCCTTTGTGTACCTGGGTATCAACGTCGAGCCAGAGTTCGGCTTCCTCCATGGAGGTGAAGGCCCTTACATACAGACCTCGATTGATACAAGCGGTCTCCCAGAAAAAGGCATCGGGAAGATGTTTCGGTGCACAGACCAAGGCGGCCTTGCCCACGGTTGGGGCCTGACTGGCCAAAAACTCGACCAGTCGATAGGTATCGGTCACACTCAGTTCATACTCCAACTCATGTTCATCGCAAATCAAACGGTTGACCTGATGTTCGGCACAGGCCTGAATCACTGCCAAGCCGTAGCGTTGAACCTCTTCCAAGTCCTCGTCATTACCCCAAGCCCTGACGCGTAAGAGGTCTTCTTCGCAGGACATTTCAAATTCAATACCCATATATAATCCTATGTCTGGTATTAATTTAGTTCTCTTATTAATAACATCTCGCATTTAGAAAAAACGTCAATCATAATCCTCTGGTTTTGGGGGTATTTTCATGTTTTTTTCAGTTTGTCTACTTCTTGACAGTACTATCCTCCTGTGGATTAAATAATCCATCGTGCTGCTAGGAGATCTTAAATGCGTTGCTTTATTGCAGTAGATATCAATCGATCGATTCAAAACAAGATGGCCGACCTGCAGGACAATCTGCGTCAGGCCCTCGGCAGTAAGGCCCCGGACATCAAGTGGGTCGCCCCGGACCTGATCCATGTCACCTTGAAGTTCCTGGGCGACGTGCCCGATCGCGAGATTGTCCCCATCTGCAGAGTGGCCGAGGAGGTGGCAACGCATCACGATCCCTTTGAACTGGCCATCGAGAGAGTGGGGCATTTTCGTGGCAAGTGCGCCCGTGTGCTCTGGGCCGGTGTCGGCGCAGGACATCCGGCCTTGGAGAATCTTCATAATGATCTGGAAACCCGCCTGGACAGCATCGGTTGGCCACCCGAAGGTCGACGCTTCTCCGCCCACTTGACCCTTTGCCGCACCAAGAGCCCCAGCGCCGGTTTCGAACTGGCCCGCATCTACAGTCCCTGGCAAGACCTGGATTTCGGCTCCACCGATATCGACGCCCTGATAGTCTACCACAGTCAATTGACCAAACTAGGTCCGATTTACACCCCCATGGGGCGATACCCCTTAGGAGTGGCGTAATCGTTAAGGCAAGCTAAATGAATTGCTTGACAAGCGGGCGTATCCCCCATACAAGTAGCCACTTGATTCTTGCAAGGACCTCGCGTTAACCATAGGGTCCTCACGTTTTTTGACTCCTCCGGCGGCGAGCAGAAAAAGGAATAATCGCCGGATAGGACAAAAAAATGAAGAAAGAAAACAGCCCCCGGGGTGTCTTTGCCCACCTCCTGCCTGAATTAGCTCGTGCCGTGTCTGAGGCGGGTTACACCACGCCATCGCCCATTCAGGAACAAACCATTCCATCGCTACTTGCAGGACGCGATATGATTGGGTGTGCCCAAACCGGTACGGGAAAGACGGCGGCGTTCATGTTGCCGATACTCCAGTATTTGGTCACAAACAAGAAACGCCCCATCCCCCATAAGCCGCGCGTCCTTATTCTGGCACCCACCCGTGAGTTGGCGGCTCAGATTGGGGACAGCGTTGAGAAATACGGAAAGCACACCTCCGTGACCCACGCCGTCATCTTTGGTGGGGTGGGGCAAAACCCGCAGGTCAAGGCCATGCGTCGGGGGGTGCATGTGCTCGTGGCCACCCCAGGGCGTTTGATTGACCTTGTGAACCAGGAGCAGATCAACCTCTCGGGCATCGAGATTTTTGTTCTCGACGAAGCCGACCGGATGCTGGATATGGGTTTCATACACGACATCAAGAAGGTCATTGCCAAACTCCCCCGCAAAAAGCAGTCGCTCTTCTATTCCGCCACCATGGAAGCCCCCGTCGTCACATTATCGCGTACACTCGTCTCCAATCCGGTGTATGTGACCATTGAACCCGAGACACCGGCGGTGGATCGAATCGGTCAAAAAGTTATGTTCGTCGATAAAAAGGACAAAGACCAATTGATCATCGATGTGATGAGCAACAAAAAGCTGGATCGGGTCATTGTCTTTACGCAAATGAAACACATGGCCAACAAGGTCTCACAAAAGCTGGCCGATCAAGGTATCCGAGCAGCGGCTATCCATGGCAACAAGAGCCAAACCGCCCGCACCAAGGCACTGGCGGACTTTAAAACCGGTAAAGTCCGTGCACTGGTGGCCACGGATATTGCGGCACGTGGCATTGATGTGGAGGGGATCTCACATGTGATCAACTATGACATGCCGGTAGAACCGGAAACCTATGTTCACCGGATTGGACGAACCGCACGCGCAGGAGCCGATGGCGATGCCATTTCGTTCTGCTGTGCCGCTGAACGAAGCTACCTCAAGGCCATTGAAAAACTCATTCGGATTCCCATCCCAGTAGACCTGGAGCATTCGTTCCACTGCGAACAATCCATGAGAGCCACCGGAGCCGACGCAGAACCCGCTCCCAGACAACGGCGGGGGGCACCGCGTAAGAAGAAATCCGCACCTGCCCCAGGACGCGAGGGGCGTTCGGTGCGTAACCGGTCGTCACGCAATCGTAAACGGCGAAATAAAACGCAGGGAGCCGGCTCTTCGAACTCTCGATCGGCGAGGTGATGCGTTAAAGATCGATAACAGCACTACTCGTCCTCAAAGGAGCAGCAAGTAGCTCAAATTCAAGATCCTGACCTGCTTCTCTAAACACCTTAACGGTCTCGGCCAGAGCCAAATCCGGTTCATTTCTCTGGCTGCTGATATGTCCTAGCATAACCGTGGAAGGCCCCTTCTTACTCTGGCGAACGGCATTCAATAGCAATTCCCCGGTACGAGGGTTGGGCATATGAAATCGACTGTTGGGGTTATAGTACTGTCTCAACAACTCCAGGTCATGATTGCTTTCCACAAAGATGAAATCAGCGTCAAGGAAATGTTCAAAAACGCTCTCCCATTCATTAAAATCGGTGACAATGACAATCTTCTTGCCCTCACCGTTAATCTGAAATCCACGGGTTGGGGTGCTCGGATTATGGCAGACCTCAAAGGGTTGGATTGAGAATTCTCCCACCGTGAATGCCCGACTCTTAAATGGCTTGAGATTCAGCCCCCTAAAACCATAATCCCTAAAATGCTTTTCTTTAAGCGGGTCAACACAATCCTCGTGCAGATGAATCGTTCGACCACACTCCTCAAACACCCTGAGCGGATAGTAAGAAATGTGATCCGTATGAATATGAGTCAGTAGAACAGCATCGACCTTGGCAGGGTGCCCAAACCGATGAGAAAGGGCCTGCCGGGTCCTCTTCATAGACGACAGACCGCAATCAACGAGGATCCGGGACTTCTCCGACCATAGCGTCAGGCAGTTTGCACTACTGCTGCTACAAAGTGATTGAAAGTGTAATGACATTGATGTCCTTAGCCCTCGGGTTCCGCTTTCTTTGATCTGCGAACGGCCCTGGCGAGGATTTCCACATAAAACGACTCTAACTGCTGCTCTAGGGCTGCATTCATACATTTGCTGATGTCAGCGGCTTCAACCACCCTGGCCTCTTGGGCCGTAGGGCCAAATTTGCAGTCGAATCCCCAATAATCGAACCCTTCGGGCAGCTCTCTTTTCCGTTCCCTCTTGAGGTACTTTCTCACATTACAGATGGCCGCCTCAACGAGCCTGGCGGCTTTAATCTTTGGGTGTATCAAACTAAAGGTCTTTTTCATATCAGTCCAGCAAGGTTCGAGCTTAGTTGCTCATCATTTCCACTTTTTCGCCAAACACAGGAGCGGCCCATCCAGGACCACCCATGAAGCCAACAATTGGCATTGTGCTCAACGATCAAAGTTTTCAATATACTACAACCTGACAGCTTTGACTTGCTAAATTGGAAGGAATAAAGGATTCCTCGAAGAAAAGGGGGCCAAACGCAGATTCCGTTCAACCCAGTGCGAGGGACAGATCATTTAAGCGAGGCACGAGCGTGATCTGTCCCGGTAATACGCGAGGCGAACAGCACCCACCGAAAACGGAGGCCGGTTGTCATGCCACAGCCTAAAAATTTCAACAGCCGGTAGAGGCCCACGCTTCGCAAAGCCCAATCTAAACGAAAAAGAAGCATCGCCCCCCCTCTCCATTCGCAGGGTGTTGTCGCTACTGAATGCAACCGGGACAAAGCACGTTCGCTTAGGCTCACTTGATGCTATGTCCCTCCTGATAGCTGAGCTCAAAAATTGAAAAGGTGAGCTTCACTTACTAGCTTCACTTACTAGTTTTGGCTCGCATACACAAGGCGGGATTATAGAATCGGTATAAGCCCAAAAAGGGAGTCCAAAGTCTCTACATGCAAAACCGTACAAATACAAGGCCTTTAAAAGGCTCGAAATAGCACGATATCAAAGTATGCTTCATTGCTAGAGCCCAAAACTACTCACAAATTATTTTAACGAGGCAAAATGACAGTTTCAGGCCCAGACGTTCCGTATCATCCCGCTTCAGAGTTCGCCTCACAGGCAGTCAGAATATCGTGAAAGGGGATTTCTTCTAGCGAGCCAAAGGCCTCGTGTTTGGTGAGGCGGTCACGGGTGGTGGCTGGGCTGTTGAGCCCGCAGAGAAAGCGGGCCATTTGACGCGGATGGGCTAAAGCGGGATGCGTTTCGCTGCGTAGAGCGGCGATCTTTTGTAATTGATTGGCGTCGAGCCTGGCGGTCTTCAGGGGCGGCAACGGCAAGACCGGGTGTCCCAGGCAGGTGTCGCAGTGGCCACAGCGTTCGGAGGCCAGGGTCTCGCCAAAATAGGCCAACAACGCCGCGACACGACAGCCCTTGTGTTCGGCGAGTGACAAGACCTGTTGCAGACGCTCGGTGTCTGCCAGCTCGCGCTGTTGAAAACGTTTCATGCATTCAGACAAAACTTGCTCCATGTCGGCGGGTTGCTGTTCCATGCGATAGGTCTTACGAAAACGCTTGGTCTCTAAATGGATCATGTCCTGCTCGTCCAGATAGTTCAGGGCACGCAGGATGCGTTTGGGATCTTCGTTCATGGCCTCCGCTGCGGCGAACATATCCAAATTGAGCCACTGGGTGCCTTTTTTAACATGGGTGAAGATTTGCCTCAGAAACCGGGACCGCTCCGGATCAAAGCTGCCCAGGATCTCGCCACTGGAGCGTTGCGTCTGGAAACGCACCTCGGCCGGGATATTTCCCGTGGCCGTGATAAACCCTTTCAACTCCAACCACGTCAGCAGCGTGGCCAACACCAAGGGACGGATATCATGTTCACGTGACATTGCCACCGGGGCTATATGAAACTCTCCGGCCTGGGTCAACACCTCCTGCAAGACGGCCGCCACGGTTTCCTGGGTGGGCGTGTCGCCGTAAGTGAAATTCTCGAGCACGATCCGGTCCTGCGGGCAGACCAGCACCTCACAAATCGCGGGCTCGCCATCGCGTCCGGCACGTCCAATCTCTTGGGCGTAGTTTTCCAGGGACTTGGGCAGGTTGAAGTGATAGACATAGCGAATGTCGGCCTTGTCAATCCCCATGCCAAAGGCAATGGTGGCCACCACAATGCGATCCTTGGCCCCCATAAAACGATCCTGGATCTCATGGCGTTTGTCACCCTCCATCCCGGCATGATAGGCCTCGGCGGCGTAGCCCCGCTCGTTCAAGATTCGTGCCACCCACTCCGCGGTCCGTTGCAGGGTGACATAGACGATGGTCGCACCGGGCGGCCGCTCCTTGATCCGGGTCAATAACAGATCCAGACGCTCCCGCTCCGAACAGGGGCTCAGGTGGAGTTCCAGGTTTTTGCGATGAAAGGAATCCTGAAACCAATGCTCTGGGCCAATCGCAAAGGCCCGACAGATATCGTGGCCCACCTTGGGGGTCGCCGTGGCGGTCAAGGCCAACACACGCTCCGCTTGTAAACGCTTGGCCGCCTGAACCAGCTTTAAATAGTCCGGTCGAAAATTATGGCCCCACTCCGAGATACAGTGGGCCTCATCGACCACCATCAGCGAGATCTTCGTGTGACGTAAAGATTGCACGAAACGCTCATTGGAAAGACGCTCCGGTGACACATAGAGCAGCTTCAAGGTCCCGGACCGCAACCGGTCCCGCACCTGGGCCAAGGCCTGTGCATCCAGACTCGAATCGAAGCGTGCCGCCTCCACCCCCTTGGAGACCAAAAAGTCGATCTGATCCTTCATCAACGCAATCAGCGGGCTCACCACCAGGGTCAACCCCTCCAGCAAGAGCGCCGGCAACTGATAACACAGGCTCTTGCCCCCTCCCGTGGGAAAGACCGCCAGGGCACTATGCCCATCCAGCACCGCCCCAATCACGGGCTCCTGTTTGCCGCGAAAGGCATCAAAACCAAAGACTGCGTTTAACGTCTCCACCGGATTCTGCATGATCCATGCCTCCCAAATAAACGGAGTTGCTCAATCACAAACCCTACCATAAAACAGAGCAAGAAAAGGAGCAAGACAATCTATTCACCCCTCAATCCCCAGCTAAGCATGTTACCCCAAAGACACAATTTCAATGCAGCCCCCATAGCGTTTGTCATCTCTGCCGTCAATTTTCGTTGAATTTTGACGATGACGCCGACGTTTTCTCAGACCAGACAACTTGGGGACACCCCCCATCTTTTGCCTCAGTCGGGACAACTTTTGCCTTGCCTAAGGCCCTATAATCCGCGAACATAGGCCGTTTTAATGGAACCCGAAATCAGGTGTGATGAAAACTCTGATGGATTGGAGAAAATATGGCTAAGACCACGAAAAAGACGACCAAAAAGAGCAAAACCAAAGTCGAACCGCTGAAGCCCGAGCTTTCGGCCAAGGACTCGGCCCTGGAGCGGGCCATTGCACAGATCGAGAAGCAGTATGGTGACGGCTCCATCATGAAGATGGACGAGTCCCACCAGCGACGTATCGAGGGCATCAGCACCGGGGCCCTGTCCCTGGACATCGCCCTGGGCGGGAGCGGAATTCCCCGCGGCCGGGTGATTGAATTCTACGGCCCCGAGTCTTCCGGCAAGACCACCCTGGCCCTGCATGTCGTTTCCGAGGCCCAAAAACTCGGGGGCGTGGCCGCCTTTATCGATGCCGAACACGCCCTGGACACCACCTGGGCCAAGAGGCTGGGCGTGGACGTCAACAGCCTGCTGGTCTCTCAGCCCGACACGGGTGAACAGGCCCTGGATATCGCCGAGATGCTGGTCAAGTCCAATGCCGTGGACATCATCGTAGTCGACTCGGTGGCTGCTCTGGTCCCGGCCGCGGAACTGCAGGGCGAGATGGGCCAGAGCCATGTGGGCCTCCAGGCCCGCCTGATGAGCCAGGCCCTGCGTAAGCTCACCGGTGTCATCTCCAAGAGCAAGACCTGCCTGATCTTCATCAACCAGATCCGCATGAAGATCGGCGTGATGTTCGGCAATCCCGAGACCACCAGTGGCGGCAATGCCCTGAAGTTCTACAGCTCTGTGCGGGCCGACGTGCGTCGCATCTCCACCATCAAGGACACCAAGAGCGAGGCCATTGGCAACCGCGTCAAGGTCCGTATCGTCAAGAACAAGGTGGCCGCTCCCTTCAAAACCTCTGAGTTCGATATCATGTTCGACTCGGGCATCAGCCGCGAAGGCGACCTGATCGACCTGGGTATCGAGTGCGACGTGATCTCCAAGAGTGGGGCCTGGATCAACTATGGGGACATGCGTCTGGGCCAAGGCCGCGAGAACGCCAAGCAACTGCTCAAGGACAACCCCGAACTGTGTGACGAAATCAGAGAGAAGATCCTGGAGGCCAAGGGTTTGGTCGATCCCCAGGAGCAACCCCAGTCAGAGACTGACACCGACGAAGAATAAGTAAGAGACATTTATGTTAAGCGCCAACGAGATCAGAAGTCGTTTTATCGAGTATTTCAAGGAACACGGTCATAGTTTTGTACCGAGTGCACCGGTGGTGCCCATGGGTGACGAGACCCTGATGTTCACCAACGCGGGCATGAACCAGTTCAAGGACATCTTCCTGGGGCACCGCGTGCCCGAGAGCAAGCGGGCGGTCAACAGCCAGAAGTGTATCCGCGTCAGCGGCAAGCACAACGACCTGGAAGAGGTCGGCATCGATACCTACCACCACACCTTCTTTGAAATGCTGGGCAACTGGTCCTTTGGCGACTACTTCAAGGCCGAGGCCATTGAATGGGCCTGGAAGCTCTTTACGGAAGTCTACGAGATCGATCCCAACATCCTCTGGGCCACTGTTTTTGAAGGTGACGCCGAGGACGGCTCGGCCCCGGACGAGGAGGCCGCCGAGTTGTGGACCAAGGTCACGTCCCTGCCGGCCGAGCGTGTACTGCGTTGCAACAAGAAGGACAACTTCTGGGAAATGGGAGCCACCGGCCCCTGCGGTCCCTGCAGCGAGATCCACATCGACCTCGGGCCCGAACACTGTGACATGAAAGGTGTACCCGGTCACAACTGCAAGGTCAACGGCGACTGTGCCCGCTACATCGAGTTGTGGAACCTGGTCTTTATCCAATTCAATCGCCAACCGGACGGCAAACTCGTACCCCTGGGTGCCAATCACATTGATACCGGTGCCGGTCTGGAACGCATCAGTGCCGTGCTGCAAAAGAAACGCAGCAACTACGACACGGATCTGTTTAGCCCCATTATCGATGCAGTGGCGGACATCAGCGGCCACAAATACACCTCCCAATTGGGCAATCCCACAGACAATGCCTTCCGCGTGATTGCGGATCACATTCGTTCCTTGACCTTCTCCATCACGGACGGGGTTCAGCCCTCGAACGAGGGACGCGGCTATGTGATGCGGCGTATCCTCAGGCGGGCCGCTCGCTTTGGTCGCGTGCTGGGAGCCAACGAGCCCTTTATGTACAAACTGGTGCCCGTCCTGGCCGACTACATGGGTGGAGCCTTCCCCGAATTGAAGCAACGAGCCGAGTTCGTCCAGACCGTCATCGAATCCGAGGAATCCAGCTTCGGTCGCACCCTGGACCGCGGTCTGGAGATTTTCGGTGATGCCGCAGGCAAGGCCGACTCCAGTGACACCAAGACCATCTCCGGTAAGGACGCCTTCCAACTCTACGACACCTTTGGCTTCCCGGTGGACCTGACGCAATTGATGGCCCGCGAACGCGGCCTCAAGGTCGATGAGGCCGGCTTCGACAGCCTCATGGAAGAACAACGCGAGCGTGCCCGCGCCGGAGCCAAGGGCAGCAGTGCCCTGGCCGATCTAACGGGCGTGGAATTGCCGGTCACCGATGACCTGGCCAAATACACCGACGATGCCGTGGCCACCCAAATCGTGGGTTGGATCGACGGTTCCGGCCTGGTGACCTCGGGGCAGTTCGACCAGCTCGATACCGAGATCGGCCTGATCCTGGAAAAGACCTGCTTCTATGCCGAGTCCGGTGGCCAGGTAGGTGACAACGGCATGGTCAAGACCTGTGACTTCGAATTCATTGTCGAGAGCACCGAGAAGATCGCCGACTGCGTAGTACATCGTGGCAAGCTCAAACACGGTAGCATCGAAGCCGGTGAAATGGCCAAGGCCATGGTCTCACGCGAACGATCCGCCAGTAAAAAGAATCACACCGCCACTCACCTGTTGCAATGGGCATTGCAGTCGGTAGTTGGGGACATGGTCCATCAACAGGGCTCGCTGGTGTGCCCGGACTATCTGCGTTTCGACTTTACCTGCCCCAAGGCCCTGACCGCGGAACAGATCCGCAAGATCGAGGAATTGGTGCGGGATAAGATCAATGCGGCCGATCCGGTGACCTCCGTGACCCTGCCCATTGACGAGGCCAAGCAACTGGGGGCCATGGCCCTGTTCGGCGAGAAGTATGGCAAGGAGGTACGCGTCATTGGCATTGGTGCCGACCGCAAGGAAAACCTGGGAACCGCCTTCAGTCGCGAATTCTGCGGCGGCACCCACGTAAGCAACACGGCCCAGATCGGCAGCTTCGCCATCATCAAGGAAGAAAGTATTTCCGCCGGTGTACGTCGTATCACCGCCTTGACCGGGCCGGGCTTGACGAACTACCTGCTGGAACGCAACCAGGTCGTGGATGAACTCAGTCAGAGTCTTAAGGTTCCTGCCGAGCAGCTGACGGCCCGTGTGAATAAACTCCTGGAAGATAATAAAAAACTCGCCAAGCAACTCAAGACCGCGGCCAAACAAGGGGGTTCCGACGCCCTGGGCCAGGCCCGCAAGATGTTGGAAGCCGCCCCCAAGGTGGGTGACGCCCATATCATCGTGGGACGTTTGGACGGTGTGGGTGTCGAGCAGGCTCGCGAGGCCATTGACATGCTCAAGAAAAAAGCCCCCTCTTCTGCGGTCGTATTGGGAACCGCTGAAGACGGCAAGGTCATGTTACTGGCGGGCGTGACGGATGATTTAATCAAGCAAGGCGTCAAGGCCGGTGACATCGTCAAAACCATTGCCCCCATCGTGGGCGGCGGAGGTGGCGGTCGACCACAAATGGCTCAGGCCGGCGGCAAGGACCCCTCCAAACTGGACGAGGCCCTGACGGCAGCCACGCAATGGATTCAAAACAAGCTGAACGCTTAATTCTGATTCATAGACAGCGTTGCCGTAAGACCTAAGGCGGCCTTGACGCCCGACCAGGGAAGGAGTTGTCAGATGAGAGTGCCATGCCAACGTTGTGGAGTTCGCTTCAATGTGTGGTATGCTGTGACCTATTGCACGAGTCACTGTCCCAATTGCGGTCACTCTCTGTTGAACAAATCTCAACGAAGCTCCCTTCCCCAGCAACAGGCTCCGTCCAATGCCATTGACGAACGCTTCTTCGAGATCCCGGCCAAGGTGGCCCATCATCAAATCAAACAACCCATCTCAAGTGTTCCGAAACCGGCACGTAAAAACATTATCGATCCGGAGTTGTTTGACTGTTAACAAGCGGAGGTACGATGCCAACCAAGCAATGGAATTGGCCATGGATTGCGCTGGGCCTGCACATCCTGATCACCGTTGGCTCAGTTCATGCCAATGAAGCCGACCCTGCCGGCCCCTGGCCACAATTTCGAGGTCCTTCCGGATTAGGACATTCAACCGCCACCGACCTTCCCCTTCATTGGGATCAGGACAGTCCCAATATCAACTGGCGTACTCCCCTGCCTGGTGAAGGCGTGTCATCTCCCATTATTAGTCATGAGAAGATCTTTGTCACTACCGCTTACAAAACCACCCAAAGTGAACGCTTGCTTCACAAGATCGAAACCCTGGGCCTGCTATTAACCGTCGTAGGCTGGTTGTGTTGGCTGGGGAGATGCATACGCAACACCGTAAAACATCGACGGCAACAACCCGGATTTTGGCCGGTTGACAAAGAGTCATGGGCCGTGGAAATCTTCAACAGTCTAATCCTGCATTGTTTTCTCTGTCTTGGCGTGGGAGTCACCGCCTTCCCTGGGTGGCTGGATCCCATCCTGAGTCATGTCGGTTTGTGGGTTGCACGAGTCTACCCGGATCTCTTGAAAATCGTCACCATCGACCCAACGGTAGAGGCGGGTATCTGGCTTACCGGAGGAGCCATTGCCCTAATCGGAGTCGCCGCAGTAGGACTGATGGTCAGGGGCCTGTATTGGCGTTTGGTGATTATGGGAGCACTGGTCTGGGGAGCATGGCAGCTCTACCAACAAACCCCGTTGGACCAATGGTTTGAGAAGATCGCCTATGAGGAACGAAGACTCTTTCTCTGGCCGGGACTCCTCTTGGGTGGCTGGGTTTTAATCAGTAGTTTTAAAGTTCATGTCGTTCAACCCACCACCCCTGGTAGGATCAAAGTCCTGAAGAAGCTCTATCAATACCAGCTACACCTTCGTTACCCCCGCCCGTGGCACCCCGGTGAAAGCAGTAGTCTCCCGGGAGCCCTCGCTCTGCTGCTATTGACGGGACTCGTCTTTGTGCCGGGCAATTACTGGCTCAGCGGCGAGGGGATAACACGTGCGGTTGTGGCTGTGGATCTTGGACGTGGAGACATCCTTTGGCACACCCCTGTCTGGGTAGACCAGGCCGAACGCAAACATTCGGATAATTCCTATGCCACTCCCACCTGTGCCACGGATGGTCAACATGTATTGGCGTTTTTCGGAGGCCTGCTCGTGTGCCTGGACCAAGAAGGTCAGGTCCTCTGGCAACGAAGAGACCAGGACTACCTCGAAAATACCAAATATGGAGCGTCCAGTTCTCCACTCATCGTTGATGGATTGGCCGTGGTACTCCAAGGCAAGGAACGCCGATGTAAACGACCCTCGTGGCTGGCGGCCTTCGATATCGAAGATGGCAAACAACGCTGGTGTATCTACCCCCAAGAGATCACCGAAGGCTATAGCACGATCCTGGTCTACCGTCCCCCCGGGCAGCCCCCTCAACTCTTGCTTCATTCATCTTACAATCTCAATGCCTATCGCCTGGCAGATGGCCATTTGCTATGGAGCCTCCAGACACCGATTGACCAAATCGTTGCAGGATTGGCCTTGTCGGACTCCACCTTGATTGTGGGAGGAGGGACCTATGGGCCCGAGGCGGTGATGGCCTTTGATCTGGCGCAAACATCCGAACAAGGTCCCTCGCTTCAATGGACCACTAAAGAAGGAGCACCCGGATGCAGTTCTCCAGTTATTATTGAGGATCGCTTATATACCCTCAGCGATGCGGGACTCTTGACCTGCATGGATCTGGCTACCGGTGACGTCCACTGGGAACACCGACTAAAAGGTCGCCACCTGGCTTCCTTGGTCACCGGTGACAATAAGCTCTACGCCGTGAGTGTCAAGGGTGTCACTACTGTCCTCGATACCCACAGCCGGGATCAGGCCCACATCCTGGCCAGCAATCCGCTGGCCAAGACCTGCTTTGCCACTCCAGCCTTGGTCCAGGGTGGGATCATCCTGCGACTAGAGGACCAGCTCATTCGAATCAATGGGGATTAACCCTGACGAATGGACACACTCTTGGCATGGGCGTCAAGCCCTTCGGTTAGGGCCAATCGCTCGATGTCCGCTGCACTATTGTGCAGTTGTTCCTGGCTGTAATGAATGATGCTGGTGGTCTTGACAAAATCGTTACTGGACAACGGGCTGAAGAACTTGGCGGTCATCCCCGTAGGTAAAGTGTGACTGGGGCCGGCCCAATAGTCCCCCACGGCCACCGGGGTGTAGGGACCGACGAACATGGCACCGGCGTGCTGAATGCGAGCGGCCACTGCGACGCTATCATCACCGCATTGGATCTCCAGGTGTTCCGAAGCAAAGATATTGGCCTGCTCGATCATCTGCTCCAAACTTTCACACACGATGATCGCACTGAATTGTGACAGACAGGCAATGGTCTCGTCACAACGACTCAACTGCTGGACCTGTTCTTTGAGAGCGGCCAGGGTCTCGGTGGCCACCAGCTGCGAATCGGTCAGCACCACGGCACTGCCCGGGGCATGCTCGGCCTGACTGAGCATGTCGGCAGCGACCCAGGCGGGTTCGGCCTGATCGTTGGCCACGATCAACACTTCACTGGGACCGGCGACCGAATCGATATCCACGCGTCCGAAGACCTTACGTTTGGCCATCTGCACCCACTGATTGCCAGGCCCGACGATCTTGTGTACCGGTCGAACGGTGGCCGTGCCATAGGCCAAGGCAGCCACGGCCTGGGCCCCACCGACGCGGTAGACCTCATCGATCCCGAGTTCGTGACACACGGCCAGGATCACGGGATGAATACTGCCTTGGTAACGCGGAGGTGAAATCACGGCAATGTCCTTGACCCCAGCCACCTGGGCGGGCACGGCCGTCATGATCACGGTCGAGGGCAGCGGTGCCGAGGCTCCGGGAATACAGATCCCTACCCGTTCGATGGGGGTGTAACGGACGCCCGGATGATCGATCTTATCCCCGACAAAGATCTCGCTTTGATACTGACGCACATTGGCGATGGCCTGACGAATGGAGCCCATCAGATCGTCATCGACCTGGGCATGGGCTTGCTGCAGGGCCTCGGGGGAGACCCGAAACTGCTCGGGTGTCAAGGTGGCCTGATCGAAGCGGGCGGTCAATTCCGCCAGAGCCGCATCGCCTCCCTGACGCACCTTTTGCACGATCTCGGTCAGACTGCGATCCGCATCACTGCCATCCTCAAAATAGGTGGCCTCCCGTACGGCCTCATGGATCTGAGCCAGACGCTGGGGCCATTGGGGATTCTGATAGGTCAGCAACAGTGTATCGAGTGCGTCGGTCATAACGTCATTCCTAGCGTCCAAAGTTTCCACGGCTGTATACGCGTACAGCCCGCAATAAGAAAAGATACGTCTGTCCCTGAACTTCGGTTTGCAGGGCAACCACTCGAAAACGCTCACCCTGTCCCCCAGCCGCTTGAATCTGCTCGAGACGTTCCCGGGTTTGCGAGGGCATGACCTCAACGAGTTGCCCGGCCTCACTGCGTCCCAAGGATTCGAGCCTGAAATACCAACGCCCGTCTTGGGGGACCAGGGATCCAATACGATCCACCAGCAGGCGATCTCCCGAGGCCATGGACGGCCATCCCGGATGGCCCGGGGTTTCCGGTCGCGCGGCCATGCTCTCGACCAATCCCTTGGGAATGCCGATGGCACTGGCGGCCTCGACCAATTCGTTGGGTTCGGGCGACTCCTGTGCGTTGGGATCCACCATCACCTGCGGACGTCCCCGTTCCACATAGAGAAATGACTGACCGCGATAGGAGGTGACTCGTCCGTTGAGACGCCAATGATGGGTGTCCCTAGCCGCCACCACTTGGGTGATCTCATGCAAGGCATGGGTCGGCAGCAGGGTCCACTTGGCTCCAACTTGGATCTCATAGTCCTCACTGATCCAGGGCGACTCGACTTCAAAGGTCCAGAGGTGGCTCTCACAAGGATCGACCAGCACACCTTCGAGACCTTGAAGGTAGAATCCTTCGGGCAAGGGCCGGGCCCATGTCCCAGACTGCCATGAGAGTATCACTGCCATCGATAACACAAGCCTAATCATGACCATTCCCTTAAGAGGCCTTAATCCGAGTGTAGTTCATCAGTCCGTCATGCAACAGGATCTCACGATCACGGGGGGATAATTCCAGCAGGGCCTTGATGTTAGAACCATCGGACAAGCTCACCTCGACCTCGTCGGCATCCTTGACGGCCGTACGCAGGTCGGCAATCACCAGGTCAGCCCCAGCCTCGATCTTGTCGTAATCGGCCGGATCGGCAAAGACCAACGGCACGATGCAGAAGTTGATCAGGTTGGCTTTATGGATGCGTTCGATACTCTTGGCCAACACGGCCCGCACGCCCAGGTACATGGGACAAAGGGCGGCATGTTCGCGGGACGAGCCCTGGCCATAGCTCTGACCGGCCACAATGACTCCGCCAATGCCTTGAGCCTTGAGTTCGAGGCCACGTTGGGCAAAGGTGGGCTGGCCCTCTTCATTGAAGCAGTTAAACACGACCTTGGCATATTCCGGCACATTGGAACGCAACTTGAGGAAGGTCCCGGCCGGCATGATGTGGTCCGTAGTGATCTTGTCTTCACACTTGAGCAGAACCCGGCCCTTGAGGGTTTCGACCAGGGGGCTGGGGGATTCGGGCACCACGATGGTGGGCCCTCGCAGAATCTCGATCTGCTCGGCCTCGGACTCGCTGGGCGGCGCGACGATCATGCCGTCGTCGTTGAGGAAGGTCTCAGGCAAGGGAATCTGGGGATAGGCCAGATCCAGGCTGCGGGGATCGGTAATACAGCCGGTCAAGGCCGCAGCCACGGCTGTCTCCGGACTGACCAGGTAGACCTCATCGCCCTTGGTACCCGAGCGTCCGGCAAAGTTCCTGTTAAAGGTGCGCAGACTCACAGTCCCACTGGCCGGAGAGAAACCTTGACCAATGCAGGGACCGCAACCGGATTCCAAAATACGCACGCCCGAGGCAATGAGATCGGCCAAGGCACCGTTTTCGGCCAGCATGGTCAAGACCTGCTTGCTGCCCGGGGCAATGCCCAACTCGACCAAGGGGTGTACGTGCTTACCCTTCATGGCCTGGGCCACCATCATCATGTCGGTGTAGCTGGAATTGGTGCAGCTACCGATCACGACCTGGTTGACCTTCATGCCCGCGATCTCGGGGATACTGCGGATATTGTCCGGTGACGAAGGACAGGCTGCCATAGGCTCTAGCTCGTCCAGATTGATCTCGATCACTCGGTCGTACTCGGCGTCCGGATCCGCAACCAAGGGGGTGTAGTCGGCCTCACGGCCTTGGGCCGCCAGAAACTCACGTGTACGTTCATCACTGGGAAACACACTGGTGGTCACGCCCAGTTCGGCCCCCATATTGGTGATGGTGGCTCGCTGGGGTACGGACAGACACTCGACGCCCTCGCCCAGGTACTCCACCATCCAGCCCACATTACCCTTGGTGGTCAGAATACTCAGCAGCTTGAGGATGATATCCTTGGCCGCTACCCAATCCTGCATCTTGCCGGTCAACTTGACGCCCACGACCTTGGGGGCGGTAATGAAGAAGGGCCCACCGGCCATGGCCACGGACACGTCCATACCCCCGGCACCCATGGCGATCATCCCAATGCCGCCGTTAGTCGGGGTGTGCGAGTCGCTGCCCAACAAGGTCCCGCCCGGCTTACCGAAGCGTTCCAGGTGCACCTGGTGGCAGATGCCGTTGCCCGGGCGTGAGTGGTAAGCCCCGCTCTTGGCGGCCACGGTCTGCAGATACAGGTGGTCATTGTGGTTTTCCGGCCCAAATCCGGCCAGGTTGTGATCCACGTAGCTGACCGACAGGTCGGTCTTGGCCCGCCCGCCCCCCATGGATTCATAGAGTAAGAAGGCGGTGGTACCGGTGGCGTCCTGAGTCAGGGTTTGGTCAATACGGATACCAATGGGCTGGCCGACTTCGAGTTGACCTTCACGTAAATGCTGCGACAGTATCTTGTAAACCAGTGTTTTTCCCACGGTTAGAGCTCCTTATGTGTTTTTGTCCATCAAAAATAACGTGGGGGCACTGTAGCACAATTGCGGCATCGATACAAGTCTGGAGCACAAGGCAGGTAGGGATACAAAATAGGCGACCCCGCCTAAGCAAGGGCCGCCTAACCTCCTAATTCTTTAATTTAACGCCCGTTTCTCTGCCCCTCTAACCCACTATCATTCTGCACCAGGAAGGAATCCTCACGACTCGTGAGAACATCTTCATCGTAGTAATACTGGGTAGGCTCCGATCCCTTGGTATGCTTGATGTCGTCCGCTTCTTCACCCCAACAGGTGTAGATGTTGTCATCTTCCAAACCACAGAAGGAGCGTTTTTCGAACGAGACATGGCTATCCACAAATAAGACATTCTGACCATCTAATTGGTGGGCATCACTATTGCCACGCCTGGCCGTCTCAGTGGTGCCATCATTATACTGATCGTCATCAGGGATGAAGTCGGTCTCAACATCACCTTCATCAAAGGTGATCTCATCGTCTTCTTCGCGTTCCAGCGTCATCCAGGGATTACGATCGGCAGCAATGGCCATAGAGGGATCGGAACTCGTGGTCAAGGCATAGGCATCAAAGGGCCAATGATAGGAGTAACTACAATACATATCCGGGGTACTTTCGTCTTCCTCATAATAGCCAAAATCCCAGGCATCAATCAGCTGGAGGCCATCCGTGTCGATTTTGGACTGATCCAATTCCGAAAGCTTGAACTCACGTATATCGGTCTCGCCCTTGCAGATGAATTGCTTGGGGGTGACCTCGGCATATTTGACTAAGAGATAGAAATTCGAGGTGACCGTCACCTCACCGTTGAGGTTGCTGGTCCCCATATTAAAGGCCTTCCGTCGGCTTTCCGCTTCCCAATCACCAATATGCTCAACCCATTTATTGGTACGTCCCCCGGCCTTGGGAAGCTCATCCTCGTAATCGTTGGCATAGATCAGCATGGCCTTGCCAATCCCGGCTAGATTGGTTCCACAGACCATTCTAAACGCCAACTGACGCACCCGCGCCAACGCCGGCATCAAAATGCCCATCAGTAGAGCAATGATCGCAATCACGACCAACAACTCAACCAGTGTAAAGCCTTTCCGTTTCATGATCATTTTCCTTTCCAACTCTGAGATCTGCGTCCAACGTCTCCCCGGATAAACATCAATAATGACTGGCCCTATAAAGACGGCAGATACAGCCCCAACTCCAGGCGCGTATCGATCACCGACTCTGCTTGCACAGATCTCAAGAGGTGTTTGTTAAGAAAGGAAGGCGTTGGAATGAAGCTGAATGAGGGCGTACATTTATTGTTTACTGAATTTAATCACCAAAGGCGTACAGTAACCTTTGACAGACGCGTTTATTCAGCGAATTGAACGAGGGTTAAGCCAACAGAGAGGAAATGAATTGAAACAATAGCAAATAAACGATATCGGGGCTTAATCCTCTTTAATATGATAACGGCGTTTTGGTAGAGAGCCTATCCATCGCATTCGAAGAGGCACGGTATAAACGATAGCGAATGAAAGATATACTAAATGGTGCTCTTCAAATTTATAATAGCATCAGAAGCCTATTGAATTCAAGTCCTTTTGAGAACTTCCATAAAAAAAGTGGCGGCAACCACCGGTTACCGCCACTTAAATATCCTAAGAGAGGTCTCAACTGCGGACAGAAAAATCCGCCAGAGAGAGGGTCGCTAAATTAGCGAGTAGATCCTCCGCGACTACTACCACCAGTCAGTTCATGGTCATTCTGAACCAGGAAGGAGTCCTCACGACTTTCAGGACCTTCATCCGCATCCAGATAAGAATCCATGGGATCCAGACCCTTGGTTTGCTTAATATCTGGGGCCGAAGGATCAGCGAGGGTGTAGATATTGTCATCTTCCAAGCCACAGTAAGAACGTTTCTCAAATTGGACATGGCTATCGACAAACAGGACGTTCTGACCATCTAACTGGTGAGCATCAGAATTACCGCGTTTAGAAGAGTCAGTGGTACCGTCATATTGATCATCAGCAGGGATGAAGTCGGTCTCTTCATCACCGTCTTCAAAGGTGATCTCATCATCGTCTTGACGCTCGATCGTCAACCAAGGATTGCGATCCGCAGCAATGGCCATAGAAGGATCGGAACTGGTGGTCAAGGCATAGGCATCAAAGGGCCAATGATAGGAGTAGCTGCAATACTCGTCCGGATGACTATCGTCTTCATAATAGCCAAAGTCCCAGGCATCGATCAATTGGAGGCCGTCGGTATTAATGCTGGTCTGATCCAATTCAGCCAGCTTGAACTCACGCACGTCGGTCTCACCCTTACAGACAAACTGCTTGGGGGTCACTTCGGCATATTTAACCAAGAGGTAGAAGTTAGACGTTACCGTAACTTCACCTTCAGTGCCATTACCCATACCAAAGGCTAATCTTCGACTGGTGGCCTCCCAATCATCGATTTTTTCAACCCACTCATTTTTGCGGCCACCGGCCTTGGGCAGTTCATCCTCGTAATCGTTCGCATAGATCAGCATGGCCTTGCCGATACCCGAAAGATTGGTTCCACAGGTCATTCTGAACGCCAACTGACGCACACGCGCCAATGCCGGCATCAAAATACCCATCAACAGAGCGATGATTGCGATCACAACCAGCAACTCGACCAGAGTAAAGCCTTTTCGTTTCATATCTTTCTCCTTTCGTTTCTGTGAGATTCGCCTTCCGACCTACGATTGCCAGAAAACCGACTTACAGAATTAGTTCGCAAAACCACGGACTCAGTCCAACAAGGACTTAAATCCACTGAGAATCACTTTTTTGACACTGTTCTTGCCCATACAGGTTGGCTTGAAGTGCGAGCAATCGCTTCTCCGTGCCATAATAATACGTTTAATACCAATTAAACGCGTTGTCTTCCTCCAAGGTCACCCGTAATACAGACAACATCCTTATTTGGGCAGGAAGGCTTGAGATATGAAAAACGTTTGAAAGTATGATGGCGAAACTAAAATATATAATAGAATACGTTCAACAAACCTACCTGACATTTTTAAATATTACTGAATACAGCCAACCCTGTCAATTTTATTTCGCCCATGTGCAAGAGAACCTTGAATATTTTTGCCATTTAACCTAAAATTCCCCCCAATTTCTGATTATTGTACAATCACTCCGGTAAGGACCTTTGCATGAGTAATACCCATAACGATCAAGACCTCAAACAGAAACTGAACAAACATGGACAAACACACCTGTTGGACTTCTTTGACCAGCTCTCCTCATCACAACAAGCCTGCTTGCTCGAGCAGATCAATGGTTTGGAGTGGAACCACCTGGACGATTGGATCACTCATTTCGTCAAGCAAGATGAACCCTCCTCCCCGCCGAGTAATATTACACCGGCCTCATACTACCCTTGTAATCCTATAGGAGATGAACAGAAATTGTTCTACGCCAAGGCTAAAGCCAAGGGCGAGGAATTCATTAAAGCCGGCAAGGTGGCAGGCTTCGTGGTCGCAGGCGGCCAAGGAACTCGCCTAGGCTTTAATGGCCCCAAGGGCGCTTTCCCGGCCAGCCCAATTCAACAGAAACCGCTGTTTCAACTCTTTGCCGAGGCCATCGCCGCTACCAATGAACGCTATCATACCCGCTGCCCCTTCTACATCATGACGAGCCCCCTCAATTATGAGCAGACGCGTGACCTCTTTGAAGACGCCTTGTTCTTTGGCCTCCATCCAGACGATGTCTTCATCTTCCAGCAAGGAACCCTGCCCAATTTCTCGTTTGATGGCAAGATTCTATTGGCTGACAAGGACCTTATCGCTTGTTCCCCTGATGGCCATGGAGGCAGCCTCAAGGCCCTCTACCAAAGTGGTGCCATCACGGATATGGCCAACCGTGGCATTGAAATTCTGAGTTACTGGCAAGTCGATAACCCCCTGATCAACCCTATCGATCCCCTCTTCATTGGCCTACACGAACTTGATGGTTCGGAGATGTCCTCCAAAGCCTTAAAAAAGACAGGCCCATTCGAGAAGGTAGGCAACTTCTGTCTGGTTGACGAGAAAGTCACCGTCATCGAATACAGCGACCTTCCGGATGACCTGGCTCAGGCCACCCATGCAGACGGTTCACTAAAATTGGAATTGGGCAGCATCGGTATTCACCTGATCAATCGCACCTTCATCGAATCCCTCAATCAGGACGGATTCTCACTACCCATGCATCGTGCCGTCAAAAAGATCCCGCATATAGACAACCAGGGCACCCTGATTGAGCCTATCGAACCCAATGGCGTCAAGCTGGAAACCTTCGTCTTTGACGCCCTACCCCTGGCCCAAAAATCCATTATTATGGAAACCACCCGAGCCGAGGAATTTGCCCCTATTAAAAACGCCCAAGGCATTGATAGCGCAGAGTCCTCACGTATTATGATGATCGAACGCGCGGCTCAATGGCTGGAAGCCGCAGGAATCGCTGTTCCCAGAACAACTAATGGAAAGGTGGACGCCACCCTAGAAATCGCCCCCAGCTTCGCCCTTTGCCCAGAGGACATTAAGTCAAAACTCAAAGAGATCGGAAGCATCAAACCCGGTGACGAGCTATACCTTCAATAGCCTCAAACGTTGGAATCATTGCCCCGACGGTATCCAGAGCGATTGTTGGGGCGACGATTCGAACGTCGCGATTGATAAGAAGGTCCCTCATTGCGAGCGATCTGGCCCGGGCCTTCGTATTTCCCGAAGATCATCTTACCGGCAGAGGTCTGTAGAGAACTGGTCACGCTGATGGTAACATTCTGACCGATACAGTGACGAGCTCCCTCCACCACGATCATGGTACCATCGTCCAAATAACCGATTCCCTGGTCGGATTCCTCGCCCGGCTTGATGATCTTAATCTGCATCCCTTCTCCCGGCAATGCCACAACCTTCAAAGAGCTCGCCAGGTCGTTAATATTGACCACATCCACATTCCGAACAGCAGCAACCTTGCTCAAATTATAATCCGTAGTTGCCACACGCCCATCCTTAAGCTTGGCAAAGGCCATTAACTTTTGATCCACCCCGTGTAGTTCTTCGACTTCAGGAAAGGTGGAATCATCAATTACGACATCAACCCCGGGTAAACTCTGGAGATTTTTGAGAATATCCAGGCCTCGTCTCCCGCGGTTGCGTTTGAGTTTATCCGCCGAATCCGCGATCAATTGTAATTCATTGAGGACAAACCGTGGCACTACCACGGGTGCATCAAATAACTTAGACTGACAAAGGTCACAAACCCGCCCATCCACAATGGCCGAGGTGTCTAAAACCAAGGGACGAGCCCCCTTGGTCTGCTTGGCAAACTCCACATAGGGCACCACAAAACGAACATCGTCCTTAGTACGCATCACAATACTAATCGTCAAGAAACAGATACAAATACCAACCATGGTTTTGATAGCATTCAAGGCCTCCTTGCCCTCTTTAGAGCCGGTTTCCAATGGATCACCCCAGGAACTGTTGATCAGATCGACCACCGGTGCTAAAACACCACTGACGATTAATCCCACCAAAAGGCCAAAGAAAACCCCGGCCAAGGCCCCCAGTTTGTTCTTAGGAGTCAGGCAATCTAATAAAAACACAAAGATCGCCATAATAATCCCACAAATCACCACCGTATCCCAATTATCCGGCAAATCAACACCTTCAGTGTTATCCCTCTCGCTAAGATTGAGGACATATCCAAAAAAGACACCTACAATGATCAAAACGAATAACATGCGAAAAACCCAATGTAACATGAGGCTTGACCTCCCAAACGCGAATTATCAGTAGTATGAAAGCGACAACTCTAGAGATTATATGGCCTTAGCCAAATGACCGCAACCACTTAAACAATCGCTGTAAACCTAATCCACAGGTTTTCCACATAGCCTAGTTGCATCGTGTATAACGTGTTTACAAGATTTTTTTTTCGACCGTAAAGCCAACAACGACAACATGATCAGCTGCGTGGAAAAGAAAGCCCTCGATTCACGGTTGATCCTAACGTCATTCCAACAATAATAGCCAAACCAACACTGAAGTTTCAAGTTTCTTCGGACGTAGCCTGTTGGGTCGTGACATTGAAGACAGGACCTTGATGTCACTGACAGGTCAACCATGACGATAAGAGTTGGAGAGCATTGATGCAGGACCCTATCAGGGATGATAATTGTACGGCAACCTGTTCCCAGACCGACGCCATCAGTCAGGTTTTGGCTCAGCGAATTGGCCCCCAGAAATTCAATATCTGGTTTCGCCAATCCACCCGGTTGACCTTGGACCAACAGAACCTCAAATTGGCCGTGGCCAATACCTTTGCTGCCAATTGGATTCAGAGTCACTTTATGGACGACCTGCGTGCTGCCAGCCTGGATGTCCTGGGCACGCAGACCCAAATCGACATGGCCATCGACCAGAGCCTCGTCAATCATCGCCATGACAAGTCATCAACGGGGACTGCAGCGACTTCCCTTACCCCCCCGTCGCCTGCATCGGCCCCGGTAGTCCCTCTACGCCCTGCCCAGCCCAAGACTCAGCCCAACCTGCGTCTCTCTCTGGACTCCTTCATTGTGGGGCCGTCCAATGAACTGGCCTACAATGCGGCGCGGGCCGTGGTCCGTGAGGGCCAAAGCCCCTTTAACCCCCTGTTTATCCACGGCGGTTATGGAGTGGGTAAAACCCACCTCCTACAGGGAATCTGCGGCGAAATCATCAAGAACCGCCCCCAGACTCAATGGCTGTATCTCTCGGCGGAGGAATTTGCCAACCAATTCGTCATGGCCCTCAAGAACAAAAAGCTGGAGGCCTTTCGTCGTCGTCTACGTCAAACCGACCTGCTGGCCATTGACGACATCCACTTTCTGTCCAATAAGCCGTCCACCCAGGAAGAATTCCTGCACACCTTCAATACCATCAGCCTGGCAGGCAAGCAGGTCGTACTGGTCTCGGATGCCGCTCCCAAGATGATCGATCAACTCTCAGACAAGCTGACCAACCGTTTTGTCTCGGGCATGGTCGTCAAGATCGATCCACCGGACTTTGCCACCCGCTGCGAAATTTGCCGTCGTACCGGGGCCCGTATGATCAGAACCGCCTATACCGACCTCAGTGACAATCAGTCCAACCCCTCAGTCCCGGACGATGTCATTCGGTTTGTGGCCGAGAGTGTCTTTTCCAATGTCCGCGAACTGGAAGGGGCCCTGCTCAAGGTGGTGGCCTCCTGTGCCCTGCAAAACGAACCCATCACCCTGGAACGGGCTCAGATCATCCTGGCCGACCATATCGAACGTTGCGACCCCCGTCTGCACGTCAGTGACATCGAGACCGTGGTGGCCCAGCATTTCAGCACCACGCCAGGGGCGATCCACTCGACCAAGAAAGACAAGACCGTGGCCATGGCCCGCCACTTCTGCATGTACTTGGCCCGCAAACACACCAATCTATCATCGACGGAGATCGGTCGCTGTCTCGGGAATAAAAACCATGCCACCGTGTTGACGGCCTGTAAAAAAATCGAGGACATGCTGCAACGTGACGCCGAGGTCCATTGGCGCAACGCCAACGGCAACCGCGTGGCACGCACCCGGTCAACCCTGGAACAATTGGAAAACAGTCTGACCGACTAAACCTGGTAAGGAGACCTCCATGTTTATTGTGCACGTCTTTATCCATGTCAAGGCCCCGGATATCGATGCCTTTATCGAGGCCTCACAAATCAATGCCCAAAGCAGTGTCCAGACCGAACCCGGTGTGGCCCGTTTCGATGTGGTCCAGCAACAAGACGCTCCCGACCGCTTCGTACTGGTCGAGGTCTACCGTGACGAGGCCGCAGCCAAGGCTCATAAGGACACCGCCCATTACCAAACCTGGCGTGACACCGTAGCCGACATGATGGCCGAACCTCGCTCCAGCCTCAAATACCACAACATCTGTCCCGACGACCAGGGCTGGGAATAGATCATGATTTTCGACTTTGCCACGGCCGGTCAAATCCACTTTGGAACCGACTCTCTTGAGACAATACTTGCGGCCACTCAGTCATGGGGATCACACATTCTGCTGGTGCTGGGCAGTCGCGTCGAACCTGCTCAAGACCTACGAGATCAACTCACCCAAGTAGGCAAAGAGGTCACGATCTTTCAAGTTACGCAAGAGCCCAACTTAGAAATCGTACAGGCCGGGATTGATGCAGGCCGTCAACAGGCCTGTGACGGTGTAATCGCCTTAGGTGGAGGCAGTGTCATCGATACTGCCAAGGTCATTGCAGCCATGCAACGTAACCATGGCGACTTGATGACCTACCTGGAAGTCATCGGCGAAGGACACCCTCTCCAACAACCGGGTGTTCCCTTGATTGCAGTGCCGACCACTGCCGGAACCGGTGCCGAGGTCACGCGGAATGCGGTCTTGGATGTCCCTACACACCGCCGCAAGGTCAGCATGCGAAGTTCCTATCTCTTACCCACCCTGGCCGTGGTGGATCCCACCTGGACCCTCTCGGTTCCTCCGGTCCTGACCGCCCAAACCGGCCTGGATGCCCTGACACAAGTGATCGAACCCTTTGTCACCCCCTTGGCCAATCCCTTAACCGACGGCTTCTGCCGTGAGGGAATCCAACGGGCGGCTCGTTCCCTGCGACATTGCGTTCAAGTGGGCAGTGACCTATCAGCCCGCACGGATATGGCCCTGGCCAGCCTCTGTGGCGGCCTGGCCCTGGCCAATGCCAAACTCGGGGCGGTCCACGGATTCGCCGGCCCTCTCGGGGGTTTTCTCCATGCCCCCCATGGAGCGATTTGCGGGGCCCTGCTGCCGAATGTCACCCAGGCCAATGTCACTGCCCTACGTGCACGTCATCCCGAGCATCCAAGCCTACAACGATACGAGGAATTAGGTGTCTTGTTGACCGGGCGAAACCAAGCAACCCCCGACGATGCCGTGACATGGATTCAAAGACTGGGGAATGAACTACAAGTGCCATCTTTAGGGCAACTGGGATTAAAGCCTGAGGATATCCCGGCCATAGCCGAACAGGCCGGTAACTCCAGCAGCATGAAGGGTAATCCCATTGCCTTAACGCAGGAAGAACTGGAAAACGTACTACACGCCGCTCTCTGACATGGCCGGTTCGCCCTCGACGTCGGCACAGACAAAGGGTAATTGAATAGTAAAAGTCGTCCCCTCTCCTGGAATACTGTCTACGGAGATTTGTCCCTGGTGTTTCTTGACAACGATGTCATAAGACACGCTCATACCCAACCCGGTGCCCTTGCCCGGCTCTTTGGTCGTAAAGAAGGGATTAAAGATTTGATTCATCACTTCCGGTGACATACCAGGACCGTTGTCACTGATCTGACAAACCACCCCCTCTTCAACGGCAAAGGTTTTGATGCGAATCATCCCGCGATCGGAGCGTTCTTGACCCTTGATGGCCTGAGCCGCGTTCACCAGGATATTCAAAAAAACCTGATTGATCTGTCCCGAGTGACAGGGCACCGGCGGGATGTCACCATAGTCAACCTCGACATCGGCATCGTATTTGATTTCATTACGGGCCACGACCAATGTCGCACGTAATCCTTCGTTAATATCAAACTCGACGGCCTGTTGGGCCTGATCCACACGAGAAAAATCACGCAGGTTGCGTACGATCGAAGTCACCCGTTCGAGCCCTTCCTGGGACTCGGTAAAGAGTTCTCCAATGTCCTCTAGCAGAAAATCGATCTTCAACTGTTTTCGCAAGGCATCAATCGCTTGCATCGACGTTGTCAATTCTTCATCATTTCTGGCCACCAGTTCCTTCATGAACGTTTCGTAGGCATGCAACAATTGACGGATCTTATCCACATAACCGTTCAGGGTCTGAAAATTGCTGGCTACAAATCCCACCGGAGTATTGAGTTCATGGGCCACTCCTGCGGATAATTGACCGATCGCGGCGAGTTTTTCATTTTGTACCAGTTGCGACTGCATATTCTTGAGTTCATCATTGGCCTGTTCCACCTGTTGCAAGGCCAACTGGCTTTGCTCTTGAGCTTTGAGACGTGCTCGACTGAGCATAACAGCGGCGACCTGGTCGGCCACCTCACCGGCAAAGAGAATCTCACCGGAATGCCAACGACGCGTCTGCCCCACATGCTCATGACAGACCACCCCCACGACCTGACCATCCACACGTATCGGCGCAATCAAGGCCGAGGCGATCTGATGTGTCTTCCAATAATCCTCGTAGAGCTCTCGTGTTCGATCATCACGACTTACCTCCGCAACATCCATGACTTGACCCAATTGAACGGCTTGATAAAAAATGGGACAGTCCTCCGATCGCCAGGCTGATGGCTGGGACGTTTGACGTGTTTTGCGTACATACAATCCCTGACAAGCCATACGCGTATCCTTCTCCTCCAACAACCAAATCCCCACCCGATCGACCTCCATGGCCTGGGCAATCGTCGCACAGATAATCACCGCCGCCTCGTGAAACTCCATCACAGGCAGTCGATCCAAGGTGGCCAACTCCACAATGGCATGTTGATGACGTCGCAATCGCTGTAGTCGCTTGGTCTGTTCTTCTTCTGCCCGTTGTTGATCGGTGACATCCTCTCCAGAGCAAAGGATGGCCTCAACCCGTCCCTGTTCATCTCGCAATGCCGTATTATGCCAGGCAATCATACGTGGCTGTCCATCCGAGGGTAAAATGGGATTTTCAAAGTACTCAAAAGCCGATTCCGGAGACTCCATCACTGTTTGCAGAACTTCCCGGGTTACTCGACGATAATCCGACGGCACAAAATGTTCACACCAGGATTTACCCAATAGGTCATCTTTAGAATATCCCAATAAACGCTCCCCCTTGGCATTGATACGAATGACACGAAAATCCAAATCCAACACCAACATCAAGACCTCTGCCGTCTCGAACAAACGTTGGGCGTAATTTCGCTCCTGTGACATCCGATCATTCAATTGTTGCAATTGCTGGGTCCGGCTCCTCACAGCATCGGCCATGCGATTAAACTCGCGGGCCAACCACCTGACTTCTCGCACTCCCTGGGATTCACAGAGACGCAGCCCATCTTGATTTGAAGCCAACTGCGCCGCGGACTCACGCAAAAGCGTTAACGGCTGAACCAGCCATTGTTGACCAAATATCGAAGCGACCACGACACCAATAACCATGAGAATCGCCACCAACACGACTCCCTGTCCAATCACGTGATCCGCGATCATAGAAGCCGAGAAATGATCAATGGCATAACGTAAAGTCAAACCTTCAACTGGCAAAGATACCTCAACAAACTGACTCTCAACCTCCCTCTGCCCTTTGATAACAACCTTTCCTTCATAACACAGTTGAATCTGGATCTGACTCAATGCATCCAGATGTCGATTCAATCCTTCCAGGGCATCAACCGGCACTTCATGGACTAAGACCCCCTGAATACCACGATCATCGAAAATCGATACGGCAAAACGCCAATAATAACATCCATCCTTCTGATTGATCTCAACCAAAGATCGCTGATTAGGATCATTCAGTAGGCCTTGCACTGAAACAACCTGGCTATAATCAAAAACCGGCTCAGACAAACTACGCATCAGGGTTTTTCCACGATGATTCAGGAGAACCAAGGGATACCTCTCTCCCAGGTAGTTATAACACTGTAAAAGGTCTGCCGTCTTATCACAATAGGAAGAAGAGACCATGACCTTCTGAACAAAGAGAGAGAAACGAGCATAATCACTGAGGACGCGAATTTCCTGTCCAACCGTTTCTTGCACGGCATGCGATACCGATGAAGCCACCTGTTGGCATTGCTGTTGCTTGGCCTGATTGAACTCTCGCTGGGCCGTCCAGATAACATAACCCATGAAACACAAGCCCACGCCGCCCATCACCAGAACAACGTATAGGCGTAAAAGTCGACCTAACGGCTGCCCAGATTGTGATGGTTCCTGCCCTTGTTCTAATGGTCTGTCCGTCTGCATGTAACCCCCAACATTCAAGTGCGACAACGCACTCAGCAATGTCGGCTGGATATCCAGGGACAATTAGTCCAAAAATTCATCAGGAATAGGAGCGACTATCCGTTGGGGACAACCACCTGCTGGTCCGATAAATTCAAGGGTTAAAGCATGCAACATCAAGCGTCCATAGGTCTGCTGGATCGTTTTATCCCCATAACGGGGATCTCCTAAAATAGGATGTCCCAGGTGATAGAGGTGTACGCGAATCTGGTGCCGACGGCCGGTTTCGGGATGGGCGTGCACTAAGGTCCGTTTCTCATGACGCTCGACCACCTCAAAGGTCGTGCGACTGGACTTGCCCCGCTCGTGATCCACGCCCATACGCCCCGAACCAAAGGCTCGGATAGGGGCCTCAATCACCCCCTGTTCCTCAGTAACATGACCATGAACCCAGGCGGCATAGGTCTTGTGCACCCGTCGCTCACTAAAGGCGGTATTGAGCCATCGATGCATCTCGGGTGTGCGGGCCAATAAAAGCACCCCACTGACCTCCTTATCGAGTCGATGAACAACATAAAGCCGCTGACCGGTCTGCTGTTGAGCCTGCCCAACCACACTACCTTGATCCCGATCGCGTTCCGGGATACTGGCCAGACCCATGGGCTTATTGACCGCAATAATCCCTTGATCTTGATAGAGTATTTCTAACGAATTCATGGTGTTCATGTTAGGGACGTTTTCAAGAAACCGCAATTCATATTGTTGAAGCACGCCATGGCTGGCCGATAATACCGGAGAATTGTAAAATCGGATTGAGGTTGACCATGGCCAGATCATCCAACTCGTTACTCACACGACCTCGGGGTAAGCCCACCAACAAACCCTGTCCCTTCTGTGCGGAACTCATCCGCTATCAGGCCGTCAAATGCCGATATTGTGGCGAATTCCTCTATGGCGACCGGAAGAATTCTTGTCCCGAGCCCAGGGATTGGGACGAGGTCGAAGTCGAGGAAGATGAACAAGACGACGAAGAATATGAAGAAGAATACGAGGAAGAACTCGAAGAGGAGGATGAAGACGAACAACAAGACAAAGACGACGATATTCTCTACGAAGGCAGCCCCAGCATCTTTGCCATGACCGGCCGCTTGGTCACCACCCTGCTGGTTGGAACAGGCGTCTGGTTCATCGTCACCAAACCAGTGTTCAACACCCTGGCCCCCTACCTTGGTCAAGATGTCACCGCCCAAACCCTCGCCCAGGCCGAACGTTACCTGGATTATGGGGCCTTAGGGCTCGCGGCTCTGGTCACCTTGGGATTCTTGTTCAAACTGCTTGTTCTCAAGAGCACGATCTACACTGTCGATGCCGAGCGTATTGAATACCGTCGCGGTATCTTCTGCCGCGAAGTCGATAACATCGATATGTTCAGGGTGGTTGACCTCAAACTACGTCGCACCCTGCTGGATATCCTCGTTGGCATCGGCACCATCACTGTCATCACCAAGGATGACTCGGACCCGGTCTTTGTCTTCACCAAGGTACGTGACTGTCGCTACCTCTACGACCACATCCGCCAGGCCGGACTCCAGGCCGACAAGGACATGAAGGTTGTTCACGTAGAATAATCATTCCTAAATTATCCATTGCTTTGAAAGGATCTCTCTATGAAATGCCCCCTAATCCGCACAGGGTGTATAGGCACGGTTTGCCTGTTACTCCTGTGTACCCTGACCGTCGGATGTAAAAAGAAGGCTTCGACCAACTCGTCCAGCAGCAGCACCCCCTCTCAAACCGTCAAAACCGTTCAGCCCACACCCGCAACGGACATCGCCCTGCGACCCGGTCAAACCTGTAATGATGAGGACTTTGAGGTCACGATCATCAATGCTAAAAGAGCCACCAAATACACCAAAAACCCACCTGAAGGTCAGGGGTATATCGTCCTGCGATTTAAAGTGAAGAATATCAGCTCAGAACAACAATATGGAAATATCAGTGGCGATCTTCAATGGAAAAACCCAAAGAATGGCATGCGTGACAACGTGAAGCGATACACGGGTGTCCCCCTAAACAATCCGGAAGAAATGGATTTACAGCCCGGCCAAGAAGCTGAGTTTGAAGAGCCCTACCTTGTTCCCAATGATATGACTGAAGTAGAATTCCATTATGTGCCTGGCTACAATCCTAAAGAAAAAGCCAAATGGGTCATTCCAATTGAGTAAACGGAAATCCGAACACCTCTCCCTGCAGCAACGGTCATCACGGTTGCTGCAGGATTCATTCTTGCTTTCATCCAATTCAAGTCGTCATCGGTCCCAGATTGAGTAAGGACCGCACACCGGTAAAGATGATCTGTGCCGCCATGGCCGTCAGGACCAAACCGGTGAGCTTCATCATCATCTGCAAGCCTTTGCGTCCCAGACGTTCTGCCAACCAATCCGCAGATAAGAGAAATACTGAAATCAGGGCCACCGCCAGACAGATCGCGCCAGCTGCCACGGCCTTTTCGGTATAGGTCGCAATCTCCATCCCCAAGACCAGCAGAGTTCCAATGGTACCGGGCCCCACGATCAAGGGGATGGCCAGAGGCACAATGGCAAAATCCTCCGTCGGATCCTGAGCCACCTCGGACCGTTTGCCCGTGACCATGGAAATGGCATTGAGAAACAAGAGAGTCCCAGCCCCCACCTGGAAAGCCGGTACCGTGATGCCCAGAATCTTAAAAATAAGATTACCAAAGAAGTAGACCAACATGCAAATGGCCAGGATGGCAATACTGGTACGCCAAGCACAGTGTCGCCGGGTGCGAGGATCCATCTCCCGCGACAACATCAAAAACATCGACACCGCAAAAAACGGCGACAACAACACAAAGACCTTGATCAGGATATCAACAAACAGCTGAGCCATGATGCATTCTCCAAAAGGGGTATTGTACCCCGCGATCCTCTAGCCGTCAGCCTTCTTATGCATTTTCTCCTGCGACCCAACCGGTTGTCCAGCAGAGTTGCAGGGAATAGCCCCCCGAAGGTCGACTGATGTGGAGCAGGTCTCCCACCACAAAAAGGTTGGGAATCAGACCTGAAGCCATGGTACGGGTATCGACCTCTTTGAGACACACCCCTCCATCCGAGACCACGGCCCAGTCATAGCCCATAGTACCTGTTACCGTTAAAGGCAATCCCTTCAGCAGCCCCACCAACTGCCTGCGTTCGGTTTGGGTGATCTGACAGGACTTCTTATCCAACACTATTGGGGTTAGCTGGTCTGCGATGGTAGAACCCATACCTGGAGGACAAAGCGGCTTGAGGCCATTACGTAACAACTTGTTAGAATTCTGCCCCAAATGCCTTAAAACCTTCTGGTCCAACTCAAGCATATCATCATCCGGATACAGATCAATGGAGGCCGCTACAGGGCCTTTCTTAAGCAGGGCCTTGATTTCATGGGCTCCATTGAGAATCAAGGGGCCTGACAAACCAAAATGAGTAAAAAGAAGTTCACCCGTTCGAGTCAGGGCCTTGCGTCGTACCCCATCCTTTGTAGGGTGAAAGAAAGCAATGGTCATATGCTTGAGCGATGTCCCCGAGAGTTTCTTGACCCAGGCCTCCTTCACACGCAGGGGCACCACATCCGGATTGGGATCATAAACTGTATGTCCCACTTGCCGCAACCAGCCAAAACCATCCCCGGTTGAACCCGTGGCCTGATGAGACAATCCGCCGGTTGCCAAAATCACGGCCTCGGCCGTAAACCGCCCCTGACTGGACTCGATCCCTTCAATACACCCAGCTTCGATCAACAGCTGCTTAACCTCAACATGTCGATGAACCTCCACTTGATGCTCAGCCAGTTCGGTTTCCAGAACTCGCGCCACATCCACCGCCCGGAAGGTTTGAGGAAAGGCCCGTTGGCGATCTTCAACGACTAGAGGCAGGCCGCGTTCGGTAAAGTAATCAAAGGTCTGCTGGACCGCAAAACGGGAAAAGGTCGAATGCAAAAACTTATGGGCCGCGCCATAGTTGACCAACAGTGTGCGATTGTTATATTCGGCATTGGTAATATTGCAGCGACCGCCCCCGGTCATGCGGAGTTTCTTACCGAGCTGACCGTTCTTTTCCACCAACAGCACGTGCCGTCCCCGTTGCGCGGCCCGCCCCGCAGCCATCATCCCTGCCGGACCACCGCCCACCACAATGACATCATATTTTTTCATAAGTTAACATAGGCCCATCCCTAAAGATTGTTCATATAACAGGCTTATACCGACTTGGATTAAAAAGTCGTAAAACCCTTTAAAATATGAACTTGAGCATTCAACACCCCTTCATCATGCCGTACACCATTCATTTTTTTAAATTAATAACATTTAGGCTTTTCTTTGTGCTATTACTATAGTACACTATCTCACTAGAACATAAATCAACCTAATTGGGACACAGAGCATGTTGAAGTTTGTACTTGATGTAAAGAGCGGCGTCCCCTTTCACCGACAAATCGTAGACCAAATCCGGTACGGCATTGCCTCGGACAAACTCATGCCCGGCGAACAGCTCCCCACCGTGCGTGAGTTGGCCGTCACCCTGCAGGTCAATCCCAATACTATTCGCAAGGCTTACACCGAACTCGAGATCCTCGGCATCCTGACCACCCAGCAGGGAACCGGCACCTTTGTGGGGAACCAGCAGGTGCAAATTGACGAATCGGAAAAGGCCCAAAAGCTCAAACAAATCTGTGATGAAATGGTGGCTCGGGGGCAACAATACGGATTCAATCTAAGAGAGATTGTGGAACATCTAGACAGGAGACTGAACGATGGCAAGCGAGAAGAAGAGTAAGCAAAATTCACTCACCAAGCAATACAAGACGGCAATTCAATTGCAGGCAGACGCCGCCTCTCTGAATTGGGTAGCAGCACTAGCAGCCGCCTTTGCGATCCTCGACGGACTGATCATTAATCGACTGTTCTATGGCCATTGGCTGGCCCCGACCATCTGGCTGGCCATCACCACTGGAATCGTTGCGGCCATTTGCTTCTTCGGTATCAAAATCGCCAATCAATGGGAACGGGCCGTGGTTTTACGTCTAGGAAAGTTTCACCGCCTACGCGGGCCGGGTTTCTTCTTCATAATTCCCATCATCGATACCGTGACACAGTCGGTGGATATGCGTATCCGCTCCACGGACTTCAGTTCCGAATCGACCTTGACCAAAGACACCGTACCGGTCAATGTCGATGCCATCTGCTTCTGGATGGTCTGGGATGCCAAGAAATCCATCCTAGAAGTGGAAGACTTCTACCAAGCCATCATCCTCTCGGCCCAAACCGCCCTGCGTGATATCATCGGCACTCACCTGCTGTCGGAACTATTGACCCATCGCGAAGCTCTGGGACAAAAACTCCAAACCATCCTGGACGCAAAAACCAATCCCTGGGGCATCACCATCCAATCCGTGGAGATCCGTGACATCATCCTGCCGCGGGACCTGGAGAATGCGATGTCCAAGGAGGCCCAGGCCGAGCGTGAACGTCACGCCCGCATTATTCTGGGCACCGCCGAAACCGAAATCGCCGAGAAGTTTGCCCAAGCCGCTCAACAGTACCAGGCCCATCCCATGGCGATGCATTTGCGCGGCATGAATATGCTCTTTGAGGGACTCAAGGAAAAGGGATCCATGGTCATCGTCCCCAGTTCGGCCCTGGATACCATGAACCTGGGTGCCATTGCAGGATTGGCGGCCCTCAATCAGACAGAAACTGAGGGTAGTAAAAAGTAGTTCAAGGCATACAACCTCTAAGCGCAGTCCTTATTCCTCCACTTTGCGACGGGCTTAAAACACGGAAATCTTTTAAATTTAAGCACTTACGCACGTGTTTATGGTTGCATTGACCATTCTCGGCACTACAATAAAGCTGTTGTCTCACTCTCATTGACGCTCTCGGCCCCAGTTTGCTAATCGGAATCGTCTAGGATTTCTTTACTTTTGGACATTTAGTAGCGAGACATAACAATGAGTCACTCAGGTCAAGTCCGTATCGAGTTGCCCCAGGCCTCCAAGATCTTTACTCCGGCCGTCACCACCCTGCTGGTCCTGTCGGTGGTCGGCACCCTGGCCCTGCGTTTTGCCCCGGATTTCACTAGTCATTGGTTTATTCTAATGCCGGGCCGGGCCCTGCGCGGCTTTGTCTGGCAGTTTCTGACCTACCCCTTCTTTTTTACTGATCCACTCTGGCTTCTCATGGACCTGGCTGTCATCCTGATCGTGGGTAGTGCCGTGGAACGCGAGTGGGGAGCCAAGACCTTCCTGGTTTTTTGGGGCCTGAATTCACTGTTCTGCGGATTATTATTCTCCCTGGTCACCCTGCTTTTACAACAGTCCATCCCCATGTTGGGATCCGCTGCCGTTGCCTATGGCCTGATCGTGATCTTCGGCGAACTCTACCATGGCCGACAATTCATGCTCATGATGAATATCGTGGACGCACGTGTAGTGGCCTGGGTCATGCTCGGCATGGGGGCCCTGATCAGCCTCTTTGCTCCCATCAACCTACTCTACCTCTCCGGTGCCGCGGTTGGTTGGGGATTTCTTAAAATCCGTGAAAAACTCATCTATGGTGAGACCCGTAGCTACCATGACCGCTCTTATGAAGACCAGGGATTCGTAGATATTGATTAAATCAGTTCTCAGTTTTTAGTGCACAGATCACAGAGGATCGATTAACAAAACCGCGTCTAAAGCGTCATAATAACCATGAAGTGCAGCAGCGAAACCATTCAGACACGGGCTCGTCTGGCCCGGCAATCCCTTAGCGCATGCCGTCTATGCGCACGCAACTGTGGGATCGATCGCTCAACAGCCCTCAATGGCCATTGCGGTCTAGGGCCCGAAGCCCGTTGTTTTCGCGAATTGCTGCACCCAGCCGAGGAATCCCCCTTGAATCCCTCACACCAGGTCTACTTCAGCGGCTGCAACCTGCGCTGCGAATTCTGCTCGGTGCTGGAGTGGATCGAACAACCGCTGGCCGCCGACCCCATGGACAAACAAGCCGTCTTGACCGCCATCAGCCAACGACGTGACCAAGGGGCCCGCACCCTTAACCTCCTGGGAGGCGAACCCACGGTTAATCTACCAGGCATCCTGGAGCTACTCGTTGATGTCCCCAAAGACACCACCGTGGTGTGGAACTCCAACATGTACTTTGGCACTCCCACCCTGGAGTTTCTCGATGGCATCGTGGATCTTTACCTGGCCGACTTCAAATGCGGGCAGGCCACCTGTGCCCGCAACCTACTGGGAGCCGAGGATTATGTCGAGGTCGTGCAGGCCTGCTTATTGCAAGCCACCCGGCAAGCAGACATGATCGTGCGTCACACCCCCATGCCCGGGCACTGGGACTGTTGTACAGCTCCGATCTTGACCTGGTTGGGTGAGAACTTACCCCAGGTGCCCGTGAGTCTTCGTTTCGATTATGTTCCGCCAGCAACCGCTCAATACGCATCGCTGGATTACGGCACCCGCGCAGACCAAGATCAATCCGTACGGCTGGCTCAAGAGCTGGGATTGGAGTTGGTGACATGAACAAACCACCCTATCGCAAACAACCCGGCGACTATGAGATTCGCGTACTCAAAGACAGCCGCCTGGTCCTGATCGGACCGGACCAGGAACTGATCGACCTGGCCCAATCTATGTGTCAGCTCAATCAAAGATCCACAGACAAAGAATCCTCTCGCAAAGACGCGAAGGACGCAAAGAAGTAAAATAACAAAAAACCTTTGCGCTCTTTGCGACTTTGCGAGAGCCAAGAGAAAGGACAACCATGGCTCAACGCCCGACTGCACCTCAAGCAGCCAAGCAGAGTGAATTGGAAATATTGATCCGAGCCCGCTACCCCTTGATCTACGTGATCAGTTGGGAGGAGCAGCGTGTGTCGCAGGAGGTCCATCGCGTGGCCTCCAAGCTGGGCAAGGATATCTTCGAATGGTCCGTCAACACCGGGCTGATCCCCAGCAACACCAGCCAGACCAAGGGCAAACACCGTGACATCGGCACCCAGGATCCATTGATTGCTTTGGACAAGGTGGTCGAGCATGTCGATCCCGGCCTCTACATCTTCAAGGACTTCCACCCCTTCCTGCGGGGGCAAAACACGGCCGTGGTGCGGCGTCTACGCGAGGTGGCCTTTTCCCTCAAAAGCACCTTCAAGACCATCATCCTGGTCAGTCCCATGATGGAGATCCCGGCGGAGCTGGAAAAAGAATTGACCATCATGGACTTCGAGTTGCCCAAGCAGCAACACTTTGCCGCCCTGCTGGGACGTATCCTGGAGGAAGTCAAGGGCAACACCAAACTCCAGGTCAAGGTCACCCCCTCCCTGGCCGAAAAGATCGTCCATGCCCTGTTGGGCCTGACCCTCAACGAGGCTGAAAACGTCCTGGCCCGGGCCCTGGTACAGTTTCGTGGCCTCAACGAGAAGAGCCTGGAAGTCATCAACCACGAAAAGAAACAGATCATCCGCAAGAACGGCCTGTTGGAATACTACGACACCGATGAATCCATGGCCTCGGTCGGTGGACTCGACGGGCTCAAGCATTGGCTCATCAAGCGTTCGGTGGTGTTCTCCGATCAGGCCCGCAACTATGGCCTGCCCGCCCCACGCGGCATCCTGCTGTTGGGTGTGCAGGGCTGCGGCAAGAGCCTCATGGCCAAGACTATCAGCAATATCTGGAAGCTGCCCCTGCTGCGTTTCGACGTGGGGCGTGTATTCGGTTCCCTGGTCGGTTCCTCCGAAGAGAACATGCGGCGGGCCATTGCCGTGGCCGAATCCGTGTCACCCGCGGTCTTTTGGATCGACGAAATCGACAAGGCCTTTCGCGGCTCGCGTGAAGGGGGGAGTTCTTCGGACAGTGGCACGTCCTCACGCGTTTTCGGCACGTTCCTGACCTGGCTTTCGGAAAAGAAGTGTTCCATCTTCGTGGTCGCCACGGCCAACCAGGTCATGAACCTACCCCCGGAACTCCTGCGTAAGGGACGCTTTGATGAGATCTTTTTTGTGGGCTTGCCCTCGGACTCCGAGCGTCGTGACATCTTCAACATCCACCTGACCAAACGCAACCTCAACCTCGACGCGTTCGATCTGGACATCCTGGCCCAGGCCAGCGACGGATTCAGCGGTGCCGAAATCGAAGAGGCCATCATCAACAGCATGTTCGATGCCTACCATGAAAGAACACCCTTGAACAACGATCAACTTCTCAACAGTTTAAGGCAAACCGTCCCCTTGTCCAAACTCATGAGTGAAGACATTGCCGAGCTCACGAAATGGGCCAAGGGACGAGCACGGCTCGCCGCTGTGGAGGAGCCAGAAGAACTAGAAGAGAAGAAGAGAGGAAGAGAGGAAGAGAAGAACTAGGATATGCAATTCTTATCCTCCTCTCTTCTTATCCTCTTCTCTTCACTAAAAAAGGAGCAACACATGAGCACCGTACTCGTACTCACTCCCATGATCATCGGTGGCTGGCCCGCCATCTCGGCCGCAGCCGCGGGGGCGGCCGCCGCCTTGGGCCTGGCACTGAAGAGCGAAATCGATGACATGACCAAACAAAAGGAAACCCAACGTCAAGAGGCCGAGATCGACCTCAAAGAAAGCGAAATCACCGAAGCCCTCCACAGCGGCCAGGAGATGGTCTTTGGCAAGGGCGAAGTGGAGGTCAAGGTTCGACGAGACGAACGGGGACGCTGCTCTGTCTGTGCCAGTTCGGAGCATAAGTCCAAGGCCGAGTTAAAGAAGATCGCCGAGGAATTCAGCGAGAAGCTGCAACAGGTCTTCACCTACAACAAGGTCATGACCGAACTCAAGCAAAAGGGCTTCAACATGGTCAACCAGGAGATCATGGAAGACCAGAGCATTCGCATTCACGTCAGACGTTGGGTGGACTAATCATGGCACAGCACGAACTGGAGATCGAAATCAGCGTAACCGGCGAGGTCAAGGTCAACGTCAAGGGCGCCAAGGGCAAGGCCTGCCTGGAATACGCCGAATGGATGGCCCAAGTCGTCGGCCAAATCAAGGAACAGCAATTGACCAGCGAATACTACGAACCGGAAATCAAAACCCGAGTGGATCTACATCAGGAACTGAGCGAATAGATCACGGATCGCAGTTCACAGATCACAGTTCACGGCTAAAGACCTATGATCTACCATGGACTCATAACTGCGATCTGCCATCTGTGATCTGTGATCTAAAAAATATGCAATGCCAACGATGCCAATTTGAAAACATGCCCGGCCAGCAACGGTGCTTTAAGTGCGGCTCGATCCTGGAGGGGGAGATCACCATCCTGGATGTCCATCCTCCCCGCATGGCCGGTTGGAAACGTCCCTGGCGTCAACTCGCTCGCCATCTGCACACGACGTACAAAGCTGAGGAGGAGCATAAAACACCCGGTCGGTATGAACCGGATTACGCCAACCTAAAGGCCATAAAGGGATTCGTCTTGAGTATCATCCCCGGCCTGGGCCATGTCGTCATGGGAGAGGGACTCCGAATCAGCCTCGTGGTGCTGGCCTGGATCATCGCCTTGGCACTGGCATTCTGGCTCATCCCTTCACAATGGGGTTGGCTGTCTTTGGGCATAGGTGCAGGGCTTCATGCCTGGTTGGCCCTGGATGCGGGACTGTTACGATTGCTCGACAAGCTCACGGAAAAGTTGGCCGCCGTTGGTGCCGGTTTTGTCATCTTTGTCATCGTCTATCTTGGTGCGTCGTTGATCGTACAACCCATCCACCCTCGCAACGGGCGGGCACCTTCGTTGGGTTTAGGCCGCAGCTTTTTCGAAAAGGCCAACCTGGACATCCCTGGCGAGCGGATTGTCATAGGGGATATCCTGCGTTTGAGTCCATGGGACCCTAATGCCCCCATCAACCGGGGAACGCTCATTCGCCACAATGCCCAGGTCTTTGCCTTCTACCGATACCACACTGCAAGACTGCGACAGCGAGACGATAGGGCCATGGGACAGATCATCGGATTGCCTCAGGAGTGGATTGCCGTGGATGCCAACCAATACCTCGTCAATAATCGACGCTTGGATCCCAACCAATATCCCGTTCCCCTATGGTTAAGGGGCAAGACTTTGAAACCCATACAAATTCCCCCGGAGAAGCTATTTGTCAGTACACCTTATAATACCGGTCAACCCATTAATTCGAAGTTGGCACACCAGGCCTGCCTGGTGGATCCCAATGATATCGACGGCAAAGCCACCATGCTTTGGTTGCCGGCCCGACGACGTCACCGATTAGTCCCGGATCCCAATGAGGGCTCTTGGCAACCCTAGCTCAATAGGTTAATCTGGATCTCCATATGGATCGATTTTCACAACTAGAATTTGAGGAGCAGCAGCCCAAACACAACGCACAGGGCTCTCACCAGGTGCGTGATGCCCAGTACTTCTACCAGGAAGCCACGCGTTTCTGGCTGGCCGGTGACTTTGAAGTGGCCTTGCGTAATTACAGTCGGTGTCTGGAACAAAACAGCAGCATCTTCCACGGCTGGAGCGGGCAGGTGCGTATGCTGCTCGAATTGGACGAGACCAAGGAAGCCGACCTCTGGGCCGACAAGGCCATGGACCTGTTTCCCGACCACCCTGAATTGCTGGGGCTCAAAGCGGTTGCCAATAAACGTCAAAACAAGATGCGTCAGGCCATGGATTATTCTGATAACGCCCTCTCCAAGGAAGGCATCACCCCTCGTGTCTGGTTGGCCCGTGCCGAGGTCTTTCTGGACCGTAAGACCGCGATCGTCGATGGCTGTATCAGTAAGGCCATCACCCTGGCGACCAATGAAAAGCCCATCATCAAATTGGAAGCCGGACGCTTACTGCGTCGCAAGAAGAGCTACCCCAGGGCCATCGGGCACTTCGAAGACGCCCTGACGCAATTAAGCGATTCTGCACTGGCCTGGTATGAACTCGGCTTCTGCCAGAAGAAATTAGGATTGAGCCGGGCCCACCACAGCCTGCAAGAGGCCCTGCGTCTCCACCCCCATTGGAATTTGGCCCTGGAAGCCATGAACCAACGAGGAGGCGGAGGATTTTGGGGACGAGTATTGGGACGTTAACCAGAGAGGACATCCACAAGACCATGGCAAAATTACCGAACGACGTCAAACGCATCCTGACCCTAGCTCGACGCGAAGGGGCCTCCGACATCCACTTGGTCACCAACCAGCCTCCTCTGTTGCGTATCCATGGGGACATCGTCATGGCCGAAGCCCCACCCCTACGATCGGCCGATATCCGTGCCATGTGTGATGGGCTCCTCAATGACGAGCAACGCACAAGCTTTGCCAAAACCTGGCAATTGTCCTGCTCGCTCAATGATGCGGAGTTGGGCCGTTTTCGTGTCTGCATGTATCTGCATGCCGGTACACCGGAGATGTCCATTCGCCCGGTCGTCGATAACATTCCCCACCGCGACGACCTGCATCTGCCCTATCAAGTCGAGGACCTGGCCCGCATTGCCAGTGGACTGATCCTGATTACAGGCCCCACGGGCAGCGGCAAAACCACCACCATGAGCTATATCATGGATCAGATCAACCATGAACGCCGCTGCAAAATCATCTCGATCGAAGATCCGGTCGAATATATTCATAAGTCCGGCAAGGCCATCGTGGTGCAACAAGAACTCCACACGGATGTCAAGAGTTTCGCCTCGGCCTTAATCCACGTCTTGCGTCAAGATCCCGATGTTATCTGCGTGGGTGAAATGCGCGACATGGATACCACCGAAACCGCCCTGATCGCAGCCGAAACCGGACACCTCGTGATCGCCACCTGCCATACGCCCAACACCCTGCAAACCGTCGAACGCATCGTTTCGATCTTTCCGGAAAACAAACAGTCGCAAATCTTCACACAGCTGGCCACCTGTCTACAGGGCATCATGGCCCAACGCCTGATCCCGTCCGCCGATCGCTCGAGACGCTGCCTGGCCACGGAGTTGCTCTTGATGAACCCTGCCGCACGCAAGCACATCCGTGACCGCCAACTCCATCTGCTCATCAATGTCATCCAGACCGGACGAAAACAAGGCATGCATAGCATGGACGATTCCTTGCTCGCCCTCTACGAAGCCGGTGACATCAGTTACGACTCGGCCCTGAACCATGCCTACGACACCGTCACCATGAAGGATCGTATGCATCGTGAGCCCGGAGACATTGCAGACCAATAGCCTCCACCGATTGTACGACCCTCCCCTTGCCAAATAGGACACCCCATAGTATGCTGCCAGCATGACAACCGCTGCTCAACAACGCATCCAGGTGGCCTTCGATCCGCAACTGTTGGAGATCACCGGTCACCAACTCATTGACCAGCTGGCCCAACACCTGCGACAATTGCAGGCCAGTGAAAAATCGGTGTTGAACTGGACCGATCCGGCCCAACTCATAAACACCGCTCAAAAGAGCCTATCCCAACATCGCCCCACCCAGGACATCGCCCAAGCCTTTACCGAGTTATTACATGAGGCCTTGAGTCGCGGCAACAACCTACATGACCCCTGCTACGTGGGCCATCAGGTCCCGGCATCAGTGCCGTTGGCCGGGTTGTTTGACGCCTTGGGATCGGTAACCAACCAGGTGATGGCCATCTATGAGATGGGCCCCTGGGCCACGGCCGTGGAGCGGGCCTTAGTGGAAGAACTGGGACAGATCATCGGTTGGCCCAGGGGACAGTTTGCCGGGCTGGTCACGCATGGCGGATCCCTGGCCAACCTGACCGCCCTGTTGACGGCCCGTAATGTCACCCTCAAAGAGGCTTGGACGCGAGGAGTCACCTGTGACGGCCCTGCTCCAGTCATCGTGGTCCATAGTGATGCTCACTATAGCGTGGCTCGCTCCGTGGGCATCCTGGGCCTAGGTACAGATCACCTCATCAAAGCCCCCTTGGATGATCGACGTCGCATGGATCCCGTGCAACTGGACGTCCTGCTGACGTCACTCAAGCATGCAGGCCACCCCATTGTAGCCGTCGCAGCCGCAGCCTGTGCCACGCCTATCGGGGCCTTTGATCCCTTGGAGGCCATTGCCGACGTCTGCGAAAAACACCAGGTCTGGCTGCATGTGGATGCCGCCCATGGAGGATCCGCCTGCCTGAGTCGTAAGTATCGTCACTTGGTGGCGGGTCTGGAGCGGGCCGACAGCGTGGTCTGGGACGCCCACAAGATGATGTTCATGCCGGCCCTCTGTGCCTTTGTGTTCTATCGCAATCCCAAACACCGCTTTGCCGCGTTCCAACAGAACGCCCCCTACCTCTTCGATCCCTCGGCCCCGGGCATTGCCGAGTACGATAGTGGTCTCAAGACCGTTGAATGCACCAAGCGTGCCGCGGCCTTCGGCCTCTGGGGCACCTGGTCCCTGTTTGGGCCTCAACTGTTCGAAGACATGGTGGATGTGACCTTTGACCTGGGCCAAACCTTTTACCAAAAGCTGCAGGCCGCCCCCGACTTCGAACCCCTGCATCAACCTCAATGCAATATCGTGGCCTTCCGTCATATCCCGGAGTCATTACGTCACGCCCCTGCAGACGTTTTGGGTGAATTCCAACTCAACCTCAGACGGGCCGTAATCGAATCAGGAGAATTCTACCTCGTCCCCTCCAAAGACAACGGCATTGGAGCCCTGCGTGTCACCCTCATCAATCCGCTCACCACAGACGAACACCTCGACGCCCTGATGGAGGCCCTACGCAAATACGGAAAGAAATTGCTGGATTAAAAATCCTACTGCTCAGGTGAACGAAATGAGAAGCCCTTGACAAAGGCTTCGTCGAAATCGAAGACGCTGTCAAAGTCGGCAATGGTGTCAGTGGGTTGGGCACTCATCCATTCGTGTTCGATGAGGCTATAGACGATTTCGCCGAAATCGCGAGTGGTTTTGATGCCCCACTGCTTGAGAACGAGCAGGGCCATACGCCCCCAGCGGTCCAGGGCAAAACGCCGCAAGCCATCGGCCAACTGTTGACCGTTGATATGACCGGGCTCGTCACTGAGCTCCTTGACCGTATAACCCAGGCCTTCATACACAAAGCGAAACGCCGCCGGATCATACCGGCCGTCTGCCTTACCCACATCTTCAGGACTTTTTTTCATATCATTTGGCCTGTGTCCCAAGGACACAATCAAAAGGGTCATTGCGAGCAAGGCTTTTCACCGCAGCGCGGCAATCTCAAACCTCTCGACCAAAACTGCCGCGTCGCGATGCTCCTCGCAGTGACTGCTAACTAACCACATCTCCCGGCTGGGCCCCTTCGTCGGGCTTGAGCAGGTAGACATTCTTGCCACCGGAACCGGCAGCCAGGCACATGCCCTCGGACAGGCCGAAACGCATCTTACGGGGCTTGAGGTTGGCGAAGAAGATCACCATGCGGCCTACCAGATCTTCGGGATTATATGATAGGGCAATCCCGGCGAAGACGTTTTTCTCAACACCACCGACATCCAGCTTGAGGGCCAGGAGCTTGTCCGCTCCCTCGACCTTGCTGGCTTCGAGCACCTTGGCGGCACGCAGGTCCAGCTTGATAAAGTCGTCGATGGCCACCTCATCCTTGAAGGTCGGGGCGGGCTTTTCTTCAGCTGCGGGTTGGGGCTGTTGACCCTCTTTGCTTTCTTCGATCATGGTCACTACCTGTTGTTCTTCTACACGTTGGCATAGATGTTGAAATTGATTAATCGGATGGTCTTCCAGCACGCCGCCCAGATCGGCCAGGGTCAGGGGCTCGACATTCAAGAAGGCCTCGACCTTGGCCGCAAAGGCGGGCAGGATGGGTTTGAGATAAATCGTCAGAATGCGCATGGCATTGAGGATCGCGGTCAAGCTGCGCCGCGTTAACTCGGGATCGGTCTTGATGGTCTCCCAGGGACGCTTGAGTTCCACGTAGCGGTTGGCCTCGTCTGCCAGGGCCGTGAGGGTTCGCACCACGGCGGAGTACTTGAGGTTCTCGTAGTCCTGAACCACACTGTCCTTGGCCGCCACCAGCTTGGCAATCAGTTCCTTGCCTTCCTCGTCGAGCTGCCCCAGGCGACCGTCCAGCTTCTTACTCAGCATCGGGCCCGAGCGTGAGGCCAGATTGGCGAACTTACCGACCAGATCGGCGTTGACCTTGTTGATAAAGTCCCCGACTCCCAGGTCGATATCATCGACGTTGTCACTGAGCTTGCTGGCATAGTAATACCGTAAGTACTCGGGATCGAGATGCTTGGCATAGGTGCTGGCCTTGATAAAGGTGCCGCGCGACTTGCTCATCTTCTCGCCGTTAACGGTCAAGAAGCCATGCACGAACAGCTTGTTAGCGACCTGGAACCCGGCCCCCATCAACATGGCCGGCCAGAACAGGGCATGAAAGTACATGATGTCCTTGCCGATGAAGTGATAGAGCTCATACTCGGGCTGGTCACTGGGCGAGGTTATTTCGCCGGGCCAGGCCTGGTGAAAGTCCATGCCCACGCGGTCGAAGTAGTTCTTGGCCGAGGCCATATACCCGATTGGGGCGTCCAGCCAGACATAAAAATACTTGTTCTCTTCGCCCGGGATCTTAAAGCCAAAATAGGGCCCGTCCCGTGAGATGTCCCAGTCCTTAAGCCCGGCTTCAAACCACTCGTCGAGCTTGTTGGTCACGGATTTTTGCGTATAGCCACGGGCCATCAGGGCCTTGAGTTGCTCTTCGAACTTCCCCAGCTGGAAGAAATAATGAAGTGACGTCTTCTGCACGGGCGTCTGGCCACAGGTGGCGCAGACCGGATCGATCAGGTCCGTAGGACGATAGGTGGCCCCGCAGGATTCACAGGAGTCGCCGTACTGATCCTCGGCCTTGCAACGGGGACAGGTGCCGCGCACATAACGATCCGGCAGGGGCATGGTGCAGTTTTCGCAGAAGGCCTGTTTCACGTCTTTCTTGCCAATGGCCCCGGCCTCGTTGAGACGCTGGTAGATCAACTCGCTGAAGTGCTGATTCTCGGGCGAGTGGGTGCTGTAGTAGTTATCGAACTCGATATGGAACTTGTCGAAATCAGCCTTGTGCTCTTCGTGGATACGTCCGATGAACTCCTCGGGCGTGACACCGGCGGCCCGGGCACTGAGCATGATGGGTGTGCCGTGCGTATCGTCGGCACAGAAGTAGTGACACTCATGGCCACAGAGCTTCTGGAACCGCACCCAGATATCAGTTTGAAGATACTCGACCAAGTGCCCGATATGGATCGAGCCATTGGCATAGGGCAAGGCGGATGTCACTAGAATCTTGCGTGTCATGCGTCTCCTGAGGGTTTGGGTGGAGGCGGAGAGGAATTCTGACCGCCCTCATTGTTCTTGTTTTCATTATTCGTATTGTTACGTCCCCCCCTACGACGGCGTCCCGAGCGGTTCCCGCTGCGGCGACGACGACGGGTTTTGGGCTTATTCGATTGGCCTTCGCCCTGCGGCTCACTACCGGCCTCGGTAGAGGCCTTGTCGGCCTCAGGGGCCTCGTTGTCCGACTTGGGCTCGGGACGTGATCTCTCTTCGCCTTCGGGTTTGTTGGGACGGCGGCCTCCTCGACGTTGATCTTCAGGGCCCTTGCCCCCATCGGAATCCCGCGTGGGCCTACCGCCGCGTCCGCGACGGAATCGATCGCCATTCTTGTCCCCTTCCCCCTTCTCATCCTGTTGAGGCTCGCGTTTGGGACGCGGACTACCGGGTCCTAAGATCTCTACGCTTTCGAGGGGGACGGTCTCACGCTCACCATTTTCATAACCCACCAAAATCAGCTGGGTCAAGATCTGCCCACTAAGCACACGGGCCTCACCCTTTTCGGTTTGGACCATGGTGTTCTTGCGCGGCAGCATCTTTTTCAACTCGGCATAGGTTTTGTCTTCATAACGCAGGCAACACTTAAGACGGCCGCAATAACCGCTAATCTTGGACGGATCCAAGGTGGCCTTTTGCATCTTGGCCATACGCATGTTGACCGGCTTGAGATAACGCAAAAAGCGACGACAGCAGATCTCCTGACCGCAGCTCTCGACGTCACCGAGCAGTTTGGCTTCGTCGCGAGCCCCGATCTGACGCATCTCGATGCGGGTCTGCAACTCGTGACTGAGCTTCTTGACCAGCTGGCGGAAATCCACGCGTCCCTCGGCCAGGAAGTAGAAGATGATGCGTTCGCCGCCCAGGATGTGTTCGGCATCGACCACCTTCATGTCCAGGCCCAAATCCTGGGAAAACTTGCGACAGGTCTCGATCTCGTCCAGGCAAAGCTTATGGAAATGACTGGCATCGCTGAGGTCGTCTGCAGTTGCGTAGCGTACAATACGACCGGACGGCGCACAGCTGAAATCGATCTCAGAAACCTTGTAGTATTCATTGATCTGATCCGGAGTCCATTTGTACTTCCCGCCCTTATAGCAGGTCAATTGTCCCACAATCTCGCCCAATTCCAATCCCTTGTCGGTCTTGATCACGACCTTGGTAGGGCTCATGGGGATATGGGCCTCACGGTGCTCAAAGAGCGAGATGTTGTTCATCCGGCCATAACGCACCAACATGTATTTTTTTCCATCAGGCTTGGGGGCCTGCTTGTCTGTACCTTCCGGCATAAAACGCCTCTTTTATTGAGGTTCACAGTTCACGGTTCCAGGTTCACGGTTGGAGCAGCCTACTTAAACCGTGAACGGTGAACCGTGAACCTTTATCAACACATAGATTAAATGACTGATATACCCCAGCCATTTTGTGACGGTTCAAATCCTCATAAAGAACCCTGAATTATACCCGCTCCGGCCAGTCTTAACAATAGGCGTTCGAAAACGAGTTTTTCATTGGTCCCGGCATCGATCCATTGTAGGGCTTCATAGCCGTCGGCAATGCGATCCGCGGCAGCCTCCGGGTCGTAACGGGCCGACCACTGCCCGATCACGGCCTCCTGATCCGCATTGATCAAGACATAGCCCGGTTGCACCGGTCGCTTCATGGCATCGGCCAGGGCCGCCATGACCATCTGCACCACCAGTCGCTGGCCGCGCCGGGTCAGATCTGTTTTGCTGGTCTCGGGCTCCAATTCAATCCAGGATTCACTAATCCGTTTGGCAAAATCCAGGCATTTCTGGGCAATATCAACGCATTGGGCCAGTTGCAGACGAGCCAAGGCGGTCAACAGTCGCTGCTTGCCCTGAAATAGCTCCGCTCCGGCCGCTTCGAGCTTGCCCAGACGCTCTGCCAGTCCCCAACTGCCCTGACTCAAACGGGCAAAATAGCGAGTCGCTTCAGATGGTATCCCGGCATCGACCAGGTGTTTCTCGATAATTCCAGCCTCGACCGGGCCAAAACGGATGGTCTGCGCCCGCGACTTGATGGTGGGCAGGAGCTTTTCCAGACGGGTACAAAGCAGGATGATACTGCAATAAGCCGGCGGTTCCTCCAGTACCTTGAGCAGGGCATTTTGCGAGGCGGTATTCAGGCGTTCGGCCTCACTGACCACAAAGACCTTGCGCTGGCCATGGGTGGGACGACCGGCCACCTTGTCGATGAGAAACTCGCGGATCACATCAATCGACAGATCTACGGGTGCGGCCTTGCCCTTGCCATCGGCCGTGAATTGCTTCAACTCCTTATAGACATGGAAGAAATCCGGATGCGTACCTGCATCCACCAGGTGACAGGACTTACATTGATCGCAACTGTCATGGCCCAACCCCTCGACCTCACGCGGGGCCTCGCACAGTAGCAGCTTGGACCATTGCATGGCGGTTTTATACCGCCCTACTCCATCCGGCCCGGCAAAGAGGTAGGCATGGGCGTCCTTACCTCCAGTATAGGCCCGTTGCAACAGGCCCACGGCCCGTTCTTGGCATAATATTTCCTGAAACGACATGGCCCTAGGATACTCCAAATCCCATGAGCAATACAGTTAAAGTTTGGCATTGACCCGAGCATCACCCCCTAGTTAAGCTATCCCTAGCAGGTATTGGAGGTTTTTAGGAAGGACCCGTCTTATGAATATTGATCGTCGTCCTCACTACATCCAGCTCAAAGCCATGGATCTAGAATTGGCCTATCTAGCCGCCCTGACCTTGGAGGGCCTCAAGCCGGTGAGCCGCTGGGAAAGTCCCTTGAGCCTGGAGCAGTTGTCACCCTTGAGCGAATTGGGATTGGTTTACCGACAGATCCCTCGTAAAGTGGCCAGTGGTGATGTCATCTTGGAAAACATCTTCTCGGTGACTTCCAGCCTTTTGGATGTTTACGAACGGCTGTTCCGCAATCGCCCCATTGACAAGTCGCCTGCCACTCAAAAGGCAGAAGGATATCTCTTTGGCTTCCCCCCCTGCTGCATCGACGTCTATATCCAGCAGCCCTACGCCCCCAACGATACACCGGAAGAAGACCGCAACATCCTCTTCCACTGGCCCTGTCCCGGATGCGGCATCAGCCCCACCTTAATCCCCTTCTACCGTGACATCTTGGCGTTTATCCAAGCCTGCTGAAAGACCGCCTACTGAATCACAGGTTGCCCAAGGCCAGGTATTGAATTTCCAGTTGGGTTAGCCCTCGGGTATATATACGGAACTCATCCAGGCTGCCCTGGAAATAGGGATCGGAGTACTGCGAACGTCCCAACCAATTCTGGGTGGTGACACCCATGTCCATGGGAGCCAGCTCCGTGATCCCCTCGGCAATCATTTGTCCATCGAGATACATCGCCATGGTACCGCTACTACCGAGAATCACCACAGTCACATGATGCCACCCGGTGGGCAACTCATATTCCGCAGTCAACTGCTGCTCACTCACGCTCGCCGTACGAATGGCAAAACGCATCACCCCACTGCTATTGCGGGGGGTAAGGAACATGTTGATCGAGGTGTTCGAACCCAAATCAAAGAGTCGCTGCCAAGAGCCACCGGCTCCACTGAAGTTGACCCAACTGGTCAGGGTCATGTCCTGGGTTTGCGCGACGATATCGCCGATCGGCATGATGACATAATCGTCACTGCCGTCAAACTCCAAGGCCTGACCGGCGACACCCCCGACAAAGTCGGAATTCCCTGACGTCACCGCATCCAACTGGTGACCGGATTGATCCGTCAGATCGCCATCCATATCGTACCATACGGCTAGATCATCCATTCCGGGATCTCGCGGTTCAATGGTATCAGGGAGAACATCGTATAGGCCAATGGAGTCCACATACATCACACCGGTGTCCTGTCCCACCACGCCCAAGGTCAGGGTTTCGACTTGGCTTAAATCGGTGTCGATCTCGTTGAAGTCAATCACCCACTGCTGCCATAGTGGCGTGATCAAGGCATTGGGATCGGGATGCACGATGACGGCATCGTTGACGGTCAGATAGAGATCACCACCCGTATTGGTCTCATCGCCACGTACGTACAGGACCAGATACTGGGCCTCCGCCGCCCAATCCATGACCGGGGCAAAGGTGCGGGTGGCTTCCGAGTAAATGGCGTTGGGTTCCTCGTAGCCCTTGAGGATCAACCAGGCCCAGTAATCCTCCCAAGACAGTTCGGCCCAGGCAAAACCATCGAGGTTGTCGTACCAGAGGGGCATGGATTGACTGCCTTCGAATACAATACTTCGTTCGGCAAAGGGAGACTCCTGATAACCGATCCAGGCTCCATTATAGGGATTGCCCCAGCCATCGATCCAGGTCTGAAAGATGGCCTCGTCGGCATCCATGTCATCAGTGTAGGTCTCAAAGTCGTCGAGGACCAACATCCCGGTGGTGGTAAAGCTCCATACGTCCCCCTTGACGATTCCGGCCTGGGTCAAGGCATCGATACGCCAATAGTAGGTCTGTTTACGATCCAAGGATTCCATGGCATACTGATTGGTGGGGATGGTGTAGCTGACGATTACATGGCGTGTATCGGTCGTCGTGGCAAGCGTGACATCCTCCTGTGATGTGCCAAAATAGAGCACATAAAAGACGGCTTCCTCCTGCTCCGGCCACCGCAATACGGTCGAAAAGTCCACACCCACACTGCCATCGGCGGGTTCCGGTGACAAGATCGTCAGGCCTCCCGAGCTATCGGCCATGACCTCGATCACCTCGCTGGCCGAAAGACACACGTCATAAATCCGCATGTCGTCAAGCGAACCATTGAAATAAGCGTCAGCAGAATATTGTGAACGGCCCAACCAGTTTTGCGTGGTCTCACCCAAGTCACTCGGGACTAAATGGGTATCGGCTTGACTAATCACTTCACCGTCGAGTAATAGTGACATCACCATGGAATCAGAGTCAATAGAGACCGCCACATGGTGCCAGTCGGTTGGTAAAATGCTATCGGCAGTCACTTGGGATTCTCCTCCACCGCCACCGACGGTAATGGCCGCACGCATTCTGCCGCTGCCATTCATGGGGGTTAAAAACCAATTCACGGCCGTACCGGAACCCATGTCCCAGATGCGTTGCCACGATCCCCCGTCTTGGGAAAAATCCACCCACACCGCAATGGTGACATCATCCAAGGTGGCGATCAAATCTCCGATAGGCAGATCGACATAATCATCGCTACCGTCGAAGTCCAGACCATTGTCCCAGACGCCTTCGATCCACGCAGCACCGTTGTAGACCGTGCCGTCACGAGTGGACACGGCATCGGCCGCCACGTCTCCGCTGTCCTCATTGAGGGCCCACCAGGCCACCGGCTCAACGTCCAAGGCCCAGAGGGGCGTGATCATGCTAAGGATACTGATGTATATCAACCATCGTTGTCTCATCGTCCAGCCTCGATTTGGGGTTCTCAGGTTCTTTTTTACCACACCTTGTCAAAGTCTCGTTCTTGAGGAATGGCCACGCCGCCCTCCATGTCCATGCGTGGCATGGCCTCCAGGAGATCTGCACCCTCTTGAATGGCATTGAGTAGGGCTTGATAATCGCTATCCTGCTTGGAGGAAAACGCGGCCCACCAATCGTTAGCAGTGCCACCGGCACTCTGGGCCAGGTTGTTGGATAACAGGCGGCTATTTTCCGGATGGGTCATATTGATCAAGGCAAAGCTATTGGCATAACTTTCCGTAACGGTGTTGGAAACGCCAATGGCATTGAGATCAAATCCATACAGGTTACGACGGCTGATGATCTCTGCAACCGTATCGATCCAATCCATGCGTGTCGAGGTTCCAGGCTCCGACCAGGTGTCCCGTCCCCCCGTACTGTAGGGTCGTGACATGTCCCAACAGGGATAATAGATCACATTGGAATCGATCCAGGCATAGACCCGCCGACGACTCTCGGCATCGACATTGATTCCCTGGTGTTGTGACTCGAAGATTTCGGTTAACTCACTAACCCAGGAGCCTGTGGCCAACGCCGGTAACACCCCGGTTGGACCGACATTGATGAAGAAGTAATCGACCAATTCCTTGCGACAGAGGTCGGTGTAAGACATGCAGAAGAAGCGGTTTTTATCCCCACTGAGGTCCAGATCCGACTCAGGTGTGGACCCACTGTGACAACTGATACAATATTCATCAAAGACCGGCTGAACGTGGTTGACATAATCCACGGGCCCCGCACCCCAGGACGGGGGCGTAATCTCGTCCGGCCCCGCTTCGAGCCGATCGGCGTCAACATACAAGGGTGTAGCCGCGCTCATGCGATCCTCGTGACAACCAATACAGGAGGCATATTCACCCGTAGTGATCTGGGTCACCGAACCCATGCGTGAAATCTCCTTACCGTTTTCGTCCAGGGCCTCGAAATAGATCTCGACATTGGAGGGAGCCTTGAAATAGGCGCAACCATCATCACTGACCGGTACGGTGCCGTGATTGATCTTGGAATAATAGGTGCCGAAACCCATAACCGGGTAGTGATCATAGACGCGACGCCCTTCGGTGTTGTATTTCTTGGGCACCTGTTGCCAAATCCTCAATTGTTTGACTTGACCACGTTCGACACCCTGCTCTTCCAAGCCTCGATACACGTCCTGCACATAGAAGGTCCCGGTACCGGCCTCCTGCGGGGCATCGCCACCGATGCTCATGGGCTTGGGACGCTCGTTTAAAGGCACGGGACAATAAAACGAGGTATTGTTCTCGCTATAGAGATCTACCATCAAGCCTGTGTGATAAAGGGCCTGCAATTTGAACTGCCGGGACGAGCCCACGGTGTCCCCGCCATAACACACCAAAGAGAGATTCTCGTTAATGGGCCAGGGATCGGTATAGCTGTATTGGAAATAGGTATCGCCATGATAATAAGCGGAATCATCCCAACTACTGCCATTGTCGATATAATAGTTGGTGGCAAAGGTGAGCTGTTCGCTGGCATCGGGATTTTCCAAACCCAGGTGACGATCCACGATGGCGATGTCACCAATGGGAGGGTAATGGTGCGCGGTCATGGTATACATCACCTTGTCCGTGCCTGGGATGGGCTTACCGCCCCACAGGCAGTTGGGAATGCTCAAGGTATTGCCATAGTAGAGTGACAATTGACGCCCATTGGGTTTGATGGTCCAGAGGCCCTGCCAGGTAAAGATGTTTTTGTCCTGATATTCCCATCGGGTACAGAGAATCGAGCCATCCGGCATGATGGACGGAGCATTGGTACTCAACGTGGTCCAATCCAGACGCCGCATATCCGAACCATCGCCCTGCATGATGTAAAGGGCACTGGCGATGTAGTCCTGACACATAGAATAGGACTCGACACGCGAAGAGGAAAAGATGATGCGACCATCCGGGTAATAGACCGGATTGAAATCGTGATACTCACCCTCGGTTAATTGATGGAAGCCGGTGCCGTCGGCATTGATTTCCCAGATATGAAACGGTTCATAGCGTCCGGTTCGGTAGGCCATCGCGATCTTGGTGCCATCATAGGACGGCGAGATATCGAAGATCATGCCTTGATCCGTGCTAAAGATCGTCGTTGCCGTGCCCCCAGCCTGGGGATCCCACACGCGGATCGAGGCCCCTCGACCGCTGGTCAGCGCGAACATCGTGCCGCTGGTATTGCGACGGAGTCCCCGATCCCGTTCGATAAAGGCAATGGGGGGCAGTTGGGCCACGGTGTACTCCAACAGCAAAGGATCCGTCGGACGACTGGCTCCCTGTGTTGAACCTGACGTTGCCATGGTCATGCATATACAGATGAATGCCGTGTATAGCTGTCGCTTCATGATTTCAATCCCCTAGGGTTCAATCTGATGATGCTAGAGAGACAATATGTACTCGACCAAATCGTCGATCTCCTGCTCGGTTAAGCTCGAGGTCACCCCACGGTAATCGTGCGGATTCTCCGTGGTCAAGACCTCGCGAATGGTCACCGCCCTGCCGTCGTGCATATAGGGGGCGGTCTTCCAGACATTGATCAAGGTGGGGGTGTCCCATTCCCAATCGACCTCGCGTCCCAGGCCCGTGCCCACGGCATGCATTTTCATATCCGTGAGATACTCACCCGAGTGACAGGATCCACAACCGGCGTTATTAAAGAGCACCTGGCCCCGCTGGGCAGCTTGACTCAATTGACCATTGACCAAATAGGGACTGGGAATGGGCTCTTGGGCCGACAGATAGGCGTCCAGTGCATCGGCGTTATCTTCGTCAATGGCCACGAACTGGATATAACGCATACCGGCCCGCACCGCGGTCTCGGCATCGGGACGAATCCCGGAACTCATGACCGGCGGGGTAAAGTGCGAGAGCAAAAGACTCTTGGCGTTCTTGGCGTTACCCACGCCATCATTGAGCAGATCCCAGTTCATGGCATCCATGGTGACATCCGGGTGACAACTGGCACAGGTCTGCCACTTCTGGAAACAGTGTTCGCCATCATTATAGCGCATCTCGCCAATGCGGAGTTGGGTCAGAACCGGTTCCGGTCCCAGGGCAATAGAGTCGTCCAGTACCCCTCCAGCCGCCGCACTATACTCGATGACGTCCACGACATCGGCAAAGTAGACCGGGACATAGAGGGTGCTGCCTGCGATCGCGGCCGCCCCACGGGGGCCCTGGCCGCTGAGACCGATGCGTTGACGGACTTCATAGAGATAGCCAAGGTCGTTTTGCACGACCGATAGGTCACTGGTTTGATCGATCTTGGCATGCAGCCCCACACGATCAATGAGGCAGAGTTCATGGGTCCCTGCAATACTGACAGCCAGTAGCTTGCCATCGTCACGGCAAGAAACACCCCAGGGATTGGCCGCTCCCATATCCACATCGTCAAGTAACACGGTGGTCAAATGGACTTTGTTTTGTAAATCAATGATGCTCAAGGCATTGGTATTCATCCAACCGCGATCCACTTGCGTGGTGGGCAGTTGATAGCGAGCCAGCAAGTGCGTGACATAGGCATAGTTGCCGTCCGGACTGATACAGACGTCACGCAGGCCGCTGCTGCCATTGGGCAGAGCAATGTCTTTCAGCTTGGTTTGTGTGGTCAGATCGATCAAGGAGACGACCGCAGCCACAGCATTCACATCGGATCGCCCCGCCTGCAGGTGATTGGGGACTACGGCCAGGCTGTCATCCGGTGTTATGGCTACGGCAATGGGTTCACGGGGAGTCTCAATTGTGACCCAGTCGTCTGTTGAACCCAGGGACTTGATGGCCACATTGTTGTTGTAACGATTGCAAATCACTAGTTGGCCATTCGAGGTCACTTGGGGAGACATGGGGGTATGCCCGGCGGCCAGGGTTTGCACGGTCTGTCCGCTCTCCAGGTCGATGATGGCCACCTGTCCATCGGAGACACCATAGGTGACATAAAGCCGATTGGCAGCCACGGCCAAACCAAAGACAGGTCCATCAAACACAAACCGTTGCACCACGGTCTTGGTGGCTAAATCGACATCCGCCACGGATTGACCGGTATGTTCGGCCACATAGAGATGCTCGCCAGAGGGATCAAGGGCTACTGCGATGGGTGAGGCATAGTCACTGTTTGCAAAAGCAATGGCAGGTACAATCAAGACCAGAAATAAAAGGAGGGTCAAGACATTCCATTGACGATCCAGGGTTTCAGGCAAAGCGCTTGATATCATCATGATGACTCCTACTCAACAGATTATACTTTTACAGTACTGAATCTGAAGGTACCGAGTCAATGGCAAATCCTAGCATTTTGTGTGGATTTAAAAAATTAGCGCAATCCTAATATTGTCGTAACGAGGCAAGCCAGCAATTCCCACCTTGCCTCACTAGAAACAGGAGAATCAATCTTCCTGCCAAGACAACGGATCCGACCAGGTATCGGGATCCGCATGGGGATTTCTGATCTCTAAAAACTGCCCGTCACCATCGGTACTGGGATACCAATCGTCTTCATAGCGGAAATCTAGAATAACCGTACCCACGGCATCCTCCAGGGTAATCCGCTCACCACCATTGTCCAGGTTACCCTGATATTCACCGGCCACGTCAACACTCGTGCCATAGGTTGCCTCAAAGGTCGCTTGATCACGCACGACATAGGTCGAGGCCCCAGAGGCCAGCTCCACGTCACCCAAGGTCAAACGCACGCCACGGGTAAAGGACACAAGGTTGAGATTGATCGACTCCGAACCGATATTGGTCAGTTTGATAAACTCGGCATTGGGATCGCTCGGGTGATACATCAAGGCCGTGATGCGTAGCGAATCGGCCACCGGCCCTACGCCATAGACGGCCTCGGTCAAGGCACTCCAGTCTCCATCTTCACGGGAACGGGCCTTGACCACGACACTGTGATCCAGGGTGATCGCCTGCGAATACCATTGGGCCGCTGGTGACAATTCACCACTGCCACCGCCTTCCTGCCCAATCAATTCTGTAGAGAAGAGGAAGTCGGAACTGTCGGTCGAACGATTCAAGGCCTGAACCGCCAGGACGTTGTCACCGACTTGGAGTTCTCCGAGAGCATCACTGATATTAAAGGTCAACCAATCATCGGCCTCTTGACTACCGGTGGCATTGCTGTTCCAACTCAACGACGTGGGTGCATTGATCGAAGCGACCTCCACACCATTGAGAAAGGCCACAAAACCATCATCACTGAGGACTCGCAGATTCAAGCTGTCGATCCGATCCAGATCGGATTGACTGGCCGTAAAGGGAATACGGATATAGCATGACGTCTGGGCATAGAACATCTGATTGAGCACGTCATAGCTGATGCCATCTTCGTAGCCTGAACCCATTTCATACCCCACCCCACCACTGGCCGAGGTGTTGACCGGTGTGCCGTCGATCCAGGACGAATCGTCAAACGTACGTTGACGCCAGCCGGTGCCGATGTTGGAGGTGGGCACCCACACATGCTTTTCTGCTGCGGTTTCGATCAACATCGCACTAAAGAGATCTCCGCCATCGTCCCCGTCGATGATCAAGGGATCGGAACCCTCCAGGGTGTAGACGATATCCTGATTGGTCGGGCGCATCGACAGGAGTTGCCCCTTCTCGAGCTGCCCACCGTGTTGAGCCGTTCCATCGATATCAAACTCAGGGGTATCAATATCAGGATACCAGCCACGACTGACCATATGATTGCGAACGAGGTTGGTACGATAGGGAAAATAATCTTCTAAAATACGTTCGCGTTCCGGTAGCCAATAGTCGTTAACGGTATAGAGATTGTAAGGGCCAGCGGCATAGGAATGCACATCGCGCCGATAGTCTCCCCAACGGGCCGACTCGGCAATCATGGCCAATTGAATTTCATCCGAGCGCGCCTCCCAACGGGTAATATTATTCTCAGCGGTGAGAGCACCCTCATGATAGAGATGCTTACGCAGTCGATCGGCAAAACGCATTTGAAAGCCCTCAACTGTCATTAGATAACCAAATAAACCAGAAGGATCGTCTTCTGAACCGATGCCCGACTGACTGAGTTCTTCAATGACGTGCTCGGCATCCCAGCTGTAAAAGTGCCAAGGCAGACGGTCAACGCCTCCTCCGGCCGCCCGCCAGTTGGTTCCGCGTTTGATATCCGTAATCCCGGCATAATAATTCAGGATCATCCAGTCGATAAAGCTGTCCACATCCATCTGCTCTTGGATCGCGGTCCAGTTACCCCGGGCTACCACGTTCTGTAACTCCAGCCAGGCCTCAATGGAGCCATCCGAGACCGAACCGCTGTTGAGCGGGTCACTAATGACATAGGTCGGATCGCCATTAACCGCATCGACCAGGTCGGCATCGACGCCGTGATAGGCCGCATAGTGATCTGCATCCGGGCGTTCGTGCAGGCAATAGACACCCCAGTACAGGCCGTTGAGATAGAGGTGCACGTAGATCCCCTGAAGACCGTCTTGATTGCCCATATCGATCATGGCATCGTGCATCCATTGATCGCGGATATGTTGGGCACGTTCACGTTGATTGGCCTGGTGATGAATCCAGTTATTGCAGAACCCCGCACGCAAATGCAGAGTATCAAAACTGTCCACCGGCCAATCCTCACCAAACAGCTTGCAGTTCAATTTGCTCGGACCATAGAGGCTACGAAAACGCAGGCTAAAGGCATGCTTGGGAGACTTCTCAGGCTTACGAGAATGACCACCCTGTAAACGCACTCCACAATTCAATTGAAATTCAAGGCTGCCGTCCAAGGTGAACAATTCAGCCGAAGCAGGTCGTTCCCATTCGAGTTTGTCGCTGTCACTGGCCTCTTCTTCGGGATGGGTATAGATCCCGGTTTGGCTACCGAAGAGATGATCCTTATCCGTGACCACTGAAATAACCGGCAAGGACGTCAGGGCCTCTTCCATCAAGTCGCGATAGTCACCACTCTCGGTGATTTCAGGATCCATACCATAATCCGCGGTGTAACCGGTCCACTGACTGGGGTACCCTGCAGCCAAGGCCTGCTGATGGGTTTGAGCAATGATATCGTCTACGAAGAGATACGTCTGGGTGTCTACGTTGCTGGGACGCCATCCTGATTTCGTGGCATAGGCCCGCAGGCAAGTCGTGCTATTGATCGTCAAGGGAGCAGTATAGGTCTGTGCCGATGACGACGTGGCCGGATCACTACCGTCAAGGGTATAGACAATCGAGGCCCCTATCGTGTCACAGGTAATCATCACCGTAATAGGATTATCGTAAAACCCACGATCCACCGAAAACTCAGTATCATCGACATCACCAAGATAACCCGTGGCATTGGCCTGCATGGGAGTGGGTTCATCCATATAGACCCACAACGACTCATCATCCGGATGACGGCCAAAAGAAACATCCTCTTGTTGGCTGGGAAACTCCAGGCTGTCCAATAGGGTCTGCCCATCTGTGGCGACCAGGGCCAGGGCCTCCCCTGAGGCACTGAGTTTGAAGTTGGCGTGTAGTTCACCCTCTACGACATCATTGTCCGCCCAGACAATCAGATAGCCCTTACGGGGAATCACAGTCAACTCCGACTGGTCTAATGGGAATTGCCACTGCTGAGGTTCGTTGGGATCGTCGGTCAGGTAATAACCCGCCAGATCCACGGCCTGGTTCGAGGTATTGGCGATTTCAATCCAATCATCCGCCTGACCGGTCAAATCCAACAGGGTTTGGTCGTTAGAGGCCATGAATTCATTGAGCCTGACCTGGCCCCATGCTCCCGCTCCCATGCATAACACCACTAAAACACAAATCCAGCTCCATCGACCGTGTCGATTATGCATCCCCTGACTCCTTCAATATTTAGATCGTCGCGTCTCTTAAGACACCGGCCCCTAAGCCAGTGTTGGATCTCTTAGCTCATATCATACCTAAACCGGCGTCTTTATGCAAAAATATAGTCGACAATTCGGTTTCGGCCGGAACGAATCAGAACCAAAAGGAAAAATCCCATTATATTTGAATCACAACTCCCACCCCACTATCGCGCAGCAATATACTCAATCACGGCTTCGATCTACGCATCCATCAGGAGCAGGACCTTGAGCACAGCGATCGCACAATTATTACCCTCCAGTTCTACCCCGACGAAAAAAGCCTCATAGAGATCGTGTCTATCACAGGTCTGATTGGAGATGACATCGAGGTCCCCCTGCAATTGCAGGAAGATATGTCTTTGCGACTGATCTTGCCCGCATCGCTGGTCCCGGATATCCAGTTACTGCTGCGTCATGAGCGAGCAGACAAGGCCTATAGCATTGGGTTAGGTGAGTTCTGAGATTGGGCCGCAATACGCCTTGCAACAGTATAGGACAAAACAAATTGGGTGCCAGCCGAAGGGTAAGCATGCAATTTGATTTCACTTCTTACTCCCGCTCAAAAATCATGCTTACGCCAGCGTAAGCATGCCACCCCCCTGCGAAAAAAGGTAATCGAAGCAAAGGCATTATCCATACGAAGGCCCGGGCAGCCACGTGGGTCCATTCCGGAGTACATTTCGAAAAATTAAGGCCTCAATGATGCCCAGCCTCAGCCTAAATCTAAACTGCACACCAGCACATAATCACGCCAAAGACCAGTATCCCAAATGCGGACAGGTGCGAGATCCTTTTGAAGACGCCATCGGTGATTTTGTGTTTGGCTTTTTGAATGCTATAGGTGAACAACAAGGTCAAGGTGAGTAAGGTCGCCGGGTTTAGGAAAACCACCAGGAAGGTGGAGACGAATCCAGCCCAACGTCCCTTGTTTGGTGTGGGAGCGTTATTAGTCGAAGGCTTGAACAAAGCGAGCAGCCCAATCCCGATTTGCAGAGGTAGGTGTTGCCGTTCGATCCAATGCGAGAGCGTACCCAATCCATGCAGGGGCACATAGGCCCAGAATAGATAGGCCAAGGCAATTCCCAAGGCTGAATTGAATCCTGAATGAAACCCCTGGATCATGGCCCGACGCATACAGAGCGAGCCCATGGGGCCTCCGGGTGAGGTGGCCAGGAAGCCGATGGTAAAGCTGATGAAAATATCTTCACTCATCTCGTTGTCTTAATGCCTTAATTTCAACCTAAATACGTTGCGAGAGTAATTTCCAGCTCTTACAACCAGACATTGATTGAATCGAACGATTATGATGGTATGGATTCTTTGTTAGGCTCTCATTAAGGTTTCGGTTTTAAACCTCTCCTTCAGGCTGCCAAGATAACCATAATTTAACATTGGACTAATAGGCCGATAACATCCATGTCCTATCCTCATGATCAATAATTACGATCAACTTTTTGGCCTTTACATGGAGGTATGAACCTATGAATCGTTTTCATCAGCAACGCGAATCAACCCTGGGCGACCACTTCTTGAGCTGCGACGAACTTTCCATCATTGCCGAACTGATTCACAGCCGTCACACCCTGCCCTGTTTTCATGGCGATTGTTGGAAATGCTATGAATGCGGCTTTGAAGCAGACTCCATTCGGGAATTGGCCGAGCACCTCAAATGTGAACACGAATCCAATAGCTATAATGAGGAAGACTGGCTGGAAGAGCACCTGAGTGTCATGAACTAGGCACAGCTTCATCTACGCCCTGGTGACAGGATTGGGTACAAGCACTCATACACGCCAAGCTTAAGGCGACGACATCGTCATCGGGCTCTGAATTGGCATAGTTTTACATATTAATTTTGTGTTAGATTCAGGTTAACATACACCTTTAATGGGTTCTAATCCAGATCTGTTGAAGCCATTTCCGGACTTGTTTTTATTTGACCTTTGAGCCCTCCAAACGCTCGCTTGACAACCCGAATACATCGTAGTAAACCTCACCGAGAATCCTCGATATTAGCACTGATTATCAAGTAAAGTAAGGGATTATGCGATGTATACTGTCAAACTGATGAGACAACGGGACGAGAGAGAAGAAGAATACGGACGCATCCTTTTCGACGGAAAAACCGTGAAGTATCAAGGGTTGACCAGAATTTTCCAGGCCTACCTGAAACGTGGCATTGAAGACAAGCAACATCATACGTTCACCCCTAAAGATGGCCTCTCTTTTCTGAGAAACCTCAAAAACCATTGCTTTGATCCCGGTCTGTACGCAACGGATGTTAGTGAAATCAGCTAATTCTCCTTTCAAATTAAAATGCCCTGCCATAGCAACGACAGGACATTGCTTCAAAATATTCAAAGTCTCCCAGCCCTCCAAATCTAAACGCCAAATCTCCTCTAACATTGGCACCCTATAATCACGTTAGCTAGCTACATGTTCACCGATATAAAAATGAGTCTCGTTTAGAGGAGTTCTGATGCCCCACTCATTCAAGCTTAATCAATGCGGTCTGCTTTTCTCCATCGTGATCATTTTAATCCCCACGTTGTGGGCAGACCACTCGATTCAATTAGGGCCCAGGCCTTATTATCTCGTTTCGGATATGGACGAGGGGACCCTCAAGCAAACATTACAACACTACCAAGGCCCCCTGCGACGCAGTGATTTTTCCATCGGACACCGTGGGGCCTGTCTACAATTCCCTGAACACACGCGTGAATCTTACCAGGCCGCGGCCCGTATGGGGGCCGGCATCTGCGAATGCGACGTCACCTTTACCCAGGATCGCGTGCTGGTCTGTCGTCACTCCCAGTGTGACCTGCACACCACTACCAATATCCTGGCCATCCCGGAACTGGCGGCCAAGTGCTCTGAACCCTTTAGCCCGGCCCAGTTCGATGCCGATGGCAAGTTGACCAAAAAGGCCTCGGCCCAATGCTGCTGTACGGATATCACGGCCGAAGAATTCAAACGGCTCAAGGGCAAGATGGACGGCTACAACCCCTACGCCACCACCGTGGAGGAATACCTGCAGGGCACGCCAAGCTGGCGCACGGACCTGTACAATGCCCACGGCACGGTCATGACCCATGCCGAGAGTATCGAGCTATTCCAACAACTGGGCATGAAGATGACACCCGAGTTGAAGGTCCCCAGTGTGACCATGCCCTACCAGGGCGGCTATACCCAAGAAGACTTTGCCCAACAGATGATCGACGAATACAAGGCCGCCGGGATCGAGCCCAACCAGGTCTTCGCCCAGACCTTTGACCTGAACGCCCTGCTCTATTGGATTCAACACGAGCCCGAATTCGGTCAACAAGGTGTATATCTAGGCGGCAGTTATAACCAGGACGGCTTCGACAATCAGGACCCCAACACCTGGGGAGACACAAACTTCCAGGAACTGGCCGATCAGGGTGTGCAAATCGTGGCCCCACCCATTTGGGCGTTGCTGACGGTCAACGATCATAACGAGATCGTGCCTTCGGCCTACGCCCAAGCCGCCAGTGACGCGGGATTGGGGATCATCACCTGGACCTTTGAACGATCGAACCTGCGACAAGGTGGAGCGGGACAATCGTATTACCGTACCATTAGCCATGTCATCGACAACGAAGGTGACAAGATGACCGTGCTGGATGTGCTGGCCCGTCAGGTGGGCATCATTGGTATTTTCTCGGATTGGCCGGCAGCCGTGACCTACTATGCCAATTGCATGGGACTGGGATTGAGGGATTAACCTATGTCCACAACGGTTTGATAATTCAGCCCCTATCATCTACACCTTATCGCCTCACTAAGGATAGAACAAAGCAAAATCCCAATCCATTTGAATCGCCAGCCAATGGGGTAGCAGCATCAAGGAGCGGGAGAAGTCCAACCCCTCTGCCTCAATAGACTCCTGAATCGGCAAGGCCAAGGCTTCGGTTGCTATCACAATCGCATCCAATACACGAGGGGGCTCATCGGTAGATTCAGGATCGTTGATGGCATCACATAGACAGGCAGGCGAAGAGACGAAGTGGGTTCGGCACACCATTGGACGAACAGGATAAGCCAGGCACTCCCCCTGTACTAATAAGGGACAGATATGTTCGTATTGTGAAATATCAATGTCTGTGCGGATATGGCCAGACGGCATCCGACCTGGCCTGGAATTGTCCCATTCATGCCACTGTTTTGTACGCTGGCGTAAGGCTTCCATCTGAATGTCGGACAGTTCGCGTTTGAGATACTGGACCAAGGTATGGGCCTCGGCTATGTTGGCCAGGATATGAAAGCGACAACAATGACTACAACCCAATTGACAAGTTGGAACGAGGCCCTGTTCCCGAAACAATTGTTCCAGTTCACAAGCGGTGGCCTCATCAACCGTCGTATAGACTTCATTGACAAGATTTTCTTGCGGTGTTCGAGGCAACTGGGTTTCAGTCAAGGCCACTTCTCTTTCCAAGCATAATGCCTACAGAGGATTCAATTTGGATAGCACCACAGCCGGATACGGGGTCCATGGCGAGGACTCGGGTGGTCGAAGCAACCCTACCGGCGTGTTAGATAAAGATCAAGTCCTAAATCTTTCCCGAGCTGACATGAGATACGCAAGCTTCGAACTAAAGACGCCTGATCTTTTTCAGGGTACTACCGGGGAGAATCGCCAACGTCTCCAGTCCATAGCGACCTTCATCAATCCATGCATCCAATTCATCGGATCCCGGGGCATAGATCAAACACCCCTGTGGGGCTAACGACTGTAGGATCCGCACAAAAACCCCCTCCATCCTTTGCTTCAACTCAGGGTCGTGATGAATGGCATAACGGTAATGATTACTGAAGGCCATATGAGAAATGACTGTCCCCCAAGGGCGTTGAAAAAAATTATAGGTAAACCAATCACATTGTGTGACAATATCACTTGGCTGTTCCACTAAACGATCGAAGCCATAGACCTCTTTACCCCGTGACTGTAAATAGGTCACCAAGGAGGCATGGGTGCCACACCCGATATCGAGAATGGGTTCAACCAGATCTTCCGGATGAATCGCCAATACCTCGCATTGAAGTGAGGCCGAATATTCGGCACAGGTAATGGCCCGGATTTCGGGTTGTCGAGACAGGGGTTCAAGCAGATGGGGCGGGTACAATTCAGCGACCCACACGCTAAGTGCCGGATAATGCTCATGGCGTAGAATGCTTTCGATATCATCAGCGTGACATAGCAGATCCCAGGTGCGACGATAGATGCCTGCCAATCGCTTCTGTTGAGTCGAATTGATGACGAGGTACTGGTTGATACGCAACACGGCACGAATACAGCCATGCACGGCATTCTCTATTAATTCATCGAGTTCCGTAGGGGCAAGGTCACCTCGACGGGCCTGTTGTAGCATCCTCATAAAACAAGGATCGACCGTCAGTGTTGGCAATGCCTCTGTATTGAGGACATTGATATCTCGATTGACTTCAAGTTGCTGTTGTAATCGTTCTATTCGATCTTTCATAGGCGTTAATATTGATCACAGAGTTCGTGATTAGCCGTCCCTGTTGGATCGGGAGGGGATTCCCAATCGGATACAGGCACCTTGACCCGGTTCAGACTTCACCTCGAAGATTCCATTCAGATTTTCAATACGTTCACGGATACTGAAAAGACCGAAGCCTCCTTTCTGCCCGGTTTGACAACGCGTCTTTTCATAGTCGAAACCCTTGCCATCGTCGGTCACTAAAATTTCGGCAAATTGGGCCCCTCCGACCAACTCCACCCTAAGTTTCCGAGCCTGGGCGTGCTTAATCACATTGAACGCCAATTCCTTGATCGTCCGAAACAGCAATGCCTTGAGGTCCTGATCCTCTATTTCAGGAAAGCCCTCCTGATGGAGACTAATCACGAGATCATGAAGGGGTGAAGCCATCACCTCTTCCAACCATTCCTCCAAAGCCGGAATGAGTCCTAATTCATAGAGCGTCGGACTGGCCAGATCTTCGTTAAGACTTTGGGTCTGCTCAATGACTTGCCCTAGAATATGACTCACCTTGACCAGGGGTTGCATCGGTTGCTCCAGGAGAATGCTATCGACCATCAATTTACAGGACACCAGATTCTGTCCAATCTGATCATGCAAGGTGGCCGCAATCTTTCTTCGCTCCCTCTCCTCCGCCTTGACCAACTCCGTGGCCAAGGCCTTGAGACGTTCTTGATATTGGACCAATTGTTGTTCATCTCGTTTGCGATCGGTGATGTCGATGGCCGTACCAATCACACGCTTAGGCATACTTTGTTCGTCGCGTTCAATAACCATGGCCCGCGTCCGACTCCAAAGATAGTGCCCCTCGACATGCCGTACACGCATATCCACTTCTAAAAAGGAGGTTTCTCCGGCAAGATGTTGTGCCATAGCCTCTCGTACCCGAGGCAAATCTTCAGGATGGACTACCGTATGCCAATAATCAGAAGATTGTAAGGACAAGTCACTTTCCCTCGACAATCCGAGACCTACTTTCGCCCTGTCGTCAACATACATTTTTCGAGTTTTTACATCATAATCCCATATCGTAGCCCCCTGCACATCCAAGGCCAGACGCATCCGGGCTTCACTCTGTTTAAGTTCACCCTCGGCTCGTTTGCGATCGGTAATATCCACACCCACGGCCTGAACCGCCGGACGCCCACGCAACATGATACGTTTAGCCGACAACTCCACCCAACGAATCCCTCCATTTTTATGAAGACAACGAATGGGATACATCGAAGGCACGGGTTCACCGCGCAGTCGTTGTTGGTAGCGTTGGAGGATCAAGGCCTGACCTTCCGAATAAAGAAAAGGAACCGGTTCACTCATTTTCATGGCCAACATCTCAGCAATGGTATACCCCAGCATGTCAGCAAAGGCCTGATTGACAAAAATAATCACATCATCCTGCAGGACAATGTGACCTTGAATGGAGTGATACAGGGCCATTTGATAAAACTCTTCAGACGGAACCGTATTCGGAATTTGATCTGAATTGTGATGCTCCCCAAGATTACCATCAGGCTCTCGGGGGGATACTGCAGGATCTTCTTTTTTCATACCCTTCTACCAGAGATTTCACTCTCCCACCCCACCGGCATAATTCTAGACTTATCATATAGAAATACCATCCCCCTGTCAATAAGTTGCTAAATCTCCTCCTCGATTACGTATTAGAATAGCTTTCATCTACCACACTAACAACTAGTCCATCTCCACAATGGCCTTGATCACGCCGTCTTGATAATCGGCCACCAGATCAAAACCCCTTTGCACGTCAGCCAAGCCCAGGGTGTGGGTAACCATGAAGTCCGCATCGATCTTGCCACTGGCCACCCAATCGATGGTGGTTTGGGTACAGTGGTTTTGACGACGGACATTGACTACGGTAATTTCGTTACGACGCATGGTATGAATAGGAAAAGCGATTTCATCGACACGGGGAATACCGATAAGCATGAGGGTACCGCCAGGTTTGAGCAGGCTCATGGCTTGATTGACGGTATCCTGTTCACCGGCACATTCGAAGACCACGTCCATGCCCGCGGGCTGAGCCTGGTTGATGGCCGAGACAATGTCATCACGATCCGGATTGCCGACCCAGGTTGCTCCGTGGTCTTGGGCGAGCTTGAGACGATAATCACGCTTGTCCGTGACATAGCGTCCACTTGCCCCTTCTGCTTGAGCACAGACCAGACAACTGAGCCCAATAGGACCGGACCCTAAAATGGCCACATCCATATCTGGCTTGATCTTGGCCTGTTGCACAGCATAGAGCCCGATAGCCAGGGGTTCGCAGAGTACACCCTGGGCATAGGTCATGGACTCAGGCATCTTGAAACAGCAGTGAGCGGGCATGACCATTAGCTCACTCAAACAACCCTCGGCCTGTCCTGGACAACCCAGGAACAGCAATTCCCGACAGGTATTCTCACGCCCGGCCTTGCATTGATCACACTCCAGACAGGGCATGGCCGGATCGATGACCACACGATCACCGGTTTGCAGTCCAGTGACAGCCGAACCAACCGTGACAACCTCTCCAGCACACTCATGGCCGACACTGTAGGGATATTGCACGATCTGATCGCCAATGCGTCCGGTTTCATAATAGTGCACGTCCGAACCGCAGATACCTACGCTGCGAATGCGTAACAGGACTTCATTGGGCCCCGGCCTAACGGGATCGGGTACCTCTTCGATGGCCATCTGGCGTATACCGGTGAGATGAACTGATTTCATAGTAAACCTTGGTTATGAGGTTCACCGTTCACGGTTCACGGTTAAAAAGAAGACGCTAAATCAACTGTGAACCGTGAACCTGAAACCGTGAACCAAAATTACACATTAAACCTGAAATTCAAAATGTCCCCATCCTGAACCACGTATTCCTTGCCTTCGAGCCGGATCTTACCCGCAGCCTTGAGGGCCTTTTCATCCCCCAGTTCACGCAGGTCGTCGTAGCTGAAGGTCTCGGCCCGAATGAAGCCGCGTTTGATGTCACTGTGGATCTTGCCCGCGGCCTCCAGAGCGATGGTATCCTTCTCGAGGGTCCAGGCCCGCACTTCATCAGGGCCAACCGTCAAAAAGCTAATGAGGCCCAGGGTCTTATAGCAGCTATTGAGGAACTTACCGGCGGCCGTGCTTTCAATACCGAGGTCTTCCATGAAAACCGCACGGTCTTCCTCGTCGAGCTGGCTCAGTTCGTGTTCGAGCTTGGCACTGAGGGTCACCACCGGTACGGTATCATCAATGACGCTAGAGAAATCGAATGTCTGATCGAGTTGATCCTCACCGACGTTAATGGCCACAGCCATGGGTTTGAGGGTCAGGAAGTTGAGGGATTTGATGATTTCCTTTTCCGCCTCAGTCTCTACGGCCGAACTGATGGGTTTTTCCGACTCGATGGCGTCTTGTAGTTTCAATTGCAAAGCCAACTCGGCCTTGTCACGGGCCTGGGTCTTGGTGGGCTTGTGCACCTGCTTTTCCAGACGCTCGATACGGGTGGTCACCAGTTCCAGGTCGGACAGCAACAGTTCGGTACGAAGTTCAGCCAGATCACGCACGGGATCGACGCTATTACGATAGGCCGGGACACTGGCATCCTCAAAGGCTCGCACCACCAATACGATCATATCGACCGTACGAATCTGGTTAACGAGTCGTTGGGCCGCGGAACGACCATGATCGTCCAAAAAGCTAAAGCCCGGCACATCCAAACAATCGACCGTGGCCAGAACGGTCTTCTTGGGATTGTAGTGTGTCACCAACCAATCCACGCGTTCATCCGGAACCGGGACGATGGCCTCATCAATAGCCACGACTCCTACAGGAGGCACAGCCTTACCGCTGATCCCCGCCAATAACGTACTCTTGCCCGATTGGGTTAAACCCACCAATGCTACTTTCATAAGCAAACAATCCTTATTTCATATTCTGATTCCAGAGTTCTGACTCCTGAATCCTAAGTGTTATATACACAGCCGCCGTGGGCGTCATACGCCACCACGGCGGGAAAATCTTTGACGGTTAACTTGCGAATGGCCTCGGTGCCTAGGTCTTCATAGGCCACCATTTCGGCCGCAGTAATATGCTGACTGAGTAAGGCCCCGGCCCCACCCAGGGTGGCCAGATGCACGGCCCCATGCTCGACCATAGCCTTTTGCACGGATTCGTCGCGATACCCCTTGCCCATCATGGCCTTGAGTCCCAGACCCAGCAAGATGGGGCTGAAGGGATCCATACGCGAGGAGGTGGTGGGCCCGGCCGCCCCGATCACCCGCCCAGGTCGGGCCGGTGTGGGACCGACAAAATAGATCACCGCCCCGGTCAGGTCAAAGGGCAGGTCCTCACCCCGTTCGATCTGCCCACAGAGCCGCTGGTGGGCCATATCGCGGGCCGTATAGATGGGCCCATTGAGCAGGACCTGATCCCCGGCCTTGAGGGCCTTGACCTCGTCATCGCTCAAGGGCGTCTGTAAAGTAATGCCTCGACTCATAGATTCATCCAAATAACCATTTGAGAAGAGGCTATCTTAGCCCAGATGAGGGGAGGTTTCCACGACATTTTGGCCCCGGGGGCCTCAATCAGAGACGTGTCCCCCTTGATGCCCCCATCCTTAAGGATTCAGGAAGCCCTGAAGCTTGACTGCACGTAAGGGATGTTTCAACTTTCGAATGGCCTTGGCTTCAATTTGCCGAATACGTTCTCGGGTAATCTTAAAGACCCGACCCACCTCCTCCAAGGTATAGGTATACCCATCGCCAAGTCCAAAACGTAAACGAATAATTTCCCGTTCACGATAGGTCAAAGTACCCAATACCGTCTCAATACTTTCCCTCAGCATCGCTTGGTTTGCAGAAACAACCGGAGACGCGACTTGGTTGTTTTCAATCAGATCAACAAATTGACCATTCTCACTTTGACCTATAGACAAATCGATGCTGAGCGGATGTTTGGCCGCATTGTAGATACGACGTGTTTCTTCTAAGGGAAGATCGATTCGTTGGGCGATTTCTTCCAAGTTGGGTGTTCGCCCCAGTTCCTGCTTGAGATCTCGATCAGCGGTTCGTAAACGACTAATGGCCTCGATCATATGAACCGGTATCCGGATGACACGGCCTTGGTCTGCAATGGCCCGGGTGATGGCTTGACGAATCCACCAAGTCGCATAGGTGCTGAACTTGAAGCCCCGTCGATAGTCGAATTTATCCACGGCCCTCATGAGTCCGATATTCCCCTCTTGGATAAGATCAAGAAAGGAGATTCCCCTATATCGATATTTTTTGGCGATGGAAACCACTAATCTCAGATTGGCTCCAGATAAATCCTGTTTGGCCTCATCATAGTTCGCATAGGCTTGGTTAATGGAGCGGACCCTCCGTTCCAGTTGTTGGGGTGTTTCCAAAACCATCTCTTGCAGCCCTTGTAGCTCTTCTTGTACACACCTCAGATCTTCAATAGGCATATGAGGAGTCACACCCTCCTTCAAGATTGCATTCAATTCTTGCATTTTGGCATTAATCCCCTGAAGACGATGATAAATGGGCTTCAGTAGACTCGTGAGCAAATGCAATTCTTCTAATAACATGGTTTTTTTTCGACGGTTCCGCTTGAAATGTCGAATGTCATCTTTTACGAAAGAAACCTCTGGAGCTGCTTGAATTTGTAAAAAAAGAGTCTGATCTACAACAGAGAGCTTTCGGATGGTTGCGAGATTGACAGGAATACGTTTTGCAACCACTGAGGGATTGGTCTGTGGTGTTGTTTCAGATTTGATCGTACGCTGAAGATTGCGGGGCCCCTCTTTCACTTCACGTAGAAGAATCGATGCCGCCTGGATACAGTAATCAGATCTTAACAGACGCCGCCGAAATTCCATTTGGGTGACCTCAATCATACGGGCCAAGGCGATTTCATCGTCTCTTGAAAGCAACGGGATCTGTGCCATTTGCTTGAGGTATAAGCGGACGGGGTCATCGATACGCTGAGAACTGTTAGCGGTTAAAACCTCCTCCAAGTCGTCATCAACAGATTCACGACCAGAGCCAATAGTTTCAACATTCTGATCAAATAGAGTCTCTGAAGAGTCCTCTTCGTCATCGTTATTGACCAGTTGAATCCCCAGATCATCCAAACTGGCAAGCAAGGTCGTCATCTCGGACTCACTAAGCTGACTGGATGCCAATCCTTCGGCAATGTCATCATAGGTCAGGCTCCCGTTGACCTGACCACGATGAATCAAGGCTTGAATTTTGGGATTCTCGTCAAACCGATGGAGCAAGTGGGGTGAATCGGAATAAAATTTTATAGGACGAACAGACGGCTGCTCCTGATCGTTATGACTTATCATAGAAACCTCAATACCTAACCCGTCTGTAAGCTATGCATACCAGCGGATCAAAGCTGTCTATAAAGGAAAACAGGTGCTGTGAAGAGGTTGGGATGCTTAAGGAGTCAGCGTTCTCAACGCATCACATCGTATTAAAACAGGTAATGCTGAATCTCAGCATACCCAGTTAACCACCGTAATACAAGGTTAATACGACAACCGGATGCCGTGGACCTTTCCCGTCCCCCCGGAACAAGGCGAGGCCCTGATTTCTGGCTCACACATCAACAACGAATAATCTTGCTTATTATTAATTCAAGGCGTATAGTCCATATAGAAATAGCCTGAATTGACCTGACAAAGTCTTTTGTCGGACGACATTTGCCCTGAGGTCGTTTACCCCCACTGTGAGTGCCACCCTTCACTGTCATCTCTCTTCTAAAGTGGCTCACGAATCTTTCAAAACAATGACTAGGGTAAATGCCATGAAGATCCTACTGATCAACCCCGAAGTGCCCGAGACCTTCTGGAGCCTTAAAAACGCCCTGAAGTTTATCGGTAAAAAATGCACCCTACCCCCGCTGGGGCTGTTGACGGTCGCCGCCATGTTGCCACAAGAATGGAATCTGCGACTGACGGATATGAATGTATCCCGCCTGCGCGACCGTGATATTCGCTGGGCCGACTATGTGTTCATCACGGCCATGGTAATCCAGCAGACCTCGGTCAAACAAATTATTGAACGCTGCCATAATCTGGGAACCAAAATCGTGGCGGGTGGCCCCCTATTCACCAGTCAACCGGAAGAGTACCCTCAAATCGATCATCTAATCCTCAAGGAAGCCGAGTTAACCCTGCCTCAATTTATCGCGGACGTACAGACCGGCACCCCCAAAAAACTCTACAATACCCGCGATAAAGCGACTCTGACCGAGACCCCGATGCCGCTTTGGCGATTGCTGGATATGAAGAAATACGCCTCCATGGCCGTGCAATACTCTCGAGGCTGCCCCTTTGATTGTGACTTCTGCGATATCACCATGCTCTATGGCCACCGTATTCGCACCAAAAGCAGCGACCAAATCCTGGCGGAACTGGAGGCCCTACATACTCAGGGTTGGAAGGGCAACGTGTTTTTCGTTGATGACAACCTCATTGGCAACAAAGCCCTGATTAAACGCGACCTGCTACCCGCCCTGACCGGCTGGATGAAACAACGACGCTACCCCTTCACCTTCAATACCCAGGCCTCTATTAATCTGGCCGATGACGAGGGTTTGATGCAAGATCTGGTCAAGGCTGGTTTCGACTGCGTCTTCGTGGGTATTGAAACCCCAGATGAGCAATGTCTGAGCGAATGCAACAAGCTCCAGAACAAAGGCCGCGACCTGATAGAATGCGTCACTAAAATTCAGCAGGCCGGTATCCAGGTACAGGCTGGCTTTATCCTGGGATTCGATAGTGACAGTAACAGTATCTTTGACAACCTGATTCAGTTCATCCAAAACAGCGGAGTGGTCACGGCCATGGTCGGGCTATTGAATGCCCCTCGGGGTACCAAGCTCTATCAACGGATGGCCCAGGAATGCCGACTTACCCGTCCGGTCACCGGAGACAACATGGACTGTTCCATGAATTTCCGGCCCAAGATGGGAATGGAGCAACTACTGGACGGATACAACCGCGTAATCAAGACCATCTACTCCCAACAACACTATTGTGAGCGTATCCTGACCTTCTTCAAGAACTGCCCGCTGCCCAAGACCCGGCGGTTTCATTTGCACCTGCCCGAGTTTCGCGCTCTGCTCAAATCCATCTGGCATATCGGCATCTGGAACCGGCAACGTCGCTACTTCTGGAAACTGATCGCTTGGTCCATCGCTAGGCCACAGTACCTTCATTTGGCCGTTACCCTATCGATCTACGGCTACCATTTCCGCAAAGTGGTGGAAAACTGCCAGGAACGCATTACAGCCTTGATGAGCGAGCATGAAGCCTTACCTGCAACATGAATCACTTTAGTTGTAGTTCGATCCGACGGGTGCGTTCCATCCCTTAGCAGGCTTAGATGACAGGAAACGCTTATGAACACCCTGGTTAATCATTGCCGTGGGATAGGCTCGGTATCGATTCTTGGCAATTATCCCCCAAGAAAATGTGGAATTGCTACCTTTACGGCCGATTTACTGAATGCCCTCCGTGAGGAAGCCCCCAACATTCACTTCTGGGCCATGGCGATGAATGACAAACCCGAAGGGTATGCTTATCCAGAAGAAGTGCGTTTCGAGATCAATCAGAACAAACTGAACGACTACACAGTTGCCTCGGAATTCCTCAATATCAATCAAAACCGACATCGTCAGTGTCCAGCATGAATACGGCATCTTCGGTGGACACGCCGGCAGTCACGTATTGCGGCTCCTCAGTGAGCTACGCATGCCGATCGTGACCACCCTACACACGGTTTTAAAGAGCCCCTCGCCTGAACAATTAAAGGTCATGTGTGCGTTGACGGATATCTCTGACAAGATCGTCGTGATGAGCCAAAAGGCCATTGGCTTTCTTCAAGAAATATACGGTATTCCTGAAAACAAAATTGCCTTTATCCACCACGGCATCCCAGACACACCGTTTATGGATCCTAACTTTTATAAGGATCAATTTGGTTTAGAAGGAAAAAAGGTTCTGCTTACTTTTGGGCTGCTCTCGCCCAACAAAGGTATTGAAACTCTACTGCAAGCCCTGCCTGATGTCATCCGGCATCACCCCGAGGTAATGTGCGTCATCCTAGGAGCGACCCATCCACATATTCTGCAGGCCATGGCGAGGAATATCGTATCAGTCTACAACAACGGGTGCTCAAGTTGGGGCTCAAAAATCATGTCGTTTTTCAAAATCGGTTTGTTGAACTGAAAGAGTTGTGTGAATTCCTCGGAAGCGCTGATATTTACATAACACCCTATTTAGAAGAAACTCAAATCACCTCAGGGACACTAGCCTACGCCATGGGAACCGGCAAAGCCGTTATGCTCTACGCCCTATTGGTACGCGACCGAGATGCTTGCGGACGGACGTGGCAGACTCGTTCCTTTTAAAGATTCCCAGGCCATGGCCCATCAGATTATCGATCTTCTAGACAACGAGAGCCTCCGTCACACAATTCGCAAAAAAAGCTTACACCTTTAGCCGGGAGGGCGATCTGGAAGGAAGTGGCCCGAAAATATCTAGAGGTCTTCAGCGAAGTCAGATCCGAACGAGCCCAACATCCTCGTCCCCGCCATACTTACATCAGAAACATCAAATCCATCACCCATTTTGACTTGCCTGAACTTAAACTCGATCATCTCATCACCCTGACAGACGATACCGGTATTTTACAACATGCCACCTATACCACCCCCAATCGCAACCATGGTTATTGCACCGATGATAATGCCAGAGCACTCATGGTCGCGGCCATGGGACATAAATACACACTGACAGATACCCAGTTATATGATTCTCTGAGTCATCAATACCTTAGTTTCCTGTTATTTGCCTTCAATGAAGAAACCGGTCGCTTCCGGAATTTCATGAGCTACGCCCGACAATGGTTGGAGGAGGTTGGTTCGGAAGACTCCCACGGCCGGGCAATCTGGAGTCTGGGTAAAGTCGTGACCTATCTGGATCACCCCGGACAATTGGCCATGACCACCACCCTTTTTAATCGGGCTCTCAAGGTGACAGAAAATTTCTATTCCCCTCGTGCTATCGCGTTTACCCTGATCGGACTGCATGGCTACCTGGCCAAGTTTGCCGGTGACAGCGAAGTTCGTCGCATTCGAGACATTCTGGCTATTCGTCTTTTCAATCAGTTCAAAAACAATACCCAGAAGACCTGGCCTTGGCTGGAAGACTCCCTCAATTACGCCAACGGCAAACTTCCACACGCCCTACTACTATCCGGACATTGGATGCAGCGTAGTGACATGACCGACATGGGGATTCAATCTCTCCAGTGGCTGCTCACCCTCCAAACAGAAGAAGGCCACTTTATTCCTATTGGTAATCACGGGTGGTATCCAAAAGACGGATCAAAGGCACGCTTCGATCAGCAGCCCATTGAAGCTTGTGCTATGATTGAGGCCTGTGTGGAAGCGTTTAATCTCACCCAAGAAAAAATCTGGATCGAGCATGCCGTCACATGTTTCAACTGGTTTCTAGGGCAAAACGACCTTAACATGCTACTCTACGACGCCAAAACCGGCGGTTGCAGGGATGGTTTAATGGCCGATGGTATCAGCCAAAATGAAGGTGCGGAATCGACATTAGCCTGGCTGCTATCACTGATGACATTACAAAAACTCTACGCAGACGACATTTCAATATCACCTGCACATCCCACCTGTTAGACAACAACCTAAACCCTGCACATTGAATCTGAGGCTTATTCAGGAACCAATACCGAGGTTTTGACCTGATTCTTGTGCTTTCGTTTCTCCTTGAGGGAAAGCTTGCTTTTTTTCTGTTGTTGGCGTTTCCCTTTATCCTTTTTCCCTTTGTCTCCCATGATTCTTTATCCTTTATTTTTGAATTGCAGTTGTAGGCTATCCCTATAGTCAGATTACAACGGGTACTGTTTGCAGCCCCTTGGGGAACAAGTAGGCATAGAGGGCGGCCGTGATGACCTCAAAATCGAATCTAACATGGCGTGTTTGAGCCCAATACAATCGCTGCCAATAGGGGCAGCGTTTTTCATCAATGACATTTTGCACAATCTTAAAAATCCAATAGGTATCAAGAAAACCCATAAACAGTGCAGGGAGTTTCATATATAGCTTCCTTTATTTAAAACGCAGGGGTTCTTATTAGACATACCGTCATACATATTCTATGTCATGGTTTGATCATCCTCTATGGGGTATAACCCTGCCATTTTCTAGAATCAGCTACCACTGGTAGGCTCATCTGAATGTGGGGCTATGGCTTGTTGGCAGTTGATGGCTGGGTTACCCGTATCGCCGCATCTGAATTGACCATGCCTTTCAGGATGGTACCCATCAACGCATCGGTCATCCCTGCAGAAGTCGAGCCACTTACCATGACATTCGGGGTAATATCGATGTTCTCACTGGCGACCAGCTTGATGAGTTCAAGCAAGGCCGCATTATTGGCACCAATGACCTCGGAAATCTTCTGATAGGCCTGGGCCTTAGCCTGAGCGACCAGAGTGATCATTTCAGCCTCAGCTTCCGCCTCGATGACCACCTTCTTCTTCTCCTCATCCGCCACTTTTACACTGTAGGTGGCGGTGGCCAGCCGCATCTCTTCTTCGGCTTCCTGTTCGGTTCTGGAAAGATCTTTCTGTTTTTCCGCCGCCCGCTGTTGCTCCTCGAAGGTGGATTGTTGTTGCAGGGCAATTTCGCGGTCCATCTGAGTTTTCAACAATTCGCCCAGGCTCTTTTCGTCGCCCACATCGCCAATACTGATCTCAAGGACGGTAATCCCATGCTGGGCAAGTTCCGTCTTGAGCATGGCGCCACTCTGTTGGCCCTGCTGGGAACGATTCTGTACATAGCCCAAGGCCTTGACCTTCTCTGCGTTGTCTCTAAAAGTAGAGCGAACTCTGGGCGTCACGAGTTTATTCAGGACCAATGCATCGTCACCAATCATGGCAACCACGCGGGGGGCATTTTCCGCCTCAATCTTATAAGTGATGCGTACATCTACGGGAAAGGTAAATCCATCGGCACTACGTACCGTAATGGGACGCAGTGGCTGGTTCAATCCTTCGCCCAGTTCCTGTTCTTGGGTATAACTCACTTTGGTCTGGCGAATACTGACCATCGTGACTTCATAGGCCTGGGTGTTCAGGTAGTATTGGCCCTCCGTCTTAGGAGTCCGCCAAATGCCGCGCTGTCCCACATCCACCAGACGATCATTGCTGTCTGGAACATCTCCCACATTGCTTTTGATCACCGCCACACTACCGGTTTTGACATTAACCACCGGGGCCTGTACAACCTTAAACAATTTAGTATTAAGTCGATAGGTACCGGGTGTCAACACGGAGACCTGCGGCCCCTTGTATCCATTCCCCTCGCCGAGAAAGTACTGAGCATTGATCATTTCGTCCGGATTATTCCATTCCGGGGCAAAGACCGTATTCTCTGGCAGACTACGTCCATCCTGGGCCTGGATAATGCCCACAGCCCCTTCCTGAATCTGGACCATTTTTTCCTTGGTGATTTCATACTGCCAGGGCCAATAGAACAAATGAAATCCAGGAGATAGTGTCTGAGCCTGAATACCGTTTTCACCATTGACTGCTAATATCCGCCCCTCCGGGAGCATTCCCCCACCAAAGCGTTTTTTTACGATACCCACCTCATCACCCCCGATATTGACGAGGGAACTGACAATCAGTACACCAATGATCACAACAAGCACCAATAACGCAATCATAACCGAGACGAACTTTCCTCGGGCGCGAGATACTTCAAACACGGATTCCATAAAAGACCTTCCTAAAAAAACAGATTGAATGACGGTCACAACTCGACATTTTTCAGATCTCCCATATCCAAACATTTTATGTCGAGGACAACTGATATCTTAGACCTTGAACTACCCTTGACTACGGGGTATTACCCTACCATTCCTTAGAATGGAAAGGCAGAGGTAGGGTAATACCCTATAGAGAAAAACCAACGCCTACAGTAGCTTCCTGTCAGTGGCATGAAGTCTATTTTCAATCTCTCGGGAAATCCTTCTAACTCAAACCATTCGGGAGAACATGTTAAACGGCCCCAAAAGGACCAAGGAGTAGTCCAGTGAGTTCAGGTACAGTGAAATGGTTCAATGAAAACAAGGGATATGGGTTTATCAGTCCAGATGACGGTTCTGCGGATCTCTTCGTCCACCATTCCGAAATCAAGACAGAGGGCTATGCGAATCTCAATGACGATCAGAAGGTCACCTATGAGATCGGGCAAGGTAAAAAAGGGCCGTGTGCCAATAATGTAGTTCCCATCTAGTCGAGTTGCATGCTTACAAACGGTTCCTTGAAGGCTCTGTTTCAACAGGGCCTTTTTTATGTTCTCGGCCTTTGGCTCATTTTCACACCATGGCTTGAAAATGAGCCAAAGCAGCAAACTTGTCTTTAACAAAATCAAACACATCTTCAAGACAAACGCTTGCGAAAACGCCTTTTATCACCGGAGCAACTCCACAGAGGACCAGCTGGTATCCATTCTCGTGCAACAACTGTCGCAATTCGAGCAGTTGACTAAACATGGCACCACTGGCGGAATCAACATCGGAAAAATCGACAATCACGTCACATTTAATCCATTCGCGTACCCTGTCGATGACCCTTTTCAGCTCATCCTGTTCCTGCCTTTGTTGGGGTTGGCTTATGAATATGATTCCTTTGGGGTGAGCATATATGTCCACTTTGTATTCTCCTTAAATCACTCCTCCTTCGGAGAAGCGATGCTATAAGCAACATCGCATTCAAGTCACAAGTTCCTCCAGAATCTGATCGATGGTCCCATCCAATCGATTCTCCACGGAATAGATCCCCTGCCTGATTTGCCGGTAAATATTCAGCACCTTGCCTCGTCGTATACCAGGCAAAGACGCGATCCATTTCCAAGACCATGATCAAAGTGGAACGGGAACGGTTGTCTCACCGCCCCCATCCCTATATAGAACTCCCCTCCTTAGCCACAAACGAAACACCGACATCATCGGTGTAAACCTCCATCCGATCATAATACAAATTCCAGTTCTCATTACACCCGTGCTACTAACGATAAGCATTGATATTATGCATACTGTGGACGGTTTTCCATAGGGCATTACCCTCCGGTATTAGAGGGTTTATACGTTAAGACAAAAAACGACGACAACGAAATGTGGGGGGATACAGATTTCACAGATAAAATATCCTCTTAGGGCAAGTCGCCAATACCATTGGTTGATAACATTTTCAAAGACGCCGAATACACCTCAATGTCCCTCGGCGAGGCTGTCCTTTAACAACCCTTCGGTGTCTAGATCCGCGTTGCCACGGACCGGACCTGATCCGGGGGTCGGCGCGATGCCACGCACGCGACGCATATCGAGTTGCGCTGGCACCGCGATATCGACGCCTCCTGGGCAAGCGAGGTGCAAAGAGTAAATAGAGGGCAACTTCACCTCGAACCTGATATCGACATCGCTGCCACACTCGATAGCAACCACTCCGGGATTGATTCGGGAGCTTAGTTTTATCATCAAGCACATTCATACGGTTACTCCTGAGTGTTCGAGTTTGTCTATGGCATCCTTCACCGTTGGAACCAAGGTCGCGGATACGCTTAACGACTTAATTCCAGTTTCGAGTAGACTGGAGATCACCTCGATGCGCCCTGCCAACTCGCCACAAAGAGAGACCGGTGTATCGCCGGCTTCACAGACCACCATTTCAATCAGTCGCAATATCGTTGGGTGGTGGTCGATGAAGTAATCAACGACCAACGGATTTTCTCGTCCGGCAGCCATGGTGTATTGCGTGAGGTCATTGGACCCGATACTGAAAAAGTCGACATAAGGCTTGAGCACGGCAATAGACAAAGCCGCGGCCGGAGTTTCGATCATTGCTCCAATACGCGGTAACTCGTCAATCCCCATGTCAGCGGCCAGACTATGCGTCAGCTCCACGATTTGCACCACATCACTTTTCAAGGTGACCATGGGGATCAGAATTCCCAGTGGATATTGCTGAGACACCTCCAACAGAGCCCGTATTTGTGACTCCAAAAGATCGGGATACTCCCGCAAAACCCGCAGGCCGCGTCGTCCCAGGAAGGGATCCGGTTCCGGCGGTAAATGGAGATAGATCGGATTCTTGTCTGCACCGATGTCGAGCAAACGCACATCGATATGACGTCCCTGTGCCGGTGCAAGGCTTTCCCGTAGAAAGGCGGCGAACTCTTTCTCGGTGGGCAGGTGTTTCGCGGCCATGTAAAAGGGCTCAGTGCGAAAGAGTCCGATCCCATCGGCGCCACGCTCCATGGCATGTACCACGTTTTCACGACTGCGTACGTTGGCCATGACAGAAATCTCTATCCCTTGCCAAGTGACCCTACGTTCCGTTGGTTGAATACCCCCAACGGTTTTGCCCTGTGATTGAACATCCTTCAAAGAATTCTTGACCACCTCCAGAGTGTTAAAATCCGGGTGGATCACTGCCGTTCCCTCTGTCCCATCTACAAGAACCCGGTCACCCGTATGAACAGTGTCAAGCAACTGAGGAATCCCACCCACACAGGGAATACCGAGTTCGCGGGCCAGGAGCGCCGCATGTGCGGCCGGACCGGCAAACTCGGCCAGCACGGCTACCGTGGAAGCACGGGAAAGAAACACCGTATCCGAAGGGAGCAACCGACGCGCCACCAACACGGTATTGGCAGGAAGATTTTCCAAGCGATGGGCATGAATGCCTGCCAACGAAAGCAACAGGCGGCGAGATAAATCATCAATATCATCTCCGCGGGCCTGAAAAATTTCTGTGTTCATATCTCTGAATCTGCGGGCCAACAACCTGAAAACCATGCGTACTACTTGCTCGGCATCGATAAGCTCTTGAGCCAGAGTTGTTTTTAACTCCTCAACGACAGAGGCATCACGCAACATGGCCTCTTGCGCAAGGAAGATATCCGCTGACTTCTTTCCCAGCTTGTCCTCCACCTGCTTTGCATCGATAATCAGCCCGCAACTAACATCATCGAAGGCCTTCTCAATTCTGGCCTGTTCGTCGTTAACCTCGCTCGGATCGATAGCGTAGAGTTCCACATCCCGCTGCAAAATATCTATATAAACAAAGGCCTTACCCAGAGCCAGCCCCGGCGAGACACCTTTGCCCATCAAAGTCAACATCTCCTTTTCTGTTGCTTTCAATAAAAGTGCCCCCTATTCCTTTGATGGACTTTATCATTTCATTATGTCAAGTTCGAAAACAACAGCCCTGCGAATATTAAATAGACTGAACATATCCGGGTGATCAGACACCGCTGACAACGGTTAAATAATCAAGGATCACGATTACTGTTCTGTTTTCGATCCTTGAATGGCAAATTGTGGTAACATTACGAGATATTTCTCAGGATCGGCCTCGAAATCGTCCATGCACTCCTGACAACAGAAATAGACTTTTTTACCCTGGTATTCAGTGAATATCGCTTTGTCAATAGGATCATCCTTAACAGGGCAGGTCGTCTGTTCCGTAATATGCACCATATGGTTTTCCATGGTCTCTGGTGTAGTGGATTCCTGTGGTGGGAACATATTTTGAATTTCCTGATTGGCATCAGATACAGTGGGAACAATCGAATCACCCTCCGGCTGATCCTTTTTACATCCTGCCAACAAAAACAACACCAGCACTAACACCAGCGGTATTGTACGCAAAACTGTGTTATTATCCATCATGATACGAATCTCCTGTCTATATTGTCAGTTAGCGGTGCGGCCGAATGACGAATCCGACGTTGGAGTAACCATGGGATTGATCATATGCCCTTGGATCTTCTTACTCTATGGGGTATAACCCCACCTTATCTAAAGGACAGAGGAGAAAACACTGTTATTCATCGAGAAGATGATTTGAAGCCGATTGAGGGTGTCTGACGGTATGCCTTACCCTCAGCAACCTTCTGTTCAAAATATTTAGGATCGTAGTCCTCAAGGGATTTTCTCACGGCAAGAACCCAATGATGGATTCTTTGTTTATAGACGTCATCGAGTGACGATATTCGATCGGTCACTGCAATCAGGCGGGAAATGGCCGCATTAATCATGTTGAGCTGTCTTGTATACTCTTTTTCATATTGAATACTACCCGCAGTCAGACCTGAACGACAAACACAAGCGATGGCTGCATATCTATGCTGATGAATGGCATACCTATGCCTGTTTATCAGTATGGATATCTCCTTGATTTGTTTCTTTACTTGAGGTATTTGCTCCTCAGTCAAGGTTTCTACGACTCGCCGTTTTGTAAGCTTTGCCGCTCGGGTAGGCAGGTGTTTTCTGTGGACATGTTTCCTCTCGTTCATATAGTCGATAAATTCCATGAGATACACGGCGATCTCACCACCCCGATTTATCAAAATAATAAAACCCAAAAAAACAACCGCAATAATCATTCCTGTCGTCATAACTGGCATTTCCCGGGTGAATCAGCGAGACGTTCACCTCTTATAGGTCACAATTGCTACGAGTGATGTCTTTTTGAAACGCTAGTCTTAAACTACGCCATTGGCTGGTTATTCTCTATGGAGTATAACCCTACCTTAACAGAATCGAATAAGTGGGGTTTTACCCTATAGACAGATAGCCAGAAAGGTTAGATAATTAACTTGGTATTATTGCCTCACCACATTAGGATTTTATTCTCCTTCAGGCAATAATGGATATTATTCCTGATAGTTACGTGATTCACAGCGACATATGGAAACCCAAATAGCTAGCTTCTCGCAACGATATCAGGACGAACTGTTAAAACATTTGGACCATGGACAACAAGCTGCTCCACACATCGCAGATCAATTAGGGCGTGAGGCTTTGGATCTAGGCTTGGAGACGCTGGGGCTGGCCCGTCTGCATAAACAAGCATTAGCCAACCTTATCTCGTCCGGACACCCTGCTGGAACGTCTGGAACAGTGATCAAGCGGGCACACGGTTTTTTTTGTCAAGGCACTTATACAACTTGAGAAAACCCACCAAACTGCGCTGCAAGCCAATACTCGGCTACGTCAACGCAGTGCAGAGCTGACCAATGCTAATCGGGAACTGAAAAAGGAAATAACCCATCGTCATGCGGTAGAAAAAGCCCTAAAAAAGAGTGAACAAGACTACCGACAATTGTTGAAACAATCTCAGCAAATGCAGGAGCAGTTACGTCATCTCTCACACCGAATTCTATGCGTTCAAGAAGATGAGCGTCATAGAATCAGTATTGAGCTCCATGATGAGGTCGCCCAGGTCTTGACCGGTATCAATCTCCATCTAGCGACTTTAACCAAAGAGACGATAGGCAATTCGAATAACTTCAAGAGGAAAGTTACCCATACCCAGCGTCTCGTCGAACGATCTCTGGAAGTCATCCATCAATTCGCTGTTCAGTTACGTCCTCCGGCCTTAGATGACCTGGGATTGATTCCCGCTCTCTACTCCTATATGAGAGACTTTGGCAACCAAAGGGGTCTAAACATCCGCATCACGAGTTTTACTCGCGACAGGATTGAGGAACTGGATGATGATAAACGCACCGTATTGTTTCGTGTAGCCCAGGAAGCACTCACTAACGTAGCCAAACATGCACAGGCCAGCTTGGTCAATCTCAACATTCAAAAATTCGAAAACTTGATTTGTATGGAAATCATCGATAACGGCAGGTCCTTTTCTGTGAAGAATGCGATGCGTTATCGAAAAAAAAAGCGGTTAGGTCTGATCGGTATGCGTGAACGGGTGGAGATGGTCGGCGGTCAATTTACTATTGAATCCAATCCCAATCAAGGCACCGTCGTTCGGGCCGAGATCCCACTAGTCCATGGAGAAGAGGGATAAGCCCAGTCGGATGCTGTAGAGGTCATTTATGACTCAGAAAATATCGGTATTACTTGCAGAAGATCATCAGATTGTCCGAGAGGGACTGCGGGCTTTACTAGAGATTGAAGATGACATTGAGGTCATCGCCGAGGCCCAGACCGGTCGGCAAGCCGTACAACTGACTCGAAAACTTCGTCCGGATGTGGTCCTGATGGATATTGCTATGCCCCAACTCAATGGTTTAGAAGCGATCCGTCGTATCCTTAAGGCATTCCCAGCCACCCGTGTGCTCGTTCTATCGGCTCACGGCGATGATGAGTATATTCGACAAGTGGTTCTACTGGGAGCGGCCGGGTATCTGCTCAAACAAACATCGGCGGATGTGTTATCTCAAGCTATCCGCCAAGTCCAACAAGGACATCAATTCTACAGTCCCTCCATTGCATGTCGCGTAGATGACCTTCACCTGGACGCCAATGACATGGGTGAGTTACTTGAGAAAAAGAAGGCCGTATTAAGCTCACGTGAAGTCGAAGTCCTGCAACTGGTGGCTGAAGGCAAGGCTAATAAGCAAGTCGCCCGAGAGCTAGGGATCAGTATTAAAACAGTGGAAAAGCACCGTCAAAAACTCATGACCAAGCTAGATCTGCATGATACCGCCGGAATTACTCGCTATGCCATTGCTGCAGGAATCATCGAAAGTAGTGTTCAAAGGACCGTGATTTGATACTCGGTTAACGGAAATGGACAATCCTTGATCATGAAAATCGATAACACGATGACCGTCCTCACCAAAGTCACCCAAACTCTAACCAAGGGAATTCCATGGACGGTCAAGCAACCCGATGCCTTAATTGATCATATCAACGATTTATATAGACTAATCTGCGAAACGCTTAAATGGGATGCATTGTTGGCATATGATAATGTTGGTTACCCATCTGTAACACTTACAATCAACATTGAAGAAGAATTCAACATAAAGCAAGTCGCCGAAGCCATGCGAAGAAAATTGAAGCTACCCAAACCCGAAAAGACGGATAAAATCGAAAATACTGGAATTGCATGGTCATATAGCCGTTATGATTTCTTATATGACCCAGCCGTGGAATGCCTGAAGATCTCTCATAAATATAATTATAAACGCCTCGACACTCAAGCAGTGCTCAATATTGTCAAGACAATGATTGACCATGCTATGAGCTATCTCGAGGAAATCAGAGCCTCTATTAGTCAAGATCCCGACACACCAGTCACTGATTGACACACAAAGAAAAAGGACTCAAGGATGGACAAACATCAGCACTTGAATTTAAAGGGACGTGAACTCATTTCGCGTTTGATAGGCATCGAGACCCCCATTGGTGGAATGGACTGGAAACCTCCTATTGAAGACCAGAATAAAGCAAGACAAATCCTTGAAGATCTAGCCCAACAACAGATTCTGTGGGACCCTTACGATATTGCCATAGGATCCTTTGTCACACAGGCGATTCTCGATATACGAGAAAAACTGCACCTAGAACTCCAGCCCCTCTCATCTCATTCGACAATATTGGAAGGTCTTCACGCGATGCTGGCAGCATGCAAAAAATTTTTAGAGACAAATCAGTCCCCTCGTTCGGGCTATGGATCGCCCTATGAAAGTCAACTCCACAGTACATTAGGAGAGTTGCGGGCATTATTCGGAATCCATATCGCTCGTATAGCCTGTGCGTACGATCTCGAAGTGGCTACAACTCTCGAAGGAATACTACCCCCATCGCTGGACTAGTGATTTGTAAAGTCAGACACCGCCCGCAGAGCGGGAGGCTTGATGAGTGGGACTGCCTCAAAGGCAGTTAAACGTTAACATTATTCCCGATTCACAAATAGGAATCGACTCAAAAAGCTCCTTCATTGCCGCCGGACGGGTCTTGGTCCTGGATATATTTGCGAACATCATCTTCATTGAAGCCGACGGTCGATGCCACAGCATATTTCGGGGGGATCTCAATACACATATGTACATGATCCTTACAAATATGCCCTTCAACGATACGGCACTCCTTCTGACGAGCCAAAGCATGAAAGATCGGGCCTAAGGCCTCACGAATCCGTCCATACAATACACTACGCCGCTTCTTCGGGACAAAAACAACGTGATACTTGCAGTGCCAACGCGAATGCGATAGGCCTTGATACAACTCAGGCATTTCAGCCTCCTTTCTATGATGATCACCACTCATCAAGCCAAAGGAGGTTGTTTTGCCGTATAAGTCGAACCTTTGCAACTCTCACTGGTCGAATCAGTGGTTTCTCTGGGGATTCAATTACTTGTGAATAATTATGGTTTGTTTCAATGATGGGTGCAGCATAGTACATAAAAGAGGAATATCCAAAGGTATCCCAAGAAAGCTGTCAGGGTTTGGGCCTGATATGTAGTACAATATAGACATTTAGGAGATCTCTTGAAGAAACCATTAAAAACATCAGAAGCAGGTAGGCGATGCAAATATCCCAACTGCGGTCGTTTATTGAGTATCTACAACCATCAAGATTACTGTCGTGTCCACTGGAAAATAATTCAGGCCAAAGAAAAGAAAGGGTATAAACATATCGGGTAATCCAAGGCCTTTATCTTAGTTCAGATGAGTCGGTATAATATACGCCACACCGAAATTGGCTTCATGAACTCTTTGCCACGAGAGATAGATCCAAAGAAATTAATCGTCACCCCCACTCAATCTCAAGATCACAAAGACAACGCTCATACTGATGTTTTACTCACTTAAGAGGTATGGGCACCCTTGATGATGAATCCGCCGGATTTTTCATCTCGAACAAGATCCAGGATGCCGAGTGAGCCGGCCTCTTCCAGGAGCTGACCAAATGAACGAAAACCATAATGGGTCTCGCTGAATCCGGGCTTGCGGCGTTTCAGGGTCTGCTTGATCATGGAGCCCCAAATGCGGTCGCCCTCACCCCGCTCCTCTAGCAAGGCCTCATAGGTCTCGATGACCAGATCCCAGGCCTCCTGCTTCTTGGTATCTGCAGGGGTGGCCTTTTTAGCCTTGGCTTCAAGTGGGGCTTTACCTCCCCGAGCATTGCTACTTGGGCGAGCCTTGCGTCGACGCTGGGGTTTATCGACCAGGTCGTCATAGGAGATAAACTCGTCGCAGTTGGCGATCAAGAGTTCCGAGGTAGAATTCTTGACGCCCACGCCAATCACGGTCTTGTTGTTCTCGCGTAGCTTGCTGACCAGAGGTGAAAAATCCGAGTCCCCACTGACAATCACGAAGGTATCCACATGAGCCTTGGTATAACAGAGATCCAGGGCATCGACCACCATACGGATATCTGCGGAGTTCTTGCCGGACTGGCGTAGGTGTGGGATTTCGATCAATTCGAAGGAAGCCTCGTGCATGGCGGGCTTGAAGTCGCGGTAGCGGGACCAATCCGAATAGGCCTTTTTTACGACAATATTACCCTTGAGTAGGAGGCGTTCGATGATCTTGCCGATATCAAACTTGGCGTAGTCCTCATCACGTACGCCCAGGGCAATGTTCTCGAAATCACAGAACACGGCCATATTCTTGGTTTCTGCGGTATGGCTCATACAATCCTTTAGCTATAAACACGTCAACTCTATTGAGCAGATCCTTGCATTGCCTGTTGAAAACGCATCAGAGCCTTCTGTACCTCAGGATCCTGCATATAGGGCATCAACTTCCTGGTCGTATTGCCCATTTTAAACCCAGCTTCTTGAGCGCGACTTTGCAACTCCTTCAACTCCTCCGGCATCTGTTCAGCATCTTTTAACTCGGGATACTTGTCTGCCATGGCCTTCATCTGGGGGTGCAGCTTTACCATATCGTCCGCAAAGGTATTCATGGCCTGGGCCACAGCCTGGGCACTGTCGGCCTTTTCCATGACAGTGACATGAGCTTCTGTAGCAGTGATATATTCTTCGTAGACCTGTTTGTAGTCCGCATATTTCTTACTGCTACAGCCAGCCAACATGATCAAGCCTAGACATCCGATCCAGATACAGCATTTCGCTCTCATTAATGATCCTTTCAAGCAGGTAAATAAAAAACAAAGTGCCAGTGATCATTGTGCATATCCCGGTTGACGTCAAGTATATTAAACTAAGCTCCCCTGGAATTAAGACCCCAAAGTTCCTACTTGACGGACATGAAAATGCGGGATAAAAGCTGTTTATGGTAAAATACCCTATCTATCTGGATCTCAACCAACAACGCGTGGTCATTATTGGCGGAGGGTCCGTGGCCTTTCGCAAGGCCGAGGTCTTGCTGGAAACCGGAGCCCGCATCGTTGTTGTGGCCAAACGGGTGAGTCAAGCCATGGAGGATCTATGCTTGACGCACACCTCCATGGAACTGATCCAGGGCAGTTATGCCAAGGAATACCTCGGCTGTGCCCGCCTGGTCATCGCCGCGACCAACGACCAGGAGCTCAATGAAACCGTCTATGAGGACTGCCAATCCCTCGAGATCCTCTGCAACGTGGTAGACCAGCCGGATCTCTGTGACTTCTATGTCCCGGCCCTGGTGCAACGCGGATGTCTACAGATCGCCATCGGCACCGACGGTAACTGCCCTGCCTACGCCGGTCACCTGCGGCGTAAAATCGAACAGCTCATTACCGAACAGCACGGTCAATTCGTATACCAACTGGAATGGGCCCGTAAGGAAGTGCTCAGGGCCAGTGACGATCCTGACTTGAAAAAATCCATCCTGGGTGACCTGGTCAGTGATCACTCCTTCGAAATCTTCTGTCACCAAGGTGAGGGACAATGGCGTGACTATGCCCTGCAACATATTCAGGCTTGCCTCATCAACAAAGCCTAAAGCGGAAACATCAACAAGATCCAACCCCCAACCCATGAAGCCCGTGGAATCCTCCGATTCCACAGTTCTTCAGAATCACCCCCGAACCTACTTAACCAAACGCTAACGCCAATACCTCATCAACACGCATTGAATGTGTTATTATGCACTAATCGTGTCCGCTTTGCAATCCCCCAGCAGGGTGATTCTACTAAACTAAGTGACATCCAGGCCATTGCCCATTTGAAAGTGACGCATGAGTTCAACCTGAGACTTCACTGAAAAATGCTGGTAAATTCGGCGTATATGCGTCTTGGCCGTCTCAGGGCTGATGTGCAAAATGCGGGCGATGTCATCGCGTTGCTTGCCGTCCAAGAGGTGAATCAGGACCATACGTTGACGCAGGGTCAATTCGATACACCCCGAGCCTTTGTGATCTGGAAAAATGGCTTGATGCAACCAATCGACATTGGAGACGACAATGTGACACATGCGCCGTTGCAGATCGTTAAAGGGATCACGGCCCACATGACGAAAAAATCCGATAGCACTGCAACAATGCTGATCCAGGGGATAAATAGAATAGAGGAAATGATCGATGCCACGATTGAGACGATACTCCTGGACAACGGGGTGACGATACCACTGATCATCGGCCAGAATCTGTTGACGCGTACGCGTGACATGCTGGCCCTCGCTAAAGAGCTGGGAAAAAATGGGATCCTCCGGCGGTTGCTCCTGGGCCAGTAACGATCCCCTGACCATCCCATCCAAGGCCTGTTCGCTGAAGTCTCCATGAATGGCCCCAGCTGAAACCGGCCGACCATCCTTGGGATCCACGCGCGTGGCCGACCATAACCAGCAGTCTGCGTCGATCATTTGGGCCAAACCCGTCATCAGGGCCCTACGTCGGGCACACAAATCACTGCGCATTCCCGCAATACGGCCCAACAGGCCCACTGCCTTGACAACCTCAACTTGAGGAAGAACTGGCTCATTGTCACATCGCTCAATCATAGCACCCTGTGAATTCTTACTGCTGATAGAATGCTGCCCCCCCCGCAACCATGCCAGCTCACTCATTGTAGAAAAATTCCTGTGGAAATGCAAGGTATTCCCCCAGCCCTATAGCCAATTGCAGGCGTCCCCTTAAATATGCTATCATGATCGATATGACGGACTGGAACACCACAACCCAACTCATCAGCGACCTGCAACAGCGTAGCGATGCGGCCTGGGAACGGTTCTGCCGGATCTTCAGCCCGGCCGTGGTGGCCTTTGGACGCCAACTCGGCCTACGCCAAACCGAAGCCGAAGACGCCGCCCAAGAGACCCTGATGGCCTTTGCCCGGGCCGTTCAGGATGGCCGCTACGATCGCCAGCAAGGACGCTTGAGCAGTTGGCTCTTTGGCTTTGCCCGTCGCATCATCCTCAAGACCCAACGTCAACAGGGTCGCCATCAAGGCACCTCCGCGGCCCTAGAGGATCTGCCCGACGACCAGGCTTTACACCTGACCTGGGAAACCCAATGGAAACGGGTGGTGCTGAGCCGTTGCCTGGAACGCGTACGCCGAGAGTCTGACACCCAGACCTTCACGGCCTTCGTGCGTTACGGATTGCAGGAACATCCCGCCGATGAAGTGGCCGCCGAATTGGGCATGTCACGCAATGCCGTCTACATCGCCAAGAGCCGTATTCTGACCCGCCTGCGTGAATTGGAAGGCCAACTCGAAGAGATTGATCCGGAGGCCCACCCATGAGCTGTCCCGAACTCCATGAATGGGAAGACTACCTCCAAAATCGCCTGGCCCCAGAACAACACCAAGTCCTGGATGAACATGTTCAAACCTGTCACCACTGTCGGTTGGCCTTGGAAACTGCACGGGCCAACGAGGTCCTGCTGGGTGAACTCCTGACCCTGGGACTCGCAGAAACAGTGACACCAAAATCCAAACCTGTTGTCCCCCTAGATCTGGCACAGGCTCAGGAGTGGCTGGGGGAACGCTACCGCATCGTGCGTCATGTCAGCACCACTTTACACAGTGACGTATTCCAAGCCGTGGACACGGTTTTGGAGCGGCAGGTGGCCATCAAATTCCTCAAGCCCGGTTCCGATCAACCGGACTATGGCTGGCGTGAAGCCCGGGCCATGAGCAAACTCAACCATCCCGGCATCGGTCAACTCTTCGAGATCGGCAAGGCAGAGCAACGGCGTTTCATCGTACTGGAATGGATCGATGGCTTGCCCTTGACCGAGGCCTGGAAGGGGTTGCAACGGTCCCAACGCCTACGTCTGCTCTTGGAGGTGATTGACGCCGTGGCCTTTGCCCACCACCAAGCTATTGTCCACCGTGACCTCAAACCCACTAACATTTTAGTCACAACGGACCTGCATCCCAAGGTCCTGGACTTCGGTCTGGCTCTGGATGCCCGCGAGGATCAACAACAGACCCAAGATCATTTTCGCGGCACTCCGGCCTTCTGTGCTCCGGAACAGATTCAGGACCCGGAGAAAATCTCGCCGGCCACAGACGTCTTCGCTTTGGGCGTACTGCTCTATCACATGCTGACTGATAGTCCTCCCTTTGACCTGCAATCTCCCGAGGCCCTCTTGGATGCCGTGGTGCATGACTACCCGCTTCTACCGACCGCCTTATGCAGTGACATCCCCATTGCCCTGCAAAACATCTGCCTCAAGGCGATGGAAAAAGATCCCTCCCAACGCTACAGACAAGCCGGAGACTTGGCCCGTGACCTACAACGTCACTTGCGGGGTGAAAAGGTCTGGGCCCGCCCCACCTTCCTGACCGACCAAGTCCAGCAGGAACTTTTCCAGCATCGACAAAAACTCAAGGTATGGCGTGACAACGACCTGCTGACCGAACGGGAATACGACCGCCTCGAACAGGTCTATGACCAGCTGGACCAGCCCCCCGACGCCTCCATTATCGAGTCACGTCGCCTGTCCCTGTCCCAGGTTTGTCTTTATCTGGGCGGATGGATTGCAGTGCTCGGTTGCGTGATCCTGTTCTACAAGAGCTGGGACCATATCCCCTTGACCTGGCGTCCAGCCCCGGCTCTGGGGGCGACCGTGATCATGGGACTGATGGGCACCTTGTTGTGGCGGGCCCACGAGAGTCGTCTGGCCCTAGGTTTCCTGGCCACCGCCAATCTGCTGATCCCCCTGTCCCTGGGCCTGACCCTGGGTCAATGGCAATGGTTGACTGCGGCTCAATGTCACTGGGGAGACGAGTCAATTTACCAATGGCTAGAACAAACCCATGCCACCATCCTATTGGGCAACACCCAGCTCTATCTCACAGCCTGGTGCTGGCTAACCGTATCTGTGGTGTGGTTGCGTTGGACACGATCTTCATTGTTTATGTTGTTTACGGTCTGTGCGTCACTGGCCCTCTGGACCGTGACACTCCTGATCCGTGGTATGGTAATCTGGTCGCTGGCCACTGTAGCCGGGTACTACGTAATGTTTGCCGTATTCCTGATCCTCATCGGAGCTGTCCTGGAGCGAAGTCAATGGAGACGCTATGCCGGCTCACCGGCCATCATTGGGATGGCACTGACGATCGGGGCACTTTCAATTCTAGCTCTATCGAATCAAACCCTCTTTGGTTGGCTCGGTCTGGATCCCATCGGTCTAAGCAACATCGAACAGCGGTTCCTCAGTCTCTTTATCAATGGCCTGCTCTACCTGGGCCTGGGACATCTGTATCGCCGTCTCGACACCCCCCTACACCGCAACTTGGCCCAGACTTACAACTGGCTGGGCCCCATCCACCTGCTGGCCCCCCTACGCCTACTGGACCTCGACGCCCTGGACCAAGACATCGCCCATCGCATTGCCTATCGTATCGCTCTGCCCATTGTGTCTCTGGGTTGCATCGCCGCTAGTGTCACCCGCCAAATGAAAAGTTTCTTCGTCTCCGGCCTGGGCGGCATCGCCGCGTCCATCCACAAGATCACTACTGCCCACCTCAGCGGTATCTTCACCTGGCCGGTGTGTCTGATCCTCTCCGGGATCGGTAGCATGCTGGTATCCTGGTGGGTGCCCCGTTGGCAGGCCAAACAACAGTTACAAAAGAACGACGATTAACCTACCTGACGTAGCCACGGCGAAGTCGGGTAATCTAATGATCGATATACAAATCCTGAAGCAAGGAAACTTGAGTGAGCTGTTTTTGATGCAGTACTAGTGGTTTATTTTTCTCTTCAAACCCGTAAGACTCATCAAACCACCGGACAGAAGCATCAACGCACCAGGGACGGGCACTGACGGGGTTTCTGGAGTTGATTCAAAAGGCACATGATGGAACTGCATCCCCCCCGTACAGGAACCAGCGATAAGGGTTCCGTCCATACAGCCATTATTAGCCGTAACATCAGCCAAGCACGCCAGGATACTTCCCTCAATATTGACACTAGAAAGGGTCAAACCCGTAGCTTCGTAGAAATTGAACAAGACATTGTCGGAATAGGCATCAAAACTCTGCATGCCGCAATTGGTGATGGCTGCCGACGTACCAGACACGTTGATGACCACTGTAACATCGTCTGCAATATCTGAGAGAATAAGAGTATACGCGGAGGCCAAATCCGACGCGCTGATATTAAAAACCTCCACATCACTAATACCACTACCTGCAAAAGTAATGGTGCCATAAGAATCCGAAACGGTTCCAGTCGCAGACAGGGAGGCCAACTCAGTGGAAAGACTCATTAAGTAAGTGGCCTCTGCGGCAAAATCAACCGGAAGGCTTGCGCTTGCAACGTTCGACGTTGAAGTACCCTTGACATCAACACCAGTCAAGTTGGTGCTTCCACCGGTCACGCTATTACCGTAAATCGTCCCATTGGTGTATGTCAGACTACCACCGGTGACTACGGTGTCCGTATCCCACCCCCCCAAGGCGCTTCCCACACTATAACTGGTCAGAAAGACACTGCCTCCCGCTGCCAAGCGTCCTTGGATATCCGAACCCTGAGACGTATAATTCCCCAAAACAAAGACATTATAATCTCCAGCTATGCCCAGATCGATACTGGCAAATACGGCTGATGAAAATAAACTGATGATAACCAAGCACCATAGCAAATTAGACATTTTCATATAACAGCTCTTCCTAATATAAATGTTCAAAATGAGTGAAACGTTCCAGAGATAGATGAGTCCCCCCTCATGCCATCTTGGCTGAAGTACAACAGCTTAATTTAAATTGGGCAATATAGTCAAGTTTAAAGCCGGATTAATTCACCTAATCTCTCAAAAAAAACTCAACAAGCTCAAAAAAATCAATAACCTGGAAAGATATCCTCTACCAACACACAATCCTTAATAATATGGGAATCACGAAATAAAAACCGATGTGTAATCATGATTTTTAGGAGAAAAAACAATGAAACGTATCTATCTGGCCTTGGGATTCTGCTGTTTTCTGATGTCCGGTTGCCTGGTCCCCTCGCTGCGGCCATTTTATACACAGGAGACCCTGGTCACGGAACCCAATATTGTGGGGAATTGGTCCGTAGACGATATGAATTGGAGTTTTGCCGCCAGTCAAGACAAGACCTATAATTTGACGGTGGTGCAAAAAGGAGATCCCGGCCAGTTTGAGGTCCATCTGTTTAAACTCGCCGATCAACTCTATATGGATCTCTATCCCGAAGATCTCCCCAAGGACCTACCCGTGGCGGATTTCTACAAATTTCACCTGCTGCCGGTGCACCATCTCATGCAGGTGGAAATGAAGAAAGAAACCATGGAGTGCCGTTTTCTGGATCCCGATAAGGTCAAAGACTTGTTGGAAGCTTACCCCCAACTTCTTCGTCATGAGTACCTTGATGACATCGCCGTAATCACGGACTCGACCGAGGGTATCCAAAACTTTCTAAAAACCTTTAAGGATTACCCGGCCCTGTGGCATGAGGATTTCTTTGAGATGACACCTGTGCCAGAGGAAGATCCAGGCCAAAACGATTGACAATCCGTTCGACCTTGGGCCTGAAGGCCGGACTGACATCCAGGGCCTGCTGGAGATCCCGGCAGGCCTGTTTATCTTGACCGGCCAGGGCATAGACCAAACCTCGACTGAGATAAACCTGCTGAGGTGTGGATTCACAACGGGCCGCGGCATTGTAACTGGCGATAGCCCGCTGATAGTCACCCAAGCGGGTATAGGTGTTGGCTCGATTCAGGTAGGCTTCGGCATAGGACGGAGCCAAGTCCAGAGCACAATCGAAATCCTCGATGGCACGTTGGTATTGAGCGGTTTTGTTGTAGAGACACCCGCGATTGTTGTAGGCCTTGGCAAAATCGGGACATCGTTCCAGGGCGGCATCGAAATCCTGTAAGGCCGCCTCCCATCGACCGCCATGGCTGTGACACATACCGCGGGTATTGTAGGGACCCTCCAGCTTGGGATTCAACGCAATGGCGTCATCGCAATCAACTAGAGCCTGGTCCAGACGACCGCATTTGAGATAGGCACCCGCTCGGTTGTTGCGGATTTGCACGGCATTGGGATCCATCTCTACCGCCTGTTCGAACCACGCCAGGGCTTGACCCCAACGCCCCTGTTGGGCGGCCGTGGCTCCTTGGGCATTGAGCCACTGAGCCCGCAGCCCATCACGATCCAAGCATTGGATACAGGCAAATAGTTGATCTGAATCGGCTACCGGATGCTGAAGTTCCCAGGTGACACCGACACGTGTATAGGCCTCCTTAAAGACAAAGGGATCGCTATGTGCCCAGAGGTCAACCACATCGAACATCACGACCCGTTCATCAACCAATCGCACCATACAGGAAACATGTCCATGGCCTGCCGTTAGAGGTTGATCCTTTAACAGGTTCAAGACATTGATGACTTCGACCTCTAGCCCCAAGGCTCGACCCAGAACATAGTAGAGTTGCGTGAATCCCAGGCACTGAGCGCGTTGCCGCCGCACCACCTCGGTCAGATCGTAGATGTCATCAGTTGGGCGAATATGACGATGCAGGTGATCCCGTAAATCTTGAGCCACCTTGAACTGGACCTTGGCCAGGGATTCAACCGAACAGTCTCCCTGCTCTGTTTGACAACGGGTTGTTTGCATCTTTTGAAACCAGTGATCCAAGACACATGAGTGTCTCCAGGTTTTCCAGGACAAGGCCATCTGTCGGCAGGCCTGGGCCGTTTCAAGGTCATAACCCAAGGCTTCGACCTCCTGTTCAATCCGTTGTTCGAGATTAACAGGTGCCCGTGGAGAATCTACCGCCACCACGGATTCGATAAAACTGCGCAGCCATAGTACAGTCATCACCAAGGTCATGACCCACAGTAATTGACCATAGACGTCGAAACGCCTGCACTCGATTTTTGGTGCCGGATCGGTCTGCACGAGAAATCCCACCTCCATCAGCGTTAACTCGAAGTCACCTATTATAATCCGGAGTTAATTCCGAGACAATATCACAGAACAGAGGTCTGATAATCTCAATGCTGCCAAGACAGGGATGGGTTTATCCCCTGGTCTACGGGAAAGATTTTTTCGATTAGAACTGATCCTTGCGCAGACGCAAATCAGCAAAGGCATGGACGTCCGGTGCGAGCAAAAAGATGTTGGTCCGCTTTTCTTGCGCTATGGTGGAATGTTGTTGATCCATGTGTGCGGCCTCCTGCAGACGCGGATCATCCGGGGCCACGCTCAGGGCAAAGGCTCGATTATCGTGGGTGTAATCGTGTCCACAATAGACAATCGTATCCCCTGGTAAAGCTGCCAGTTTCTGTAGAGAGACCCACATGGTCTTAGCGTCACACTCAAAGAGCCGTCCGCATCCGCCCACGAACAGGGTATCACCCGTGAACACCCATCCAGGGCCCTGCTCCTGTTGGACCTGATAACAGATACTGGTACGGGTATGGCCGGGGGTTGCCAGTACAGATACTGGGGTATTGAGCAGATTCAACACCTCGCCATTACTGACCTCCTGGTCTTGGGTGGGAATGCGTTGGGCGTCAGGGCCGATCACCCGGCAGCCATAGCGTTGCTTCAAGGGAGCAACACCCCCGATATGGTCGTGATGATGGTGGGTCAGGAGCACGGCGTCCAATTCCAGCCCCATCTCGGTCACGGCCACAATCACCGGCTCGGCCTGGCCTGGATCAACTACCACGACATGACCGTCCTCGTCATGCCAGAGGTAGATATAATTGTCACTAAACGCCTGAATGGTCGTGATCTGACTCATAATTAGGGTGCAGTATAAACCAAGCTCCAGCCGATTAAATATAAAAAACTAGCGGTTTGACACCGCCTTTTGAATAAACCAAGGAAGTTCTTATGAAGAAAACCTCTAAATTCGGGATGCAGTGCCTCATTTGCATTACCCTTATATTACTAACAACCGGTTGTCCACGACCCGTCACTGGGCTTTTCGCCATGAGCGATCTGGGAGAAATCGAACGAATGGCCGTCATGGGCCTAAAGGCCGACCATGAGCAGATGTTCATCGCCAATTATCTGGAGATCTTTAAGGGTCAGAAGATCACCTTTGTAGCCCGCCATGACGATTACGACCATGTCGAGGCCGAGCAATCCTTTTTGTTCTCAAGAAGAAAAGAAACCCCTGAACAACAAGTCCGAAGGCAACTCGACGCGGGGGTCCTAAACGAGAAGACGCGAGCCATGCTGGAAGAAATACTGGGAGCCGAGGCCGTAGCAATCTGTAATTACGACCAGGAATCCGTGCCCAATACCTTTAGCGTGCGCATTGTCAACGTCTCCACAGGAGCCATTGTCGCGGGTGCCATCGTACGAGGCCCCGGGCATTTCAACTACCTCAGTCATAATGCCGTCAAGCAAATCCACCTCACCCTCGACAAGCAACGACGGACCTACTACAGCGGAAAGACAAAAAGGACCGATTCCCAGGCCTACAATCCTCCCATGAATTCCTTCTAGAACTACCGTGATGCTGTTCATAATAATTTGGCTAGTCTAAACCCAAACGACGGCATACAATCCACCCCATGAATATGCTGGCAGCCATCGTTGATCCAACCGTGAACCTGGTACCCATACAGATGGCCACCCTGGGGCTACTGATCCTGGCCGCCCATCTGGGAGGAAAACTCTTTGACCGCTGGGGCCTGTCCGTCGCCACGGGCCAGTTGCTGGGCGGGGTGCTGGTCGGTCCCTGGGCCCTGCAAACCCTGGGGATCCTTCCGGTGTCCATGCCCTACCACGATGCGGTCAGCAGTTTCCAATTTTTTATCTTTATCTTCGTCAGCCTCGTGGCCTTCAGCATTGGCGAAGAACTCCACCTCGACCGCCTGCGACACATCGGACGTTCAACCCTGATGATCTGCTTGATCCAGACCTCGCTAACCTTTGTCTTGGTCACGGTGGGACTCTGGTGGATCGGGGGACAAAATGTCATTGACGCCTTAATCATTGGCGCGATTGGTGTGGCCACGGCCCCGGCCATGACCTTCGTAATCCTCAATCGTTTACGTATCGAGGGACGACTGCGAAGCATCCTCGGTAGCGTAGAAGTCCTGTCCGACGTGATCGGTATTGTGGTCTTCTCACTCTTGGTACAGTTGGCCGAACGCAACGCCCAACCCCATGCATCCCTCAGTGGCTGGGAAGCCTTCAAAGACACCCTCTGGCCGGTATTCAAGAACTTGGCCTGGGCCCATGTCATCGGCGCGGGGATCTATATAATTCTACGTGTTCTGGTCCGTCGTCAACCCGGTAACCTAATCGATCCTGAAGCGACCGAAAAGGATACTCCCGCCGGCCTACTCAACAAGATGCTGGCCGAACATCCCTCCCCCACGGCCAATATCTTTCTGGTGGTCTTGGCCACAGTCGCCTTGGGAGCAGGGATCGCCCACTACTTCCACCTGCCCTTCTTTGCCACGGCAGCCTTTGCCGGTTTCCTGGTGGCCAACCTCCATTCCAAGGCCATCTTCGACTCACTCAAGATCGACAACCTCACGGCCCTGCTCAACCTATCCTTCTTTGCCCTCTTGGGTTCGACCGTCAGTTTCGACACCTTTGACCGTTCAACGGCCTTGCTGGTGGTGATCTACCTGGTCACCCGCACCACGGGCAAGATCTTCGGCACCTGGTTGGGCTGCAAGATCATGAAGGAAGACCGCAAGATCGCCTCCTGTCTGCCCTATCTATTACTCCCCCAGGCAGGCGTTGCCGCAGTGGAATCCATTTACGCCGCCACCATCCTGGGCCGCCCCATGATTGCCGCAGTGATGCTCCCCTCGATCGTACTCTTCGAAATCGGCGGAGTACTCATGTCCGAGCGAACCCTGCGACGTTGGCGTAGTTGGGTCAGCGGTGAAGAGGCAGCCCTCAAGGCGGCCCAACAACGGCGTACGCCATCAGCCTCCATTGAACGGCTCTTGAACATCCTGTCGCCCAGAGACATCCTGCTGGATATCAACACGGACAGTAAAGAGACCACACTCCAAGCCCTCGTGGATCATGCCAGCAGCAACAGCCTCAACCCCTTTGATCGTGAAGAAGCCCTCCAGCTCATCAAGGAACGCGAACGCCTCATGCCCACAGGCATGGGACATGGGATCGCCATCCCCCACTGTCGCCTACTGGCCCTGGATCAAGCCATGGTGGTCTTCGCCCAACACGCCCAAGGCGTGGTCTTTGGTGGTATGGACAACGAGCCCTGCCACCTGATCGTGTTGATCCTCAGTGGAGCTGGAGCCCCTGATGAACATATCAAACTGTTAGGGGCCATGGCTCAGATCCTCGGCAATGAAAAGACCCGCCAGGCCCTGCTCAACGCCCAATCGGCCGATGAATTCTTCGGCATCATCCACAGCTCGGCCAATGCGTAAATACCCTATCCTGTAGATGCCATCAGAGAATCCAAGGCTCACGATGAGGGTAATCCAACATGGCATTGGCCTGATCGTCATCTAAGAATTGTTCTCTCTGGGGATCCCATTGCAATGGACGTCCCAGTTTCATGGCGATGTGATGCAGCAGACAGACGGAATTGGAACGGTGTCCCACCTCAACCGGGGCAATAGGATCACGACGGGAGCGCATACTCTTGAGGAAATCGAACATGTGATCTTCACTGACCGGAAATCTGATGTCACTGTCTCCCATTTGTTCACGAAAGATATTGCGATCGTGGGCATAAAAGGCACCCCGTTCCACCCAGATCCAACCGTCGCTACCGATGAACTTTACCCCGGGTTTCCCGCCGCTGGAAACCAATGGCAAACCATTGGCATACTCGGCCTCGCCCTGGAACCCCACATGAACATCGAACAACCCACGATCTGGAAACTCACCGGTGGCCTTGACCTTCACGGGACCTGAATCGGTGTCGGTCCCCAGGGCCCATTGGGCAATATCAAACATGTGCGATCCCCACCCAGTAATCATTCCATGGCAATAGGGAGCAACCTGGATCCACCCCGGCCGACCATAACCATTTTGTGGATGCACCCGCTGCTCGGAATAAGGGGCCACGGGGGCCGGGCCCAACCACATGTCATAATCGAGATGTCCAGGAACCGCCGTGTGGACCGGATCCGCACAACCTTGGTCGACAGGTATAACGACTTCAATACGTTGTAATGTGCCAATGCGACCATTACGCACCAATTCACAAGATTTGCGAAAATAAACGCTAGAACGTTGTTGCGAACCGGTCTGCAGGATAACCTTGTTCTTGCGTACGGCATGAACCAGTTGCTGTCCCTCAGCAATCGAGTAGGTTAGCGGCTTTTGCAAATGAATATCCTTACCTGCATTGGCTGCGGCGATAGCGATAACGGCATGACTGTGGTCGGGTGTTGTAATGGTCACTCCATCGATGTCCTTGCGTTCCAGCAATTCGCGGTAGTCGTGATAGACCTGCACATTGTTCGGATTCCAGGAGCCAATCTTTTGTGCATAGATCTTGTTGACTTCGTCCTTTGCGTGCAAGGCACGCTTGCGATCGATATCGCAGACGGCAACGATTCTTACGTTGAGATCGAATCCCTGGATAAGGCATTGTTTCACGTCACTGAGCCCCATCCGACCGGTCCCTATCGCGGCCATGTTGATACGGCTGCTGGGGGCATCACGTCCCAGCAATCGACTCTGAACAATAAACGGCAACAATAATGATGACTTGCAGAAATCACGTCTATTCATAGAATCAGCCCCATCACATTGCATTAACGGCCATGGCATCAAGGTTAGGCCCATTACCGATGGTGACAACCTTGACAAAATTACCGCCTTTTTTGAGTTGAACAGACACATCCTCGGTCTGCCAGGTCGTCCAACCACCGGTACTGTCAAACTTCAATACGCCAGTTTCTTGCCCGTTAACGAACAACCGACAAGGACGGTTGTTTGCAGTTGCATAGCGGAAGGTTAAATGGTACCCCCCGGTATTGTCCGCCAGGACATTGTCCCATTCCACTGAGCCACGGCTGCCCTGATCATCAAAATCGACGTACCCTGTTCCCTGGTAGCCTTTATGTTCAGCGGAGGCCACACATGCCACCAATTTAGCCTCTTCGGCTTCGTAGATATCCCCTTCCATCTTCGAAGCCACGGCACCGGCCTCTGCATTTTCACGGTGTGGATAACAGATCTCACCACCAGCCCCCAGATCCTTGATTCTCAAATTCCGGAACTGATAAGTCAGGCCTTGTTCGCCATGATGCTGAATCCCGATATAACCAGCGAGGTCCATTTCGTCATACACATCCGTAGTTAACACACCGTTGACATAGATTTGAATGTGACTGCCCACGCAGACAATACGATATCGATTCCATTGGTCTTGCTGGTAACATTCGCCCGCACGTTGGCGGAACGCCGCGATCGATGCATTGGCTTCTTCCGGTGAAGCGGCCTGGTCTCTGTTGGGAGAAACAAACCACATCCGGCGGCCTTCATCGTATAAACCTCCCGACCATTTTCGCTCGGACGGATCAACTTCGGCCTGGTAACCCCAAGCTCGATTCTTTTGCTTTTGGCACCGGAACAAAAAGCCGGAATTCCCCTGACCGTTGGGCATCTTGATCTCGGCTTCGAAAACGAAATTGGCGTACTCTTTTCGCGTCAGCAGGAACCATTTACCCTGATCCGAAGTCAGGTTGAGCACACCCTCTTGGTATTGTACCTTGCCCCAGTCATAGGGATTTTCCCACTGACTCAGGGTCGCATCCAACAGGTTTTCCCACTGAACGCGTTCGGGCTTTTTAATCAGGACCACTTTAGACCGAGCCGGCTTCATCTGGTCATAGGCATCCCAGTGTTGGCGTACGGCCGGGCCTTTGAGCATGGCATTGGCCTGGGGATGATTGGTGATACGCATGGATTGGGCATCATATTTCAATGTCCCCCCAAAACGCTGACCGATACATCCCAGACACAACATCTCCGAGAGCGGAGCCCCTACAGAGAACGGTGAGTTGGACGGTTCAATGCCCTGACAGGCATTCAGGAAGTTCTGGTAATGATCGGGCAGATTGTCCTTAGGCTTGGGGAGTTGACCGGCCTTTTGAGCCGCTTCCAGTTTTGGGTTCATATGAAAATGATAATTCGCTCCATGGCTCGTACCACTCACCACGCCTTGGTCCAAGTAAAGCAATGAACCGACCACATCCATTTTTGGGGTGTAACCCGCGGGAGCCTGGGGATAATGCCCTTGTCCATCATACCAGTTCAGTTCCAGCGGGGGCATGTTGCCACGTGCAGCGAACTTGAAGGTAATCCGTGACCCCTGAGGATAGTAAAGGTCACTGGGTCCCATGCATTGGGTGGTGATCTCACAGGGCTGCCCGAGCTTCAAGTAGCGATGATAGGCATCCAACACATGGGCACCCCAATCCCCCATACAGCCGCAGCCAAATTCATACCAGCAGCGCCAATTGCCCCCGGTCATCTTCTTACTGTGGGGCCGGAAGGGACGACGACTCAGCCACTGGTCCCAGTCATAACCCACCGGTGGGATTTCATTGGGATATTCCGTAAGGGTCCAACCATGCCAGCGACGACTCTTGGTCATCCAGGCATCGATACGTTTGACATTTTTAATCAAACCGGCTTCCACCCATTGGCCAAATTGGAGGGTCCCTGCCCCGGAGTGCCCCTGATTACCTAATTGCGTCATCACTCCACAGGCCTTGGCCACTTTTTCGATCAGACGACACTCATAGACATTCTGTGCCAAGGGTTTTTCCACATACACATGTTTGCCCAGCAGCATGGCATGCATAATAACCGGGAAATGGGAATGATCGGGAGTACAGATGATCACGGCGTCGATGTCGTCAACCAAGTCTTCGAACATCTGGCGATAATCCCGATAGCACGGTACCCCGGGGAAGTTCTTCAGGGTATAATCATGCGTGGTAAATAGAACATCCGCAAATGCCTTGAATTCTATTTGTGATGAGTATCTGGCGAATGTCTCGAGGACCTGACCACCGCGATTAAACACCCCAACCTGTGCCGTACGAATCTTCTGTCCCTGGGGAATCAACCTCGGTCGCATCAGGGGCTCGATTTTTTTGTCATCGGCAAAAAGTCCTCCCGGAGCAAACATCAAGACAGGAGGGGTCCACAACAGGCCCTTGAGAATCGTCCGGCGGGATAGTTCGTATGGTTTGGTCATGATTAGCTCCGTTATCGTTCGTGAATCACTCTAGGTTAGAGTTGTTTGATCTTGATATTCTTAAAAGAAACGCGATTGCCATGATCCTGCAACAAGATATGCCCCTGCTCCCATTCGCCAAAACCCGGCCATTTGCTGTATTTGCTCTCCTGAATCAGTTGACCAAAAGCGGGGGTCTTGCGCTCGTATTCAAGCACCTTACGTCCATTGAGCCAATGCTCGACATGGTTACCCTTGGAAATCAGCTTGGCGTGATTCCATTGACCAATCGGTGACGGTTCCTTAAGACAATTGTCCGCTTCAATCAAATCATACAGACAGGCCAAAGCCCGACTGCCTTCGTGATTCCCTAACCTGGCATCCGGATGTCGGGCATCATCCAAGAGTTGATATTCCAGTCCGATGGAAGACCCCGGGCCCTTGTTCAACTTGGGATCCACGAAGTATTTAATCCCACTATTGGCCCCAGGGGTCAACATAAAATCAAGATGCAACTCAAAATCGCAGTACTTCTCGACGGTGACAATGTCCCCCCCGGCCTCGGACTCACCGCCACCGGATTCAAGTACTGTTAGGACCCCGTCTTCGATGACCCAGCCTGTTGCAGGGAAACCGTCCAGTTTCGCTCCGCGCCAGCCCTGGGTCGTCTTGCCGTCAAACAAGAATTGAAATCCCTGACTCTGTTCAAGATTGCCCAACTGGTTGTCCATATTCTGAACCGGCAATGGCATCGGCTTGGCATAGCTGACTGGATGCTCGTGGATGATCCGAATATCCCGCCAGCAGACCTCAAGTCCCTCCTTGGTCTGGTCATCGCCAATGCTGTGAATTTGCAAGGCAATAAAACCCGAGCGAGTACGCGTATCATAAAGATGAGTTGCAGGAACCCCATTAATCCAGGTCTTGAAGGTATCCCCAATCGCCTCAATACGAAATTGATTCCATTGGCCCTGCTTGAAAGCCTCTTGGGCAGTTTTATTGTCGGCCAAGGTATGGAGCCACCCGCGTCTACCCTCATCATAAATTCCTCCAGTCCAGGCTCGCTCTGTTGGATCGATTTCGATCTGGTAGCCGTGAACCTGCCCATTGCGGTATTCGGGAAAGCAGTTACTGCGAATTTGCACACCGGAATTAAGTTTCGGGTCCACCATAAACTCACCTTCAAGAATAAAATCGGCATAGTATTGTTGGGTACAGAGAAAACTGTTGGGCGTATTGCATTGGGTGGTGCCCACAATCATCCCGTCCCGCACCTGGTACAATGCAGTGCCGCCTTTCTGTTGCCAACCCTTGAGAGTTTGACCATCAAAGAGGGAATGCCATGGTAGTGCTGATTTTGACACAGAAAATGAGGGAATTGTGACCGAGAACAGAAAAAAAACAATCATCACCAAGGTACGAGAACGAAATGCCATATGATATTCCTTCCAAAATTAAATGCATACCAAGTTTATCATTGCCATTCTGCAAGGTGAAATCCTAAACCACCCTTGAGTCGACAAATCATAGCTGCTTTAGTGCTACGACTCTACCTTCCCACTGTACAATCACCATCAATGTGAAGGAGAATTTTATAATTCTCCTTCAAGAGTGGTATTCCCATACCCCCCATGGGTCTGAACATAAAAAAAGCTGCGTCGGACAACCCGTCCGACGCAGCTGAATCTCAATCCATCAAAACTGCGAATCGTCACAACCCTTTATTCTTCTCATTGCTGAGTAAAGATAAAGGCATCCAACTTGGCCTCTTCGTGACGCATATCGATTTCGAGCTTATAGAAGCCTCCTTCAACAGTGAATTCTACGATGGCATCGTCATCATCCGCACTGGTGATCGGCATTTCCATCCAATCGTCCGTATCCTCAAGATCCCAATGGATCCAGTTATAGTTGGGATAATTGGGCCTCGGTTCAAAGCCATCGACATTTAATGTCGCTCCATTGAGACGCACCCAGAATGAAGCACCATTGGACGCCAAAGCCGTCATGCGGTAGGTTCCGGCGGGCAGTTCAACGGTATAGGTGGCATAGCCCCGATTCAGGTCATCCGGTTCGTTGCCGAAACTGTCATCCACTCCCATGAGGTACTGTCCATTCGAGGCACTGGGATCGTCATCGTACACTGCCAAAGGTGCAGTGATCGAGTCTGCCTTTTCTGCCTCGAACCACTCCTCGGCCTGGGCTCGGACCGGGACTTCTCGATACAGTCGAATGTCATCCACAAAGACTACGCCTTCACCTTCACCCTCGACACCGATTCCCACGGTTTCAATCTGACTCCAATCCACGCCATTGACGGTATCCAGGTCAATCACCCACTGGGTCCAGAAGGTCCGGGTCAGATCCGATGTGTCTCCCTCATGGAGAATCTTGGTGCCATTGATCAACAGATAAAGTTGACCGGCATCATTGTCCTCTGCACCATAGAAATACAACACCAGGTATGGTGTGTCAGTGGCGGTCCAATCCTGTGCAGGACTCAAGCGAAGTGAAGCATACGATTCATCGTCGTTATCATCGTTCTCATAGAACAGTGGCATGGATTGCTCGCCGTTATAGCGTACGGTTTCCTGTTCCGCATAAGGGGGATCACTATATCCGACAAACGCGCCGCTTCCATTGCCATTCGAAGGGGTGAAGTTGGTGCAACCGTTATCGTCACTAAAACCATAGCCATCGACCCAGGACCAGAAGATACAATTACATTGATCATCGTATTCTTCAAAATCCTCTACAATCAGATAATCCGCCGTGGTAAACGACCAAACCGGTCCAGACCAGACCGTCATAACGGGATCGGCATTATTCACTTCGTTCACCTTCCAATAATAGGTGGTGGCCAAATCCAAACCTGTAGGACTCATCTCCGAGATGTTAACCGTATCCAGCCAGGCGACATTGTCGATCACATCCTGCTCATTTTCGCTGAGATAGACATCATGGGTCACGGCATCACGTCCGGGATTCCAGTCGAGTGTGACATCCACGGGAACATCAATGGTTCCTGAATCCGGTTCGGGCTTTCGAGCTCGGGTAGGAATATAGGAATAAACGACCTCACTGAGACCATAACGAGCCACGCCATAGTCATTGCCGTAAGAGCTATTGATCATCAAACGGACGTATTGAGCCACGGTACTCTCCATGGAGACGATGCTATTGACCGGTTCATCCGCATTGCCGGAGGCTTGGGCAAACACCGTGTCCCCCAGGGTCGTCCAGGTTTGATTATCCAGGGACGTCTGGACCGTGACATCCTGGACTCCGTAGCCCACTTCCTGTTCCAGGTCGCCGTTGTAATTCCAAACCCACATCTCATACAACTTGGTGGCCTCGCCCAGGTCATACTCCAACCAAACCGGAACCGCCGGATCGCGTTCACTGAGCCACATATCGGCGTCACTATTCGAATGGACACGATCAATCAGCTCAGACTCGTCGGTTAAACCCGATCCGTCCGTGGTACTGCCGGCACTATAACCAGGCTTGGTACTTGAGGCCGTGGCTGCAATATCATCGGTGAAGGTAAAGGCCAAGGCCTCGGTTGAAAAACTCCACACCTTACCTCGATAAGTATCTGAACCGGCAATGCCATCCACACGCCAGTAATAGGTCTGGCCGAACTCAATCGGGGCCGGATCAAATGCGTTGACATCCAGTGGGATCCCTACGGTCCCATCGTTGACATCATCAAAATCGGCACCAAAATACAGCGTATAGGACTCGATTCCTTCCGAGGGCGTCCAACTCAATTGCACTTCGTCCGGAAGAAGATCGGCATCTTCATCGAAGGGGCAAGGGTAAATCGCTGGGCCGTCTAGATCCAGGGCCTGATTGATCACGGCTCCCAGGAGCTGAAAGGTATTATCCGTCCAGTTATCATAGGAGGGATAACCAAAGCCGAACCCCAACCGGATCTCTGCGGCCACGGATCCATCAGCCAACGTGCTTCCCTTTTCATACACAAAGATAACATCTCCAACACCCTCGGCTCGGGCAATGACTGTCGCCTCAGAACCGACTGTGGCTGGGGAGATCAAGCAGTCTGAATAGTCATCAAACACCCTCACGCTGCCACTGAACCCTGCGGCTAGATAATGATCGGGAGAGACGATGGTTAAGTAGTTGCTGGTGGCTTGTGCGTTTTGAATTCCGGATGCCACCATCCCAAAGTCGTCCCATGCGTAATATTCGAGACAGACCAACGGCACCTCGATGTCCTTACGTAAGTTGGCGACCTTGCTCGAGCTGGAGGACTCCGAAGCGATGACAACATCATTGGCCAAGGCCAAGGCCTCTCCATCGTCTGCCACATCATCATCCGCTAAGATGGTCACGACATGTCCGGCCTCTTCCAGATAATCGATCATCCATTGATCCTGGGCATGTGGCTCTTGATCGCTGATGAACAAAACGTTTGACGCCATAGCATGCCCCACACAGAGACAACCTATCATGAAACAGAGCACAACGTGCCCAAATTTGTGTTGAGTATTCAATTCTTTGCTCATTGCATTACGACACATATCATTTTCCTCCTGCAAAGGATTAATCGTCATGGGCCTGATTCTTAGGACCGAAGGTTAACAATTACTGATTCAATTCCTGTACGGTCTCGATATACAGGCCAACATCGTCGATCAGGATTTGCCCGGTCGATCCACCGGTGACACCAAACGACAGTGTCGATAACCCACTGAGGTCCTGACTACTGAGGTCAACATGCCAGACCTGCCACTGGTCCAGGGTAATGTCACCCGGACAATCCTCCACTCGCGTCCCATCGATCTTGACATAGAACGTCCCGGTGTTACCGGCCTTGCCTTGGAAGGAAAGAGACAGAGACTTGGCACCCGTCACATCGGCTTCGATGGTCTTGGTGACGTCAGAATACCGAGGAGAACTGGTGTTATCATAATCCAACTGCATACAAGCCCGATCCCAGGTGACATTCCAATCCACCAAGGATCCGGTTCCATTTCCACTGTAACCCGTGTAACCATAGCCATCGGCCCAGGTATACCAGATTTTGTCTTCCGCATGACCATAACGCGAGAAATTGTCAACCAGGAGCAAGGGTAACACAGGAATGTACATAAACTGCACCTCACTCAGACTGAATCGACTCCCCCCCCAATTGCTGGTGCAGGTGATCCTGACATATTTAACGTCAACGCCACCAAAATCAACCGTGATATCAGATTCATAGTCATCAGAACTGGTCGCCTGGCTGAACTCAGGAACATCCGCAACGGTTGTCCAATTGACATTATCTACCGAATACTCCATAGTCGCGGTCTTGACACCCCAGCCCAGATCTTCTTCATGAGTATTGTTTGAATTCCAAACCTTCACCTCCTGCAATTGATGCACGCCATCAAATTCAAATTGCAGCACAGGTGCGGTCTCACCGAGATCGCTGATCCACATATGGTAAGCCGCGGTGTCATGTTGATCGAATTCATTGAGACCCGAATCGTCCACCAGCCTTTGTGCGGTCCAATCCTTGCCAACATAGGAGCTAGAGGCCTGGGCCAGAATATTCCTGACCGGGTAGAGAGACGGCAAAGGCCCTTCATAGGCCCCGATGTCATAAGCCGCTCCCACAGGACGGGCCTTGTCGGTGAAGTCGTCTTCTACCAACAACAAGGTTTGACCGGCATCAATCGCCACTGAATCCGCCAGGAGATGATATTCACCGTTGGCTGCATCGGTAAACTGCGGATCGGCGGCAATATTGTCGTTTACACTAAGAATGTCATCGCCACTGGGATCTAAGGGCTCCAGACCCGAGTTCGAGAAGAACAGGTTGTTCTCGAAGACAGTGTTATCGTTGTATGGATTTTCATCGTCAGTATCAGCATAGTGGAAGAGGGCAGAGCCGGAGCCATTATCGATAGACGTCTCGGCAAAAATGCAGTTGATGATTTCTTTGATGCCCACCCCTTCACTATTCCTCAAATCAAACAGGGTACCCTCAGGGCAGGTGTTGCCGATGAAGGTGCAATTATAAATAAGGGCCTGTTGGCTGGCGATGCTCAATAAACGCAAGCTGGGATAGTAGTCCCCGTCCGGCGTGACAAAATCAACCCCGTTATCGGCAAAGACACAGCTGAGGATCTCGATTTGGCTGTTCGCACCGCCATCATGTAGGGCTGACGCACCGGTTATGCTACCACAGTTGAGGAATAAGCAACGATTGAATGTCCCAATATTCTCACCGCTATGATAAAAGACGGCTCCACCGCCACCGGCAGCGGTACAGCCATTGAACACACAATCTTCAAACACAACTTCCGCATCATTACGAATGGCCACGGCACCACCGCCGCGGGCCGCTCCGCTTTCACCGTCCTCGTAGTCCGCACGACATTTGAAGAAGGTCACATTACGAAAGGTACCACTGCCATTTAGAATATAGACTGCACCGCCGTGGTTCGTATCCCCCCCGGTCCCGGTCGATGAGTTCTGAATGATCAAGTTCTCAATGCTCCATCCTGTTACATTATTTGCAATGAATACCCCTCCATGATCTTCCAGAGGAACGGCCCCCATATCGATGATGGTAGGAGTGGCTTGAGGATCACAAGTGGTAAAAGAACTGTCATAGCCACCAATTATCTTCTGCCCACCGAGAATACTATTAGCATTGGGCTCGTCGGCATAGATACCCCCGGCAATCAGGATGGTCCTATCCGGGCTGACCAAAGCCTCGTCAATCGTCTTAAATGGAGCCGCCAAGGTACCGTCTCGATCCTCATCTGGGATCTCAACCGAACCGTCCACATAAACGGTAGTCTGGGACAACACAGCACTGGTCATCCAAATGGCAATGATGATCGTGACCGTTAATATCTTCCTCGACGTTTGTTCTAGTCTCATTACACTCCACCCTTTCATATATTTGATCAAGTTTTGTAATCGATGTACTTTCCAGGGATTGTTAATCGTTTTTCGGCTTTGTAGCACAGTGATGTGAGAACAAACTCCGTCCCCTGTTTGTTCGCCTTTACCTAGAAATGCACAACTCCTTCAGTATAGCGACGCTCATTTGAGCACCATGATTAAGACCTGTCTTTCTATTTTAAGCAAGAGGACTCATTTTTGTTAAGAAAAAACAAGTTTTGATCATTAATCTTGCTACAATCATATCCTAGTTACCTACAGGACTTACTTTGCTTTTATTACGAAGAGAGGGCTTCTGATATTCGATGGGCGTCTAGTAGGTCTCTATTCGTTAAGGATAGAGCAACATTCCTAATGCGATTGGAGATATAACTCAAGAACGGCCGTTGTTCCCCATTTATAGCAAAAGCTCGATTCGAAAATCGTTATCATGATTTCCAAATCGAGCTTTAAAGGGTGGACAAGGGGACTCGAACCCCCGACCCCAGGTACCACAAACCTGTGCTCTAACCAACTGAGCTACGTCCACCACAAACCGGACTGGCCGGAAAATAAGCTGCGTCGGGTGTCTCACCCGACGCAGCCCAATATTTTACACAAACCGAGATTTGTGTCAATCGAATTAGTCGTTGATGACTGCGGCTTGAGCAGCAGCCAAACGAGCGATGGGTACGCGGAACGGTGAACAAGAGACATAGTTCATGCCCACGCGGTGGCAGAAGTCGATACTGGAAGGATCACCACCATGCTCGCCGCAGATACCGACCTTGAGGTTCTTGCGGGTCTCGCGACCGAGCTTGACACCGATCTCGACCAACTTGCCTACACCGGTCTGATCCAACTGTTGGAACGGATCGGACTCATAGATGCCCTTGCGAACGTATTCACCCAGGAACTTACCGGCATCGTCACGGCTGAAGCCCATGGTCATCTGGGTCAGGTCATTGGTGCCGAAGCTGAAGAATTGAGCTTCTTCGGCGACCTTATCAGCGGTCAAAGCGGCACGGGGGATCTCGATCATGGTACCGACCATGTAATCGATCTTGGTCTTGCTGCCGGCTAAGACGTCCTTGACCTCGGCCAAAACGTCTTCCTTAACGGTCTTGAGCTCATCAACGGTACCGATCAAGGGAATCATGATCTCGGGCATGGGTTTCTTACCCTTCTTCTTGACGTTCAAGGCCGCTTCAATGATGGCACGGGCCTGCATCTTGTAGATGGCCGGATAGGTGACGGCCAGACGGCAGCCACGGTGACCGAGCATGGGGTTGAACTCATGCAGTTGGTCAACCTTGTCCTTGACGACCGCGGGCTTGACACCCAGTCGCTTGGCCATCTCAGCCTGGTTATCCTTATCCTGCGGCAGGAACTCATGCAGCGGGGGATCGAGCAGACGTACGGTCACGGGCAGACCGCTCATAGCGGTGAAGATACCTTCGAAGTCCTTGCGTTGGTAAGGCAGCAGTTTCTTGAGGGCGCCTTCGAATTGCTTCTTGGCAACCGCGTATTCCTGCTCGATGGCCTTGGCAGCCTTGGCATCGCCGGCCTCTTCGACCTTGGTCAGCATCTCGGCGTACTCGTCGGCAGCCAGAATCATTTCACGCACGGCCCAGATACGATCGCCTTCGAAGAACATGTGTTCCGTACGGCACAGACCGATGCCTTCGGCACCGAAGTCCAGTGCACGTTGGGCATCGCCTGGGGTATCGGCATTGGTGCGCACACCCAGCTTGCGAACCTGATCACAGATCTTGAGGAACTTGCCGAATGCACCACTGAGAGTGGGTTCGATGGTAGGCAGTTGGCCATTCATCACCTCACCAGCGGTACCGTCGAGGCTGATCCAATCGCCCTGCTTGATGGTGAGCTTGCCGATGGTCATCTTCTTGGTGGCATAGTTGATGTTCAAACCGGTCACACCAGCTACACAACACTTACCCATACCACGGGCCACCACAGCGGCGTGGCTGGTCATACCACCGAATGCGGTGAGGATACCCTCTGCGGCATCCATACCACCAATATCCTCGGGGCTGGTTTCCTTACGGACCAGGATGACCTTCTTGCCGTCTTTCTTCCAAGCTTCGGCTTCGTCAGCGGTAAACACTGCTTGACCGACAGCGGCACCGGGTGAAGCGGGCAGGCCCTTGGCGATGATGTCGCGTTTGGCCTTCGGATCAAACATGGGGTGGAGCAGGCGATCGAGCTGCTCAGGGGTGACCCGCATGACGGCTTCCTTCTTGGGAATCAAGCGTTCATTGACCATATCCACGGCACACACCACAGCGGCCTCGGCGGTACGCTTACCATTACGAGTCTGGAGGATGTAGAGCTTACCTTCTTGAATGGTGAACTCCATATCCTGCATATCTTTGTAGTGCTTTTCGAGCTTGGTCATCAGCTTGGTCAGCTCTTTGTAGCACTTGGGCATAACCTTTTCGAGCTTCTTCATGGGCAATGGGGTGCGGATACCGGCAACCACGTCTTCGCCCTGAGCATTCATCAGAAACTCGCCGTAGAATTCCTTCTTACCGTTACTCGGGTTACGGGTGAAGCACACACCGGTGCCGCAATCGTCGCCCATGTTGCCGAAGACCATGGCCTGAACGTTGACCGCGGTACCCAGCAGGCCCTTGATGTCGTTCAGTTCGCGATAACGCTTGGCACGGGGAATGTTCCAGGAATTAAACACAGCGTTGATGGCCAGCTTGAGTTGTTCCATCGCGGTTTGCGGGAAGAGCTTGCCAACATGCTTCTTGTAGACCTTCTTATACTCTTCGACCACGCCCTGGAGTTGCTCGGCAGAGAGATCACTGTCGTTCTCGACCTTGGCTTTCTTCTTGGCGGCGTCGATCTTTTCTTCAAAATGCTCGTGGTGGCAACCCATAACCACATCACCAAACATGTCGATGAAACGACGGTAAATGTCATAGGCAAAACGGGCGTTGCCGGTCTTTTCGATAATGCCGTTAACGACGTCATCGTTGAGACCCAGGTTCAGGACGGTATCCATCATACCGGGCATGGATACAGCCGCACCACTACGCACACTCACCAGCAGCGGGGCTTCGGTGCTGTTGAACTTGGCGTTCATGGCCTTTTCCAGCTTGGCAACATTCTTTTCCACTTCGGCTTCCAGACCGGTGGGCCATTTGCCTTTAAGCTTGTTGTACTCATCACAAGTCTTCGTCGTAATGGTAAAACCTGGAGGTACGGGAATTCCCAGGCTGGTCATCTCAGCCAGGTTGGCACCCTTGCCACCGAGGATTTCTTTCATGGTTGCGTTACCCTCGGCCTTGCCACTACCGAAGAAGTACACCCTTTTCTCTGCCATTGTAAAATCTCCTATTTCGTTCAACTACCAAAGCGGTCAGCTAAAGGAACTGTTAGCGATGTATGGACGTAGTGTATCCAATCATCTGAATTTAAAGAGGATAAATATATTCCACAGATTTGCCCGTGTCAACGAATAAACGGCTACCGGGCCAGATCTTACGGAAAATTAATCAACAATTCTGACCTGAGATGCCTCGTCGTAGAGCAAACCATAGAGTTCGACGATATCTTCATTGCGTAATCGCACACACCCGTTGGAACAAAGCGTTCCGATCGTCTCAGGCTCATTAGTTCCGTGCAAGGCAAAACCCGAACGCCCCACCGCATCGCCTTCGATGCCACGAATAGGAATCCAACGATCCCCTAATGGGTAATCAGGTTCGTGGCCGTTGTAGACCCGACCTGTCTCAGTATCGGTCCATGAAGGCCGAATGGCTTTGCCTCCGGCACGCACCACCCAAAGACCGGTAGGGGTCTCATGGTCGGGGGGGACGCCCAAGCCCACCTCGTAACTCTTGACATAGGTGTTCTGTAGGAAGAGATCCAGGGTGAAGGTTTCCTTGTAGACCTTTACATGGAATGGCCCCTTGGGCACCTTGATGCGGACCCCAGCCCGTAGGGCCTGTGGATTGGGAATGTCATTGATCTGCATGATAATCTCATAGGGCACCTGATACTTACGCCCTATAGCTTCAAGATTATCGCCAGTCTTTACAGAATAGAATTCACAGAGATCCTCCCCCTCGAAGATCGTACGACTGAACAACCACTCCTGTGCCAACAGAGCCAGCTTATCCTGCACATTCAACCGTTGGAAATGGCTCATAGGCATCTTCAAGGCATCGTTGAGCTGAACACGCACCTCGACCAAACGATTGGAATTCAAGTTGTGCAAGGCACTGGCCCGGGTCAAAATCTCACTGACCTTCTCATTGGGTTGTTCGTTCTCAAGGGACCTGACTGATGGATGGGTTTGGAGTTGATCTTCAGCCGGAGAGACGGCCAACTCGGCATCATCGACCGCCTGTTTGACCAGTGAATTCTGAGATAGCCCCTGAACCTGTTGAGTGCGCTGGGCACCCACGGCCGTTTGCTCTCCATCGGCCTGAGGTGAATCCTTGTCGCCCATAGACATCGCAGCCCATCCAGCAGCGATGATGATAATTAAACCAATGATCAGATAAGGACGATTGCCTCGACGGGAAGGACGACGTCTCCGGTGTGGGCGTCTTCTGCTGTAGCGAGCCATACGTACCTCCTTTTACTGTTAGGGCCATTATTTTAATGTTACGGCCAAATCACCTGCTCGTCTGTGACGAGAACGTCAACGGATCTATCATGCTCGCTAACGGGGATTTGATCAACAATTTGTTCAAAAAAAGCCAATCCACAACGGGTGGCCCCCATGCCAGGCCGGGCAAAAAACCGATCGTAAAAGGCCATGCCCCGACCCAGACGATGGCCCTGTGTATCGAATCCCAGGCCGGGCGTAACCACCAGGTCGATGCGTTCCAGCGATACAATCTCATGATCCGCCGGATGGCGTGTCCCGCCATGTCCGGCCTCTAAAGCCTGATCCCAGGAGCGAATGACCACCGGTTCCAGGGCCCGCTCCTCCCAAAGCACCTGCGGTACCACCACGGTCTTGCCGCGGGCCCAGGCCGCTTCTACCGCGGACGCGGTATCGATTTCCCTGGGCAACGACAAAAAAAGCATGACCACCTGGGCCTGATCGAAGGCCTCTAACCCGACCAGGCGATCACAGGCACGACGACTCTTGTGCTTGCGTTGTTCGGGATTCAGTTCAGCGAGTCGCTCGCTCAGTTGTTGACGTAATTGGATCTTTTCCGGGGTCGTCATGAATGGTCCGGGGGTGGCGTATACCCCATCTCCTGCATCACTTGCTCCAGTTTATGCAGGTACGCCGTTACGTTCTTTTCCTGGCCACGGGGTGTGGGCTTGTAATAATGCTTGCGTGGGCCGGGCAGGTACTCCTGCGGCACATACCCCCCACCGTAATGATGGGGATACTTGTAATCCGCACCAATGCCCTCCTTTTTGGCACCGCTGTAGTGGCTGTCCTTGAGGTGTTTGGGCACGGCACGGATGGGCTCGTTGCGTACATCCCCGCTCGCCTGCCAAATGGCCTTGGCCGCGGCATTGCTCTTGGGGGCACAGGCAATATAAATCGCCGCTTGAGCCAGGGGCAACTGGGCCTCGGGCATACCCACAAACTCACAGATCTGCACGGCGGCAGCCGCCAACACCGTGGCCATGGGATCGGCATTGCCCACGTCCTCGGCCGCTGTAATGGCGATCCGGCGGGCAATAAAACGCAGGTCCTCACCCCCGGCCAACATACGGGCCAACCAATAAACCGTGGCGTCCGGATCCGAGCCCCGCATGCTCTTTTGCAGGGCACTGGCCAGGTCGTAATGGGAATCTCCCGAGCCATCATAATGCACGGCCTTGTGTTGAATCGATTCCTGGGCGATCTCCAAGGTCAAACGAATCGGCTTGCGAGCCTCACCCCGCCCACCTTGCGAGAGGACAGCGACTTCTAATGCGGTCAACACCTTGCGGGCATCGCCGTCTGCAGCCACAGCCAGGTACTCCAGGGCCTCGCGATCGACCTGGATCTCCTGCTGTCCCAGGCCCCGCTCGGAATCGCGAATGGCCTGTTGCAATAACTCAATCAGATCGTGTTTATCCAGGGGCTCGAAGTGAAAGACCGTACTGCGGGAGATCAGGGGCGAGTTTACCGAGAAATAGGGATTCTCCGTGGTCGCGCCAATTAAGGTCACCACCCCGGTCTCTACATCGTCGAGCAGGACGTCCTGTTGGGCCCGGTTGAAACGATGGATCTCATCGATGAACAGCACCGTACGTTTGCGGTTCTGGCCCAGACGGTCGCGGGCCTGAGCCGTTACCTCACGAATGTCCTTGACCGAGGCTGAGGGGGCATTGAGAGTGATAAAATGGGCCTGAGTTTGGTTGGCGATCACCTTGGCCAGCGAGGTCTTTCCCACACCGGGCGGCCCGCAGAACAACAGGCTACTGAGACGATCCGCCTGCAGCATACGCCCCAAGAGCTTGTCCGGGCCCAGAAAATGGCGCTGGCCCACAAACTCCTCCAAACGACGCGGGCGCATACGCACAGCCAAGGGGGCCGCCGCATTGATATTGTCCTGTTCAATGCGACCAAACAGATTGTCGCTCGACGCTGAGGGTCTCATAGCGACATTCTATGGAGGGGCCGGTCCCTTGTCGAAAGCTAATTTGCTGCATTTCTGATGGCATTGCCCTCTTCAACGCCAGTTTGGAGCGATTCTTGAAAACCTATAAATGGTCGATTTTGCACAAATGATGAACTCCAAGGCCTGCCACACCTTTCACCTTACCATCTAATTTCCTCTCCATCCTACAAGAGGAACCTTTAAATTGTTAAATTAGTCAAATTATATATTTGAAGTCCCCCCTGATGCCGATTAACTTACTATGTGCTGAGGCACATGAGACGAAGTTCACATTGAAAGGAATACACAATGAAACGTGGATTGGTCATTATCGGCGTATTAGCCCTTATGGCAGGCTCAACAAATGCAGCAATCGTGCAAGGCCAATATGAATTGGGCGCCCTGGTATCAATATCCTCCTCTGATTACACAGATGGTAGTACTCGTGATGTTTTCTCACTAGACCTGGATGCCTCCAAATTTGTGACCGATAACCTTTCTATGGGAATTGACATCGGTGGTGATTGGCGTGAAGCATCCAGCTCTATCCAACTTGACCAATACCACTTAGGTATCAAAGGAAAGTACCATGTCTATACCAATCAAGTTCTAGTCCCATATTTCGGCGTAACGCTTGGCCTAGCTGACTTTACGAGTAAAACCAAGTTAGGATCCTCAACAACCAATCTCGAATATGACGGCTATTACTATGGCCCCATCCTTGGGGGGCGTTACGAACTAAACCAAAGCAACGATCTATATTTAGAGCTGCAGTACAAATTTTACAACGGCAATATCAAAGATGATTTTGGGATGGACAAAGAGTGCAAGCTTATGATCGGCATCTTGCACCAGTTCAACTAAGAATCCCTACAGTTAAGCCAGGATATTATCAGGCCATGAGGACTCTCATGGCCTGTTTTATTTAATTTCGAGCCCGATCCGCCTCTACCAGGCCGTAGAGCATGAAAAACCACTTGGTTCTTGAGCTGAAGTTCAGTACAATACCTATATTCACAACTGTATGTAAAAAGGGTTTTTAGACACAACTTGAGGATTTGTGATGAAACATTGGATGCTGGTGGCTTGTTTGGGACTGGTTTTGATCACGTCAATGGCCGTTGCCGCCCCCCAACCCGCAATTGTCCAGGGGCCTGGACTCTGGACCGCCAAGGTCACCTATGAACCTCTTCGGCAGATTCAGTACCAACCCAACACTCGGACTCAACCCCAGCGTTACTGGTATACCATCCTGACCATTGAAAATCCGTCTCAGGATGATGTCCAATTCTACCCGAAATTCGACCTGGTCACTGACACCGTACAGGTCATCCCTGCCGGACGTCAGGTCCCCTCCGGTCTCTACGTTAAACTCTTACAGAATTTCAGTAACCAATACCCCTTGCTCAAGGCCCTGCCCAGCTTGATCAACGAACTGGCCGCCTCGGACAACCTACTACGTCAAGGCAGCGACAATGCCGTGGACGTGTTGGTCATCTGGCCGGACTTCGATCCGCTGGCCAGCCAGATCAGCCTTTACTTCACCGGGTTGAGCAATGAAACGGCAGTGGTGGAAATTCCCCAGGTCGCAGGCGACAATGACCGGGTGTTCCTCCGCAAAACCCTGGAACTGACCTACGACCTCCGTAGTCAATCAGAATACCGCTATGACATGGATGCCGTTTTCAACGAACTCCAGTGGGTGATGAGATAGCACCAACGATCTCTAACCCTGACGTTCAACGGTAAAATGGGTCAGTGTCATCAAGGCCTCATGGGCCTCTGTTTCCTCAAACCCCTTTAGCAAGGTTTGAGCCCGCTCCACATAGGACTGTCCCAGATGGCGGGCATAGTCCAGACTGCCCGATTTTTCCAACAGATCCTGCCAGTCCTCTGGCGAACGAGTCTCGGTTAGAACGGCTTGACGTTGCTGAGGGTGTTGATCCAGATAGTGTAACACAGGCAAGGTGGGACGCTCCTGGCGTAAATCCCCACCCACAGGCTTACCGGTCTGATCCTGGTGACCGCAGATATCCAGAATGTCGTCCCGAATCTGAAAGGCCACACCCAGACACAGGCCATATTCACTCAAAGCATCAATACTGTCTTCATCGGCCTGGGCCAATTGGGCCCCGATATGGCAGGCCCCTTGAAAGAAAGACGCCGTCTTCTCGCTGATGATTTGCAGGTACTCCTGCAAGGCGAGATCCCAACGGCGAAAACGTAGGGTTTGGTGTAACTCGCCCATACAGACCTGTTTGGAAATACCGGTGACCTGTCGCATGGTTTCACGGGGCAACTCCACGCACATATCCAAAGCCACGGCCAACAATACATCGCCCAGTAATACAGCGGAAAGATCGCCCCAATGGGCATTGGCCGTGACACGTCCACGCCGTAAATCACTACAATCGATCACATCATCATGTAGGAGGGTAGCATTATGGATCAACTCCAGGATGGCACCGGCCCGATAGTGATGGTCCACCAATGTCCCACAGGCCTGTCCACAGAGAAGCACCAATCCCGGACGCATCATCTTGCCCGGTTGGGAGAGAACGTAATCGACGGTCTCAAATACGGCCTGGGGCAATTCTTGCGAGCGGAACTCATCCCAAAAGAGACCCTTGATCCGCTCCAACTCGGGACGCACCGTCTGTAAAGGATCGTGCGATCCCTGAGCAGGACGCCAGCCGGTCGGATCCTGCGTTGGTGTTGGATGTTGTTGATTCACGATTCCCTCGCGTCTCAGTTCGAAGCCGAGACATTAATCCCCATGGGCGTATTTGAAAAAACGTTGACGAAGATCGCGAGTAATGGGGCCGGGCTTACCGTCTCCCACCATCCGATTGTCGATATTGACGATCCCGATGACCTCGGCTGCGGTACCGGTCAGGAAGAATTCATCACAGACGTACAGGTCAAAACGCGTCAGATCCTTTTCCATCACCTGGTAGCCAGCTTCACGAGCCAAACGAATCACCACATTGCGGGTGATCCCAGCTAGAGAGCCGGACGACACCGGGGGTGTGTAGATCATCCCCTGGCGGATAATGAAGACATTGTCCCCAGTGGCCTCAGCCACATAACCCTGGTGGTTGTACATGATGGCCTCGAGCACATCGTTGTCCAGGGCCTCGATCTTGGCCATGATATTGTTGAGATAATTGAGGCTCTTGACCTGAGGCGGTATGGCCAAGGGGTGATTCCGCATAGTCGCAGCACTGACCACCTTAAGGCCATTTTCATAGAGTTCCTCGGGATAAAGCTGGATATTGTCGGCAATAATGATGATCTGGCCCTTCTTGCAGACAAAGGGATTGAGGCCCAGAGTGCCCACACCACGGGTCACCACCAGCCGGATATAGCCATTGGCAATGTCGTTGGCGGCCACGGTCTGCTCCACGGCCGAGCTCAACTCCTCGTGGCTCATAGGGATCACCAGGCGAATGGCCTTGGCTGACTCGTAGAGCCGATCCATATGATCCTTGAACTCGAAGATCCGCCGATTATAAACCCGAATCCCCTCGAACACGCCGTCTCCATACAACAAACCGTGATCGAATACGGATACCTTGGCCTCTGCCTCCTCCACGAGCCCTTCATTGAGCCAAATTTTCAACGCCATGCACACGTCTCCACATTTTCAGGTTCAAGGTTCACGGTTAATAGGTTCACGGTTGCCGGCTGGTCTTTTGTTAAGAATAGCCAAGGCCGAAGGCCTTCTCAACCAACCTTGAACCCTGAACGTTGAACCGTGAACCAATATTAAGAGGCACAGACACCATCAACTAAGGTTACAACACGACCGGTTCGCTGTGCGAGATGCTCGTCGTGGGTGACCATAATGATCGTCTGGCCGGACCGATTCAACTGCTCAAGAACCTCTAAAATACTATTTCCTGTGGCGGAGTCAAGGTTTCCTGTGGGTTCATCGGCCAATAGCAGGCGGGGCCGGTTCATCAGGGCCCGGGCAATGGCCACACGCTGACGTTCTCCACCGGAGAGTTGATAGGGCTTGTGTTTGAGGCGATGCGAGAGACCCACCTGCTCCAGCAGGGCTTGGGCCTCGGCCTTGAGCTGTTGACGTTGCCCCAGCCAACGAGCCAGCGAGCAGTTGGCCAACACAGGCAGGAGCACATTTTCCTGCACATTCAACTCATCGAGCAGGTGAAAAAATTGAAACACAAAGCCCACGGTCTGGTTGCGATAGCGATTGAGACGTCGGCCCCTCCAGGTCGAGATCGGCTGAGCCTCGAAATCGACCTGCCCCTGGTCCGGTCGATCCAGACCGCCCAGAATGTGCAGCAAGGTACTCTTACCACTACCCGAAGTCCCGGTAATGGCCACGAACTCACCGGACTCCACCGACAAATGGGCCCCATGCAACACCGGCACCTTGGTCTTACCCAACGAATAAGTCTTATGAATATCGCGAGCCTTCAACATGGCATATCCCTTTGTTTAAAAAGGTAATCGGTCATCAGTGATCGGTGATCAGTAAAAAAACAAACCAACCTATTCCAACAACCTTGAACTCTGAACTTTTAACTTTGAACTAAAAATCACACCTGTGTCACTTGCAGGGTCTCGACCGGACGCGTACGCGCCGCCTTCCAAGCGGGTGCCAAGGCTCCCAACAGACACATCAGCAAGGCCACCACCGCAATGCGAACCACCACGATCCCGGCAATCTCATTGGGAATGTCACCAATGGAAAACATGGTCCGGTCCCACATCTGCCAACCGATCGTTCGGTACAAAAAATCTTCAATAGGATTGATCCAATGGAGAAAAGCCCACCCGGCGAGCAGGCCCAAGCCCAAGCCACAACTGCCCACCAACAGGGCAAAACGGGTAAACAGGTCCATCACGCCGACGTCGGCCATACCCACGCTCTTGAGAATCCCCACGTCTCGCGACTTGTTACCCACAATCATATAGAAGACCACAAAGACCACAAACCCCGTGGTCAGTCCCACCAATAGAAACATCAAGGCAATCATGGTCTCTTCCTTTTCCATGGCCCCGATTTCAGTCCGTCGATAGCGCTGCCAGGATTGAACGCGTACCTGTTCCAGTAAGTCACCGGTCGGTTGGGATTGATAGGTCGCCTTAAATTCACGCCAAACTCTATGAACTTGTGTGAGCCCTTGCTCGGGATCGACGCCTTCAGCCCAACGTAGATGGATGGCACTGACGCGTGGAATAGAGCCGTCCATACCGGCCAGCCATTGGGCCTGGGGCAAATCCACATAAAACACCCCATAGTCGTCACGGGCCAGATTCGAACAACAAAAGTCACTGAACGTAAATACGCGGCTGTTCACCTCGCCGAGTCCGGCGCGAGCGGGTGCCCCCTTGGCTGTCAGAGGAAAGCTAATGACCTCAAATTTGATTCCGTGAGGAATTGGTTGGGGATAGAGATAAACGCCATCGGAGTCCTTGCGAACATAAAAGGTCTCAATGCCCGCAATAAAACCGGCAGCATTGGGTTCATATGGGGGAATCAAGGCCTGCGTGAGTTGCCCTTGACGATAATGCAAAAAGGAATCCCAGGCTGTAACATCGGCATGACGAACTGGATCGAGTCCAATGATTCTTGTTCCTGAGGTCTGACTTGATCCAGGTTGACGTCTCAACCCTACGGTATTGACCACCGGCGAGGTCGCCGCTACCTCAGACATGGCCTCTAACTGCTGGATCAATTCTTGATAATAGGGGAAGCCCACCAGAGACGAGGACGTAATCACGGCGTCCCCCACATAGGCATGGGTCTTGTCCCGGTAATTTCCCACCAGCCCATGCATCACCGTCATGACCACCAGCGCGATAAACACACTGACCGTCACGGCCAACACCGCCAGCCAGGTGACGGGGCGTTTTACCAGATAGCGAATCGCGAGCAACCAGTTTAGCATTGTTTTAGTTCTCAGTTTTCAGTTTTTTAGATCGCAGATCACAGTTACTAGTTGGCAGTTGATTGAGCAGGCCTTCGGCCTGAACTAAAAACTGTGATCTGAAAACTGCGATCTGTGATCTAAAATAATCATTCATATCGTAAAATCCGCACGGGTCGAGTACAGGCCGCCACCCAAGCCGGGATCAGGGCCCCGAGACAAGAGGCCACGACCGCGATCACGGCAATACCTATGGCACCAGCCAAGTCGAATTGGTGCGGAATTTCGTGCAGCATATAGAGGCTACTGTTCCAAATCTTCAAACCCAGGATCTTGCACAGGATCTGTTCGATCACATTGATATGGCTCATGAAGACCACACCGATACCGATGCCCAGCAATGATCCGACCACCCCCACCCAGGCGCCAAAGCCCAGGAAGATCCCAGCCACGGTCCAACCCGAAGCGCCGCAGCTCTTGATCACGGCAATGTCCTTGCGTTTGAGTCCTACGATCAGCCAGAACACACAGAAAACCAGGAAGATCACAGCCACATCGACCAAACCAAAGATGGCCAAAAGCACCTCCATCTGCCGGTTGACCTCGGCTAAATAGTTGGCTTGCAGGGCGCGAGCCGTTAAAATAGAAACATTGGGATTTTGCCCCAACACTCCCTGTGAAAACCCCTGGTAAATCTTGCGAATCTCTTCCTTGGCCGCATTGGGTTCCACCCCTGGGGCCAGTTTGACATGAATGCGATCAACACGTAGTGGGTCCTCATCTGCATGCAGTTGACGATACAGGTCTTCAAGGGGCACGAAGATCACACTGCTGTCGAGCAGGTAAAACCCGCTAAAGGCGATGTCACGAAGGGTCAAGCGTACGGTCTTACGCTGCACGCTCGTGGTGTTAGGGTCACCATTGCCCTCGTCCATGTTGCCGGTAAACAAAAGCATGTTACTACCCAGCTGCTCCCGGGCCGCGTCCCGGTCGTATTCGTCGGTGATTTCATTGGGATCAACGAGCAATCCGATCCCGGCAAAGGCATCCAGACGCCCGTTATCCCCCATCCCCAGAACGAGAGACTCCTGTTGGCCTTGCTGATCGAGAAAACCTCGCAGCCCCGTCACACGGGCCATGGCCTCCGCATCGACCCCCCGCACCTCGGTCTGGCGTACATTGCCGGTGCCCAAACGCAAGAGACCGGGCACGGAAATCGAGGCCGCTGCTGCTGTCACTTGGTCAGACCGTTCCAGACGTCGAATCAATTCCTCAGAATGGACCAGGGGAGTGGTCGGCTCAATCAGGATATCGCCCAGCACCTGGGCTGAGGCATCACCAAAGGCATCGATAAAGCCGCTGAACAAGCTGGAAACCACCACCAACAGGGCCACTGAGATGGCCACGGCCGCCACGCTCAAGAAGACGATCTTGCAACGACGTAGATATTTCAGACAAAGCAATAACTTGAGCATGCCGTTCCCACATGATAAGCAGTTTAACGATCAAACGTAGAGAGGCATTATAACAGCCCCGAGAGATCACACCACTGTTTTCCCACTCTGAGACCTTTACCTACCCCGTCTTATGCGCCAGGCAGGCACCTCCTTTTCCAGGAGTTCTGCCGGCCAAACCCCATACCAGTCGTACCCGGTACGTCGTTCGCGATCGACCTGAACCAGGGAACCGACCTTGCGGCCATCACGTCGAGCGAAGAAGGGGCGATTGGTGTTGAAATCGTAAAATCGCGCCCAGAGGCGAGGGGCCTGTTCGTCCGACACGACCTGAAGGTCGTAGGTGCTGGTGTAATACTTGAACTTAATCGGCTCGACCGGGATCTTGTCCACGCGAATCCCATGGATGGCCGCGGATTCAAACCAGGCAACGGCATGCTCAACAGCAGCCACCACCTCGTCACTGGGCTCTTCAATCGACATCAAATAACGCACCACAGCCACGCTCTCCCAACTGACCAGGCCCGCCAATTCATAGGAGCGGGCCTGCACCGGTTCCAATGTCTCCCGATCGTATTGCCCGGCCCAGACCGTAGGGACACCCTCGATCCTGATCTGCAGATCCAAAACCAAACGATCTCCCTGGGCAATCGCGATGGTGGCTCGCTGTCGGATCGACTCCTCGATGAAATTAAAGGCCCCCTGCCCGGTCTGCACCTTACGGAGGAACCCCAAGACACCGGGCATCACTTCATCCATAAAGGTGACATGGGCACGGTACCCCTGATCCGAGGGGGGCGAGTGGGCCCAACCGCCATTGTCATACTGCGAATCGAGCACGTATTCAATGCCCTGTAAAACAGCTTGCCGAAAACGCGGCAGTTGCGTTTGTTGGTAGACCAGGGCCAGATACTCGATCTGCGGATAGGTGTTGCGATTATCGAAACTGGTATCGAGCGATTCTTTCTCGCTCAACACCTGTTGCAGCTCTTCAGCAGGCACGATGCGAATGGGATTGACATTGGTAGGCCATCCGCCATTGCTGCGCTGATAGGCGATCAAATTGTCACCGATTTCAACGATCTGATCCGGGCGGTAATATTGATCCCCCTGCCCCGTGGTGCGGTCGTTCCAATGTTTAATAACATCCGCAAAGGCGTCCAGGTCGATGGGCCGATAGGATACCCCATCACCCGCACTCAATAATAAGCACAAGAGTACAAGAATGGAGTTCATCTTCATGGATTCATCTCTTTGGACATCGTTTTAGATTCGTAATCAGTGAGCCAAAGGCGAACGGTACTCGTAATCGTAATCGAATCAACCACGAGCTAAAAACCTCGATTACGATTACCGCTGCGCTGATTACGAGTACGATTACGACAATGAATTTAATAACAACAATCTGTTAGTCGTTGTCGGAGTCGGAAGATTTCCGCGGTTTGAGTTGAGGGAACAAAATAACGTCGCGAATGGTGGAGGCCCCGGTCAAGAGCATAACCAGACGGTCGATCCCGATACCCAAACCACCGGCCGGGGGCATGCCGTACTTAAGGGCATTGACATAGTCCATGTCCATAGTGGCCATGGTGTCTTCCTGACCCTTGAGTTGGATGCGGAAGTTCTCTTCCTGGATGGCCGGATCGTTGAGCTCGGTATAGGCATTGGCCAGTTCCATGCCCGCAACGAACAGTTCGAAACGCTCGGCGATCTCGGGGTTGTCGGCCTTGCGGCGTGTCAAGGGACACAGAGCCGCGGGGTAGTCCATCACGAAGGTCGGGTTGACCAGGTGATCCTCAACCGTGGCCTCGAAGACCTCGTTGATCACGATCTCGTCGGCCATTCCGGCCTCTTCAATGTCCAACTCACGGGCCTTGGCGCGTACGGCGTCCAGGTCATTGATGTCACAACCGGCGTGCTCCTTGAGCAACTCGGCATAGGTCGCCCTACGCCAAGGCGCGGTCAGATCCACGGTCTGGTCGTTGAACTCGACCTGCTTGCTTGCACAGAAACGATCCGCACAGGCACAGACCAGTTCCTCGGTCAGGTCCATCATGACATGGTAATTGCCATAGGCCTGGTAGATTTCGATCATGGTGAACTCAGGGTTGTGACGCCGACTGAGTCCCTCGTTGCGGAAACTGCGGTTGATCTCGAACACCCGTTCCATGCCGCCCACCAACAAACGCTTGAGGTATAGCTCAGGCGAGATCCGCATGAACAGGTCGATGCCCAGGCTGTTGTGGTGCGTGATAAAGGGCTTGGCCGCGGCTCCACCGGCGATGTCCTGCATCATGGGAGTCTCGACCTCCAGAAAGTCCTTGGCCAGCAGGATCTCACGAATGGTGGAGATAATGCCACTGCGCGTCTTGAACCGTTGCATCACCTCGGGATTGGCCCACAGGTCCACGTAACGCTGGCGATAGCGCATATCCACATCGGCCAGACCATGGAACTTCTCGGGGGGTTGGCTCAGGCACTTGCTCAAGAAGGCCAGTCCACCTTCGACCGCCCAAATGGTGATCTCACCCGTACGGGTGCGTCCGAGTTGTCCCTCGACACCGATCCAGTCGCCCAGTTCCAACAGCTTGGCCAGGGGCCACTGTTCGCCAATCATCTTCTTGCTGATGCCGATCTGGATAGCCCCGGTGGAGTCCCGCAGGGTAATAAAGATGAGTTTACCGATGTCACGCAACAGCACAATGCGACCGGCACAACAGGCCCGCTGGGTGTCATCGTCATCGATAAAACGGTCCAGGACCGATTGGGCCATCTCGGTGTTGTCAAAACGGGCACCATAGGGATCGAGTCCCAAGGCACGGATCTGTTCCAGGCGTTCACGACGCTGTTGTTCGAGTTTGCTGATATCTTCGGACATGATGTTTTCAATAATAAAATGTTGGTTCACGGTTCACGGTTCAAGGTTCAAGGTTGGTTGAATCTTTATGATCAATCTTGAATCCTGAACTCACTGGTGGCTGTTTTGTTTTAGTCGGTTATGGCGATCATTCCACTGCGTTCGGCCAACTGGGCCTTGGCCACCATGAGGGCAATGGCCAACTGGGGATCGGATTCCAGGGTTTCAGCCAACGTGGGTTTGGGATCTTCGCTGTGGTTGGCCTCTCGATCCGCTTGAATCAAGACAGCATTCTCACGTTCCACGCGATAGAGCTTGCGAACCTCATCGGTACGCAGGGGCACCTTGACGTCGGGCCCCACACCCCAATCCTTACGATTGAGTTTTTCCATGGCATCGCGACTCTCGACGCGTTGACCCGATGGCAGGTGATAGTAGGCCATGGTGAATTTCAACTGAGCTCCACCGAGGCCCTCGCCGCGGATCATCTGTACGCTGCCCTTACCGTGAGAGCGTCCCCCCACCAGCACGGCACGCTTATAATGAGGATCACTCAGGGCTCCGGAGACGATTTCCGAGGCACTGGCCGAGTTGCTGTTGATCAAGATGACCAGGGGGTAGTCGGCATGCGTCCCCTCGGGACGGGCCATTTCATATTGGGGCGAGAAACCAAAGCCCGGCTGAGTACTGACAATCAGGCCTTCCTTGACAAACATGTCCACGATGTTAACCGCCGTATCCAGATGCCCGCCCGGATTCCAGCGTAGGTCCAGGATCAGACCCCGCATGCCGTTGGCTTCCAATTGTTTGACAATAGCCTCGAAGTCCTCGTCCGTGTCACGACCAAAGCTGGTCAAGCGGACATAACCGATCTTTTCGTTGGGATCGATGACGTGTTCCCACTGGCCCGTTGACTGACGCTGCCAGCCTTGTATGGTCGGTACGGTAATGACATCACGAGTAATCTCGACGTCAAAGGGTTCGGGCACACCATCCCGGCGAATGGTCAGGGTCACAGGCGTGCCCTTGGGGCCCTTGATCTTGGTTACGGCACAAGACAGAGGCAGATCCTTGGTTTCAAGGCCATTGACCGCCTCGATCACGTCATCGACATCCAATCCAGCCCGGTAGGCAGGCGTGTCGAGCAACAAACTACCGACGGTCAACTGACCCTGGCGTTTGGAGATCTCCACACCGATGCCGGTGAACTCGTTGTTCATGGCCTGACTGAAGTCCTCGATCTCCTTGGGCCATACCAGATAGGTGTGGGGATCCAACGATTCAAAGGAGGCCTGGGCGAACTGAGCCACCAGGATGGGTTCGGGCACATTGACCGTGGTCCGATTCAATTCCAACACCTGCTCGAACATCTCCAGAAATCCCTGACTCGACAACCCGGTGGTTCCCTGCTCGACCTCAGTCACCAGGGTGCGCAGCAAGGCATTCCAGGCATTGAGCTGGTCCTGCGAAGGACGTTCACTGAGATCCAGCGACGTCTCGCTAAAGGTCTTTTCCGGCAAGGCCGCCAGGACCTCGGTCAAGAGACGACACTGGCCCAGGGCATCCTTGGCCATCTGACCGTAGTCGATACGACTCACATAAAAGAGATCCAGCACGCGTATGGCCTGCTCGAAAATGACGGGTCGTATCCCCTTATAGCGTTCCACGCTGGTCTCACAGACACTGTCTTCAAAGGAACTGGCAATGCGAATCTTATCCACCAACTCCTCGGTGTAGGCCTTGTAGCCCACATTGTTGGGATCGATCTCCTGGAGCCACCAATAACACTGGGCATAGGAGTCGGACCAATTGCCTTCAGACTCGGCCTGGGCCGCATTGGCCATGGACCGCTCGATCACATCCTTGACAAACGCATCTTCAAACAGTTCTCGACGTTGCTGACCGGAGGCATACTCACGGGCCCGCACCATCACAGACAAGGCCATCATCAGATCATTGGGATCATTGGGGTCGAAGGTATCGTCGATCGGCTCGTTGGGATCCTCAATCTCATTGGGATCCGGGGCCTCGGCATGCTTGCCGTCCTTCATGCGTTGCAGCTGGTCGAGTTCCTTTTGAAAGGCCTCGGCCTTGGCTTCGGCCCGCAGCTTTTGCAGACTGCGATAGTCTTGCAGGATATCCTGCAGGCTCGAGATGGTCTCGTTGCCAGCCAGGGCTTGATCCAAGGACTCGGCCCGCTCGGCCGCTTCCTGCATATGCCCTTCGTAAATCAGCGAACAGGTCTGCTCGATCCATTCGGCTGAAGATAACAACGAGGTGGTTGGGGCCGAATCCGTGGCCCATGCCAGGCCGGGCAACCCCACCAATACCGTCACCCAGAGAACCATGCTCAAACTGAGGTGTCTACGTTCAATCGGTTGTCGTGTATTCGTCATCTAGGTCACCCTTTTTACAGCCTGATTTTAGGCTTGGATTCAACTCCGACGCATCGGATTATTACATTTTAGAGGCATTCGCCTGCCTTACCGGCACAGCCCAAGACATGCAGCTTGCGTTTGACCATGTCCTTGATGGCATCACGGCCCGGGCCCAGGTACTTGCGTGGATCGAACTCGGCCGGGTCCTCGGCAAAGACCTGGCGAATCTTGGCGGTCAGAGCCATACGCAGGTCCGTATCGATGTTGACCTTACAAACGGCCATCTTGACGGCCTCGCTAATCGCGCTCTCCGGCACCCCCATAGCATCGGGCATCTGGCCGCCGTACTTATTGATCAGATCCTTGAATTCCTTGGGCACACTGCTGGAACCGTGCATGACCAACGGATAATTGGGCATCTTTTCCTGAATTTTCTGCACCACATCAAAGGCCAGCTTGGGCTCGGTCTTGAACTTATAGGCCCCATGGCTGGTTCCGATAGCCACGGCCAGGGAGTCCACCCCGGTCTTTTCCACAAATTCCACGGCCTGATCCGGATCGGTCAGGTGCTTCATCACGTCTTCGTGGCTCAAGCCAACCACGTCTTCCTCGATTCCACCGAGTTGGCCCAGTTCGGCCTCGACCACCACATTGTGGGCGTGGGCATACTCGACAACCTGCTTCGTGAGGGCGATGTTGTCTTCGAAGGAGTGGTGCGAACCGTCGATCATGACCGAGGTGAAACCATCGTCCACACACTGCTTGCAGGTCTCAAAGGTATCGCCGTGATCCAGGTGCATGCAGATGGGGATATCCGGGTTTTCCTTAACCGCGGTATCGATGATGGCCTTGAGGTAGCTCATGCTGGCGTAGGAACGGGCACCACGGGAGATCTGCAGGATCAAGGGGGCCTTTTCCTCGGCCATCGCATTGACGATGCCCTGGGTGATTTCCATGTTGTTAACGTTGAATGCACCAATGGCATATCCATTCTTGTAGGCCATTTCAAACATCTTTTTGGTATCAACTAATGCCATGATACACTCCTCGTAAAATGTCGAACTAACTTCAATTACGGTTTATGCGGTCTAGCTTTAACTCGTTACGGGCCAGCCCCAATTCAGAAGCCCACATCCATATAACGACTCAAACCCAATCCGAGTTCGCTGACCCCCTCGGGCCAGAGTCCAAATACAATCGACGTACGATCCAGCGACTCATCCACGCTAAAGGTAAAACCATAGTTGAGTCGGTGGTATTTACGCAATAAACTAAACTCGCTACGGATGCTCTCACCATAGTCGGTATCAAACTGTTGCGAAACCACCAGGGCATAGCGCGGATTCAACCGATAGGTCGCAGCCAGGGTCAAGGCATGCGATCCCTGCTGCCCATAGCCATTGTTTATGTCCGGCAAGTATCGGCTGCCGATATAATAGCTTAAATCCGGCCAGCGTACATGGGAAATTCCCATATTCAACTGACGGACCTTGCCAGCGACCATGTCATAGTAGCCTTCGCCCACCACGGCCGTACTGTCGGTCAGGTGGACGGCCAGATCCGAATAGAGGTAGTGTTGGGTCGGCCCCACCAAGCCGCTGGTGCGACGGTCCAGAGAAAGAACCGGACTACTATTAAGTAGGCCAAAACCGCTATAAAGGTCAAACATCTGGATTGTCGGGTCATTCCAAGTCAACTGGCTGGTGGTCGCACTACTCGCCTTGTTGTTGAGAAAGACCACTTCCGTATTCCAACGAATCCAGTCCACCACGCGCCGGCGGTGGGTCGGTCCCCGCTTGGTCTGCCAGCGTTGACGCAGACTCAAGATGGCTGCATCCCGCTGCTCGGCCGCATCTTCGCTGGCAGTATAGCTCACCAGGGTCAGACCCGGCTGGACCACATGACGCAGGCCATCGAGATCCAGAACTCGCGATTGGGTTTCGGGATAGACCCGCCAGAACGGCTGCATTGAGAGTCGCAAACCAGCCTCACCCACCAACACGTCGCGTTCGGAATAGGCCGCCTGATCATCAATGGACGTGGTAAACCCGTCCCCATTATCCAGTCCCAGGGTCCCGGCCACATAGGGTACCCACTTGGTCTTACCCCAGCTCAGGGGCATATCCAACTCATTGCGGGTATAGAACACACCAAAGGACTCGGTCGTGCTCGTAGCGGCGGCGTCATTGGCATAACGATAACGCAGCATACCGCCATAGGTATTGCTGTGGAAGGTCAGGGCATTGTTGAACAGGGATTGGCCGGTCCAATTGAAACGGGCCGTAGGCAACTCCTCGATCTGACTCTGATGATTGTTCAGACGGGCCTTGCTCAGGAAGGAAAAGCCCTGGTTACCCGTAATCCGCTTGATATGGATCAGGGTCTCCTGTTCCTTTTCCGAATTGAATTCATCCCGTTCATACTGTTCCAGAAAGTTTTTATCGGACAGATAACTCAACTCCGTACTCACCTGCCAATCATGAGGTAGGAACTGGCGGTGCTGCACCTTGAAACGCCCCCGCACATCATGAGGCGGATCCAGGTCAATCCGATTACGACCCAAGCGATCCAGCCCCCAATCCTTGATCACATAGCCCTGGATATTGCCGAAGTAGTCGTCCGTATCATACTCCACATCGATGCCCGCAGCGGGTCCACGTTTGCCGTAGTAGTCCAGCATCAAGGTACTGTCCGACCCTTTGGGTTCCTTGAGCCCCAAAACCCGCGCCAAGTACCAGCGGGTCTCCAAAGTCTCTCCCCACAGGCTATCATTACCCACACTAATCCCCTTGAGGGGGGTGTCCGGCACCTCCAGGTCTGTTTCCATGGAGGGCCATTTGAGCAGGCCATATTGATACCAGTTGAATCCCACCCCTTCCATCTGAAGCTGATAACTCTGGTCGGATGATGAACCGGTCATGGCATCGACCGAGGTGTTGTCCACCAGGGCGATACGGGCGGCCGAGAAACTCACCTGTGGAGTATGGAACTCACTGGTGGTCAAGACCGCGTCCGTGGCCACAAACCGGTCCTCCATCATGGACAGTAATTGCTCGGCCCGCAGATAGATGGGAATATTCCGCTTGAGATCGAAGCTCCGCAATTCCGCCTGCACCGCCAAGGCCGTGCGTTCCCGCACATTGAAGACCATCTCCTCGCACTTGAGCGAGCGAGCCCCTTCACTGGCCACCACATCGCCAGCCATATACATCAAATGCACCACATCAGAGGGCAACACCTCGCCCGTCTGAGCAATCCGATCGCCCAGAAAGGCCTGCTTGATTCCCTTCTTATCCAGAAAAAGAACCACCCGATCGGCCTGCAAATCGAAATAACGCACCAGGCGTTCTTCGTCCTCCACCTGCCACCATAGATACATACGACCGATAATCGTCAAGCACAAGCGGTCATCGTCAGGTGAATTGGGATCGGCCTCCAGAATAGTCTGCTCCACCTGAATCCCCCCCGGTGTCAGGGGAGCCAGATTGATGGAGATAGGCCGTAATGTAAGTTCAGAGTTGGATTTAGGCGTCCCTGCCCCAGACATAGACGTTGACTCTTGTGCAAAAGAGGCCCGAGCCCCTAGACCATGGGCCAGCAGCAACGCCGTTGTCAGTACTGTCAAACATCCTTTGTTCATGCGTCTTCATTTCTCTCCAAAATACCAAAACCACCGGTTCACTCCAGTGGCGCAATGCCAGCGATTATAGCCCCCCCACCGTTCAAAGCCAGCAAAAACCCGATCTCAGCACTGATAACCTGGTATAGGTCTCGATAACACTTTTTGATTGGGAATATGGGTAATTTAGGTGATTTAGATTGAACAAGTCTCGTCCTTATGATATTTTGACATTCTGGATGCAGGTTTATATGTTTTTAGACCGCAAGAGATACAAGAGAGAGCTGGGTTGGAGTTTAAAGAGATGAAGAAGGCAATCATTACCCTAGTCATCGTTGTTTGCAGTGTTTCATACGGATCCCCTACCAACCTCGCCCTGCTGGGCACAGCATCGCAATCTACCACGGCCAATGACAAATACGCCTATCTAGCCATCGACAACAATACGGATGGCGACTACTATCACGGATCGGTCACTCATACATGGGGCCTCCCTGACTCTTGGTGGCAAGTGGATTTAGGCAGTAGCAACAGTATCAACCAAATCGATATCTGGAACCGTACGGATGCGGGTGTTTCTTCACGACTTCACCATTTCACCTTGTCCATCCTGGATAGTACCTATACTGAGGTCTGGAGCGTCTATGTCGATGGTCCAGCCGGGATTCATGAAACCTATGGATCGCTTGACAGTACCCCTCTGGGGACTGGGCAATACATCAAAATTCAATTCGATGACGACTACACATCTGATCGTTATCTTCATATCGCAGAGGTTCAAGTCTGGAATTGTGGCACTCCCACCGTACCGTTACCCTCTTCAATTCTGCTCTTAAGCTCCTGCTTGCTGGGACTCCATAGAACTCGCAGAGCCATAGTGTAACAACCGATTTTCCCAATACACCGGCCATGGTTGCATCAAGCTCCTCGATGACAGGCTAAGTCATTTGACAGCCTTACTCGGGACCGATACACTTCTGTCCTAAATGTAAGTTGCTCAAATGATAAGGAATTTCAATGGCCACACGCGAATACAGCGGATATCAGAAGTCCGTGATCAATAACTACTACCGCAACCTCGACTCCATCAGCCTGCAACGACTCAGCGAGTTGGTCAGCGAACTCTACCTGGCCGATAGCGAAGCCAAGCAGAAACGACTGTGGGAGCGGGCCGAAAAGGCCATGCTCAACCTCAAGATCCCACCGGCCATTGTCGAACACATCATGAGCAAACGCGACGTGCAGGTCCTGGCCAAAAATCTGCAGGAATGGCAAGGCGGCAAGGTGGGCAAAAAGCGATAACCGGCCATTAACAACTGGCCTTGGGGGCCGTCATTGATAATAATTTAAGACGCCCCGTTTAAGGAATTCAATATGTCCGAATCCCATCTGGCTTCTGCCAAGGTCTATCATACCGAAAACGCCGGGATCATGAGTATCCTGGACATGCTAGCCTTTTTCGAAGAAAAGGGAGCCATGCGGGTCTCGGACCTCCACCTCAAGGTGGGCGTGGCCCCGACCTTCCGCATCGACGGCAACCTGGTCAAGCTCAAGGGCGAACCCCTGACAGCAGAACTGGCCGAGCAGCTCATCCACCCCTTGATGAGTGGGGACAATCTCAAGCGGCTAAAATCCCACCAGAGCGTGGACTGCTCCTACCGCTATGGCAATCTCCAATTCCGCATCAACATCTTCCAGGAAAACGACGGTCTGGCCGCAGCCATCCGGGCCTTGAGCATGGACGTGCCCGAGGTCGAGAACATTGGCTTTCCCAACGACATCTGGCAGAGCATCATCCAACGTACCCACGGCCTGGTCCTGATCACCGGTATCACCGGTGCGGGCAAGTCCACCACTATTGCCTCCCTGATCAACCGTATCGGCCAGATGCGGTCCTCACGCATCATTACCCTGGAGGATCCCATCGAATACGTGCTGGCCCAGCAAAACTCGGTGATCTCGCAACGCGAAGTCGGCCGTGACGTGCCGACCTTTACCGCGGGTCTCAAGGAGATGATGCGGGAAGATCCGGACATCATCTTCGTGGGAGAAATGCGGGACGCCGAGACCATCGCCATGACCCTGATGGCCGCCGAGACCGGACACCTGGTCTTCTCCACCCTGCATACGCGCAACGCCATCGGCACGGTCACCCGCATCCTGGACTACTTCCCCGAAGGCCGCCAGGTCGAGGTCCGCAATCAACTGTCCCTGAGTCTGGCCTGCATTGTCAGTCAAAAGCTGGTGCCCTGTGCCGACGGCTCCGGACGCGTAGTGGCCATGGAAATCCTCAACAATAACTATGCCGTATCCAACCTGATTCGCACGGGCAAAACCGAACAGATCTACACCCAACTGCAAACCAAGACCCGCAACCAGCCCGACCAGATGATGATCCCCCTGGAAAACCACCTGGTCCGTCTGATTCGCCAAGGACGCATCACTGAAAACGAGGCCCGCAAATGGGCCAACGACGTTAAGGTCTTCGACGACGCCATGCAGCGACTCTTTGACTAGGACTCCCCCCCCCCCAAAAAAAAGAAACCGCAGAAAAGTGTCTAATCACTTCTCTGCGGTTTTTAAACCTGCTTGAAATCCTAACAATGCTTAGTTAGTTGCGATCCAGGGCGTTGAGGTCTTCGAAGGCGACCTTGAGGCGTTCAACCATGGAAACTTCACCTGCACGCAGCCATACTCTGGGATCATAAAATTTCTTGTTGGGCTTGTCTTCGCCGTCAGGATTACCGATCTGACCTTGGAGGTAAGCTTCGTTCTTCTTGTAGTAATTCATGACACCTTCCCACGTGGCCCATTGGGTGTCGGTGTCGATGTTCATCTTGATGACACCATAAGAGATGGCTTCGCGGATTTCTTCGCGACTGGAGCCCGATCCACCATGGAACACAAAATTCACCGGGTTACTGGCCGTGCTAAACTTCTCTTCGATAAACTTCTGAGAATTGAGCAGAATCTTCGGGGTTAGTTTCACATTACCGGGTTTGTAAACACCGTGGACATTACCGAAGGAAGCGGCAATGGTGAACTTGTCGCTGATCTTGCTGAGACGCTCATAAGCCAGAGCCACGTCTTCGGGTTGGGTATAGAGCATGGAATTATCCATATGGGTATTGTCTACACCATCTTCTTCACCACCGGTACAACCCAATTCGATTTCGAGGGTCATGTCGATCTTGCTCATGCGGGCCAGGTATTTCTCGCAAATCGAGATATTCTCTTCCAGACTTTCCTCAGAGAGATCGAGCATATGTGAGCTGTAGAGGGGCTTGCCGGTCTTCTCGAAGTGTTTTTCACCCGCATCGAGGAGGGCGTCGATCCAAGGCAGCAGCTTCTTGGCCGCATGATCGGTGTGCAGAATGACGGGGACGCCATAAGCCTCAGCCACATGGTGAACATGTAGGGCGCCGGCGACGGCACCGAGAACGGCGGCTTCTTGACCTTCGAGTTTCAAACCCTTACCCGCATTAAATGCGGCACCACCATTGGAGAATTGGATGATCACCGGAGAATTCGCCACCTTAGCAGACTCCAGCACAGCATTAACCGAGTTCGAACCCACGACATTGACCGCTGGCAGGGCAAAGCCATTGGCTTTGGCCACGGCAAAGAGATCCTGTACGCCTTTCCCCGAAACGACACCAGGCGACACGACGCTGAGTACTTTATCTGACATGTTATTCTTCCTTTATTGAGTTTTATTAAGTTCAGGTTTTCCTGATTGTTAACGCTAGATGTTCTCAAAAGCAACAGATCATAAGGCCAATGTTCAACACAATCAACCCGATTTCACCTGACACCCCCAGGCCAAACCTCGATTAACCCCTGCCAATAATGGAGTTACATAAACATTACCTTCGCCATCTTTAAGCAAATTAAGGGATCATTAGCGTTTGCATGACCGGGTTCAAGCAGGCAACACCTCACCGACAGAGGCCAATTGACAGAGCCCCACTATTGTGGTTCACTACAATCAACTAAAGCTAAGGAAAGTCCAAAACAATCAGAAAGCGTTTGCCTGCCAACATGCCAGTTGTAGGTTACCTACTTCTCAAGAGCGTAGACTCTATGCAATGGACCTTATGACCAAAGTAACTAAAATACTCGCGTTATCATTCGTGCTAGCGGTACCCACCATCGGTATATTGGCTTGCTATATTAAATGGCAGGATCAAGAGAGGCTCAAGCAAGTGAGTCTTGAGATCAAAACATCCGGTGTGCACCCGCTTTCCGTATTAAAAACGATTAAGGGAACCGAGCATTTTCTCATCTATAGTAATTATGACATGGAATCGCTACGAAAGTTCGAGCGTTTCTTTGAAGGATTTTACCATTATTTCCAAACAGAATACTTCGATCCGAATTTTAACAAGCCGCTGAAGATTTACCTGTTCAAGAACAACGACACCTATGGCCCCTACGCCAAACGACGGGGAGTCAGTTACACCCCAGGCTTCTACTCCTTGACCGAAGAAGCCGTCTTTGTAAATGCCGAAGATGACGGTCTCAGCATTGCCATCCATGAAGTTGTCCATCACTTTGTTCAGAATAACGTAGTGTTACCCCCTTCAATGTGGATTCGAGAAGGGATCCCCATGTTTTTCGAACGGTTTATTGCATACTTCGATGAACATGATGAGTTGGTCCTGACCTTTGGCTATTTCAGTTCCAGGCGTTATCCGGAAATCGGGGACATCATTCGTAAGTACACCATTGATGACATACTTATTGCAGCAGGTCAATACTCACATTCAAGCTGTTCGCTGATGTTCCTGCTCTATCAAAAGGGATTCTTAAAACCATTCATCCAACAAGTCCCATCGTTGCCCTTCAGTGACTACCATGGATTCGCAGCGTTGGAAAACGTCTATGGGAAACCCATCCGCGACATTGAGAAAGACTGGAAGAGCTTCGTGGAATCACATTTATCTGATGAAGAGGCTTGTGTAACCACCGAATCTCTGCTCATGACCCATGAAGAGTATCAGCAATGGTGGCAGGACAACCAAGACCGACTCATCTGGAACGAATCCGAGCAAAAATTTCAGTTACGCCGTCAACCATCTAACGGTATTATGGCAGAGTTCAACATCGAGAAGTAATGGCACAAAGCCTAAAAGTCTCCTTTGAAAACCTTTATACAGATCGAACATATGATATAACTGGAAATGGCCAACAGAATGAATCCTGAAATCACCGAATTAGAAAATCAGCTCAGCACCGCGATGCTAAATTCCGACGTCGCCACCCTGGACCAGCTGCTGGCCGACAATCTCATCTTTACCAATCACCTGGGCCAGATCATGACCAAACAGGACGACCTCAATGCCCATCAATCCGGATTCGTCGATATCGAGGCAATTCAACGAACCGAACAGCAGATCCAACAGCATGATGACATCGCAGTTGTCTCTGTATTAGCACGTATTCGTGGTCGCTTTGGCCAGGACCACGCAGAAATCCCTCTACGCTTTACGCGTGTTTGGCGTCAATCGAAAGAAAACAATTGTCAGGTGATCGCAGCCCATTCCAGTTTGGCGACCTAGTTCATGAACGCATCCGACTCCATGCAAAACCTCTCCCAAGGGTGTCGCCACTGCCAAAACGGTCGCTGGCTCTGCGTGTTTCTGACCTTTCGTTGCCAGGCGGATTGTCACTTCTGCACCTCACCCTATGACGACGATCGTATCTGGACCGAGTTCGGGCCTAACTTAGATGATGTCACGGCCGTATTGAGCGAGGGACATTACCAGGGTGTCAGCTTCACGGGCGGAGATTGTTTCCTGGTACCAGATCGTGTGCTGACTTGGCTGACACACCTCCATGATCGATTCCCAAATCTCTATTACTGGGTCTACACCAACGGCTTGGCCGCCCGACCTAAACACATGAAACCACTAGCTCAAGCCGGAATGAACGAAATCCGCTTCAACATCGCAGCCACTGGTTATGACAACACGACCGTACTAAAACACATTCAAGCGGCCTGTCAAATCTTCGAGCACGTGGCCGTAGAGATTCCCTCCATACCACAGGAATACCCGCAACTAATCGATGTGTTGCCACGTTTAGCCGAGTTCGGAGTACAGTATCTCAACCTACACGAATACTGGCTCTCGGCCCGCGATCCCTTGATCAAGACCTCGGCTAAAGGCCTCTGCACCTTCAACCTGACCGATCTCTTGATCTACGACACCGAGAGCCTGGCCAACACCGAGCGTATCATCACCTTCTGTCAAGAGCACAAGCTCCCCCTAGCCATAAACAACTGCTCAATCCAACGCAAGGAACGCCAAATGCTCCACCGCCGTCGTAACTGGGCCCACCGCACCCGCCAGCCCTTTGAACGCATCGCCGATGACGGGACTCTGGAGACCTGTTGTCGCAAAGACGTGGCCCAAACTCTGCGTCAAGATAAAGGCAATCCATTGGACCGCCCGAGCAGTGACTTTATCCACCCCGACCTGTGCCCAATAGACGGCGTCTATGAATGCCTCCGGTTCAAACCTCCGCTGGATGTCAGTGACATACGCACCTTGCTTTGACTAGAACTCATCCCAAAACCTATTTTGAGGCGAAATCGAGCGAAATTTGTGTGGGCAAGGCTAGAGGTGAAAAGGCCTAGGAGGCGTGCTGAAGCACGTCGAGAAGCCTTTTTACCGATAACACAGTCCCACGCAAATTGTAGCCGATTGCAGTAGAAAAGAGGTTTTGGGATGGTTCTAGTTAAAACAATCCAGATTCTTCACGTTAGCTTTTCGTAGGATGGGCTGAATCGATTAACTCGAAAATGCCATTGGGCAACAGCCCGTTGAGGTCTGCCCCTCGGGAGTCCCCCGTCTCTTAAATAAAGTGCCCACTAAACCGCTTCCAAATAGAGCTAAGACTATTGATCCTGGAACGGGTACTGAGGCAGGTTGATCGAAATTCTCAAGACTTGTTAATGAAAAAGCCGTCGATGAAAGTTGATTACCGCTGGCATCATATGCACAATATGGATTATCCGGATTAAGCGTCATGGAATTTGAATAATCGATAATCATATTCCCCACATCAGTATATGCACCCACCCAAATACCGAAAGGCAGGTAAGTCCCACTATCAATCAAACCGGTTGTTTTATCCGATCCCCATCCATCCGTAGACAACGTAATCGTTTCACTAAAGGTGTAAACGTATTTCCCCTCGGAATCGACAAAATTTTCATGGGTTAGACCTGTATAGGTTTCTGTTGCATGTGTGGCATAAAAAGTTTTATCACCTCCGGCATCTTCTGTAAGAAAACTAAAACTCTCCTTATCGAGGCCGCCATAGGTGGACATTTCAGACATATGCAAGTAGAAAAACCCATCGATATCCTGCGTAGGATCAATGACCGTTACAGTGAAATTTAAATCAAAATTAAGATCCAGACTGGCTGCAGCCCCATCAACTGTTTCAAAATACAGTTCATCAAGAAATAAATTGCCAAGATCTACAGCCTTTGTGGGTGAATCTAAATATCCATGAACATCATACGCCGAGGTTTGGGCCCATGAGGTGCTCCCCCCATAAGAAACTTCTGTTCTTACAGTCTGGTCTATCGAGGGGTAGAGGGTGTCCTGGTCGGTTGCAAGGACCTTGTAGCCGTCGTCTTGGTCATTATACTCAACATAGGTACTTACTCCATGGTTATTGATCGGTGCTGCATTTCCTAAGTTTGCGAGAGTGCTGGTCTGAGCTGGAACTTGAGAGGTAATAAAGAGCAAAGACAAGACAGATAAAATCCAGAAAATGTTTTTTTGTGTTAACATTCGCCGACTCCTTGATTGTACTGAAAATACAATTAATTTCCGCAAAAAAGCATTATATCACTTTCGTTTGTGTATATACAAGACATTTTATATTGCCTTAAAATCTGTGACCTATAGCACCCCTCTTTGATCGCTAGTTCAAAATCCTCTGGATCATATCCTAGGCGTTCCAATTATTTTCTTCACGTCTGGGGATTCGTTCACCATAATTAGATAAGGACAATGAATCCAACAGCATTAACCTTCAATACCGATAGGAGTTACCATGGGTTATCGTGTGTCTTTCTGTGTCTTTGTGACGTTTCTGTGTCTATCCACGGCCAATGCCGCTCAACCGAGTTACCATCTGGATTTCGGTGATGGGCCGGTGGCTGAGGGGTACACCCAAATCCTTCCCGGGACAACGTTTAGCGAAGAAGCGGGAGTCGGCCTTGTCGATGCCCAAAACCTGACGACTTACAGTTCAGATGACCCCCTCCACGATGGTATTGCCAGCACAACACCCTATTTCCTGATGGTCAAGGCGGCCGAAGGGAATTATCGCGTGACCGTGACCCTGGGGCATCCGACCTTGGCGTCGGATACCACCATCAAGGCCGAATTGCGGCGTATGATGCTCAATGGCATCCGGACCCAGCCCGGCGAGGTGGTCCAAGAGAGCTTTGTGGTCAATGTGCGCCAGCCCCAATATCCCGGCGGAGCGGTTCACCTCAAGGGGGACCGCGAAAGGGTGCAGGAGGCCTGGGCCTGGGGACGAACTGTTAACCCTGGAGATCAATGGCCAGCAGTCCTGTGTCTGTGCCATCGATATCGAACCGGCCCCGGACGTACCCACCGTCTATTTGATTGGTGATTCTACGGTCTGCGACCAATCCCCGCGGGCCCTGGAACAGTTGGGGACAGATGCTGACCCAGTATTTCCAGCCGACTGTGGCCGTTGCCAACCATGGCGAGAGCGGGTGAATCCATTCGCGGTTCACTCGGAGCCAAGCGTTTTCGAGAAGATTTACAGCCTGATCAAGCCGGGCGACTATGTGTTTGTCCAGTTCGGACACAACGATATGAAGGACCGGCGTCCCAATGCCCTCGGACACCTACAAGAGCAACCTCAAGGCGATTGTGGCCAAGGTCAAAGAGTTGGGCGGCACCCCGGTGCTGGTGACCAGCATGGAACGCTCCAGTGGGATCGAGCAGGACACCCTGGCCGACTACCCGACCAAGGTCCGTGAAGTCGCAGCTGAGGATAAGGTGGCCTTGATCGACCTGCACCAGCAGAGCAAGATCCTCTATCGGACCCTGGGGCGACCGCCTGATGGAGGCCTTCCAGGACGGGGACCCATCACAATAACTACGGCAGTACCCAGTTCGCTCAACTCATCGTCCAGGGCATCAAGGATAATCAACTGGATCTGGCCCGTCATATTCGCCCTGAGTTTAAGGGTTACGACCCGGCCCATCCCGACGATCTGGACAGCTTCGATGTGGCCGAAAGCCCCCTGAAAAGCATGGAGAAGCCTCATGGGAGCTAAATCCGAGGCACAGAGGAGCCGAGAAGCCGAAGTGCAGAGGGACGGAAGAGCATTTGGAAAACTGAACTGAATCTGATAAAATGTGGGGAATTATAATCCTGGAGGACTCTGTGATGAATCGACTATGGCTGGTAATACTGCTCCTGAGTTTCCTGCTGACCCCAGCGTGCTGGGCTGCTTCGCAGGTACGCCCGGCTGCAGATATCAACGACAATGATATCGCCTGGATCAAAAAGGTGGCGGACTGGCAACTCACCCAGAGCCGTTGGAATCAAGCCAACAACTGGGAACATGGGGCGTTGTTTACCGGCCTAATGGCGGCCTACGAAGTCACCAAAGACGAAACCTATCTGGAGGCCACCCGCTCCTGGGCAGAGAAATATAATTGGCGTCTGACCAATGACAACACCCGCCATGCAGATCATCACTGTTGTGCCCAGGCCTATCTGGAACTCTTTTTCCTGGATGACGCCGATCCCAATCGTCTGAGCCACACCATCGAAAACAACGACCGCATTGTCAACGATCCCTACCATTTCTACTGCGACAGTCATAGTTCTTCGGTGTGGAGCTGGTGCGACGCTCTGTACATGCACCCACCTGTAATGGCGCGATTGAGTCGAGCCCTGAACGATCCATCGTACATCAGCGTGATGCACCAGATGTGGGCGGAAACTCAAGCTTGTCTCTATGACACGGAGGAATCTCTATTCTATCGTGACATCAGCTATTTCGACGACCGCGTAGGAGGCCAGAAGGTCTTCTGGGGCCGTGGTAATGGTTGGGTTGTGGGCGGACTGGTGCGGGTGTTGCAATATCTCCCCTTGGACGATCCCCTGCGTGAGGGCTATGTCACCACCTTCCAGCAGATGATGGCCCGCCTGGCTACGTTACAACTGGAAGACGGTTATTGGTATGCCAACCTGCTCTATCCCGAACATTACAACATGCCCGAAACCAGTGGCACGGGCTTTTTCTGCTACGGTCTGGCCTGGGGCATGAACCAGGGCCTGTTGGATGTCAACACCTACCAGCCCGTGGCCGAAGCGGCCTGGATCGCCCTGCAAAATGCGGTGCAGGAAGACGGTTTGCTCGGTTACGTGCAACAACCGGGGGCCGGGCCCAATGTCTCGCCCGCCGACTCGACCCATGTCTATGGTGTGGGGGCCTATCTATTGGCGGGTAGTGAAATGTTCAAGCTGCATCGCAGTCAGGATCCCAACCATATCGAGTCCTTTGAAGCCTATATCAGTACGGACAGCGATAGCCCCGCCCTGTTGGGAACCTGGCAAGACGGCCTGATCAACGGCAGCCAAACCATCATCGACCTAGGCAACTACGGCGATCGCTTTATGATCCTCCATTACGATCAAAATCAGCCCGATCAGTTCAGTCAAGTCGATCGAGCCTTCAGTGAACCACAGGACTGGCAAGCCCTTGAGAACGTGGCCCTGTCACTCTCGATCCAGGGACAACCGGACAACAACAGCCTACCGTTCAGTATCATCCTCATCGATGCCCAAGGCCATTCTGCCACGGTCACGAGTAACGATCCCAACCTGCTCCAAGGTGGAACCTGGCAACAGTGGGCCATCACCTGGTCCGAATTCACTGGGGTGGATCTGAGCCAGGTGACACAACTGAGCCTGCGCGTAGGCCCGGGGGTGGGACAGGGGTCGATCCGCGTGGACGATCTGGATCTCATCGGCTACGACTATCACAGCACCGATGCACGCGATCTCAATACCGACGGTGTCATTGATTTCTTCGACTTTGCCGTGCTGGCCGATTCCTGGGGACAGACCTATGCCGAGGTCATCATGCCTAGCCCACCGCATGACGGTGCCTTGACGGGCTATTGGGCCCTGGACGAGACCGATGGTGTAGTGGCCCTGGATCGTTCAGGTCAGGGCAACCATGGCGTTGCCTCTAATGTGGACTGGCTCAACGAGGGAGGCTATTTCGATGGTGCCGCCCTCTTTGATGGCAGTACCGACAGCGGTTGCCATATCCAATTCTCCACGACAGCCCTGAACCGTACCTCAGGTACGTTGTCCCTCTGGGCCTACCTCGATGCCGGGCAATCCAGTCCAGACGTCCGTTACCTGGTGGGGCACACCACCCTACCGGCCTACGGTAACCGTCTGCAACTCTACATGGACAACAGTGACACCCAGTTGGATTTAGGGCTGGGTAACTCGCATAGCCTGCAAACAGGCATCGCCACTTTGGAGACCGAATGCTGGATCCATGTCGCCTTGACTTGGAATGGCGGTGAGTACCAAGTCTTTGTGGATGGACAACTCATGGCCGAGGGGACCTATAGCGGATTCGACAGCTTGCAGTCCATCGCCCATATGGGTAACAACGGTTCGTCAGGGGCGAACCAAGGATTCAAGGGTCGACTTGATGAAGTAAAGATTTACGGCCAGGCCTTGAGTGACACCGAAATGCTGTATCTTTCGGATGCTGGACCGCAGGTGGTCATTGATGATCCCAAACCTGAGGATTTGGTGCTGGACGGCACCATCAATGCCGGTGATCTATGGGACTGGAGTCAATCATGGCTGCATCAGTCCGTTTGGCCCTAGCGGTCTGGGACCAAGTCAGGCAGAAGTGACGATACTCTCGGTCAAGTCGATCCAGGTCCGCATCGATGTAGTGCTTGAAGAGTTCCAAACCCACGGCACGATTCCAGGCCAGGGTCTTGGGCATATTACGGTCGATGGCGATGCGCTGATAGCCGGGGGTCAAGGGCCAGTGTCCGGCTGCCCCATCCCACAAGAGTCGTCGAAATCCCTGTACATAACGCTCCTGGCTGAGGAAGTGGATCAGGGCATAGGATTGGCTATAGAAACCCTGCACCGAGGCGGCTTGATTAGAGGCCATGACCTCGCCCGGACTGCAAGTCAAGAGGTCGGGCAGGGATGACCATTGCGATAGCAGCAACAGCTGATGCATCGCTTGCACACGATAGGGATTGTCTTCCGGTTTGAAAGGTTCATCGGACTCGATCAAGGCCAAGGACTCAAACTGCATGGCCAATCCCTCGTCAAGCCAACTGGGCAAACGGTATTGAAAATGTCGCCCGACAAATTGATGCCATCCCTCGTGAGCCAGGGCCGCCAAGGTACGGGTATCTCCGATGTCATAGGCCACACAGGCATCCTTGAGGCAATAGGCCCCCTGCTGAATCTGAAGTAGGGTTTCGGCCTGGTCCTGGGCAAACTCACAGGTAAAGCCTTCCCATTGGGCCCGATCCGCAAAGAGGTAGATGCGGGATGGGTAACGAGATTCCATGGTCGCGGGGAGATAGGTTTGGTAGGTCGCAAAGGCCCGCTCCATAAAAGCAGGAAGGCCCTTGAGAAAATCCGATCGAGTGATCGTGGTGTAGATTTCATAGTGACGGGTTCGCAGGGTCCAGCCCTGTCCCACGGGCGTAGACCAGGATTGCCGGATCACGCCGTTGGATTCGCTGGACTGAGCCAACACCGCCTGATGCATGCATCCCAAGCTCAACAGGATCAGCAGCATCACTGCTATGGATTTCATCATTCTCCTCATATCAGCCTTCATGTCGGCGCTTACCTTGAGGAGAATGAGCTGTTTTTGCATGCAATGCTGACAGGGACATTTCTTTCGGACGTGACCGGCAGGCATGCGCTGATGGAGAGCTTTTTATCAGGCGTATAGAACCAACTTTATTATCCTTCGACCGACGTCTGGCCCGATAAGGCCTAGTGTATGAGATCTGTCATATAATATCTTTGAACATCGCCCCGAAGACCTCGGCCGTAAAGAGGTAGACCTCCGTCTCGGGATCCTGCCAGGCGTCCGTGGGCAGACCCGCCTTGTGGGCACAACAAATCGAAAGAAACTCCTCTTTGCTCCAACCGGTCTCGGTGGCCACCTGGGGCAGGAAGCAACCACTGGTGTATCCCCTCTTAATATAGATACCGTCAATGCCGAGCCGTAGACTCATCGGATCGTCCGTTCGTTGGAGCGGTGACAACACCGAGATCTCCAGGTGTAAGCGGGACAATTCATCCGGCTTGATACGATGATTGGCAAAACGAGGATCTTCACAGGCCGCCGCTCGCCCCATGTCCACGATCGATTCGACCAGAGGGCGATCCGAAACGAACCGGCCAATACAACCCCGCAACTGATCCCCTTGCTTGAGGGTAACAAAGCACCCGCACAGGGCATTGAGTTCGGGCTCATCAACCTCGGGAATGGCATCCTCTTGTCCTTGAACGGCAGCTTGAACCGCATCGCGAGCGATAACCAAAAGTTTGTCTTGGTGTTGTTTGTCCATGATCAACCTCCCTTTTGTCTTGGAGTTCCGATCAGGGTAACCCATGGGGCCGATTTGGTCCAGATAGAAGAGTTGACATTTACGACATGCATCTCTACCCTGGGGCCTCCTGTCTATGATATGAATCAACCTAAGGAAACGATACGAATGCAACCAATAAAAAAGAATCATATGATCAACGTCCTCAAGGGCATGGGAATCGGCATGGCCAACGTCATTCCGGGCGTATCCGGAGCCACGATCGCCATCATCACCGGGGTCTTCGAAGACCTGATTAATTCCATTAAATCCTTCGACCTCACTGCGATAAAACTACTCTGCTCCGGGCGAATCAAGGATTTCAGCCAACATGTGAACCTGGCGTTCCTGCTGCCCTTGATGATTGGGGTTGTGGGGGCCGTGGTCTCTCTGGCCAAGCTGTTGGAATATCTCTTCAGTCACTATCCGGTCTACATCTGGGCCTATTTCTTCGGTTTGATCCTGGCATCGATCTACTATGTGGGCAAGACCGTCGACAAATGGACCTTACTCAATATGGGTCTGTGTGTGGCTGGAGCCGGTTTTGCCATTGCCCTGACCTTTCTCAACCCGGCCGTGGAAAACCGCAACCTGGTCTATGTATTTATCTGTGGTGTTGTAGCCATCTGCAGCATGATTTTACCCGGGATCTCAGGTTCGTTCATCCTCATCCTGATGGGCAATTACGAACTGATCATGTTTGAGGGGATCACCCAGATGAACATACGGTTACTGGCTCCCTTTATGGCGGGTTGTGGCATTGGCCTCGTTGCCTTTTCACATGTGCTTTCCTGGGTACTCAAACAAGCCAAAAACGAGACCATTGCCACCTTGACCGGCTTTATCTGTGGATCTCTCGTGACCATTTGGCCCTGGAAAGAGATCATCTACCGCATGGGCGAAGATGGGAATCCCCTATTAAAGGGTGGCGAACCAATCATTTTTAAGTACCAACCCATGTTGCCTGAATCCTTTGATGGTACGGTTACATTGGCCATTGTGATCATGGCAGCCGGTATTGCTAGTATTTGGTTAACAGAAACCATGGCTGCACGTTCACGAAGGGGCTGACCATGGGCCTACCAGGATTATTCAGCGACACCAATCTCCCCCAGTTTGAACCTCACGGATCAGGCCTGATAGTACGTGCCCCTGCCAAGATCAATCTGACCCTCTTGATTGCGGGAAAGCGGCCAGACGGTTTTCACGAAATCGAAACCCACATGGCCAAGATTGCCTATTATGACGAGCTCTTCATTGAACCGGGAATGAAACCCGGTATTGAATTGGTCTGCACTGGGCCACATTGGGCTCCGATGGGCCGTGACAACCTAGTGTATCGTGCCGCAGAACGATTATTAACCCTCAAGAACTCCTCTGCCTCGATTCGTATTACCTTGACCAAGAACATCCCCGCAGGCACTGGATTGGGCTCTGCCAGTAGTGATGCGGCCGCTACCCTGCTAGGTCTCGATCGCTGGCTCAAGCTCAAATCTAGCCCAGAAGAACTTCACCACTTTGCCGAGGAACTGGGCAGCGATGTCCCCTTTTTCCTAGGGGGACCCCTGGCATACTGTACCGGACGCGGCGAGAAATTACATTTTTTGCCCCAAAAATTCGATTTTCAGGTAGTTCTATGTATCTCCAATGTAACTATCAGCACTGAAAAGGTTTACAAAAACTACCAACACGACCATCACCTTTATCAACGTCTCCACGATGAAATTCAAACCCATATGAGGAAAAACAGAATTGATTTAGCCACAAAAATGTGCGCAAATATGTTAACACGTAGTTGTTACAGTCTTTGTGAGGGATTAGATGAATTGAGACGTCGAGTCGAGTCGCTTGGTTTAGGGCCTGTTTGCCTTTCAGGGAGTGGTTCGGCAATGTATTGTTATTCTGGGAAAGAAAATTTAGCTCCAACAACCGATTACGTTGACACCACTGAGGGGACATTGCATTGCACATGCGTAATTGTGACGAGCAATCGATGGTAAGATTAAGGCGAGGCAAGCACATATGGAAATCAGCGAAGTACGAGTCAAGCTGGTGGAAAACAAGGATGACAGACTAAAGGCATTTTGTTCCATTACCATGAACAACGAGTTTGTCATTCGTGACATCAAGATTATTGAGGGTGGTGGAGGGTATTTTGTAGCGATGCCTTCCCGTAAGATGAGTGACCATTGTGAACGCTGTGGCAACAAAAATCACCTTAGGGCCCGTTTCTGCAACCACTGTGGAACCAAACTATGCGAGGGACGTGCGAAAAAGGATCACCAGGGGCGTATGAAACTCCATGCAGACATTGCTCATCCCATCAATGCAATCTGCCGACAAAAAATTCAAGACAAGGTGATCGAATCGTTTTTAAGAGAAATTGAGCTATCCAAGGAACCAGGCTACCAACCTGTTGACCTAGACACCCCAGACTAGCAGCAACCTTAACATACAATCCTCCCCTACCCACGCACTCATGCGTCGGAGAAGAAAGGTCCCCCCATACAGGACGATTAACCCGTCGTTAAATCCTCTAAGACCCTGTCCAGGGCGAGATCCAGCCGGTCGTTCAAATCATAAGTACCTTCGCTAAGGCGCTGCCTGACATCCAAGACGTGATCCTGATTAACCTCTGGCAATGCCGCAATCCTTTGCAGCACCTGCCCCATGGGCGTGCCACTGATCCCCGCAAGAATCTGCTCCATTACATCATCCTCCACGCATTCCTCAGGAATGGCATTTGTACGATTGTCTGGCATATTGAATGACTCACTAGACTGAAAATTGGGCATTTTGACTAACCTTGCCATTTCATCCCTCAGTTTCGTGACTCCTTTATATACGTCTGAGGCGACGACTACACAACATCTTGTACACCGGGGTGATCCATTTCCGGTCTCAAATCAATACTGATATCGACCCCTATAAACCTCAAACTTTAGAAAACTTCAGCCATAACAGTACTGTGAACAATATTTTAAAACGGACCTTTCCCCCCAAATTTTCGCATATATGACCTGTTTGGCATGCCCAGGGGCAATGGCTCTTCCAATTTCAACCAATCCACCCTAAAACAGTAAAATGTCCAATATGCGACATATACTAGATATTGTGTCTTTCCCCTTTTCACTAACAAGCAGTATTAACAGGCTATTACCTAAATGCCACACCAAAGTAAACCTCTTAAACCAACCCATCCCCCTATCCCTGCTCTCGATCCTCCCCGCCCTCCCCCTAAACACCTCTATACTGCCCTATACCAAGGGGTTATCATCCGTTTTGCCCCATGGATTTGAAGTTGACAGCCTTGATATCAAAGGGTTTAATGCAACAGCTTTTCAGACACATAAATGCATAGGGTCTCATATTTTCTGAGGAAAATACTCTACCGCGCCTGTAGCTCAGTAGGATAGAGCATCGGTTTCCTAAACCGGAGGTCACAGGTTCGAATCCTGTCAGGCGTATTCTTTATCCAAATCTTGATAACACCTTTACCCGAAAGCACTTCCTGCCGAAATATAAGAAAGGCCAAGGATTTATCATAAATCCACGACCTTTCTTATCCGAGACGAACCAAATGACTTGATTAAAGTGTGAAAATGTAGAAACTATACGGCTTATACAAACTCGGATAGATGACTTTAACCCTCCTCTAGAGTAAGAAAACGATGAAATATATCAGTACACGTGGTGGTACCGAACCTATCGAGTTCATGGATGCGGTCATGTGCGGATTGGCGACCGATGGTGGACTGTTGCTACCAGAGAGTCTTCCCGATATCCACACCAAACTCAGCGACTGGAAAGACCTGTCCTACCCAAACCTGGCCTTTGAAGTGATCTCACTATTTGCCACGGATATCCCCACCGCTGACCTAAAGGATTTAATTCAACGCAGTTACGCGACCTTCCACCACAACGAAGTCACCCCAACGGTTAAAGTCGGTGATGTCTTTATCCTTGAGTTATTTCACGGCCCAACCCTGGCCTTTAAAGACGTGGCCCTACAGTTTTTAGGCAATCTGTTCGAGTACATCCTGCACCAACGGGGTGGTCATCTCAACATCCTGGGTGCCACCAGTGGTGACACCGGCAGTGCCGCCATTTACGGTGTACGGGGCAAGGACAACATCAATATCTTCGTGATGCACCCTAAAGGGCGTACCAGTCCCTTGCAGGCCCTACAGATGACCTCGGTCCTGGACGACAATGTCTGCAATCTGGAAGTCGAGGGCACCTTTGACGACTGCCAACACATCATGAAGACTATTTTTTCAGATGTCGCCTTCAAGGATCAATATCAACTCGGCGCGGTCAACTCGGTCAATTGGGCCCGAGTACTGGCCCAAATGGTCTACTATTTCTACTCAGCCTTTCGTGTCATGGATCAGACCGGCTCTGATTCGGTACAATTCTCCGTGCCCACCGGCAATTTCGGGGACATCCTGGCGGGCTATCTGGCCTGGAAAATGGGTCTGCCCGTGCACAAACTGATCCTAGCCACCAATGAAAACGACATTCTGTGTCGTTTCTTCAGCAATGGTGATTATAGCGTAGGCCAAGTCCACCCCACTATCAGCCCGTCCATGGACATCCAGGTGGCCAGCAATTTTGAACGCTACCTCTATTATCGCCTGAATGAAGATCCCGCTCGACTCAAGGCCATGATGGAGAACTTCACTCAAACCCAGAGATTGCAAGTGGAACTGGATGCCAGTGGCAGTATCGATTCAATCTTCAAAACCGGACGGGGTGACACCGCGTCTACCCTACAGGTGATCAAACGCTATCAAGCCGAGCAGCAATACGTTCTTGATCCGCACACCGCAGTGGGAGTTTGGGTGGCCGAACAACAGCGTGATCACGATGTCCCGGTGATCTGTCTGGCCACGGCTCATCCCGCCAAATTCCCGGATGCCATTCAGGATGCCTGTGGTCAATCCGTCACCCACGAGATCCTGGAGGCCCTCAAGGGCTCAGAGACCCGTTGCGTGAAGATTGCCAATAGTGTGGAGCAAGTCAAAGCCTACCTGCAGCAGCAGGTGTCAAACGGCTGAGACAGCATTTGAAGTGTTAAACCGCTCAATCAAGGCCGGTAATTCCGCCAGCTTTTCGATGGTCCAGGCCCCCGCAGGGGGTTGCTTACCCACATTGCTGTAAGCCCGCTTCAAGGCCGCCAACATCCCCAGCCTCATCGTTGGGATGATATCATTGCGAATCTTGTCACCCACATACAGCACATGGGCCGGTGCCTCTTCCAGACGTCGCAATCCCTCCTTGAAGATACGAGGATCGGGTTTGCGAAACTCGAATTCATAGGAATAGAGACGCACCGGGAAGAAATCCAGCAGCCCCATTTCTCTGAGGTGCCGCTCGATTGAGGTACCGTGAATAAAGGTATTGGACAGCACCCCGAGCTTCAGCCCCTGCTGTTGAAGCTTCTTGAGTGTGGCGATGATTTCCGCCTCCGGATGGGCGATCCGTCGCAGGGGTTCATACCAAATAACCGCCAAGGTCTCCCATTGCTCATCGGTAAGCTCCACGCCCTTGCGGCGTCCCACCCCTCGAATCACCTCTAGGGAATCGAAGTCGTTACCTGTTATATAGGAAAACAAGAGCCGGCGTTGGAGACTGATCAGGTTGCGCCAGAAGTACCAGTTGAAATTCCCCACGGGCTGACCCAACTCTTGCAGGTAGTCGTAGGAGAGGCGTGCCCCTTCTTTGAACACATGGTAAGTGCTAACCTTGCCGAAATTGACCAAGGTATCACCAATATCAAACAACACTGCTTTGATAGGGCCCTGTGACATGCTATCCACGCACTCGTGTAATGAGATGGATTAGCCGAGGTGGGAGTCGAACCCACACGCCCTAACGGGCAGGGGATTTTAAATCCCCAGCGTCTGCCATTCCGCCACTCGGCCAAACCCTCGTATTTTAATGACTTATCACCAATTCTTCTGCATTGCCATTGACGGCGATCAATCGTCAATGTTAGATTGGCTGTCCTATTTCCAAAGAATCTGAAGGATTATAGTGTGCAATGTTTGGCTCTACAAGGGGAAAACACCCAATGAATTCAGCCCTAGGATTTGATCAATGGTTTGAAGCTCAATCAACTGAATTCATTCAGGAGGATTGTCGCTTTGCTCGGGTCTGTACCGTTGACCGTGGTTCGTTTCTGATCAAAAATGAATTGGGTGAGGTTCCGGCGGAACTGACAGGGAAGTTTTCCTATCGAATGAAGAGTGTTTCCGATCTGCCCTGCGTGGGGGACTGGGTGACGGCTCAGTATCATAATGACAACACCTCTGCCATCATCCACCGTGTCTTCCCACGCAAGACATTTTTGCGTCGCAAGGCTGCCGGAGACGCCATCGACTACCAGATGATTGCAGCCAATATCGATAAGGCTTTTATCGTGCAATCCTGTCACTTCGACTTCAATCCGCACCGCCTGGACCGCTACCTGATTATGTGTGCAGATGGCCAGGTAGAGCCGGTGGTCTTATTGACCAAGACGGATTTGATTAGCGCAGAGGAGCTAGAACAAAAACTGACAACTCTCCAATCGATCACCCAGGCCAAGGTCGTTGCCCTCAGCAATGTCACTGGGGTGGGCTTTGATTCCTTTGAGCAGATGCTTTCTCCAGGCCAGACCACCTGCCTGCTGGGTTCATCCGGTGTGGGCAAGACCACGCTCATCAACCGCCTACTAGGCCAGGATGCCTTTGATACCCAGGCCGTCAGTGCCACCGGTGAAGGCACACATACCACCACACGTCGTCAGCTCATTGTCTTACCCAACGGAGCCATGCTAATCGATACCCCGGGCATGCGTGAACTGGGGCTGGTGGGAGCCGGTGACGCCGTAGACCAGGGCTTTGATGATTTAATGAACTTGGCGGCTCAATGTCGCTTTGCGGATTGTACCCATGTACATGAGCCCGGTTGTGCCGTACGAGCGGCTATGGAACGGGGCGACTTGGACGAAAATCGCTATTCCAATTACCAAAAGCTCAAGAAGGAAGCGGACTACCACGAGATGTCCTATCTGGATAAACGCAAGAAAGACCGAGCCTTTGGACGCTTCATCAAGTCGGCCAAAAAACGCAAGAAGTATTGAAATCAGAGAGGGACATTAGCCCTTGTGAAACGGCAGCTTGCCCTTGATCTGACCCATCCAGGTTTGCAGCATATCGGCCCAGCGTTCTTCCTTACATTGACGGGCGAGGGTCTTGAGTTCGTCCGTGTCATCCGTCTCTGCTGCGAGGTCACGGGCCTGGGCGATCATCTGAGCGGCCTGGTTGGGCTTGCCATTCCGTAGGTGAACGCGGGCGGCGTCACGCAGGGCGCGAACGTGGCCGGGTTCGATCTCCAGGGCACGACCGAAGAAATCGAGGGCCTGATCGTCAAGCCCCTTGAGGGCACTGGCCAAGCCGAGGTAGTAATGGATGTCCGCCCGAGCCGGCGCCATCTCCACCGCACGCAACAGGCAATGACCGGCATGGTCCAGGTCGTTACAACCAAAGGCACTGTGCCCCTTGGAGGGTTTCTTATCCTCTTGGTTTTCTTGAGCGATCATCAAGAACATGGATCCCATGGCCATGAGCACGTCGGGATTGTCGTTGACGTTACGGAGTTCCGAGATCAGGTAGGCCCTGACCTTTTGCCACTTGCCGCGTCCCATGGCATGCTGGGCCAAGCGAAAATATGGACCCGGTAGGGTATCGTCTTGACGTAGCGATTGATTATAGAAATCCATGGCCTGGGCTTCCTGGCCGTCATGCAAGGCGATCTCGCCTCGATAGAACAGGGCCATGGCATGGTCCGGATCGAATTCCAATACACGGTTAAATTTCTCGCGAGCAGCCTCCATGTCACCCCGCCCCATCAGGAACAGGCCATAGTCGAAGATCACATCCAAATCGCCAGGGTTGCCACGCAATTCGGTGAGGAAATGCTCTTTGGCCTCGTCACTGTGTCCGAGAGCCCATTGGGCCTGGGCGATGCGATAGTTGATCTGCGGATGAGTCGGCTCGAGTTCGGCGGTGCGTTGCCAGCAACCGATGGCCTTTTGGTACTCACCGCGGACATAAAGACTATTGCCAATATTATAGTAACACAGGGCGCAGGTCGGAGTGATCTGCTGGGCCATATAAAACATCTGTTCGGCCAGTTCATGCAGGCCCATTTCGGTGTAGGCGATGATGCGGTTACAATAGGCAGGTTCAAAGGCCGGATCGAGATGCTGGACATACTCGAAGGTTTCGATCGCCCGGTCATATTGACCGGTACGGGTGTAGTCCACAGCCAGGGAGTTGAGGATCTCCAAATCGCCCGGGCTCAATTCCAGGGCGGTCTCATATTCCTTGACCGCCTCTTCGAATCGATGCATGGAATCCAGGGCCAGTCCCTTGTCAAAGTGCCAGGCACTATTAGTGGGATTGATCTCCAGGGCGGTCTCCAGCTCTTCCAAGGCCTGGCTCAACTGTCCCTCTTCATACAGTTCATGAGCCTTGTCCGCCTTGCGTTCGGCCCGATCGTAATTTCCAAATTCCATGCCTTCGTAAAACATCATTCATCCTTAACTGTAGTCTTGCTATGGCTGTATCAGCTCTTCAAACCGGTATCGACGTTGAAAGGTAGGGACCTTAGGACGTTTAAGGCACGACTTTTCGATATCTCCAACTTTCACAACCAAGCCCCCGCAAGGAACGTATAACACTGAATACAAAGGACTTACAATACAGCCTTCACCCCCATGCCTTGAGGAAAATCCTAAAACTACTGTTTTTCTGGCCAGCGCATGAAGTTCGTCTTATAATGGCTCAACACCTTGGGCATGAAGATCGTCCCCAAGGACACTTCCCGGCTGGACCGGGGTTTGATTTGGAGACAGACAGATGATCAAAGAGATCAAGGGACAGCTTACCGCAGGTAAGGCCAAGTACAGCATTGTTGTCAGTCGCTTCAATGAGTTTATTACCGGCAAGCTCGTGGCCGGGGCCATTGACTGCCTGCAACGTCACGGGGCCAATGACGACCAAATCACCGTGGTCTGGGTACCCGGCGCCTGCGAGATCACTCAGGTGGCCAAACGTCTGGCCACCAGTGCCCAAAGCGACGCGGTCATCTGTCTCGGTGCCATCATCCGCGGACAGACCGGTCACTATGAGGCCGTCTGCCAGCAGGTAACCCGTGGCATCGCTCAGATCAACTACGACACCCCGGTGCCTGCGGTCTTTGGTGTGCTGACCTGCGAAACCCTGGAACAGGCCGTTGAACGGGCCGGTTCCAAGATGGGCAATGCAGGAGCCAACGCAGCGTTGACGGCCATGGAAATGCTCGACGTCATGGGACAACTCTAAAACCAAGGAAGATACGCTCGTATCAGAGATCAGCACCCTATGGATAGACGAACAGTAGCCAGAGAATTGAGTATGCAGGCCCTGTTTCAGCTGGATGTACAGGGCGACGAGCTATTGCCTCGCTTGAACGCCGAGTTCTTTCGTGAAAACTCGAACGATGATTTCGTGCGGAGTCTCAGTTATCAATGGAGCAAGGGGGCCTGGGACCACCGAGCAAAGTTGGATGAGTTGATTGGGGCGGCCATTATCCGTTGGGAATTCTCGCGCCTGTCACCGGTGGACAAGAGCATCCTGAGACTGGCCGTGTACCAACTCAAGTATTGCCAGGACATTCCCCCCAAGGTGGTAATCAACGAGGCCATCGAAATGGCCAAGAAATTCAGTACCGACAAATCGCCCGGCTTCGTCAATGGCGTGCTGGACGCGGTTTTAAAGAAAATATAAGGACAGCATAAACTTTACGGACGAGGTTGGGCGTGAGAACCATAGCGGTTTTGAATCAAAAAGGCGGAGTCGGCAAAACAACGACTGTAACCAATACGGCCGCAGCCCTGGCCCAGATGGGAGCCAAGGTGGTGGTACTGGACTTTGATCCCCAGGCCCACCTGACCATCCACCTGGGCATCGAGCCCCAGACCGTAACGGGCGGTTCTTACGGGGTGCTGATTCAGTCGGCCAACTTCACTGAAGAAATCAAGCTGGTCCGTCCCAACCTCTGGGTGTTGCCGGCCAACATCGATCTGGTGGGTGCCGAAAGCGAACTGGTCAGCGTGGTTGGACGTGAAATCATCCTGCGCGAAGCCCTGGAACAGGTCCAAGACGAGTTCGACTTCTGCTTTATCGATTGCGCCCCATCCCTGGGACTGTTGACCCTCAATGCCCTGGCCGCAGCCCAAGAGGTCCTGATCCCCTTGCAGCCGCACTTTTTGGCTCTACAGGGATTCGGCAAACTCTTACAGACCGTGCAACTGGTCAACAAACGTATCAACCCCAACCTGCGGGTCTCCGGCATCCTGCTGTGTATGTTCGATACCCGCGCGTCTCTGCCCAACGAGGTCCGGGCCGACATCGAACGCTTCCTGGAAAATGCCCGCGGCACAGACAATGCTTGGTCCGACGCACAGATCCTGCCGACCTTTATCCGCCGCAACATCAAGCTAGCCGAAGCCCCCAGTTACGGTAAGACCATCTTCGAATACGAAAACGAATGTAACGGGGCCAAGGACTACCAACAGGTAGCCGCCTTCTTTGCGGGTGATCGTTTCAACCAGCCAGCTCAACAGGAAGAAGAATCTGCGGTCATGGACAGTGACTCAGCCCCTACAGAAGAGCCAACACTCCCTGTCGAAGAAGTCCTCCAGGTCGAATCAGAACCGCAACCCCAAAGTGAGGAGCCTCAACCAGAACATCAAGAAGTCAACACCCCCGAAGCTCCCATTGAGATCCAGGAAGTCCCGCGTCCCACAGCATCTCCGTCCCCCGAGCCCGTTAGCCCGCCCAAGGAGCCGGGCATCCGCCCTTTTCGCCTCCCGCCTAGGCGTTACGACTCCCCCTCGGATACCACCAAGCCCATCTAAGTGACAAACTCTCCTTGAGATCCTTGGGGTTCATCGTTGTAAAAAAGAACCTCCCGTCCCGACCCATCGTGGAGCAAGAGACTCAAGTGACACATCGATTCCTCACCAGAGCATGGCACCATGATTGAAATACGTGATCCCCACAACACCCGAATCAAGCTAAACCCTGTTCTCACCAACCTATGGGGCTTTCCCCATTGCCTGTGGTAGCCAATCATCAGTTTTTTTTATAGACCTTGCTTTTTTTAGGAAAAATTCAGGTCTCTAGGCCTTTACTGGTTAGGATTGCCATGAACCTAACAAACTGGGCATTGGAGTGATTTTGTGGTTCAAGAACCGTCAAAAGAGCATAAACCGCATTTTGTGAATCTGTTGATCAGCCACTATTATCAGATTCATGGTTTTATCCTGACCATGGTCCCCAACCGGACCGATGCCGAAGACATCCTGCAAAACACGGTCATGCAGATGTGGGAGCGTTTCGAGGACTTTCAGCCTGGTACCAATTTTCAGGCCTGGGCACTGACCTTGGCCAAATATCAAGTCTTGACTCACCGCAAAAAAAATCAGCGATCCAAGATTCGCTTCAGTGAAAATACCCTCGATTTGTTGGCTGAAGAAAGTGTATGGGTGTCGCAACAAGTCAATGACCGACATGAAGCCCTGCAAATTTGCATGAAAAAACTCACTTCCAAAGACCGCGACCTACTGAATTTAAAATTCAACTCCAGCTATTCGGTCAAACAATTGGCTCATAAGATGGAGGTTTCCATCAATGTCATTTACCGTCAGCTCAGCAGGGTCAAGGGCCTCTTACTGGACTGTATCGATCGCACTTTAGCTCAACAGGGGGCTCAATGAACCCATCATTGGACAAATTCAGAACCCTGCGACTCCTGACTGAAAAATCCCTGGATGGCTCCCTGACTCAGGAAGAGGCAAGCCAATTAGAGGCCTTGATCAGGCAAGATCCCCAACAACGTCAGTACTACTGTCAATATACTCATATGACCATCGGACTGATGCGTAGTTGCACGGATCGGGTCCCGGCTACAGGTGAGCAACAGCTGGACAACCTCATGTTCTCGTCGTTGTGGAAGGCCCTGAGCCGAGAGGAGAAGACCGCCCCCTCGTTGGATATCCCCAACCTCGAAATCCCGGCACCGACCTCTTCGACCCAGAAAGCCAAGCCATCCAAGAAAGTTGCACCCTCCAAACCAAGTTTTACCTTACAGGCCCTGGCAGCCATCTGCCTGCTGGGATTGACTTTGGTCTTGGTGATCGGCTTGCTCCATCAGAAGTTGGCTCCCCAAGAGGTCGCTACACTAAAAAACAGACTGAACGCCTCCTTCAGAAAAGGTGGTGGGCCCAACGTTGGAATGCGTTTGACCAATCGAAAAACGCCCTGGACCTTAGAGCAGGGGTTGATGGAAATTCAATTCGATAATGGCGCTAATGTCGTTATCGAAGGGCCTGCCACCTTTCGATGTCTTCAAGACAATCAAATCAAACTCCAACAAGGGCAGCTTTTTGCCACGGTTCCTCCTGAAGCTCGGGGATTTAGTGTCATCACTCCAGGCTCGCAAGTCATCGATATGGGCACTGAATTCGGGATTAGTGTGGCCACCAATGGAACCAGCGATTTACACATGATCAAGGGTAAGGCCGCCTTAAACGCAACACATCAAAGCCAACATCAACCCAACCACGTCTTGACCTCCGGGCAAGCCAAACGGGTAGAACCCAGCGGACACATTCAGGACATCCCCATTCAGCAACAACAATTTGCACGTCGTTTCAATCCCAAGACCGCCTTTATCTGGCGTGGCCAGAAATTGAGCATGGCCGACCTGGTGGGCTTGGGCAATGGCCTGGGTTCTGGACGCAGCAATGTGTTTCTCGATCCCGTGGAGGGCTACCAAGACCGCCTATACTCTTCGGCTCAAGGCAACCACTTCCACCCTGTTGCAGAGAATCCCTTTATCGATGGAATCTTCGTTCCCAATGGTAGCACACCTCAAGTGGTCAGCTCTGAAGGTCATCAATTCGGGGACTGCCCCATTACCAATGGCGAATGTTACGCTGGCGTCTCTGCCAACCCCAACCGCGGGCTCTATATCTATGATTACGTCAACAACCTGACCGTTCGTGTCATCGACCCGTCGGCCCAGGGCACGGATTCATTTGTTTTGGCCGATGAAATCTACACCGTCACCGGTGATGAACCCGGCGCCGATCTGTTGCCCGAATCTCGTCGCGAAAATCGCCTCGGCACCGGGACCTGGGTGCATTTCAAACTGGGGACACCCGTTCCGCTGCAAGCACAGAAGCAATACGGCTTCGATGTCACAGTCACTTATGGTAACAGCGGCTATTGCTTTGAAACGGCGGGAACCGTCAAAGATATCTATTCCGGTGGGACCGCCTACTCCTCAGGAACAACACCAGGCACGCATAGCCTGCGTATGGACCGCATCTATCAAGGGGACCACACATTCATTGCGGAACTGGCTCCCAATATACCCGTCGGTCCTGCCCAACAAAGACTGGTGATCAGTTATCAACGCCAGCAACCCGAACTCGGACCTGATGATGTATATTGTCTACAGGAGTCCACCATCGACCGGGAAAACGTCGAGGGTTTTACCCAACAGACCTACAGCGCCGACAATGACCATGCCACCTACATCGCCCAAGACCGCTCCGGACTGGGACAGACCTTTACCACAGGCAGTGACCCCAAGGGTTATCTCATGACAGGATTCTGGCTGAAGAACGTCGATTACCAGCGTAACCTACCTGAGGGGAACGGAAGCTGGTGGTACGTCGGAGCCCAACGGCGGAATGGTTTGATCCGCTTCAATGACCAGCTCTATGGCACACTGTCGAACCCTTGTCTAGTGATGCATGCCAACCTCGGTGTGACTTTCGACCTACAGGCCTTACAGAGTCAATGCCCGGGTATCATTGCCCAACGCTTTGTCTGTCAAACCGGCGTAGCGGATTTGGCTGAGGCCGAGCCCTGCCACATGGATTTTTGGATCCTGGTCGATGGGCAGGTACGAGCCTCGCATCACGATGTCACAACTAAAGGACAACTCCACGACCTGGCCGTTGACCTCATGCCTGGAGATCGTTTTTTAACCCTGATCACAACGGACGGAGGAGACCCGGATCGCCCCGGCACCTTCCAGCGGGCCTATACCTGTGACTGGGGCGTCTTTGCCGAGCCCATGCTTGTGTTTGATTCGATGTAAAGGACACCGGTCCTTAACCAATGTCATTCTCCCATGTGGGAAAAGTGAAATGCTATCTATTGTTAGAGGAGGAACTCTTATGTGTACCCTGAAGCAATTAACACTCATTTGGTTATGTGTGGGGTTGGCCACGCTCAGTGCGACAGCCGCCACCATCACCACGTATGATGAGGCCCCGAATGTCAGCGCAGCTGACATCGCCCAATTGATCGCTCCCAACTCGGATGCCGAGAACATCGATGGAGCAGGAGTCACCTCCAGTGCGACCAACGATGCCTCAACCTATGTCGCGGCCGATCGCACCACCCAAGGTCAACTCTTTACGACCGGGTTGAACACCACCGGCTATACCCTCAACGGCTTCTGGGTACAACACGTGCTCTATGGGGAATACATCGACAACGGCACCTGGGCCAGTCTTCCAGAAGACGCGGTCGTGACGGTCCGTATTGTCGATCCAGCCCTCACCGATAGCGACGGCTTCGTCTTATCCAGCGAAGAAGCCACGGTAACTTCGGGTAGTGACATCTCGGGTGGAGGAACCTGGGAAGGGACCGGATCCTGGCTCTATTTTGAATTGGAGACACCCGTCGAGCTGGAACCGGACAAACAGTATGGTTTCGATATGACCTCGACCTCCCCCTATTTCGAATTGGCGGGTATGGATACCGATCTCTACGATGGTGGATCCGCGTACACCACCGCAGCTCAGGGCGATCTCAATACGGGCACCGTCCACACCGGCGATCGCACCTTTGTGATCCCTTTTAATGTCCCGGGATTGGCAACCAATTTGAGTCCGGCCAACAAGGCCACGGATATAGATCCCAAGACGAGTCTGACCTGGACCCCATCGGACATTGCCGTCAGCCAAAACGTCTACTTCGGGGAAAACCGAGATGATGTCGCCTCTGCCACCCCCTCGAATCCCCTGGGGGTATTGGTCAGCAGTGGTGAATTGACCAGCGAATACATCCCGGAAGAGGTCTTAACTCTGGGGCAAACGTATTACTGGCGTGTCGATGCCGTAGACTCGAGTAACAATACCTACTCCGGCCCGGTGATGGAATTCACGGCCGAACCCGTATTCTTCTATCCGACTCCCATCGCCGTGACCGCTTCAAGCTACGACGTTACTGATGATTACAATTGTCCTCCTGAAAACACCATCAATGGTTCTGGCTTGAATAACAATCAACATTCCAACTTGGCTTCCACCATGTGGCGGACGGTGGATGGTGAAATCGAAGGGGCCTGGATTCAATACGAGTTCGACCACCTTTACCAATTCAACCAGATGCATGTTTGGAATTACAACGGTGAAAATGAGGCCTTCCTCGGTGTCGGTGCCAAAGATACCGTGATCAAGACCTCGTTGGATGGCGAAACCTGGACCACACTGGCAGAACTGCAGTTGTCACGGGCTACCGGCACGAACACCTATCAGGGTGAAGATATCGATATGAACGATGTCGTAGCCCAGTATATTCGCATCGAGATTCAGTCACAACACTCCTTTGGCGGCACCAACATTATCGTCAACAAGACAGGCCTCAGTGAAGTCCAATTCGAGATCGTCCCCATTGCGGCTCGCCGTCCTTCACCGGCTAACGGCACCACGGTTGATCTTATCAATGGTGAACTCAGTTGGCGTATGGGTCGTGGAGCCCAGGAAAATCGACTGTACATGAGCACCGACGCCAATCTGGTGGTCGATGCCAATGACAGCGTCTTGATCGATACGCTCAGTGAAAGCCGCTATCCCGTAGCGAACACCGGTGCCCAGTATGCCGAGACCTATTACTGGCAAATCGTCGAGGTGGCCGATGATCAGGTCACACCCGGTCCGGTTTGGAACTTCAATACCCCTGACTATCTCGTAATCGATGACATGGAAAGCTACGACATGTCCAATTTGATCTACGAGACCTGGCTGGACGGTTACGATGTCGATGAAAATGGCTCGGAAATTGGTGACGGTGAGCCTTATGTCGAGCAGGAAATCGCCTTTGGCGGTAGTCAGTCGATGCCCATGTATTACGATACCACTGACGGCGAAGAAGCGGCCTGGGTAGAGTTGGCCGTGGACAGTGAGATCTTCAATACCGGTGGAGTGACACAGTTCAGTGTCATGTTCAAGAGCGATCGCACTAACGATGGCGGTGATTTCTATGTCGAGATCAATGGGACACGTGTCTACAGCCCCGCCAGTCTGACGACCGGTCTGTGGACTCAGTTGATCGTGGACCTGAGCGAATTCGGCAACCTCAACAGTGCCGACTCCCTGACCCTGGGTGTCGATGGCCAAAACCTGGAAGGGATCGTCTACATCGATGACGTCTGCCTGTATGTTGAAGCCCCCTCTTTGGCGAATCCGACCTCGGAACAACCCAGTGACGATGCCCTGGAAGTCTACTATGCCATGGAAAACAACCTTGAAGACAGTGCGGGTAATCGTGACGGTCAATCGGGCGCAGGGACCACCTTGTTCTATGAAGGCAGTCTGAATGAAGGCATCATGGACCTGGGTAACGCCTTGAGTCTCGATGGGAACGCCGATTCCTACGTTGATGTCAACGATGTCATGAGTGATTTGGTGCCTTCCTTGACCGACAGTACCTATGCCGCCTGGGTCAACTTAACCGACGACAGCGACCAAGGCTGGACACGTGTTATAGACTTCGGTACCGGAACAGATAACTATATGTTCCTCACCCCACGTTCAAGTACAGACGGATCTCCTGAATTCGGGATTTTGTCACCCGACAGCGTCAGTGCTCTAGAACAAGACGTGGCAGGCCCGGCTGCTTTGACATCCGGCTGGCATCATTTGGCCGTAACCATCGAACAGGGTGACCCCAATGGCACACTAACGTTGTATATCGATGGCGTCGCCGTGGCTACCGATATCACCGACACCCTGCCCAGCGATTTAGGAGCAACCACCAACAACTGGTTAGGCCGCTCTCAATTCGCAAGCGACGGTTATTTTGACGGTCTGCTGGATGAGGTTAGGATCTACAGCATAGCCCTAACCGAAGCCGAAATTCGTTGGTTGGCCGGTGATCAGTAGGAAACTCAACCGGCTCAATCTTCAGGATTAGGTCGGTAACTCAAGATAGTCCTCAGGGCCTGTGGATGACTGGGTTCAATCCAGTCGTTTGCAGGCCCATTTTTCGTTGATGTAGATCCCTGTGACGTGACATTTCCGAGAGCGAGGAGACAGACGCGGGAAGATCTTGTCCATTTACTCAACCTGTATCGAGCGGGACACTGGATTACCGGGACAATCGTGGTGACTGACGACAACGTATACAGTGTCCCCTTGCCTAATAAACACCACAATTAAAACTCGCAGGATCATCTCTCCACAACCGTCGATAGACTAGGTCAGGTCATGTTCTTAATCTAACCGTTCTCGGATCCGTTTTTATCTTTATGACTTGATCTCCCCTCCCAGCCCCCCTATATTGGCTCCGTTTAACACTTTTATTCAGGAGGTATTATCACCATGTTGGAAGAACTCTTAGCCAACAACAAGGCCTGGGCCCAACAGATCCAGGAAGAAAATCCCGAATTCTTTACCCGTCTAGTGGCCAATCAATCCCCGGAATACCTGTGGATCGGTTGTTCGGACAGCCGTGTTCCTGCCAGCCAGATCGTGGGTGTGGGTCCCGGTGGCCTGTTTGTCCATCGCAATATCGGCAACGTGGTGATCCAAACCGATCTAAATAGCCTATCCGTGATTCAGTTTGCCGTCGATGTCCTTAAAGTGGGCCACATCATTGTCTGCGGTCACTACAGTTGCGGCGGAATCAAGGCGGCCTTAAGCGGCAATCGTCATGGCCTGATCGACAACTGGCTGCGTCACATCCAAAACGTGGAAATCAAACACCATGCCATCGTCGCCTCACTCTCCCCAGAGCAACGCCTGGAACGCATGTGCGAATTGAACGTCATCGAACAGGTTTTCAATGTCTGTCGGACGACCGTGGTCCAGGACGCCTGGCAACGCGGCCAGTCCCTCCACGTCCACGGCTGGCTCTACGGCCTGGAAGACGGACTGATCCGCGATCCTGTATTACGGGTGTTGGAGGAAAAAGACTTGCCCACCGCTTATCAGAATGCCGTTGCCGCTATTGCCCAAAAAGCGGCCGTTAGGTAACGCAACGAGAGGCTTCCAGCTTCCCGATCAGGCGTAAGAGCCCATCCAACAGGGTCAGGGGGTGGTAGGGACAGCCGGGGACATAGAGGTCCACCGGGAGCAGGCCGTCTACACCGTTGTGCACTTCGGGATGACCGGCAAAAATGCCACCGCTTATGGCACAGGTTCCAGCCGCAATCACGACCTTGGGATCGGGTACGGCATCGTAAGTCTTGAGTAAGGCCTCCCGCATATTCTCTGTCACCGGGCCGGTAACGAGCAGGCCGTCGGCGTGACGGGGTGACGCCACGAAATCGATGCCGAAGCGTCCCAGATCCCAGGCCAGAGTGGTCAAGACATTGGCATCGGCCTCGCAAGCATTGCAGCCGCCCGCGGAGACCTGACGTAGTCTGAGGGAGCGACCGAACAAACGGCGGATGATTCGATCGTCAGCCACGGAACAGGGATCGGTCGAGCAGCCAATCTGCAAGCTTTGGCGGTCGCTGGCCGCCAATTGATGATCGCCGCTGAACTGCAATGCACCCGTCGGACAGACCTGGACACAGGCCCGACAGAACAGGCAACGTCCCAGGTCGATATCCATGCAGCCCTGCCCCTGCTCTCCGGTTACCGTAATGGCCTGTGTGGGACAGACCGTGACACAAACCTGACAGTCCTGTGGACAGGCTTCGATCGGCAAGGAGGGCCGGCCTTGGAAACGATCGGACAGGGTTGGGACAGGGCCGTCCGGATAGCTCAGGGTTCGGTACTTTTGTTGAATACGGGTGCGTAGAATTTCGAACATACCGGATTCCCTTACAAGTCGTGACCACAATAGGACAGGTTAAAGCTCTTGTTGCACAGGGGAAAATCGGAGATCTGCTGGTCACGCAGGGCCAGGGCCAGGCCGAACCAGTTATGGAACGAAGGATCCACCACCTTGTAGGCCGCCAACTCACCGTCGCAACCGCTCAGGGCCACGTGACAGATCTCGCCCCGCCAGCCCTCCACCAGGGACACGGCCAGGTGGTCGGGTGCCCAGGTGGCCAGGCGACGCATGGGATCACCGCCAGGAAAGGCGGCCAGTTGGTCCAGAAGAAAACGCAGAGAACGTTGGATCTCCAGCCAGCGGACCATGGCACGGGCGTGACAATCGCCCGAAGTACAAATCGATACCGGCATCTGGGCCAGGGTATAGAGACCATAGGGGTGATGGCGACGCACGTCACGATCCAGACCACTGGCCCGGGCAGCCACACCGACCAAGCCGATATCGAGGGCCTGATCCCGTGACACCACCCCCACGCCCTCGAAGCGGGCCAGGACCGACGGGGTATTGAACATCAGTTCCACCGCATGGGTGACATCGCGTCGTAACTTTTCCAGCCCCCCAGTGAGACGTTCGATACGTGCAGGTTCCAGGTCGAAGGTCACCCCACCGGGTCGCACCAATGACCGACCAAAACGGTTGCCGCACAGTTCGGCGGTCAGGTTCAAGGCATCTCCACGAATGCGGCCACAGTAGCTCTGGGTGGGCAGGAATCCCACGTCACCGGCCAGGGCCCCCAGGTCACCGATATGGTTGGCCAGCCGCTCCAGTTCCGCGGCCACGGCCCGCACGGCCTGGGCCCGGGCCGAGACCGCCGTACGGCTGAAGGCCTCAGCAATCCGGCTGTAAGCCAGGGCGTGCCCGATGGTGGTGTCCCCGGCCAGGGTCTCGATGAGATGGATCCGGCGCAGAGCCGCCCCCTGGATCAAGGCCCGTTCGATCCCGCGATGCTGGTAGCCCAGGGAGATCTCCAGGTGGGCAACGCTTTCACCGTGACATTGGAAGCGAAAATGGCCCGGTTCGATGACACCGGCATGGACCGGTCCCACAGCCACCTCGTGCACTTCAGGTCCGTCCGTGGCAAAGAAATCAGTGCCGCCTACGCTCCCTGACAGAAAACGTACGGGTTTGAGCCAGGGATGTCCCTGGGGCAGGATACTCCACTGTTCGTAAATCTCCCGCTCAAAGAGATGCACCTGGGGACAGATGGGGGTCAGGCTGGGATAGGAGGTCCCCACCTCCGTCCAGACGAGGTCGATCTCCCCGACACGGTCACGGGCCAGGACCAGCAATAGACGTGGTGTCCCGTCCACGGAGAGCACCGTCAAACAGGCCACCCTAGCCCCGTGTTGTACGGCCTCAGTCAAGGTCTGACGAAACACGGCCTGGGACACCAGCGGGATAGCGGTCAGGTCCACGGCAGCACCGTTTATCGTGGTATAAAGACAGTCCGACATTAGGGCATCCCCCAACAGGTCACGGCTTGATGCAGCACGCGATCCAGACCAGCGGGTATCACCAGACCCAACAGTAATGTCACCATCCCCAATATCGTCAAGGGAACGATGGCATGGATCGGTTCTCTCGTCGGAAGCGTTGACTCCGGACCGGGTCCGAAGACCATGGTCAGGACCATACGCAACATCACGATAAACACGACCCCCAAACCCAAGAGGTACAGGACCGCCAGGATTTGATGTCCCGACTGGATCGCCCCTTTTAGGATGGTCAACTCGCTGAGGAACAGGCCAAAGGGCGGCAGGCCGGTAATGGCCAGGACACCGATCAGCCAAAACGCAGCCGTGACTGGCAGACGTTGGCTCAGCCCACCGGCAGCCCGGATCTCCTTGGAGTGGCAGGCGGCCAGGATGTGGCCGGCACACAGAAACAACAAGGTTTTGGTAACCGCGTGATTGACGGTGTGCAGCATGGCCCCGTACCCGGCCATCCCGGCCAGGCCCACGCCCAGAGCCAGGATGCCCATATGTTCCACACTGGAATAGGCCAATAAACGTTTGTAGTCGGTTTGCACGATCATCAACAGTGCGGCCACCACGAGTGAAATCACCCCGAAACCCATGAGCAAGTCACCACTGAAGGAACCAAGGTCCGCAGCCACCATGATGGAGTGACTCCGCAAGATGCCCATGAAGGCACAGTTCAGCAAAGTGCCGGACAACAGGGCCGAGACCGTAGAAGGCGCCTCGCTGTGGGCGTCCGGCAGCCAGGTGTGCAGGGGGACCAGCCCCATCTTGGTGCCATAGCCCACCAGACACAACAGAAAACCGGCCTTGAGCCAGGTGACATCTAGATCGGCGGCGTGCGTTTTGAGTGAAGTAATGGTCAAGTGGATGTCACCGGACGCAGGATCAATCCCACGAGACGCGGCGACAACCCAAAAGAAGTTGCCCAACAGGGCCAGGGCAATGCCCACTGAACAAATGAGAAGATACTTCCAGGTTGCCTCCAGACTGCGGTGATGACGATGAAATCCGATCAAGGGAGCACTCGCCAAGGTCGTCGCCTCTACCGCCATCCACAACAAGCCCAGGTGACGGCTGACCAGCACCAGGGTCATGGCGGCCAGAAACAGGAGCAGGCAACCCACAAAACGGGCTTCCGGGGTATTGGAAAACACTCCCCCCTCCTCCATGTTCACCTGATGGTGCGACTCGCGTTTGAGATATCCCACGCACGTGACGGCCACCACCAAAAATAGACCGGATGTCACGCTGAGAAACAAAAGGGACAAGGCATCGATGCCCAACCAGGCCTGCGGTGCAGGCAGATCAGGACGGATCCAGTACCCAAGACACAGACCGGCATGCAGCGTGGCCGCACCGATCAGCAGAGTCGAACGCGCGGCCCAGCCGCGGACCAGCCAACTCAGCAGTCCAGCCGCCATGGGAATCAAGAGTAACAATCCAATCTGCATGTCAATCCCTTAAAGCGGACAGTTGATCCGTATCAATATGGTCGAATTCACGGTTGATGTGACTGATCGTAATACCCATCACGAACACCCCGACCAACACATCGAGCAACACCCCCATCTCCACCAGTAGGGGTTCCTGGATGGCAAAGGCCAAACCAAAAGCCCAAATCCCGTTTTCCATAACCAGATATCCCAGCACTTGGGTGATGGCCTTTTTACGGGAGACGATGACGAACAAGCCGGTGACGATGGTGAACAGGGCCGTGGCAATCAATAGAGTCTGGGAGCGGTCCACGTAAATGCTCAGGCGATCAGCCATGTGAAAACACACCGCCAGCAACAGCAGTCCGATCAGACCGGATAGGGAGAAGCCCACATAAGGGGTCACCTCACGACTGATACCGCACTCCCGCAGGGAGCGGGACAACAGCCAAGGTAGCAACAGGGTCTTGATGGACAGACTGGACAACACGATCAGGATCAGTTCCAGGCCCAGGTCATGGGTATGCTGAAACAAGGCAATCAAGCCCAACAGCAGGGCTTGCAGGGCCACGGTCCGGATACAGGCCCCCAGGCGACTGGTTCCCAGTAGACGCAGGTTCAACAAAATCACCAGCACCGTTGCCACATCCATCCACGTCGCCATCGTTTACCTCATCACCAATAATAGGGAAATCAGACTCAACACCAGACCGATCGACAACAGCTGTGGGACATGCAAGAGTCGCAACCGGGCCATGATCGACTCCACCACGCCCACAGCCATCGCCACGACAGCGATAGCACACAATCCCAACAATCCGTCCAACAGGACGAGTCCGGTTCGCACCGGTAACAGGACACCGACCAACAAGGCACTGAAGATCCAAAGCTTGAGAGCCGCTCCATACTGAATCAGGGCCAGATCAGGTCCGCTATGGTCTAAGATCATGACTTCGTGAATCATGGTCAGCTCCAGGTGTGTATTGGGATCGTCAACCGGTATCCTGGCGTTTTCCGTTAACAACACGATCATCAACGTTGCGGCCACCAAAGGCAGGACCATGGGCGCTGTACCCGAGAGATGGATGGATTGATAGATCGCCTCCAGAGACATTTGGCCGGTCAGGGCCCCCAAGGCTGCCAAGGTCAACAGCAATGCCGGTTCAGCCAGCGCAGCGAACAAAACCTCGCGACTGGCGCCCATGCCTTCAAAGGGTGATCCCGTATCCAAGGCCGCCCATACGGTCATACAACGTCCCAGGCCCAGGAGATAGGCCATCAGGATCAGATCGCCGGGAAAGGCGACACACGCCCCCCAACCGACCAGCGGCACGAAACCGAGACCCACGCCTAAGCCCGCCAAGGTCACCACAGGTCCGGCCCGGAAGACCCAGGTGGTGGTATGACTGTAGACCGCTCCCTTGCGGAGCAGTTTGTACAAATCAAAATACAGCTGCAACAGAGGCTTGCCCCGGCGTCCGGCGAAGACAGCCTTGATGCGGTTGATCAATCCCAATAGCAGGGGTGCCAGGAGCAGGGCCAAAACCACATGTAGAAATCCCCATACCATGCTCACCTCAACTTCCAAACCAACAAGACCAGAATCGTGACGGCAATGTAAAGGATATAAAGCTGATTACGACCCTGTTGTAAGTAACGCAACCAACCGGCTAAACGTATCACCATAGCAAACAACGGCCCGTATCCCTGTTCCAGAATGCGGTCCGGGGTATCGGTCGATAGAGATGCCTCCTGAGGAAACAGGCCTTCGGGCGATGAGATCTTACGCCTCGAGCGGAACACACATTGAAACAGGATCAACACCGGATCGACAAAGGATGATCCGCTATACTGCATGCGGGAATTGCCATGGAGATAACCACAATCCCAGGTCGGGGCCTGACGCACGGAACGTCGTCGCAACAACACGTAACGCAGGGCGATTAACAGTCCCATTAAAAGCAATAATCCCACCCCGGCTAAACTCAAACCCACCAGCGCACGCTGGGCCAACGAAGCCTGATCCACAAGCCCATCGCTGATCTGCTCGATCACAGGTGTCAGGAGCGTCCATCCAAACGGCGCCCCCAGCCCCATCAATAAACAAAGGGCGGCCAATACGATCATGGGCCCAATCATGGATGCAGTAGACTCATGCGTATGGGCCCCGACTTCCTCTCTAGGCATCCCCAGAAATACCGATCCAACGGCCTTAGAGAAACCCACCACTGCCAATCCGCCAACCAGAGCCAGGCTCCCCATCACCACGACACCGGCCCAGGCCGTAATCTGTCCTGCAGATTGCACCAGTCCCATCAAGGCCGCCAGATAGATGAGCAACTCACTGACAAATCCATTCAACGGAGGCAATCCAACGATCGCCAGAGAGCCAAGCAAGAAGGTGACACCGGTTACGGGCATACGTTTGATCAGCCCCCCCAGACGGTCCATCTGCAAGGTCCCGGTGGCATGCAGAACACTCCCGGCCCCAAAAAACAACAATCCCTTGAAAAGGGCGTGATTCAAAACATGTAGTAAGGCCCCGACCAGGGCGATTCCCGCCCAGGCGGGACAGCCTTGACTCAGGCCCATCACTCCCAAGCCCAGACCCAGGACAATCACCCCCACGTTCTCCACGGTACAATAGGCCAACAGGCGTTTGAGGTCATGTTGGGCCAAGCTCATGATCACACCGAACAGGGCCGAGACCGCACCGACGACAATCAGGGTCCAACCCCACCAGGCAGCCGGTGGTCCGATCAGGATCAACAAACGCAGCAGACCATAAATCCCGGTCTTGACCATGACCCCGCTCATCACTGCAGAGACATGCGAAGGCGCTACGGGATGGGCCAGGGGTAACCATACATGCATGGGAAACAGTCCTGCCTTGGTACCGAATCCGATCAACCCCAGGACAAAGGCCCAACCGGCCACCTGTACATTGGCAGGATGTAGACTGGTAAAATCCAAGGTGCCGGAGGTTCCGGATAACAGGATAAACATGGCTAACAAACAGGCCGTACCCAGATGTGTCGCCACCAGATAGATCCAACCGGCACGCATCACGTCCGAACGCTCTCGTTCTGAGATCACCAGGAAAAAGGACGTCAGGGACATCATCTCCCAGGCCACCAGAAACAACACCCCATTACGGGCCGTTACCACCAGGTACATGCTGGTCAATAATCCATTGAACCAGAACCAGCTCAATCCCAGTCGCTCGTGCCCAATGGCGTGTTTGAGATAACCGAATCCATAAACCGCGCCAGTCAGGGCCACTGTGGCAATGACCACCACAAAAAAAGCGGATAACGGATCCAAAGCCAGGCTCAAAGATCCCATGGGGACCGACCAGGGGACATGCACCGACCAGGTGACACCAGCCAGTCCGGCGACACCGACCATCAAGGCCAAGAAACTGGCCATTAAAGAAGAAACCATCCCCAAGACATGGGCACTCGCTCGCTGTCCCAACAACAGGCTCAATCCTGCACCCGCCGGTCCGACCAGCAAGGCGACTAGAAACATCAGACACCCCAGGTTCATTGACATGCCTTCAGGATAAGGCGTTCATCCAGGCTTAGGGCCTGTTCGAAGATCGCCTCTCGAGAACCTTTCTCTTCAATCACTTGGGAAAATTTTTCATCTTGTAAGCCAAACGCCAGCCTGGACAATAGACTCAGATGAGCCTTGACCGTGGGACTGACAATGGTGAACAGGGTATCGACAGGCTGACCATCCAGAGCCCCGTAGTCCACAGGTTCCTCTAAAAAACACAGGGTTACAGCAGGCCTGGCAATGTGCATGACAATCGGATTACGAGCGTGAGGAATGGCTATACCACTACCGATCGCCGTCGATCCCATGGATTCACGGGCCAACAGGACCTCATAGAGAAAATCGCGATCCACCTCATCCGGCAAAGACATCACCCCCACTATCTCAGATAATACCGAGGCCTTATCATGGCCCCCGACACGGTAAAAGATCCCTCCAGTACGCAGAGCCTCGAGCAGGCTGGGCACGGGAATATCCTCATCATCGGACTCCACTAAAAGTTGAGGCGAGACCTGAATTCGATGGGCCGTGGCCCATTCCAGCAACTCAGATCGGTTAAAGCGATACTGACCGCTCATCTTATAGACGGGTAGCTTATCCTGAGACACCCAGCGATACACGGTCTTCTCGGAAACCGCAAAAAGCCGTGCAACATCACGCACCCCGAGATTCATAGACTGCAACCCATCATCATTCTACTCATTTGGACATCTTTGGACATAAGATGACATTTATACCAATCCGTTCTCATTAATGTCAATACTGACGTTAAATTAAGCCCATGTTTTTCACTTCTAGCTGGGAGGTGTGTATGCGTATAATAGGGGTACTCAATTCCAAGGGCTGGATCGGGCGGTCGCTTCATGGCTTGGCCATGGGGAGGAAAGTCCGGGCAGAACAGGGTACGGTGGTGGCTAACGACCACCGGGGGCAACCCCAGGGACAGTGCCACAGAAAATATACCGCCGATGGCCGACAGGCACAGGTAAGGTTGAAATGGTGCGGTAAGAGCGCACCGCGGTGTTGGTGACATCACCGGCAGGGTAAACCCCACCGTCTGCAAGACCAAGCATGCTGACTGGATCCTCGTGATCCTCCATTCGACCCGGGTGGCAACAGCGGGTAGGTCGCTTCTCGCAGCAGCGAGAGAGTTGGCGGGTAACCGTCAATCAAGATAAATGATCGCCCCCCTGTTTTCAGGGGACAGAACTCGGCTTATAGATCCAGCCTTTGGAATTGAGGATTTCATCCAGATCACAGATATCAGATCGCAGTTTTCAGTGAACAGATCACAGTTGGTTGAGGAAATCTCTAACTGTGATCTAAAAGCTGTTATCTGTGATCTAAACTACAATCCCACTTCAATGGTCAGATGGACGGTCTTGTTCTCCTGATCGATGCCCATCCAGAGGGTTCCTCGGTCCAGCCCCATGGGCTCGAATCCCACACCCTCGGGGGCATTGAGCTTGGCAGCCATGACCGGAAACTGTTCCAGTCTACGGGCAGCCGCTTCCAAGATCTGATTGGCGAACATCCCATTGGAGGCCAGTTCATGATAGTGACGTATGGCCCCTTCGGCACTGACCGTCATGGTATTAACGTCCTGGCGTAAAACGCTGGTTGCCTCTCTAAGAATAGCAATGCGGCGTTCGGCCTCTCGCCGGGCCGGTCGAGCCAGGGCCTCGGCCATGACCAATTCCGCCTCGAAAACCAAGACCTGCTTCGGTTTGAAGAATCGTTTCCCCTCATCAAAGGGGGAGGCCGTGGCCTTTTCGTTAAAGAGGAAGAAATACTTACGTCGAGCGGTCAAGTCATAGGGATCGAAACCAAACAGACTGAACCACCGCGTATAGGTATCCGGGCTCTGGCCAAAGACACTGACCACTTGGCCGGATTCGGCCACCAGTTGATAGTCACGCAGGTCCACGACCTCTTGGTCATCGGTTATGATCGGAGCGGCCTGGGCCGCGCGGATCACTTCCAGGGAACCGGTCCTGCCCAGGGTGGTTTTACGGTAGGTTTCTGAAAGTTGGGGGTAGGAAAATTGCCCAGGACGAATGTACCGCTGGACCGTTGAACAGCCCTGGGTAGCCATGATCATGGCCATGACTCCCAGACTCATTAGCATCCGTTGAAACCGTGTTGTCTTATCCATAAGAACCTCACCGGATACAATTTGTCGCAACGATTCCTGCGGTACATTCCCCAGGCTTATATGGCTCAACCAAAGAAGGCGATCAGACTTCCTTGGAATCGATCCATTTCATCATTTTACGCAGCTTGCGACCGACGTCTTCCAGCTTACTGGCGTGGTCCTTGTCGTAAGCGGCGTTGAAATTCTTGAGGCCACCCTGGAACTCTTCGACCCATTCCTTGGCGAACTTGCCTTGGCAAATCTCGTCCAGGATTTTCTTCATCTCGACCTTGGTCTCGTCGGTGATGATACGGGGGCCGCGACTCAGGTCACCGTACTCGGCGGTGTTGGAGACACTGTAACGCATGTAGCTCAGGCCGCCCTGGTACATCAGGTCTACGATGAGCTTGACTTCGTGCATACACTCGAAGTAGGCGATCTCGGGTTGGTAACCGGCCTCGACCAGGGTCTCGAATCCGGCCTTGATCAGGGCACTGAGGCCACCGCAGAGCACCACTTGCTCACCAAACAGGTCGGTCTCGGTCTCTTCCTTGTAGGTCGTCTCGATGATACCGGCGCGGGCACCACCAATGCCGTTGGCCCATGCCAGAGCCACGTCCTTGGCATCACCGCTGGCGTCCTTTTCAATCGCGATCAGACAGGGAACGCCGCCGCCTTTTTCGTATTCGCTACGCACCAGGTGACCGGGGCCCTTGGGGGCAATCATCACGACATTGGTGCCTTCCGGCGGCACGATGTACTTGAAATGAATATTGAAACCATGGCAGAAGCCCAGGGTTTGGCCCTGTTGGAGATTGGGAGCGATCTGGCTCTCATAGACCTTGGCCTGGATCTCGTCCGGCAGGGTGATAATGATCAGGGCCGCACCGTCAATGGCAGTCTTGATGTCGCTGGGGGTAAAGCCATGCTCTTGGGCCAACTTGTAGTTGTCGGTCCCTTCCAGCTCGGCCACGGCCACTTCGATCCCGCTGTCGCGGAGGTTCTGACTGTGGGCATGCCCTTGACTGCCGTACCCGACCACCGCGACCTTCTTACCCTTGAGGCCATCGATGGGGGCGTCTTGTTCATAATAGATTTTAGCTGCCATGTTTAGGATTCTCCTTTTACACTTGCGACACCAAAAGCGGCAAAAACCAGCTTAGCTAGCGTCAAACGCCTTATTTTCTCTCATCTGGACTCTGCAGTGGCCCAGACGGCCAGCGTCTTGGCTGACAAAACTGTACATTATATGAGTAAATGCCGCTCCGGCAAGGCTTTTATTAGTACAGCTTAAATGAATATCTTACCCATTCATCCCAAACTGAAACCCCAGCATTGACCCAATGAACAAGCTTAGGGTATAGTGTGTACACGATAGCATAGCTCTAACACGACAATATTCCCAAGGGAACAAGGAAGACTGCCATGAACAAAGGAATTGGACTACTGTGTATCCTACTGATTTTACCCACCTGGGCCCTGGCGGGCTATACGGGCTATTTCGATGCCACAGTCATTGAAAATACCACCAGTGCCGACGATTCCGTATTCACGGGCTTGCCGGATGGCAACACCTGGGGCATCGGCACGAAAATGGTTGTTTACGATTTTGAGGCTTATACCATTATCGATGGCATCGGATCGGATCTCAATCTGTATGAGGCAGACACATCTGTCCTCCAATTTGACCAAATTGAGGTATGGATCAGCCAAGACAACAGCTACTGGGTGGAAATCACCGACAGCCAAACGACTGCTGTTGACGTGGATAACGATGGGATCACCGGCACTCCTGACTATATCCAGTCCTATGACCTCTTTGACAGCGGCCTATCTTCAGCCCGCTATGTCAAAATCCTCGGGATCGACGACTATTCGGGAGGGTTCGACCTCAATACGATCTGCGCCATCAACTACACCGTAGTCCCGGCACCGGCCGCAATCCTACTGGTTGGCTTAGGCACCTGCCTGACGGGTCGCCTGCGCAGACGGCCCCTTCACTAACCTGAGTGATCTCAAACCATTAGCGATCGTCCGTGGCCTTGGCCGCCTGGCGCGGCATGGCGATCGTCCCGGTGCGGGCCAGGTTCTTGATGCCGTAGGGGCGGCAAACCTCCACAAAGGCCTCGATCTTGCGTTCCGGGCCGCTGACCTCGATCATCATGGTCTTGGGGCTAATATCTACCACGCGACCACGGAACATCTCGATCAAGCTGTAGATCTCGGGGCGTTTTTCGGGCATGGCACTGATGGTGATCAGCATGAGGTCACGGGCCACCAGGGGTTGCTCGGCATAATCCTGTACCTTGACCACAGGCACGATCTTGGCCAGTTGCTTGCGCACCTGTTCGAGCACGCGATCGTCGCCAATGACCACAATGGTCATGCGGCTGAGGTTGGGCTCTTCGGTCCGGCCCACCACCAATGAGTCAATATTGAAACCACGAGCCGCAAACATGCCCGCCACATGGGCCAAAACGCCCGGTTTGTTTTCCACGAGTGCATTAATGATATGTTTCATAGCAGGTTCCCCGCTTTCAGATTAAATCAGGCGTTCCAGAATGTTGAGGCCGTCCATCTCGTCCAGACCCTTGCCGGCCGGCACCATGGGCCAGACGTTTTCTTCGGCCTCCACGCGGAAGTCCACCACGCAGGGCCGCTTTTCGGCCAGCATCTTTTCGATAACCGCGGGAACCTCTTCTTTGGTTGTGCAGGCGATTCCCACGGCCCCCATGGCCTCGGCCAGGGCAGCATAGTTGGGATTGGCCAACGAACTCTTGGAGTAACGCCGCCCGTAGAATAACTCCTGCCACTGCCGCACCATGCCCATATGGCCGTTGTTGAGCACAAGCACCTTAATGGGCAGATTGTGTTCGACCGCAGTGGGCAGTTCCATCAGGGTCATGTTGAAGCTATGGTCGCCGTCGATATCCACCACCAGGGCGTCCGGTCGGGCGATCTGGGCGCCGATGGCTGCGGGCAGGCCAAAGCCCATGGTTCCTAATCCCCCACTGCTGATGAATTGTCGCGGATATTTACATTGATAAAACTGAGCCGACCACATCTGATGCTGGCCCACTCCAGTGGCCACCACGGCCTCACCCTGAGTCTGTTTACAGAGTTCCTCAATCACGTACTGCGGTTTGATCACTGACGATTCTCGATCAAAGGCCAGGGGGAATTTTTCCTTCCACTCGGCAATCTGGGCGATCCAGGCCTTACGTTCGCGGTGTTCAACCAAGGGTAGCATGGCCTCCAGAATCCGCTTGGCATCGCCCACCACAGGAATGTCCACGTGTACGTTCTTGGAGATGCTGGCCGGATCGATGTCGATATGTACAATCTTGGCCTGCGGAGCAAAGGTATCCAGCTTGCCGGTGACGCGATCATCAAAACGAGCCCCAACTGAAATCAACAGGTCGCATTGCTGCACTGCATAGTTGGCATAGGCCGTTCCGTGCATGCCCAGCATATCCAGGGATAAAGGCTTGCTCTGGTCATAACAGCCCAAGCCCATCAGGGTCATGGTTACGGGCACATTAGCCTTTTCAGCCAGGGTTCTCAATTCCTCACTGGCCTGAGCCACAATGACGCCACCACCCACATAAAGCACGGGGCGTTCGGCCTGATTGAGGGCCTCGGCCGCCATGGCGATCTGACGTTGATGGCCTTTGGTACGCACGCGATAACCGGGCAGTTGCATCTTCACGGGCCCGCCACACTCGATCTGGGCCACGGCCACGTCCACGGGAATGTCCACCAGAACCGGACCAGGCCGGCCGGTGGAGGCAATGAAAAAGGCCTCGCGCAGGGTGCGTTCGAGGTCCTTGATGTCCTTGACAATACTACAATGCTTGGTCACCGGACGGGTAATACCGGTAGTATCGGCCTCTTGAAAGGCGTCGTTACCAATCAGGTCCGTACGCACCTGGCCGGTCAGGACTACCATGGGTACAGAATCCGCCATGGCTGTAGCTAGACCGGTCACCAGGTTACAGGCCCCAGGCCCGCTGGTGGCCAGCATCACGCCCACCTTGCCCGTGGCCCGGGCATAGGCGTCGGCCATATGGCAACCGCCCTGTTCGTGACGAGGGACAATGAAGTTGATGGGGGCGTCATAGAGCTTGTCGAACAGGGGTAAAACCACACCGCCACAATAGCCGAACATGGTCTCGACACCCAAATCCACCAGGGTATCGACAATCACTTGAGCACCAGACTTGACCACAGGCTTAGACATCTTCTTGGCCTGCTGCGCAGGGGGGGACTTTGACTTCATCGAGTCACTTCCTTTCCTGATTAACGATTCTGTAAACGTTATTCCGGTTGCCTGCAGGGTACGCGGCCACCGAAACCTCTGTGCTTGGGTCGCAAACACCTCAAAAGGATTCGGGTTATGGCCCTGCTGCAGGCCCCGTAACCACCGTTCCAACGGTGTCTTCAGGGGACCGTATCCAAGGGTAAATCGGTCACGATCGCCCTTTATCTTAGAAAACCTGGACCAACAAGTCAATGCATTGTCCAGCTAATGCCCAAGGGCCTCTCCTGTTTCTTTGGCGTTTTTATCTGGAATCAACCCCCTCTAGACCTATAATAAAGCCCATAGCAAATGCGAGAATAAAATCGATACCGATACAGAGAAAGGAGCCTCCCATACCCTGTTATCCCAATCAAGCCCACCTTATGCTCATTGCTTTTATTTTCATCCTAACCGTTTTTACTGGCCCCATTTACGCCATCAATACTGGCGAGATCTTAATCCTCTCCAACAACCCACCCCGGCGATCAGGTCAATCCAGCCATCGCCGCATGCAGCCAGCAGGACGGTTATTGGATCATCTGGGAGGACTATGACACAGATCCCTATGCCGGCGATATTCACGGGGCATGGTTCAACGGACCGGAGGTCGCATTGAAGGTTACGGAGTCAGAGGACTAAAATTCTTCAATCGACCAAACAATGTCAAAATTGTTGCATCTTTTTTCAATCGGTAACGACATAGTCGTAGCAATCACATTGAATTGAAGGATTGGAGTCAATCGACCATGAGGAATGCGAGTACCTTTCAGATGTTCCGTTACGGAATCTTGCTATGCTTACTGACAACAAGCCTTCTGGCACAGGAACCTCCAGCAGAATTCAAGACCCTGCATTTCCCTCCAGACCACCCTTTAGGCCGCGCCTACCTGTGGCCTTCAGAATACCGGGACACCCTACCCATTGATCCCGAGCGGTTGACGATTGATTGGGATTTGCAACATAAAACCTGTTTGGGCCTGGCCCAAGGAAATATCCCAATCCTTAAGGACCAGACCATCCTATTGGATTTACCCACTAGCAATGATGCCCAGTACTTAACCGCTTTGGGCCCCAATGACGTCCACACCCTCTCGGTGCCCAAGCTTTCGGACAAAAATTGGGCCTCGATTGCACACCTGAAAGGGTTACGTATTCTGAAAATCACGTCGTTTAATAACTCCCAAGAAGGTCTACTGAACCTAGCAAAACTACCCACCTTGCAGGCCTTGATCTTGGAACATAATTATGCGGGCAAAACCCTGGCTAAACTGCCTCCTCTGCCCCAGTTGGAATATCTCGACATCTTCATCACTCCGGGTAACCATACCATTGGCCCCAGTGATACGGATCTCCGGTACCTGGATAAATTTCTCGGTTTAAAGACCATCAAAATTTTCATGCCCCGCATGGATGGCTCGGGACTAGTACATCTAAAACAATTGCCCCGGCTTGAACAGCTATGTCTCGCAGGTAGCGGGGGTATGACCGGAGAACGCCCATCTACAAATAAGAGACGAACCAACACACCCAACAAAATCGTGCATGATCTGTCCGTACTCAAAGATTTGACACAACTCAAGCATCTGACCCTGTGGGAATTCACCTTCCCCGGGTCCTATGAACTCCTCAGTCACATGCCCGAACTGGAGACCTATAGCTTTATCCGTGTATACGGATCCCAAGGCTTCCATCATCTGGCCAAACTCAAACAGCACAAACATTTTGGCGGACAGATTCAAGGCGAGAAAAACCTGGCTGTACTTAAAACCATGACACATCTGGAATCCGTGGGCCAGGTCCATGTCCCCCAGGATCCCAATGAACTGCTGTTCCTAAGCCAGTTTCCCCATTTAAAATTCCTGGGTATCGGTACAGCCGCTCAACCTGGAGAATTGAAGTTTCTCGAAAACTTTACCCACTTAACAAGGCTGGAGATCGGCTGCGACCCCTTCCATAATGCACAACAGGCAAAAGTCTTCGACTTCGAACCTGTACGTTCCTTAACCCAATTGGAACGCCTTGACCTCGGTGGCATGAACATCGAAGATGCGGACCTCGCCTTTCTGACGTCACTATCCCAACTCAAGGAATTCAATTTGAATACCAATCATTCAGGGGATCAATGCCTACAGTATATTGGCCAACTGCCTCAGTTGGAACGACTTGAACTGTTTGGGGGCATGGAACCGCTCACCGTGGCAGGACTCAGCCAACTCAACGGATTATCTCACTTAACTCATTTAATTATCCACGGAGGTTCCCGTCCATCTATGCCTATGGCAATGGACATCTTACCCCTGGATCTCTCCGATTGTCCCAATCTAGAAAGACTAAGGTTACAGAGTGTCGCTCTTCGTGATCGAGATCTGGCCTGGTTAGCCGGACATCTGAACCTGCGTAAATGCATGATCGATACACATAAACAGCCGCCCCTGTCCAGTAAGGTCATCCCGTATTTCGCAACCCTACCTCAGTTAGGTGATCTATACTTGGGTCGAATTGAGTCTATCGATCCTACAGATTTGGAATCCCTGACTCAACTCAAACATCTCCATTACCTAAGCCTCAAAGGAGATATCGATCCGGAGTCGTTAAGCATTTTCAAGGATCATCCCACTCTGTACAATATCACCCTTTATACCCCGAAACCCATCCCTGCCGACAAACAAAGAAAACTGAGGAAGACCTTGTCCCCAACGACGGTACATTTCCTTAAGATATACTCTGGTTAATTGGGCACGTCAAAATCGATGATTATCCGCCCCATTAAAAAAGCAAAGGCCCATGACATTTTTTTTCCACCTTCCCCTGACAGCCAAAGCGTCGGGGGAAACGACCTTCCCGGCGCACAGGTGAGCCGTGGACTCAATATCCATCACAAATCCAACACCCCCTGACCTGAGACAAAGAAATACCTGTTCTCGCCCCCTTACTGCAAGACTCCACCAAGGGCCAATCTATTGATCTGACCACCTCAGTGTGCTACACTCCGGCCTTACCAATAACCCTAATATCGATAAAAGGAACCTAATCAATGTCAGAAAAGGCAAAAATCCGCTGGACGAAAGTTGATGAAGCGCCAGGATTAGCGACATATTCTCTACTACCGGTTATTCAATCTTATCTGCGTGATTCCGGGATTGACGTTGAAGTCAGGGATATCTCCCTGGCCGGCCGTGTCATTGCGAATTTCTCGGATCGCCTCAAGGACAACCAAAAGCAATCCGACGATCTGACCTTCCTGGGTGAATTGGCTAAGACCGCCGAAGCCAACATCATCAAGCTTCCCAACATCAGTGCCTCGATCCCCCAATTAAAGGCTACCATCAAGGAGTTGCAGGACAAGGGCTACGATCTGCCGGACTTCCCGGACGAACCCCAAAACGACCAAGAGGCCTCCCTCAAGGAGCAATACTCCAAGAACCTGGGTAGCGCGGTCAATCCCGTGCTGCGTGAAGGCAACTCGGACCGCCGTGCCGCTGCCGCGGTCAAGGCCTTTGCCCAAAAGAATCCCCACCGCATGGGCCAATGGAGCTCAGACTGCAAAACCCATGTTGCGTCCATGTCTGAAGGCGACTTCTTTGGCAGTGAAATCGCCACCACACTGCCAACCGCAACCCAAGTCAAAATCGAATTGGTCGCCAGCGACGGCACGGTCACCATTCTTAAAGAAACGCTTCCCCTGCAAGCGGGCGAAATCATCGACGCGGCCGTCATGCAGAAAAAGGCCCTGCGTGCCTATCTCGCCAAAGAAATCCAAGAGGCCAAGGATCAGGACATCCTGCTGTCCGCCCATCTCAAGGCCACCATGATGAAGGTCTCCGATCCGATCCTGTTCGGTCACATTGTGTACGTCTACTTCCAGGACGTCTTCGAAAAGAACGCCGAGACCTTCAAGCAAATCGGCGTCAATCCCAACTTGGGACTGGGTGACCTGTACAGCCGACTGGAAAAGCTACCCGCCGACAAGAAGGCCGAGATCGAGGCGGACATCGCCGCAACCTACGAGAAACGTCCGAGACTGGCCATGGTGGATTCCGACAAGGGCATCACCAACCTGCATGTCTCCAGTGACGTGATCATCGACGCCTCCATGCCTGCCATGATTCGCGACTCCGGCAAAATGTGGGGCCCGGACGGCAAACGTGCCGACACCAAGGCCCTCATCCCGGACCGCTGCTATGCCGGGATCTATCAGGGCGTGATCGATGACTGCAAGAAAAACGGCGCCTTTGACCCGGCCACCATGGGTACAGTCCAAAACGTCGGGCTGATGGCCCAGAAGGCCGAGGAGTACGGTTCACACGACAAGACCTTCGAAATCCCCACGGCCGGAACCGTCCGCTGCATGGATGCATCGGGACAGGTCCTGTTGGAACAGGCTGTTGAAGAAGGTGACATCTTCCGCATGTGTCAAGTGAAGGATGCCCCCATTCAGGACTGGGTCAAGCTGGCCGTCTCGCGGGCCCGTCTGACCGGTTACCCCGTGATCTTCTGGCTGGACAAGGAACGCGGACACGATGCTCAGCTCATCGAAAAGGTCAACCAGTATCTGGGCGACCACGACACCACCGGGCTCGACATCCAGATCATGTCCCCCTTGGAGGCCACGCTCTACTCGGTCGACCGCGTACGCAAGGGTGAAAATTCCATCGCCGCCTCCGGTAATGTCCTCAGGGACTACCTGACCGACCTCTACCCCATCCTGGAACTGGGCACCAGTGCCAAGATGCTCTCCATCGTGCCCTTGATGGCGGGTGGCGGCCTGTTCGAAACCGGTGCGGGCGGCTCGGCCCCCAAGCACGTCCAGCAGTTCGTGGCTGAAGGTCACCTGCGTTGGGACTCCCTGGGTGAATTCCTGGCCTTTGCCGAATCTCTGGAACATCTGGGCAATACCACGGGCAATGCCCAGGCCAAGCTCTTCGCCCAGACCTTGGGTCAGGCCAACACCCAATACCTGGACCAAAGGAAGTCACCGTCACGCGTTGTCAATGAAATCGACAACCGCGGCAGTCACTTCTACCTCGCCATGTACTGGGCCGAGGCATTAGCCGCTCAAGACGAAGACGCGGCACTCAAGGAACGTTTCTCCAAGATTGCCAGTGCCCTCAAGGCCAACGAGGCCAAAATCAACGAAGAACTCCTGGCCGCCCAGGGACAACCCATCGACATCGGGGGTTATTACCAACCCGACTTCAACAAGACGTCCAACGCCATGCGTCCCAGTGCGACATTGAACGCAATCATTGATGCATAACAACAAGATGCCCGGCACCTTTAATGGATCAAGGTGCCGGGCCTCTTTTTAAACACCTTTTAAACGATTAATCCTCGAACAAGCCCTGCCCCAACACCACACTAAACTCGTTGCAGGCTTTGATACTGAGAGGCCATACCAGTTCGTCGGTATAGGCAACCTCTTGTTTCGACAAAATCCAACTGTAAGGATCCTCACCTTCGGGCCATGTCCATTGCAGGATTCTGCCGTCTGTGGTAAGGGCCATGAGGTGATATATACCTGCAGAGATGGATCGGTAGCGGGTGCCTTCGACATCATCTAAATAATAGTGATAGTTAGGCATCTGCAGAGATTCATCCAACCATTCACCATTGCCCCAGGCAACGAGCTTTTGCACCCCGTCTTCATCTTCGCTCACCATGAGGCTATATCTGTCGCGTGCAGCAACCGCTTGTATGATCAGATCGTCAGCCCCAGCAGGCAAGCGAGTCTGACCATGATTATTGTTACCCCATATCACGACACGGCCATCGGATTGCAAGGCCATGCTGTGGTAACTGCCGGCTGATATCGCAATGAAGTTTACATCTGGAGCAGGAGTGAGCGGAAGAATTTCTCCATAGCTATTGTAGCCACCCCAACCCAAAACACTGCCATCCGTTCTCAATGCCAAACTGTGGTAGTCGCCGGCAGCAATGGCAATGATATCGTTACTGTCCGGGCAATCACTGATCTGCCCTAGACCATCATCTCCCCACACGACGATCGTACCATCGGCCCGACGTGCGATACTATGTTTAGAGCCCGCTGCAATTTCGACAAAATCATTGCCGTCCGGGACCTCCAGTTTGCCATCCTTGTCGCTACCCCAGGCCGTCAATGTTCCATCCGAACGCAAGGCCACGCAATGGAACTTCCCAGAGGCCACAGCAACAAAATCATTGCCATCAGGGATCATACTGACAACTCCCCGTTTGTCTTCTCCCCAGACATAAATGCGGCCTGAGGCAGGGGCTCGATTGGGATCATCGAAATCGTTGCGTCGAGCAATGGCGTTAATATGGTAATCATAACGATCACAACAGGAGCCAATGGCCTCACCGGTCATCTGCAAGGCATCGCCGGACACGACAACGGTCATCTCAAAGGCAACTGCATCGTCCGACGGCATGACCCCTGAAAACTCAATAACATTGGGTTCCGTGAGAACACCTTGCAATTGGGTTAGATTGAAGACCTCATTTAGATCCAATGGAGGATCCATATTGACCATGGCTGTGACCGTCTCAAACGAAGCGATTCCTGAATTGACATCGACCATCAGACTAAAATCACCAAAAATGGCACCCGAGCCAAAGCCCTCTCCGGAGGCCCCTCCACTGGTGACCAGGGTGCTATGTTCACTAAAGAAAACAAAAGGTTTCCCTAAGGGATCAGGCGGCAGGTTGACATCATTGACATCACCAACTTCAGCGGCGTTGACCACAAAACACAGCCCCAGCATGACAATCATTCCGCACACATGGACCTTCTTCGACAACAGAGAATGTGAGTAATTCATTGCTAATCCCTTCCATTTTGACTGATACCCGCATAATTATAGGAAACACACTAAATACAGTTCTATCGCAAATAGGCGAATCGATAAAGCAAAAAACTTAAACAGATCGTCAACCTCATTACATGCCACCAGGCGTCCACCTTTCTCGTCAAAAATGATTTTTTAGAGGTTCACTCAAGATTCGAATATCCTATTTCCGTGAGAAAATATAGAATACGCCTAAGTATTAGAAATAGATGAAAAATAGGAATCCATTGAATCGCTTATGAATATCCTGGGAATCTCAGCCTATTACCATGACAGTGCCGCAGCCCTGGTGCGCGACGGTGACATCGTGGCGGCCGCCCAGGAGGAACGCTTTACCCGCAAGAAGCACGATCATAACTTTCCCAAACAGGCGGTTCACTATTGCCTGGACGAAGCAGGCATCCAGGCCGGCGATATCGACTTCATCGTGTTCTACGAAAAACCTTTACTACATTTCGAGCGTCTACTGGAGACCTACATCGCCTATGCCCCGCGTGGCTTCCGGCAGTTCCTGCTGGGCATGCCCCTGTGGCTCAAGCAAAAGCTGCACCTGCCCCGCCAGATGGACAAGGCTCTGGATAGTCACTACACCGGTCGCTATGTATTTCTCGAACACCACGAGTCTCACGCGGCCAGTGCCTTCTTCCCCAGCCCCTTTGACGAGGCCGCCATCCTGACCTTCGACGGTGTGGGTGAATGGGCTACGGCCAGCTTCGGCACCGGGCGAGGCAACAAGATCGAACTGTCGCACGTAATCAACTTTCCCCATTCCCTGGGCCTGCTCTATTCGGCCTTTACTTACTACACCGGCTTTCGCGTCAACTCGGGCGAGTACAAGCTCATGGGACTGGCCCCCTATGGCGAGCCTAAATACGCCGACCTAATTCTCAAGGAATTGATCGACCTCAAGGCCGATGGTTCCTTCCGCCTCAACATGGACTACTTCCCCTACGGCTACGACACGGTCATGGTCAACCGCAAGTTCGAGGCCCTGTTCGGCCGCTCGGCCCGTAAGCCGGAGACACCCATCGATCAACTGGACATGGACGTGGCCGCCTCCATCCAACAGGTCACCGAAGAGGTCATGCTGCGGGCCGCCCGTCACGTGCACGCCCAGACCGGTATGAAGAACCTGGTCATGGCCGGGGGCGTGGCCCTCAACTGCGTGGGCAACGGTCGTATCCTGCGGGAAGGCCCATTCGAAAACATCTGGATCCAACCGGCCGCCGGTGACGCGGGCGGTGCCCTGGGTGCAGCCCTGTTCACCTGGTATCAATTGCTGAACAACGAACGTCCCGGCCACGACCAAGATCTGCAAAAGGGTTCCATGCTCGGTCCCCGTTTTAATAACGATCAGATCAAAAGATTCCTAGACAACTCCGGTGCGGTCTATCACCAGTTCAATGCAGACGAGGACCTGATCGACTGTGTCAGCGAGCAGATCGACAGCGAAAAGGTCATCGGCCTATTCCAGGGACGCATGGAATTTGGACCACGTGCCCTGGGCAATCGTAGCATCATCGCTGACGCACGCAGCGAAAAGATGCAGTCGGTCATGAACCTCAAGATCAAGTTCCGTGAGTCCTTTAGACCCTTTGCCCCCTGCGTGCTGGCTGAAGACGTGCAGGACTATTTTGAAATGGAAACCGGGCAGGAAAGTCCCTACATGTTACTGGTAGCTCCAATCAAACAAGACAAACGCACCGAGTCTCAACCGACGGGCACCGGCCTGAACAAACTGAAGACCACCCGCAGCACGGTCCCGGCCATCACGCACGTGGATTACTCGGCCCGCGTGCAGACCGTGGACCCCATGCGTCACCCCCGTCTGCATCGCATCATGACGGCCTTCAAGGCCAAGACCGATTGTCCGGTCATCATCAACACCAGCTTCAACATCCGCGGCGAACCCATCGTGTGCGAACCCCAGCATGCTTATCACTGTTTCCTGGCTACACACATGGACGTATTGGTGCTGGAGAATTTCGTGCTCTTCAAAGAGGAGCAACCCGAGATCACCGATGAAGCCATTAAAAAATACAAAGCCCAATTCAAACTGGATTAGGAAGTGACACCATGGCCCTGATCGACCTCAACCTGCAACCGAGTAAAAAGGACCTGACCTTCTTCGCGGTCTTTGGGGCCTCGTTCTGCTCGGTCGTCGCCCTGGTCTTTCTTTTACGGGGACACACCACCGCCCCGCAGGTCCTGGTGGGAATCGCGGTCGCCTTGATCCTTAGTCGCTTGGTGTCACTGGCCCTCACTCGCTGGATCTATATTGCCGCCACAGTCGCTGCCTTCCCCATCGGTTGGGTCATCAGCCACCTGGTCATGGGCCTCTTCTACTACGGCATCCTCACACCTCTGGGACTCGTGTTCCGCCTCATGGGTCGCGATCCCCTGCAACGTCGCCTCGATCCAGAGGCAAAGACCTACTGGACCCCGCACCCGGGACACAACGACCCGGCCCGCTACTTCCGACAGTTTTAGCGGTGCCCTCAAGACTGGGAAGCCACCACCCGTGTGCCATCGGTCAGGCTGGATTCCGGTGCAACAATGACCTGATCGCCATCCTGCAATCCGCTCAAGACCTCGGCGTGATAGTCATTCATCAGTCCCACGATCACCATGGTGCGTTGGGCCCGTCCCGCCACCATCTTGAAGGTCTCCCACTGATTGTCCTGACCGCGAAACAGGGACGTACGCGGCACCATCAGCGTCTGGTTCTGTTGATCCGTAATCACACGTACGCGTACGCGATAGTGCAATCCCAAGGAACGTCCCTGGTCATGCAGCCGGGCTAGATCCTGTGGGTCAAAGGCGATCTCCACGGGCACGCGTTGCTGTTCGACTCCCAAAGACGAGACCTGGGTAAAGGCCTCGGGCCGCACCCGCCGCACCACGCCCCGGATCGGTTCGTCGCCAATGGCCTCGCCGAAAATCTCGACCGCATCACCCGCTTTGATCGCCACGGCCTGCTCGGTCAGGATATCGGCCGTGACTTCCAGTTCGTCCAGATTGCCGATGTCGAGCAATGAAGAACCGGGCATCATAGTCTTCTCGTTCCAGACGTGTCGCTTGAGGATCACTCCATCGACCGGGCTGGTGACCTGGGTGCGGGCCAGGTTGCGAGCCACGATGCCGGGCAACAACTTGGTGATGGCGTAGAAGGCATTGATCACCTGCAGATTGGCATGCTTCTCCTCACTCTTGACCGCGGCATCCAGATACTGCCACTGCGAGCGACGCACTTCCTGTTCGTTAATGGCGTCGGCCTCTTGGGCCTTTTGATTGGCCTCTCGCACCCACTGGGCATAATCGAGGCGGGCCTGGTTGGCCTTGATCTCGGCCGCGGCCACCTCCACCAGGTTCTTCATGGCCACCAACATCTCCTCGGCACTGGTCATGGCCTCCTGCCAGTCGATGTCTTCCAGGGTGGCCACTACCTGACCTGCTTTAACACGATCGCCCTCGCGTACCTGAATCGGCATGACGCGTCCCGGTAAGGGCATGGTCACATGGTAGATATGCGGCAAGGAGGTACGAGCCCGCTCTTCCACATAGGCCCGGATGTCACCCTGAGTGACCCGAGCGGTCTGAATGGGCAAGGCCCGACGGGCATCGACATAGAAGCCGTAGCCGACCACCGCTAGCACCAGCAGAATAATGAGATAGCGAAGACGAAACAGACTGGAACCGTTCTTTTTCATGATCATTCCTTCAAGCTCAAGGCTTCAACACGATTGATTTGTCGCATATCACGATGAACCACCCACTGGGCACACCACACAAACACAACGGCCAACAGTAGGGTGTAAAGATAACTCACGGGACGCAGGATCGCAGGAAAACTATAGGCATCGGTTTCGAATCCCGCCATGGACCCGACCAGCATCCAGGCGCCCAGGGGCAAGCCGATGAGGGTTCCCGCCAGATTGGTCAGGAGATTTTCACGTAAGAAGAGTCGACCGGTTTCCCGATCGTGATAGCCCATGGCACTAAAGGTCGCGATCTCACGTTGACGTTCGGAGATGGCGATCAGGGTGCCATTGAGGATGGCTCCTAAAAATATAACCGCGGCAAAGAGAATCATGATCACCGCGGAGACACGCATGGCTCCGTCGAACTGATCAGTCAAGGCCTTCTTTTGCGAACGAATATCGGTAACGGTTTCCAGGTTGGGCATTTGTTTGAGGGCCCGCATAAAATCCCGGTACTGACGGGCATTGTGACGGGCCAGGACCCGGACTTCCGAGACCGAGGACTGCTCACCCATCAGGCGATTGATCCATTGGTAATCGGCATAGACATCCAGGCCCAGCATGCTGTTAAAACCCTGTGTCAGCGTAGCGGTCACGGGGTCCTGGTGACCACGCACCGGCAACAGGCGAATGCGATCTCCGGCCTGGACCCCAAGTTGGTTCATCAGACGCTGGGCCATTAAGATCCCTTGGGCGGGAATGGACACAGCCTGGCCCTGTGCGTCCACCGGTGTAGTGAGTCGGCTCTGGGGCGGGATCCCCATGATCCCTCCCTTCTTCTGGCGATGTCCTGCCTGGAAGGTACAGGGTACCATGAACACGGGTTCGGCCTGCGTGACTCCCGGCAGGCGTCGAATCTCATAGAGCACGGCATCGTCCAACTCACGGGTAAAAGTCAGGTGGTAGTCACTGCGTAGCACCCGATCGAACTGCACCTTGATCATGGCGTCCATGGAATCCACGAATCCAAAGGCCAGCACCACAATGGCCGCCCCCATGGCAGCGGAAAAAATCGCGACCACAGTACGGCCCTTTTGCCGCCAGAGTCCGCGCAGCACCATCTGCCATTGGATATCCAGACGACTCCACAGACGCGGCCAGCGTTCCAACCAGATGCGTCCCCCTCGGGTGGGTGGCGCCGGCCGCATGGCCGTGGCCGGTTGCAAGCGGATCACCCGTTCCACCCCTCGAATCGTGCCCAGGGCGCAGGCCCCCACGGACAACAGCAGCCCGGCCAGCATGAGGCCGGGATAAAAACCGTTGACCAACTGAGGAAAGGAGAAGAACTCCAGATATAGGGTCGTCATGACACTGGCGAACCAGTAGCCCAAGGCACATCCCATGATTCCCCCCAGGGCCCCGGTCACCAGACCAAACTTCATGAAATGCCAACGCAAATGGTCGTTGCCGTAACCCAGGGCCTTGAGTGTCCCCATCACCGTGCGTTGTTGTTCGGCCAGACGGGTCATCAGGACATTGAGCACCATGGACGCGACTACCAAAAAGAAAATCGGGAAGATATAGGCCATGGATCTCAATTGATTCATTTCCGCGGACAGGGTCATGTGAGAGAACTGATCGGCGCGGGGGATCGTGACAAATACGCCATAGGGTGACAAGCGATCGGACAGGGTATCCAGGACGGCCTGCTGACGCTGACCTTGACGCACGGCCGGGGTAAAGAGACCCGTGACATTGTTGCAGGCCCCGGTAAAACCAAAGGTATCCTCGGCAAAATTGCGTTTCATGTAAAAAAGACCGAAATTTTTGGGATCGTCTACCAGGCTACCAGGTGAAGTTAAGTAAACGAACTCGGCACTGATGGCAGTACCCACCACAATCAGCTCTTCACGACGTTCGTTCATGACCACCCCGATGCGGTCTCCCGGTTCCAAACCGCGGGCCTCGGCAAACTTCTCCGAAACGATCACCTCATTGGAACGGTCATGGGTAAAGGTGCTGCCCTTGCGCACGACGACAGCGTTGAGCACCGGCTCCGGATCTTCCGGCAGGGACAGGACCATAGCACTGATGGGTTCATCGACCTCGGGCAAATCCACGATCACCTTGAATTGCAGTCGATCCCGGATTTCCGAGACGCCCTCGACCTGCATGAGTCGATGCACCTCCTCGACCGGGGCCTTCTTGAGATCGATCCAGAAATCGGCGAAGCGACAGGTGGAATAATACTGGCTCCGCGCCACTCGTAAATTATGGGCCGAGGACAACATACCAATGAAAGAGCCAATCCCCACCGCGATAATCGAGGTGATGGCCAACAGCATCTTCCAGGACAGACGCAAGTCGCGTTTCAGTTTGCGGTCCAACATCTGCATCAACGGGACTCCCCTCGGTCCGTCTGGATCTTGCCGTCGGCAATGGTCACGGTTCGATGCATGTAACCCGCGGTCTCCCGGTTATGGGTGATCATCACCAGGGTCGTTTGGGTTTCGGCATTGACTTGACGTAACAACTCCAAAATGATCGCGCTGGTCTCATGGTCCAAGGCCCCCGTGGGCTCGTCACACAATAAGAGATCGGGACGCTTGGCCAAGGCGCGGGCAATGGCCACACGCTGCTGCTGACCGCCGGACAGTTGGGCCGGGAAGTGATCCTGGCGATCGCCGAGTCCCACCAGGTCCAGGGCCTGGGCCGGGTCCATGGGATGGTCGGCAATTTCCGCGGCGGCCCACACGTTCTCCAACGCGGTCAAGGTGGGAACCAAATTGTAAAACTGAAACACAAACCCCACACGTCGGCGGCGATACTGCGTCAACTGCTGTTCGTTATATTGGGTAATGTCTTCTCCCGCAAAGACGATCCTCCCTTGATCGGCCTGATCAATCCCGCCGATGATATTCATCAGGGTGCTTTTGCCCGACCCGGATTCGCCTAGAATCGCCAGCATCTCATGGGCCTGGATATTGAGGTCCACCCCTCTGAGTACAGGCACCTCCACCTCGCCCATGGTGTAGGTCTTATGGATGTTATTGATTTCAATCAAGACTCCACAATGGGATTTGGACATCATGTTTCTCCCAGACAGCTCATTTAGAATCCAATCATCCGCTATCTTAGTTCTTCATGCCAGTTACGCAAGCCTTAACCCACAACACGATCCGGTGTTGCTGTCCTCGCGATAATCCATTACATTAAGTCACTCAATCAGCCCTGGAGACAATGGTTTAAGATATGCCACAGAAACAACGTCAAATTCTGCTGATTATCAGTGCCTTGATTCTCTTCCCGCTCATTGCCCATATTGACCGTCAGATGGGCCAGGAATACGACTTCACCTTCTTCTACCTGGCCATCATCGTGTCCCTGACCTGGTATGGAGGAAAAATCGTAGGCTACAGCCTGATCGCCATCGGTACCCTGATCATCCTCTGGTTCGACACCCACCGACGTCACGTCAATCCTGAATATGGCCTGGTGGCCTGGAATACCTTCTGGTCCATGATGACCCTCTTTCTGGGTGTCCTGTTGGTCAATCGGTTGCGCTGCTCTCTGCAACGGGAACAGCAACTCTCCCGCACAGACAGCCTGACAGGACTGCCCAACCGCCGCAGCTTTGACGAAGGGGCCGAGCGTACCTGGGAATGGTGCAAACGTCACCGGCTCCCCATCACCCTGGGCTATCTCGACCTGGATAACTTCAAGACCGTCAATGACACCCGTGGCCATGACGAGGGCGATCGTGTCTTGATAGCTGTAGCCGCCCTCCTCCAAGACAAGCTCCGCAAAACCGATCTTGCCGCACGCATCGGGGGTGACGAATTCATTCTTTTCCTGCCCGAGGCTGACCAGAACCTCAGTCAGGGCATTGTCCAACGTCTACAAGAGGTGCTAAATCAGCAGGCCCGTGACAACGATTGGCCCATCTCGGCCAGTATCGGCCTGGTCACTGACAACAGCGGCCAAATCCCTTTACCCCAACTTATCCAGGAGGCGGACCAACTGATGTATCAGGTCAAGACCAGCGGTAAGGGGGCGATGCAAATGAAGTTAATCCCTGCAGTCGAGTGATGCTATGGACAGTGGTCTTTATATCGCCGTCTTCCACTTCCCCCAAACGCGTGACATCACCATCGGCAAGTTGGGTACTTTTAACTTTCAAGCAGGCTTCTATTTCTACGTAGGTACGGCCCAACGCAACCTCGACGCCCGCATCGAACGCCATGGGCGACAAGACAAGCCCCTACGCTGGCACATCGACTACCTCTCCATCCACGCCTATATGCTTGGAGCCATCCTCATTGATGGCCCGCGTGACAGGGAATGTGACCTCGCTACAAAACTCCACGACCTCTATGAATTGGCCATCCCGCACTTCGGTGCATCTGACTGCCGCTGTGGTGGACATTTGTTTTACTCAGAAACATTGAGTCATCAGTAAATAAGCCAGGACTACCGGCATAACCGGTAGCCCGGACGGAAGCTCATTGAGCCTTTTTAAGGACATAATACTTGGGCGTCATCTTTCGATAAACATAGTCACCGCTTTTCCACTCATAAAACAGATAGGTCTCGCCGTTACTCTGCTTGATCAAATAGCGTGAGGCCGTTTTCATGTGATGGTCTAAGACCAATCCCTGGGTCCAGGTATCCGATTCATGGGCCATCATACCATCCGGCAGAAAGGTTAATTCCTTGAGAAACAGCTCTCCTCCTTGCCAGGAACGCTCATCAGGATTAAACTGGGAAGGGCAATCCACAAAATCAACACTGTTCCAGGTGCCTATGACAGCGGGGTCATCGACAAAAGGATAGTCGGTCCGGTCGATGACTCTGCTTTCTACATAAGGCCGTACCTCCCCACGTCGTAGAACATAGTAGGACGGTTTTTGGTGACGCAGGGTGTAGTCGCCACTCTTCCACTCAAAAAACAGATAGTCCTGTCCCTCGATGGTCTTGATGAGATAACGCGAAGCCGTTTTATCCCCATGATGTAAAATCAGCCCCTGGGTCCAGGTAAAGGCCCAGTTGGTTTTACCTCCGGGACGTAGATAGAGCTCTTTGAGAAACAATTCCGAATCGGACTGATTCGGTAGCGGTACAAAAGCGTCTATCTCATCCACAAAGTCTACGCTGATCCAGTGGCCCATCGCATTGGGATCGTCCACAAACGGATAGTCGACCTTGTCGACGATACGTCCGTCCTCATTGATAAAGCTGGTTTCGGGTAGATCGTCTAAGGTTAATCGAGGTTTGGCTCCGTGTCGTTGACCATAGTCACCTCGTGTGACATAGATCGCCGCTAAGTGATCATTACCAAACCATAGCCTGAGGTTCAAATCAGCCCGAGCGTAATAGCCATGACCGATACGCCCCTTGATGTCGCGGTACAAAACACCATCGACAAACTCGTTGGCTTGGCCCTGGATCGTTTTCCGCGGTGCACCGATTTCTTTGAGAACATCATCCAAGGGCATGCCCACGGCCAAACTCCCCTGCCACTGATAATCAATATCAGGCGATTCAAAACGCAGTTCCACCACCTGATCGCGTTGCATCCAGATCATGAACTGGTCCGGATACACCATACAATAGTTACGGGCAGGAATCTCATTGAGATCAATAATCCGTTGTCCCCAACGATACTCCAAAGGAACACCAAAGACCTGCCAGACATCTTCCAGCGTTGCATGGTCAATGTCTAATTGTTCGACCTTGGCATTCATACCCGCTTCGGCCAATGCCCCCCACGACACCAGGAGTACAAGCACCATACCATAAAGCCCTTTGCCTTGAATGTGACCCAACCATTGTTGTTTCATGGCTGCGTCCCTCCTTTCTTGAAAAAGTGATTCATCTTTTCTGAAACGACACACAAAGCTGCAGCTATTGCTTTTTGAGTACGTAATATTTGGGATCCAATCGCCGTAAGGTATAATCCCCACTCTTCCATTCAAAGAACATATAGAGGTCGTTGTCGAAAGCCTTTAAAGAATAACGACTGGCGGTTTTATTCCCGTGATGAATGACCAAGCCACGTGTCCAGGTCTGCGAATCCCCCGGCATTTTCCCCTCGGGCAAAAATTCCAATTGTTTGAGATAGAGTTGATCCCGCCAGGAGCAGGCGGTTCCGTCAAATTCTTCCGGCGTTTCTACAAAACTAACCGTTATCCACGTCCCAATGACATTGGGGTCGTCGACAAAGGGATAGTCAATCTTATCGGTTACACGTGTCTCCACATAAGGCTGATCTTCCTCTTTCTTCAAGACATAGTAAGCCGGTTTACAGTGACGAATGGTATAGTCACCACTCTTCCACTCCAAAAACAGATAACGTTCCGGTCCCATCTCGCGAATGCAGTAGGCCGATGCGGTTTTGTTGCCAGCATGCAACAGCAACCCTTTGGTCCAAGACCAGGCCCAGTTGGTCTTCCCCTCCGGAAAGACGTATAATTCCTTTAAAAACAGCTCGCCCCCCCACTGTTGCCGATCGGGTTTGAAGTCATTCATATCATCTACAAAATCCACACTACGCCAGTACCCCAGCACATTGGGATCATTAACAAAGGGATAGTCTACCTTATCGACAATATGACCTTGTTCGTTGATCGTGCTGGTCACCGGTAGATTCTCTAGAGAAAGCTCCCCACTGGAAGGTCCGTCATGGTAGTCACTGCGTGTGACATAGATGGCCCTCACTTGGTCATTGACAAACCAAAGCCGCACATCCAAATCCCAGCGTGCATAGTAGTGATGACCAGATTTCCCTTCAATATCGCGATAGAGAACAGCATTTTCAAAGGTGTTCTCCTGCCCTTCGACGGTCTTGCGTGGCGTCCCTACGATCTCTAAAGCCTTTTCCAAGGAATCACCAATGGCCAATTGATCGTGCCACCGATATCCACTCGCCGGATCTTCAAAACGAATTTCTATGATTTTTCCATAAGCGATAAAGACATGAAAACCATTCGGATAAATCATAATGTGTCGATCCGGAAGATCGGTCATGTCCAGGACTTGCTTACCCCAAACGCAGGCCTTGGGTTCTCCCAAGAGGTCTATCACCGTAAAGGCATCAGCCGCATCAATATCCAACCGATTCAATCCCTCTGCGAGCTTAGTTGCAAATTCGGCGTCAACCTTGCCACTCCTTAGCTGCCCGGTCGCGGCCAGGAATTTAAGGGTCTGCCAGTGTTCAACGGCAAACCCAATGGCCACCAGCAACACCAATCCCACGGCGGCCCACATCCAACGTCGCTTAGAGTGACGCAGTTTTAGGGTAGTGGTCTCCCCCGTGACATCGAGCAATTCCACATATTCCGAAGCAGGCCCCATCTCGGCCACAATGGCATTGAAGGCAGACGATGACCGGTCGGCCTCGCTCAACTGCTCATAGCGTTGCTGTAGGTGCTGAGCCACATCGTCGATTACTTCTTTCTTGCGGGGATGACTGCTGTCGGCCAGGGCCTTGCGTACCTCGTGAACATAGGCATCTCGGATCTTCTGCCATTGCTTGTCTGGATTACTCATGAGACTCTCCCGATCTGATCTGATTGACGCTGTTGACCAAGCTGTCCCACAGGTCGTTCATCTCCTGCATGACCTGTTGGCCCTTGGGGGTCAGAAAAAAATATCGTCGCGGCGGTCCGTCGCGCGAAGGTTTGGACTCGCTGTCCACCAATCCATCCGTCTGCAAACGGGCCAGCACCGGATAGATGTTGCCCTCGCGAATGGTCATGCCATTGACCTGTTTGAGCTGCTGGACCATGTCATAGCCGTGGCGGGATTCTGCCTTGAGCAGATTCAAAATGACGATATCCAGCATGCCCTTGCGTAACTGTATTTGCCATTTATTGAGATCCATACGGCTAGTATACTTGTATCTAGTATACTGAAAAGAGAAATGTTTCCTGTTGGAACAATTTTCTCAATGATTCTCCCTCACATCCTAAGATCAAGACATGAACAAAATCAATGCTATCTCTTTATAAAAACAGAGGTTACAAATACACCGCCACACTCAACAACATCACCCTATTCATCGACTCAAACCCAAAATTTTAGAACGACTTCCCACGTCGTGGGTCTCTGTTTGGAGACATTTTCCCCTTCAACACCTCGGATTGCCGTTGTGATGGCTATTGTTTTACTGTCAGGATTTTAAACCCTCGTATCAGTGAACCACTGGATAAATGAAAACCTTGTTGTCCAAGATTTTTAAAGGACGCGTATTTTGTATCACCCTCGAAAGACCTTCAATTCGACTACTAAACCTGTCCACATGATATCTGGCATTCCCTATGCTGGCTTGGCATAAAGACACCTTTTCTTCGAATTGATCTCTAGTATGGATCACTTCGATTACGGCCTTGGCTTGTTCAAAGGTCTTTTCATAAGCCGCCTTGCGAGCCAGGGCCCCGGCTCGTTCGATTTCCAACGTGGCCAACAGACGATCAAGCTCAGGTTCATTGTTACATGTTAATGAAACACGACGTGACATCGTGCCTTGTTTTTCTTTAAATATAGTTTCTATTGCATTCAGCTTAGCATCCAATCCAATCAATTCAAACTCGACCTCCCTGATATGAACAGACACATCATCGGCATTTTTGGTGGCATGGCTCAAGGCGGAAGGCTCATCACTGTCTTCAAAGACACAGGAGACATTGGCCTTATAAGCAGCAATGGCCTCTGGAATGGTCTTTTGCCACTTGTCCAAATCCTGTTCGAGCTGAGGCAACAGGAACTCATTCTCCTTAAGTCCTTCCTCCCAACTAATTGTTTCAGCCTTAAAACCCTCTAGCTCCTGATTGATAAGCTGAACGTCACTCTTCAACACCGATGAAACCAGAAGAGGAACATCTTCCTCGCTTACAGCCAGGATATGATACACTGAGTAGCTCTGAGTGCTATAATGGTTCGGTGCAATGTAACCTGGATATAGTTTTATTAATCGCTGCTGGTCTTCTGAAAATTCTTGGTAGCCACACCATTGCTCCAACGATTCAGGGACATATAAGCTTGATCTAAGTGGAAGATGTAATTCAACTACATAATTCGCTTCTGTCACAACACTTCTATCATAAGGATTATCATGTAAAGTCTCGAAAATCAGCTCATTCTGAGATTCATTGAGCTCTTGTGACCAAACCAACTGTGATCCAAGTGACAACACCAAAACAATGATAATAATCGTTCGTTTCATAATTCGGTACTCCTTTCGAGTAAGGTCTGCAAGCGGTCTTGAGCCAGGTCGTGTTCTCGTTGGTGAGGGAACTGTTGCATGACGTATTGATAGCGTTTGATGGCGTAAGGTTTGCCGCCCGGCTGTTGGGCCAGGAGGTCGGCGGCGGCCAGAAGTTGGGCGGCCACGGCAGCGCGTTCTAATTCCAGATGAAGGGTCGTGGGATCGAGGGATTCTTCTGTGATCGTAACCTCGGTTTGAGGCCACCAGAGTCTCAGGCCAAGGGCCAGGACCAGCATGGCAGCCACAGCGGTGAGCCATCGGCGCGATCGACTGGGACGTGGGGCTTTGAAGTCACCGTGCTGTTGGTTCCAGGCCTGCTGTTGATCTTGCCATTGGCTTTGCAGCAGATCCAGGGACTGGGTCAGGGCGTCGGCCATGTCCTGGCAGGCCGGACATTGCTCCAGGTGGCGTTGGACCTGGGCTCGTTGCTCTTCGCTCAACTGGCCTCCAATAAAAGCAGCCAGCTTTTCATCACTTAGATTGGGACAATGATCGTTCATGATTTGATCCCCTGTTCCAGGAGCAGGCGGGCCAGGCGGGCTCGGGCCACGCACAGTCGCTTGCGTACGGTTCCGGGTTTGAGGTTCAGGATTTCACCGATCTCGTTGGCGTTGAGGTCGCAGCAATGACGCAGAACCAGGGGCCCGCGCGTGTCCGGCTCCATCTGGTCCAAACAATTTTGCAGGATGGCTGCTTCTTCGGCCTGACCGGCCAGGTGGCCCGGGTCTGAGGGGACAACCTTGACGCTGGGGTCCAGGGCCTGCACGCCTCGCTGGTGTACCTGCTTGCGGCGAAACTCCAGTTGGGCCCGGTTGAAGGTGGCCCGCATGAACCAGCGGGCCAGTTGGGCAGTCCCGCGATCTTCGGGCGGGTGCTTGAGGGCCTCCAGGTAGACGTCGTGGAGGAGGTCCTCACCCTGTTCCATTTGAATTCCCAATCCGATCAGCATTCGTCTCAACCGATCCACCTCACTGATAAAGACCTGATGAAGTACCTGTTGTCGTAAGCGTTTTCCCATGAACCGCCTTGTAAAGGTTCCATTTATCCCTATCAGTGCGCAAGAGGGGCACGGTGTTACCGACAATTTATTAAATTTTCACCTGCAAGACAACTCTGCAGTGACATCTGTTCTGTCTAGGAATGGCATAGAGGGCTGATAACCAATCGAAACCTAATCAGCCCCTGACTTCTTCAGACTGCCACACAGGCTAATGATTGAATCTCTGCTCAACTTCGAGTAGGGTACGCAAGTTAATTATATTGGAGTCCCTATGACAACGACGTTACTACTGGCCCCCATACGGGGGCTGACGGATTTGGTTTATCGCAATGCCCTGGCTCAATGCTTTCCCGGGTTGGACGGGGCGATTGCACCCTTTGTACTGACCGTGGGGGGGAAGCAGGTTAAGGCGACACATCTTGCCGAATGTACCCCCGATCAGAACCAACTCCCGACCATCCCGCAGATCATTGGCAAGAATCCTCAGCAATTTGTGGATCTGGCCCGGCAGTTGGAAGAGGTGGGCAACCCGCAAGTCAACTGGAACCTGGGGTGTCCCTATCCGACCATGACCAAGAAGCAGTGCGGAGCCGGGCTGCTGCCCTATCCGGACCAGATCGATCATTTTCTGGAAACAGTGTGTTCGCAATTGTCCCTCAAGATCTCGATCAAGCTGCGACTGGGCCTGGAGTCCAAAGACGAGATCATCGCCCTGCTTCCCATCTTGAATCGCTATCCGTTGGAGCATGTCACGATCCATCCAAGACTGGCCCAGCAAATGTACGAAGGCGAGATTGATCTGGAGTGTTTTGAGCATTGCTGTCATAAACTGACTGTGCCGGTAATTTACAGTGGTGACATCCAGACCTTCGATGACTTGCAAGACCTGCAAAATCGATTCGGTCAAGTCCAGGGTTGGATGTTGGGGCGAGGTCTGCTGGCCAATCCACTCTTACTGGAGCAATGCAAAGGAGGAATGGCCGGTTCGCCTGAGGACAAAAAGCAGCAGCTCAAGAAGTTTCATGCCCTGCTGTTCGATGGCTATTGCCAACGGCTCTCCGGTGCCAAACACCAGCTTCAGCACCTGCTGAACCATTGGGAATATCTAGGGCAAGCTGTGGGATGCGATCCTCGCTTGCTCAAGAAACTGCAGAAGGTCAAATGCCTGTCCCGTTATCGCGACTTAGCGACACGTATTTTTCAATAAAGTGATGATTTCATCGAGATCGTAACGACGCAGACGTTGCTCCAGGAATTGGCGGAGGGGATGCTGGTCGTCAGATAATTGATTCAGCAAGCCAGCCAAACAACTAACATCCCCTTCTTGAGCTGCACGATAGGCCTTATGCACCCACTGCGGATCGAGTCCAGTCAGATCAGGGCTCTCCACCACAATATCCCCGTCAATCGACAGTGTTGGTTCGGCTTCATAGCGGTAATCCACCCCCAGGTGATGCTGCATCACATGAAAAATCTCGGCCTCCTGAAAGGGTTTGGCTACGAAGTCGTCACAACCGGCGGCAAAGACCCGCTGACGGTCCTCGGGTAAGACACTGGCCGAGAGCGCGATGATTTTGGTATCCGCCCCACCGGATTGGGCCTTGATCCGACGGGTGGCTTCCAGTCCATCCAGCCCGGGCATACGGATATCCATCCAGATCAAATGGGGCTGCCACTGTTGCCATAAATCCACTGCCTCATGGCCGTCATGGGCAATGCGGATATCAAATCCAACCGGTTCAAGCAGGCCGCGCAGGACCTCGCTGTTTTCAGCAGTATCTTCGGCAATAAGGATACGAAGAGCAGGCGTGTCACTCTGTAGACCGATGATCCGCGGCAAGCTGTCAGGGGTAACGGGCAAGGCCTCTTGCTCGGCCTTTTCCAGGGGTAAGGTAAAACTAAATAGACTGCCCCGGCCCGGATCGCTGGTGACCTGCAATTGCCCGCCCATCAAATTAACGTATTGGTAACTGATGGACAGGCCCAAGCCGGTGCCACTGTGTGTATCGGGATGATCGGCAAGTTGCTCGAAGGGTTTAAAGATGATGTCCTGTTTATCGGAGGGAATCCCGATCCCGGTATCCTGGATGACAAACTGCACCCTGGCCCTATCCTCATCCACATCCGAGGGCTCCAAGGCAACCTTCAGGCAGACTTCTCCAACGGAGGTAAACTTGACGGCATTGCTTAAGAGATTGATGAGTACCTGTCGTAACTTGCGGGCATCCCCCACCACGCCACGGGGCAGATCCTCGGCACAATTCAACGTCAGGATCAGTTGCTTGGCTTCGGCTCGAATACGAATCATCTCACCGACACTTTGAATGAGCGCCACCAAATCAAAGGGTTCGAGGATTAAGTTCGTACGACCGGCCTCGATCTTGGAGAGTTCGAGGATGTCGTTGATCAGATCGAGCAAGTGAGCGCCACTGCGTCTGATGACCTGGAGGTGGCGTTGATGCTTATCGGCTAGGTCGGGCTCGCGTTGCAGAATCTGGGCAAAACCCAAGATGGCATTCAAGGGGGTTCGTAGTTCGTGACTCATGTTGGCCAAAAAGGTACTCTTGGCCCGGTTGGCAGACTCGGCCCACTCCTTGGCCTGCTGGAGTTGGGCCTCGGTTTCCTTACGTTGGGCGATCTCGTTTTGCAGTTCCTCAGTGCGGGCATCTACGAGTTCCTGGAGATGCTCGCGATGTTGACGCAATTCGGATTCAGCCGCATTCTTCTGCTGTGCCAAACGAATCATATCGACGATCTGTTCCAACTTGATCAACAGTTCTTGGGCATCGATCGGTTTACGCAGATAATCGTGCGCGCCCTGTCGCAAGGCCTTGATCACCGAATCCGTTTCGGCAAAGGCCGTGATCATGAGACAGACGATCTGGGGACGCACGGATTTAAAGTGGGCCATGAGATCCAAGCCATCGACATGTCCCAAACGTACGTCGATCAAAGCGACGTCAGCGGGGTAGTCGCTCAAGATGGCGCGTGCTTCCTCCGGGACACAAGCCTGCCGCACCTCATAATCGTGGGTCTCCAAGATCACGGCCAGGCTCTCGGCGAAATCCGCATTGTCATCCACGATTAAAATGCGGGGTGATCCTGTCTCAAGGTTGCATTCCATAGCGACTCACTGGGTTACGGAGAGGATTCATCTTTTTGGGCAAACAAACGCTCTACCTCTTGCAATAGATCTCTGGGATCGAAAGGTTTGCGTAGAATCAAACCGGCCGAGCGGGAGCAGAGGGTCTGAACACGCTCCATCTCCGTATCCGCATAAGCCGTGACAAGAATGGTCGGGACAGCATGGCCGGAGTGTTTCAACTCGATATAGGCCTGTAATCCATCGAGGACCGGCATGCGTACGTCCAGGATCAGGATATCGATGCCGCCCGCACAAACACGTTCGATGGCTTCCTGACCATTCTGCGCTGTAAACACTTGCCGGCCCTGTCCCTCTAAATAATCCCGCACACTTTCAACAAAGGCAGGATCATCATCGGCAATGAGAATCCCACGCGGGCTCACTCGATCGATCATACGCAGCACCTCTTCCGGATCGAGAGGTTTACGCAAAACTCCATAGGCGCCGTTTTCCACGGCCTCTTCCAGAAGCTGCTCCATACTGAAACCGGTCATCATCACCACCCGGGCCTCGGGTTTATGCCGGCGAATTTCCAAAAAACTTTCCACACCATTTTTGCCGGGCAACTTGACGTCCATGAAGGCCAGATCGAAGTCCTGTTCCTGAAAAATCTTGATGGCCTCTTCTCCCGTATGGGCAATCTGGACCTGGCAATCGTGACTCTCCAGGATGCAGGCCAGGCTCTCGGCAAAATCGGCATCGTCATCCACAACGAATACACGCAAGGGAATCATGTCGTTTCTCCTTCTTCGGTTTTGAGGGGCAACCATAGGGTTACGGTTGTCCCCTGCCCCATGGTGCTACTGTAATCGACTCGCCCACCATGCTCCTCCATGATCCCCTTGATAATGGGAACGCCTAGTCCCACGCCAAAGGTTTTGGTGCTAAACAACGGCTCGAAAATCTTCTCCATAACCTCCTCAGGGATACCGGAACCCGTATCCTGAACCCTAATCTGCAGCTGTTGATCCTCTACCTGAGTACTGATATGAACGTGACGTTTAGGTGCAGACGGATCCTCCAGGGCTTGAAAGGCGTTCTGAAGAACATTGACGAACACACGTCGTAGATGGTCCGCGTCAAAGCGAACCTTCACGGATGCACTGAGGGTATGGGCCATCTCAATCCCCTCAGGGACAGTTGTTTCTTGCAAAAGGGCCAACAACCAGGCATCGAAATCAATGGTATTGCAATGCATTTCACGTTTACGGGAAAAATCCAAGAGGTCTTGAATGATGCGATCACAGCGTTTGATATTGCGATCGGCCATGTCCAAGGCCCGGGTGGCCCTCTCGGGTTGGCCACGACCAATGGCTTCGCTAATCGAAAAGACCGAATTGCGAATCGTTCCTAAGGGATTACGAATTTCGTGGGCCACAGTGGCGGTCAGTTGCCCTAAAGCCGCCAGACGCTCACTGCGAATGAGTTGTTCCTGTGCCAGTTGGAGTTCTTCAGTACGTTGCTGGACCAACACCTCCAAATGCTCACGGTAGGATTGCAATTCCTTCTCGGCCATCATGCGTGCAGTCACATCGGTCAAGGTTCCTGTCAGACGCGTGACTTCGCCTGCATCGTTGCGTTGCACCACCTTGCCTTGGGAATCGATCCAACACCACCGTCCCTCCTTGGTGCGCATTCGATAGACGGCCTGGTACATGTCATGACCACTCTTAAGAAAGGTCTTCATCTGCTCTTTCACGGTGTCAACATCATTGGGGTGAATCAAAGAAAGCCAGGTTTCTGGCGTCGAGGGCAATTCATCGGGACCATAACCCAACACACCAAACCAACGAGGTCCTAAATAGTTCGTTCTCTGTAGAGGATTAAAATCCCACACTCCGGTATTGGTCGCTTCCAGGGCTTGATTCAACCGCTCTTGACTTTGATGCAGATCGCGTGTCACGGCAGCCTGAGCCAAGGCATAAAACAAAAAGGCCCACCACATCGGCACCATGGATCCGAGAAAATCTTCCCAACGATTTAGTGAGTTCGTGATACCAGCCCATTCGGCCCACATGCACAGGCTGTACAACAGGAAAAAGACCAGCAATCCCGTCAACACCAATCCACTCCCCTGCCAGGGTTTATGACGACGTGTCACCCATAGCACGATCAAGGCCAACAACAAGGTCAGTACGGCCAGGGCATCAAGACATGCAATCAACGTTGCCATCAATGCCCCTCCCTGGGATGAACATGAACCCACACACACCAAACCGCCAAGAAAACCGCACTGACAGCATACCCTACATGCTCGAGTACGTTAGCCGTATTAGGCCAAAAAAAGCCTTCTATGACGGTAAAGGCCCAGGCCAGCAATTGGGCCACAAAACTCGTAATCAACAAGGGCCAGGCCGGCAAACGGACAAAGAGACGACGATTGAAAAAGACCAGGACCAAGACACTGATCCCTAAGACCAGCATGGTCACCTCATTTTCATAGATCATGTCACAGACTCCCAGCGGTGACGGATTGAGTCGCATCCTGACCTTGAAGCAACGGTACCCTGATGACGATCCGAGTCCCCTTGCCCGGCGTGGATTGAATGTTGAACATTCCCCCGAGATGATCAATCCGTTCTTGGATACTGAACAGGCCATAGCCCTGGTTTTGCCCCTCACGGGCCCGTTGAGCGGTCACATCAAATCCCACGCCATCGTCACTTAAGCAGATCATCGCCCAAGCTCCTTGCCGCTCCAAACTCACCTCGACCTGTTGGGCCAGGGCATGCTTGACCACATTGACGGAGAGTTCCCGAATCGCTCTAAACACCAAGGCCTGGGTTTCTTCGCTCAACGGTAAGGAGGCCTGATCATCCTTGACCATGACCTCAATACCGTGTTTATCTTTGATTTCCGTAGACATCCATTGCTCGATGGCATTTTTCAAGCCAAACTGATGGAGCATGGGAGTGCCCAGGTTGTTGGTTAAATTTTTGGTTTCATCAATCAACCGCAAGAGATTTTCCTGGAACTCGGTCAGAAAACGATTGGCAACCACGGACACGGGGGTGGCCAACTCGATATCGACCTTCATCTTCATAAAGGCCAGGGTCTGGCAAATACTGTCGTGCAATTCCACGGCCAGGCGTTTACGTTCCTCTTCCTCACTCAAGGTCAACTGCGACACCAGGTCCTGGAGTTTGGCCCGATAGGCCTCGATCTTGCGTTGGGCTTCCTTGCGTTCACTAATGTCACGGGCCAAGGCCAGGACATAGGGACATTCAGCCATTTTCAGGGTACACATGCCCAGGCGGATCTCCACAGGAAACTCGGAACCATCCTTGCGTCGATGAATGGCCTCCAAAGTGACCGGGGCCTTGGGAGCCAATTGGCCGTCAGCATCCAATTCCGCATCGGACTCACTGTAATGTCCCTCGAAATCGTCCACAGACATCTCCAGCAATTCCTCGCGGGAGTATCCCAGGCTCTCACAGGCCTGCTGATTGGCATCGATGATCTTACCCCGGCCATCACGCAGAAAAATCGCATCGGCAGCCTGCTCTACTAGCGAACGAAAACGATACTCACTCTCGGCCAATTCAGCGGATCGTTCAACCACGAGATCTTCGAGCCGATTTTTGTACGCGGTCAAGGAGGCCTCTGCCTCGGTACGCTGGATTACTTCGGCCTGCAATTGGGCATTGGTCTGTTGTAATTGACGGCGTAGGGCATAGAGATTCATATGCGTACGAACCCGAGCCAACACCTCGGCCGCACGGAAGGGCTTGGTGATATAGTCCTGCCCCCCCGCTTCAAAACCCTTAACAATGTCCTCGGTCTCGTTCAGGGCACTGATAAAGAGGACGGGAATATCGTAACTATATGGATCAGCCTTAAGCTGTCGACACACCTGGTAACCATCCATGTCTGGCATACAAATATCCAGCAAGATCAAATCCGGCAAATTCAGCTTGACCGATTCCAGGGCCTTACTACCGGAAGTGGCTACCCGTACGTAGAAATTCTCCTGAGCCAACAAACCGTGCAGTACCTGCAGATTTTCCTGGCAATCATCGACGATTAAGACTGTCCCAACTGGTTGCTCTGTCATGATTATCCGGCCCTTAAAGAGGGGGCTAGGCCGTAGTTCACGTGGAATTCAGAGTATGCAGATCAACTTCACTTTTAATCCCTTACCCGGTATCTGTCAACCCAGAACAATATTAAATCCTGGGGATCAATGGACCTGATAGTGATGCATAAAAATCCCCGCAGCTACACCAACATTAAGGGAATCGGTCGCCAGGGACATGGGAATCGTGACGCGATGATGGGCCTTATCGATAAGGTCTTGAGAGAGGCCATGAGCCTCTGATCCCAAGAGCAAACCAACCTTGGTTGGAACCTCAACATGACGCAGAACCTCAACCTCGGAATCAAGTACTGCTGCATGCCATTGGAAATCAAACTCTTGGTGTAATTGATACAGGTCCTGGTGCAAATTCTGTGACCGGCTGAGACGTAGCTGAAACACGCTCCCCATGGAGGTGCGAATGGCGCGTCTGGCCCAAGGATCGCAACAGGACGGACCCATGAGCAGGTGGCCGAACCCCAATCCCGCAGCACTCCGCATGATACTACCCAAATTTTCCACATCATTAATCTCAGGACAGATCAGCAAACGCGTGACATGGGGCAGGTCCGGCCAGGTTGCCATGGTAAACTCCATCTGCGGTCGATGCCCCAAGGCCAACACCCCACGATGAAAATCGAATCCCACCACCTCCGAAAGCACCTCCGGATCACCCAGGTAAACCGGAACCGTAGCCGGGACCGGCCATGCACGGGCCTGAAACCGCCGGTCTGTCATCAAGACGGAATGAACCGTGAGTTGGCTGACCAAGAGCCGTCGCACCAAATGCTCTCCCTCCACCACAAAAAGGCCGCGGTCACGCGCGAGTTGACGGTCCTTGAGGTAGCGATAAGGGGCGATGCGTTCATCTTGAACATCTGTTATAGTCACAGGATCCATGAGGCCATTGTAGACCACCGCTTAAGAAACCGCCACTCAGAAGCCCGATAACCAGAAGAGGATGGTAAAAAACGGAGATCTTCCTGAGTTGATTCGCAATTTCAGCCGATACCCTTAACAATGATGAAATATCCATTACAGCATCGATATGCGATCTTGTTCCTATGGCTGTGGCTCACATCCGTAGCCTGGGCCCAGTTTCAGGTCCAGCCCATGCGTTTGGCCTGGACGGCCGTGGCCGGTGAGACCATTGAGGGACAGATCAACCTGATCAATACCAGCTCCACCCAGGCCCAGGTGCGGGTGACATTTATCGATCTGGGCCAAAACACCCAAGGCCAATGGCAACCGGTCTACGACACGACAGCACTATCCAATCCCACTTTACAGTACCCCAGGGCCTCTTGCCGCTCGTGGATAGAACTGATCGATCCCTTGATTTCGATCATGATCGTGCCTCCGACCCAAGATCCCCATAAGGTCCCCAGTTCTAAAACACTAAAGTTCTGCGTGGATGTCCCGACTCGCTGTAGCGGCTCCTTTCTGGCGGCTTTAAAGATACGTTTTCAAACCACAGGAACAAAACACAGCACCACCATGCACCTGGACTACATTGTCCCGGTGATCGTGGATGTGGTACCGGCCACCATTGACGGTCCCGCTCAGGGCCTCAACGACCTGGTGACAGACCTGACCTTGATCCCATCCTATATGCAAGATCATGTACGCCCCGGTCAAAAACTGTCCCTCAGTTTCCAGCTGTACAATCAACATCCCACCAGGGCCCATACAGCCCAGATCACTGAGCGTTCACATATAACCCATGACACAAACCAGATCCCTCTGTCCTGGATTCGTGACGTCCCGGTGCCACCGGTGACCATCGGCCCCAATGACGTTAACAGCCTGACACTCGAACTCCAGATCCCAGACCAGGCTCAAGGACATTACGACACCTCGGTCACCGTAAGCTTGAGTCCTCAAGATCCACCGGCCTTAGGGCCAATCCTGGCCTGCGAGATTCCCATTCACCTTGAGGTCTACAGGATGCATGAGCACCACCAAGAAACACCAACAGTCTCCCCTGCCCTGCGCATCATCAATCCCAGACCCTTTGAGATTCAACGTGACACTTCAAGCCATCCCATTCAAGGGACCTTGGCCATTTACTCATCAACCCCAGTCGAACTCCAGGGATCTCACCCTGACAGTCCGTGGCACCTCACGGCCCACCCCAGCCTGATTCAATCCTACCCCCTGGCCGGTTTTCGTGGCAAAGGCCCCATCTTGGACCCCAACAGTTCCCAAGATCCCCTCCCGGCCATCTTGACCTTGTGTCCATCCCTGCCCTGATTTTCTTGGTAATCTACCGCTTCCTTGGGCGTCTACAGGACTAAAGCAGGGGATTCAAGATGCTTGCCCTTGCGAAATCGTGGTTTTCAGGCTAGAAAGAGCCCTATGATGAACATTTACCACCCGAGAGTCAGCGTGTTGGATCCACTCGGACCCGCCATCGAACACGTCAAAACGGTCCTGTTTCGCCCCTTTGACCTGCAACGCTGGCTGGCAATCGGTTTTTGCGCCTGGCTGGCAGAATTGGGATCAGGTGGCGGTGGTAACAGTGGTTTAAAAATTAACAAGGGTGGCCCTGGTGATGGATTCAATCCAGAACATATCCGTCAAATTCTCAATGAAGCTTGGATCTATATCACTGCCAATGCCCATTGGTTGATCCCGGTCGTCTGCCTAGGTGCCGCTATTTCGCTTATCGTTGGATTGTTGGTGCTCTGGCTTAGTAGCCGTGGACAGTTCATGCTCCTTTACAATACGGTCTATAACACTGCAGAAGTTAAACGACCCTGGCATATGTTCCGTGAATACGGCCACAGCGTGTTTCTGTTTCTCATTTGTTTTAGACTCATTGGATTCCTGTTGAGCGTGGCTTCGATGGGGGGCGGCGTTCTCGTGGTCGTCACGACCTGGTCAGCTATGGGATCTCAGGCCCTATTGCACCTAATCTGGATCATCCCGCTATTGCTCTTATTATTGATCACCCTAGTCTTGATCGAGAGCTTAACCAAGGACTTTGTGATCCCCCTAATGGTCAAACGTACCACCTACTGCCTGCCGGCCTGGCGCGAATTCAAGGCCCTCATGTTCGATAACCTGGGGCGATTTATTCTCTATGCCCTGTTTAAATTCATGTTGGGTGTCATCATTGGCCTCGTGATCATATTTCTAAGTATCATGACCTGCTGCTGTAGCTTTTTCCTGCTGGGCCTACCCTTTGTCGGCACAGTAATCCTGCTGCCCCTGCATGTCTTCAACCGGGCCTATCCCTTGCATTATCTGCGTCAATACGGGGCCTCCTATGATCTGCTGGCACCGAATCCATCAGCGCCAGTTTAATCCCACCCCTCAGCTGAGGAGATTTGACTTGTTTTTTTGCCTTCAACCTTTGAAGATATCTCCTCGTTCGACGTCTTCAATACCAGTAAAACAAAAGGAGCCTTATGGAACGCCTTGAATTGACCCATATTCCGGTTGAACTGCACACGGCCATCCAATCTTTGGCCACGGCCCTGGACCAAGGACTCGGCCCCCGGTTGCAGGGCATCACTGTGGTAGGCAGTTGTCTAACGAACGACTTTCAAGCCGGGCGCAGCGATCTCAACAGCGTCCTGATGCTGGATGGACTGGACCGGAGCGTACTGGAAGCCGTCACCGGGGCCGTGCGTCGCCTGGCCCGTAAACACCGCCTGGCCGTTCCCCTGCTCATGACCGAGACCTATGTGGCCCAATCTCGAGACGTCTTTGCTGTGGAGTGGCTGGATTTTCAACTCACCCACCAGACCGTACTGGGGCAGGATCCCTTTGCCGCCATGACCTTTGCCCAGCCGGATGTACGCTTACAATGCGAGCGGGAGTTTAAGGCCGACCTGATCCGCCTGCGTCAAGGTTTTATCACGGCCGCCGGATCCACACGACTCCTCAAGGAGGTCATCACGGCCGCGGTCAAATCCCTGGCCCCCAAGCTCAGGGCCCTGCTCTGGCTCCATGACACCCAACGAGAGCCCACCTTGGAGGCCACCTTCAAGCAAGCTTCCCAAACCCTCAAGCTTGATCTGGACTCTCTCTTGTCCGTAATTCAATGGCAACGGCAAAAGATCAAGCCCAGCGGTCCCCAGCTCTACGAGGCCTACGATCGCCTCTACAGCCGTGTCGACGAACTAGCCACCCTGGTTGATGGACTCGAGGTGGCCTGATGTCACGATATCGTCCCCTACTCGCTCTGATCATTGTCACCTTGACCTCACCGGCCTGGGCTGTGGTGAAGGTACCGCCCCCCACGCATTATGTGGAGGACCATGCCAATGTCATCCGGGCCGACCACGAACGCTCGCTCAACGGCCTGCTCCAGGAACTCGAACAAAAGACCCAGGTGCAATACATCGTTCTAACGGTGCCCACCACCGAAGGCGAACCCATCGAATCCTTTACCATGCGTTTAGTTTCTCGTAGCGAGAAGGAATGGAAACTGGGCCGAAAAAGCCAGGACAAGGGCCTGCTGTTTGCCATTGCCATGAAGGAGCAGCGGTTTCGCTTCGAGGTGGGCTATGGCCTGGAGGGAATCATCACCGATGCCTATTGCGGGCGCGTCAATCGCCAGATCCTGGTACCCCTACTGCGTTCCGCCCAGACCAGTGCCGCTATTTACGAAGCCAACGTGCAGGTCATCCACGAAATCGCGCAGGCCGAACAGGTGCAACTGACCGGCATGCCCATTGTCACCCCCCTGGCTCAGGATAGCAGATCCCATGGAACCTCCTGTTGTGCGATTATTCCGGCCCTGTTCTTCATGATCGTCATTGTTTCGGTCATGGGACGAGGACCGGGTTGGTTCCTGCTGTTGCCCTGGATGATGGGCGGCGGTTTCGGTCATCATCGCCATTATGGAGGCTATGGTGGCTTTGGTGGAGGCAGCTCCTTTGGCGGAGGATTCGGCGGCTTTGGTGGCGGAGGCGGTGGTGGTTTCGGCGGGGGCGGAGCCAGTGGTGGATGGTAAAACTTCAAATCAACAAATCAATTAGGAGAATCTCATATGCTACGTTCAGGCAAGATTTGGGTTGTGTTAGTGGCCATTTTGGTTGCTGTTGTAATCGTGGGCTTTATTGGCTTCCGCTGGTATGTCAGCGGATATAACAGAGCCGTGGCCCTGGATGAAAGCGTGGGACAGGCTTGGGCCGACGTTGACACTCAGCTCCAACGACGCCTGGAATTGATCCCCAATCTGGTGGCCACGGTCAAAGGCTATGCCGAACATGAACAGGAACTCTTTACCAGTATTGCCCAGTCACGCGAACAGTATTTCCAACAAAAAACCCCGGCAGATAAGATGGAATCCTCCAATCAACTCAGCGGCCTGTTGTCACGACTCCTGGTTCTACAGGAACGCTACCCCGATCTCAAGGCCAACCAAGGATTTTTGGACTTGCAAGTTCAACTCGAAGGTACCGAAAACCGCATTGCCGTAGCCCGTACCCGCTACAACGAGGTTGCCGGACAACTCAACAAGTTCGCCCGTTCTTTCTTTGGCTCTTATTTCTGTTCAAAGGCAGAGGTTGAGAAGGCTCAATACTTTGAAGCCTCAGATCAGGCCAAAACTGAAGTCCCTCAAGTGACGTTTTAATGAATACGTCACCCTATCAACATCATGACAGGGGATCAATCGAATGAATTGATCCCCTGTTTTTTTGTACCTATATAAAGATGCCACAAAATCCACTCCTGTTGATATATATTTTGCCTAAATTTAACATTTAATCACCACAATTCCCTAGCTTACCAAAAGCAGCAAAGATCTTTAATTCACTAGGCTTTCCGGTTAACGGGTTTTACCCACCGCAATGAACATCAATCGGTTGACTTTGTCCCTGGCAAGTCTATAATGGTATTACTACGGCTTTGGAGATTGTTTAAGGGTAGACTGCCTCCAACCGAGTGACGTATCTTGCCGAACATTTTTTTGGAGAAGAGGGAATACACGTGCAAGATGAATTCACGACTCTGTCTCGCATCCACTCTCAGCGACTCCCTGCGCGACCATTCCAGTGGCTCTGCAACAACTTGAAGGACTCGGACTCATGAAACACACATCCAAGAGAAGAGGAAAACGCCAACGTTTGCACCTGTCACAGCATGCCCCGACCTTTGAATCACTCGAACCCCGGGTTCTGCTCAGTGCCGATAGCGCGGACATCAACTTGATCACCGCACCGGTCGATGCAGAAGAAGGCCAAACCGTTAGCCTTGAAGTCAGTTATGAAGGCACTGATATCAACGATCTCGAACACAGCCTGACCATCGATTGGGGTGACGGCAGCGATCCGACCACCACCAGCGACATGAGCGCGGCCCTGGAGGCCGAGCACGTCTACGATGACGAAGGCGACTTTACCATTACCATCACCGTGGCCGATGAAAACGGCGCAGAAGGCTCAATTACCGAGACCATTACCGTGACCAATGCCGATCCCAGCGTCACCATCAGCGGGGATGACCAGGCCGTGGTAGTCGGTAACACCATGAGCCTGATAGCCGAAGCCACGGATGCCGGCAGCCAGGACGAGGTCACCTTGACCTGGGACATCACCCTGGATGGAGTCAGTGTAGCCAGTGGCACAGGCGAAGCCATCACATGCGATCCTGCTGAAGCTGGGGACTACCTGGTGACTGTAATCGCCACGGACAATGACGGCGGAACCAGCACGGCTAGCACCACCGTGACCGTGGTGGCCGACGAACTGCCCCTGAGCCTGGAGACCGAAGACACAGTCAGTGAGGGAAGCGAAACCACAGTGACCCTGACCTTCCAGGAAGACACCGGTTCCGGCGAAGAGGTCTGGGGCAACACCACCGAAGTGACCAGTGACGCGAGCAACCCCATCAATGACGACGGTCGCTGTAAGGATTCCTATCTCACCGAAGACGGCCTGACCCTCTATTTTTCACGGGCCACCAGCACCGGCGCCACCACCAGCCTCTATTACGCTACCCGCACCAGCACGGACGTCGCCTTTGGTGAGGCTATCTTGATCTACACCGTTAGCGGCAACCATTTGGATAGTCCCAGGGTCTCAAGCGACGGTTTGCGACTCTACTACTTCCAAAGCTCCTCCTACGACTACAACACAGACCTGCGCTGTATGGTCCGTAGCAGTACCAGTGAAGCCTGGAACCCAAGCTCCACCATCATCTACGATATCACTGGGCCCTATATGGACGGCTCGCACGCCTACGAGCCCGGAGGATATTACTATAAATTAAGCAACTTCACCCTCTCCAGCGATGAATTGACCCTGATTTTCGGTTGCGTCAATAACCAGGACCTCTATATCGCCACCCGGACGAGCATCAATGAGGACTTCAGCGGTATCACCAAACTGGGTTACGATGGTGACGGCAACGAAGTCTACGCCGTCAACTCTGACTCCAAAGACTTGAGGCCTACACTCAGCGCCGACGGCCTGACCCTGTATTTCGCCTCCGATCGCACCGGCACCTGGCAGATCTATCGCACCACCCGTGCCACCACCAGCGACCTGTTTGTGGAAGCCGAATTAGTAGAGATCGATGGCTTTGGCAGCAGCGACGACCTGGACTACTGCTCCTTGAGCCGCGACGGCCAGAGCCTGTACTTCGCGGTCTGGACCACATCCACGGATCGCGACCTCTATGTGGCCGAATTGACCTCGGGCGGTTCCAGCGACCTGGGCGACGTAACTGTCACCGTGGACTGGGGCGACGGCACGATCGAAACGCTCATCACCACTGAAGACAGTCTGGATCTGAGCCACACCTACCTGGACAACGGCTCCTACCAACAGACCTATTCGGTGTCCAATGGCGAAACCGGTGGAACCCTGACCTGGGAAGTGGGTGTGGACAATGTGGCCCCGACCATCAGTGCATTCTCCGCTGATAGCACCATCATCGACGAAAACGGCAGTGTCACCGTCACCGGCAGCTTCGAGGACGCCGGTGTACAAGACACCCATACCGTCAGCATTGACTGGGGCGATGGCACAGTGGAACTGGCCTTTGTCGATGCCGTCTCGCGGACCTTCACGGCCACACACCAATATCTTGACGATGCCCCCACGGGCACGGCCCAAGACAGCTACACCATTACGGCCACGATCGAGGATAATGACGAAGATACCGGCACGGCCAGCACCACGGTGACCGTGGCCAATGTGGCCCCCACCCTGGCCATCCTGGGTGTCCCCTCCCTGGCGGCCGAAGGCGATCTGATCAGCCTCATCAGCAGTGTCACCGATCCGGGCACCCTAGATACCTACAGCTACACCTGGGTGGTCACCCGCGATGGCGAAGAGGTGGCCAGCGGAGATGCCTCGGCACTGAGCTTCACGGCCGAGGACAACGGCAACTACGAAGTCACCTTGACCGTGGAAGACGACGACACCGGCCTGACCACGATCTCGGCGGCCTTCGAGGTCATCAATGTGGCCCCGCTTATTGGCGGCCTGGTCCTCAGTGCCACTCAAATCGATGAGAACGGCGAGGTCACGGTCAGTGGCGAAGTCACGGACGCCGGGGTACTCGACACCCATACGGTCACCATCGACTGGGGCGACGGAACCACCAGCACGGTCGATGTGGTCGAGGGCAGCTTCTCTGCCACCAAGCAATATCTCGATGACGATCCCACAGCCACGTCTAGCGACACGGTGACCATCACCGCCACCGCCACCGACAATGACGGCGGCATAGCCACCGGTAGCCTGGACCTGGTAATCAACAATGTCGCACCCACAGCCAGCATCACCGGCATCCCCACCAATGCAACGGAAGGCGACACCATCAGCCTATCCAGCAGTGTAGCCGACGCCGGTACCCTGGACACCTTCACCTATACCTGGAACGTGACACTGGATGGCGAAGTCGTGGCCAGCGGCTCGGATGCAGACCTGAGCTTTGTTCCGGAGGATAACGGCACCTACCTGGTCAGCCTGACCGTCACGGACGACGATGGTGGCTCGGCCACGACCACGGCAGAGATCGAGGTGGCCAATGTCGATCCCGTTACCACGGGCCTGGCCCTCAGTGCCACCGAGATCGATGAAAACGGCGCAGTCACGGTCAGCGGAACAGTGACGGATGCCGGCGTGCTGGACACCCATACCGTGACCATTGATTGGGGCGACGGAACCACCAGCGATGCCGAGGTGGCCGAAGATGGCAGTTTCTCTGCGGCCAAGCAATACCTCGATGACGATCCCACAGGCACAGCCAGCGACACCGTCACGATCACGGTCACCGTGACCGATGATGACGGCGGCGTAGCGACGGACAGCCTCGACTTGGTTATTGCCAATGTCGATCCCACGGCCAGCATCACCGGTGTTCCCAGCGATGCGATCGAAGGCGACACCATCAGCCTGTCCAGCGAGGTGACAGACATTGGCACCCTGGACACCCACAGCTTCACCTGGAGCGTCACGCTTGAGGGTGTCGAGGTGGCCAGTGGTACGGATGCGGACCTGAGTTTCGTCCCCGCCGACAACGGCACCTACACCGTCAGCCTGACAGTCACCGACGATGACGGTGGTTCGGTCACGACCAGCGAAGAGATCGTGGTGGCCAATGCCGACCCGATTATCACCTCCCTGACCACCGGTGCCAGTAGTGTCGGCAGCGTGGCCCAGGGCGAGGCGACGACCATCCGCGTGGAACTGTCTGACGCAGGCACGGCCGACACCCACACGGTCACGATCGACTTGGGTGACGGCACCGTGGTGACCGTCGATGCCACCGACGGCGTGGCCGAGGTCAGCCATACCTACAGCCAAGGTGGGCTATTCACGGTGACGGCCACGGTCACGGATGACGATGGTGGCACCGCCACCGAGACCGCCCTGGCCGCCATCACAGGCGTCGGACTCGACGACGAAGGCACCCTCTACATCATCGGCACCACCGAACGTGATATCATCCTGGTTCGCCAGCTCAATTCTCGCTGTAGCGATTTCAAGACCCTGGTGGTGGGCACCAGCTTCACCTCGGGCGGCAGCAGTTGGACCCTGGTGAATGCCAACGATGTCAATATCATCAAGATCCTGGCTGGAGACGGCGACGATGTGGTCTCCATCAGCCGTAGTGTGGAAATCAGCTGCCTGGTCGATGGTGGCGACGGCAACGACTACCTGGCCAGTGGCTCGGGTGACGACGTACTCCTGGGCGAAGATGGCAACGACCTGCTGCTCGGTGGTGCGGGTGACGATATCCTGATCGGTGGCGACGGCAGCGACATCCTCTATGGCGGTGCCGGCGAGGACATCCTGATTACCGGATCGACTGCTTACGATGTCGATGACGAGGCCCTGGTCGAAGGCTTTGACGATGCCCTGCTATCCATCCTGGACGAATGGGCCTCGGATGGATCCTATGAGGAACGCCTGACCAACCTCCAAGAAGGTGGTGGTGAAAACGGGCTCTATGTCCTCAATGAGACCACCCTCTTCTCAGACGAATACATGGACATCCTGTTCGTGGATCGCTCCTGGGATTGGCTGACCTGCTTCACCTACGGCAGCTAAGCCGATAGATTTCTTTAGAGTTTCCCGAGGGACGCCATCAGGCGTCCCTTTTTTTGTTGGTATACTCTTAACGAATTTTAACGGATTCCCAGATTGCAGCGGGTCCCTGGCCGATGCGCCAAAAGCCTATACCTTGGACGCCCTTACCCTGGTACAAGGCCAGCTTTTCCGTGAGGCTCTGGACGTCCTCGAAGTAGACCGAGGCCTTCACTGTGGTTTGATAATTGAAATAGGGCGTCTTGTCCGGGCCTCGTTTAACCATGGGCTTGGAGACCTGCTGCCATAGGTCGAGGGTTTGTGGATACTTCAAGGCCCGCGCTACGGTTTCGTCCTGCCAGACGCGGCCGTAGAGAGGGAGCCCCATGACCAGCTTGCCAGGGGCGATGGTCTGCTGGGCATAATCGACGACCTCCTTACACCACCCGGCCGAGGCAATGGGACCGGGCTGGCCCGTACGCCAATGCTCGTCATAGGCCATGACCAAGACCCGATCGACCAGGGCTGAGATGGCGGCGTAATTGTAGGCGTCTTCGGTTTTCTGAGTACGGGCCGGAACTGCGACACTGAGGCGTATCGAAGCCGGTAACTGTCGTCGTAACAGACCGAGGAACGCGAGGTACGCCCCCCCCTCTTCGGGGCGAATGGTTTCAAAATCGATCTGCACCCCATCAAAGCCCTGACTCGATCGCACGATATCTTCAATGAGTCCATCACGCGTTGCTGCATCTTGTCGCAGGCAAAAGTACATCAAGGTCTTACTGGCCGGGGCACTGATCACCAAATGGATACGGTTGGGCCTACGAGAGAGTCTCGGGATTGGAACCGGATTGTCCAGACGTCCGATGTCATTGACCCGAGCACTGAACAAACACAAATCCGTTAGAGGCTCCTGTCCGGTGAGAAAACGTTCCTCCCCCTGCATGAGGTATCCCCAGACCTCTTGAAATCGATAACTCTCCGCCCCGAATGAGCAGGGAAGGATTCCTCCCAGTAAACACACAATCACCATCAAGCATATGGATCTAGGCCTCATCAATAACTCCTAATGAAATTCAGGGTTCTCTATCATCCATCGGCCATCGGCTCGAAGTGGGCACAAAAAAAGGGCCCGTGTCATAAGACACAGGCCCTTGAACTTCATCGTTCAGATATCGCCGTAGCGATATCTGTCAGTAACGATTACTGATCACCTGCCAGCCAACGAATCTCGGCTTCGGAGAGGGCTTCGCTGTAGATACGAACCTCGTCCATCAGGCCATCGAAGTAACCATCGGCATCGTACTGAGAACGACCCAACCAGTTGTTGGTCGTCGTACCCAAGTCGGCCGGTACGAGATGGGTTTCGTCCGTATCAATGGCCACACCGTCAGCATAGAGCGTCAGGGTACCATTGGGATCCGCACCATCAGCATCGATCACGACAGCAAGGTGATGCCAACCGGCACCCAATGCAGACGTACCTGCGACATCCGCTTCAGCACCATAGCTTTCCTGGGTAATCGCAAATTCAGGAGCACTGTCCGTGCCAACTTGTGCACACAGGAACATGTAGACCTGGTCATCGTTACCAAAGTCAAAGACACGCTGATAGCCTTGATCGCTATCTTCGGTCAGGCTGACCCATGCCGCAAAGGTACTGTCCGTCAGCGAGGGCAGCAGACCGGCCATGGCGTCATTGACATCGACATACGAAGTTTCTGCACCTTCGAGAGCCAGGGCTTTACCCAGGTTCATGATTCCTTCTTTCAGACTGGTCTCATAGAACAGGGTCAAGCCGGAACCGGATTGGCCATCACGATTGTTGGAAGTGCTATCCTCGAGATTGCTCTCCATCTTGTAGAGGACTTCGAGAGCATCGTCGCTGGGTTGCTCGGAGGCGGGATTCGCTAACGAGGGGGCTTCAACATACAGGCAGACGTCATCGATGTAGACGACACCTTCCAGGTTTTGACCATTGACACCCAAGATTAGGGAGTCGGCATTTTTCAGGTTGCCGAATTCGCTCAAATCAACGACTAACTGCGTCCACAGACCGGACGTCAGACTGGCCGGACTATAGACACGCTTGCCATTGATTTCGACATAGAACTGACCACCGTCGTTCTTGCGATCGCTCTTGAACATGACACTGAACTGGGCCACTCCACCAGAGGTGAAGATGTCACTGTCCACGGCCAACTCGACCCAGGCCGCAGCTTCGCCATCGGTGGTGTCGTAATACATGGGCATCGACTGGCTACCGCTAAAGGCGATTTCCTGCTCGACATAGGGCTCATCATCACCAATGACCGAGCCATTTTCGTCCACATCGTAACCGTCAAGCCAGGTCTCGTAGATCAAGTTGGTCAAGTCATAGCTTTCCATGTCATCGATCACGAGATGGTCGGGGGTGTCGAAGGACCAGACCGTACCCGGAGTCACATCGACACCGACAACCTGATCCACACGCCAGTAATACGTTCCGCCATACAAGGCGCCAGTTTCTGCGATGGAATAACGACGGCCGGCGACTTCGTCAACCAAGACGCTGGCATCCCCAGCGGCGACCAAATTCGCATCGCTACTGAGATACAGACGACTGGCTTCTGCGCCACGACCCAAACGCCAGACCAAATCATCCATAATGCTGTCAACAGCATCACCATCGGCAGGCGAAGGACGACGGGCAGCGATCGGTACACACTCGAATTGAACCTCACTGAGGCCGGTCTTATTGACGACGATGGTGGTCCCACCAAACGAATGTTGAGACTGAATCTCAATACGTACGTACTGGGCAACGACATCACCCATATCGACATCTTCGCCGGTATAGGTCCCCGTACCCGTAGCACGAGATAACTGCAATTCGGTCAGGGTAGTCCAGGTTTCACCGTCCACAGAGGTCTTGATCACGGTATCCTTGGCACCGACACCCAGGAAGGCTTCGTTTTCGCCATTGTAATTCCAGACGTGCATTTGGTTGAACTCAAAGAGGCTCTCGAATTCGTATTCAATCCAGGCTCCTGCGATTTCACCCTCCGCAGTACGCCACATGGTGGAAGCCTGGCTTGAGTGTTTACCGTTATTGAGACCAGCACCGTTGATGGTGTTTTCCGGAGGACAATTATAGTCTTCTCCAACGTCATAGCTCGAAGCGGTAACCGCCACAGGAACGGGATTCAGGTACGTAGGCTCGGCAGAGAAGGTCCAAACATCACCCTCAAAAATGTAATTGCTGGGCGGTGCATTGACGGCATCCACACGCCAAAAGTACACACCATCCAGAACCAGATCACCAGCCAAGGAATAGGTGGTCCCCGCCAGATCCTTTTCTGCAATCAGGGTGCCGGAAGCATCACTACGACTCGCAGCGACGACGGCATCGTAATCGGTGCCCACATAGAGATCGTGACTGGCAGCATAGTAACCGGCAGACCATTCCAGTTCTGTATCCAGGGCCACATCCGTTTCGTCCTTCTCAGGAGCAACGATACCCGCTTGACCGGGATTGATGATATCCGGGCCCAGGGTGTGATACTTCTGGAGTTCGCCTGCAGTCAGACACCCTTGCCAGATACGGAATTCGTTAAAGCTGGCACTGGCCGTGTTATCACCCCACTGGGATTGGCCCAGCCAACAATTGGTGTACTCGAGTTCCGACAGCTTATTGGTATTCTCCATACTGTCGCGAGCACTCCCTAGATTTTCATTGGTACTCTTGGCGGCATACCATGTCACTAAGTCATTTGGACCGTCAATGACCATGGCAATATGAAACTCGACGCCCAATTCGTATTCCGGGTTACTATTGTTGACCGTGCTACTGTCATCACCGACCCATTCCACACGGTCGGTACCCAGGGTCTCACCAACGGTCCAGCTCATAAAGATATTTTCAGTGGTGCTGGTACCAAAGTCGAAGATACGCGACCAATTCTGGACTTCTTCCTGGGTGGCCCAAATCTCAAAGGTGACGCTGTCACCCAAGGAATTGACGATACCATCCGGTAGGTCGATGTAGTCCGAGCTTCCCTTGGTTCCACCACCCAGGGTCACTTCACTTGCACTGATCACGGCATCGCCGCCTTCTGCAACAATAACGGCATCCTGACCTGCTACTGATTCAGTCAAATCACCGTTAAAACTCCAACGATAAGCCGGCCAACGAGAGGCGGCCAAAGCGGAACCGACCCATACCAGGATCAAAAGGATTGCAAAACATGTTTTCTTACACATTAGAACTCCTCCTTCATTAAAAAAAACCTTGTTTTCGTTTGCATAGTACAGTTCTCCTAATCTACATCCAAAGACTCTCGACGGCTCACTGTCCTGAAACAGAGAGTCGCCACTGATAACATTACGAAAAACCTGTAAAGCTCCTTCGACCATCCCAATGACCGGGCTTAAATATTTGAGACACACCCAGTAGCCAATCACTGAGACCACTTTCCACGCCCACGCCGCCTATAACATCCGGCTTGGGGTACATGTGAAAGAACTTTTTCACGGCAGGGCGACTGAGATGATTTTGAGAAAACAAAGGAATGGGAATAAGCTGCGAACTTTCCCCCCGCAGTCGCTGCCCTTGAAAACACCACCACTCCAAAATGTTGACACCCATAATGTCACCCTTTACTGTCTTTGTAACCGTATAATGGGCTCTGCAAACAGGGCCCAGTCATAGAGAAATTGCTGGTCTTGGCCTTCTGTTACTATTAACGTCAAAAATCGATCTTTTATTGCAAGCGGAATGTGAATATCGATACCCCCTTGGCTCGGTGTCACATCTCGACCCTCAAAGACGACACGCCCATCCAACAACACATAAAAGTCTGCACAGGGCTCATGAGCCGCTAAACTGGCAACCTGCATAGAAGAGCGATACTTGAAAAAACTCTCGGATAACCCACAAACCGTATTAAATGATTCCATGGCAATCCCGCGTAACGATTGACGCATGGCCTGAAGGTCAAAAGTAATACCCGTATTCGCAGGCACACTCAGTGCCTGTCGATTGGCATAGCCATAGGAGATTCCATTCAGAAGATAGGCATGGGTGGGGATACGGGAATCCGGGGCTCCGGTATAACGTCCACCAGGACGAATCACGCCTTCGGAAAATAGATGCCCCACCCCAGGACAATCATCCCAGATCAACCCCGTTGAACTGATGACCTGTCGTTCTCCACCAACGGGGAAGACGCCATCGACCAAGCCATTACCGGAGACCTTCAAATAGCCCGGTCGAATTCGCAGGCGTTGACCCAACCCTTGATAGGTCCCACGATGCCCGGTAATCACGCTGATCCCACTACTAGGCATCCCCTCCCCGAAACCATCTCCATCGGAGACCACATCGGTAAGATCCAGGGCTTCACCCTTCCAAAGAAAGGTCCCTTGAGTATTGATATAACGGACAAAAGACTGGGTTTCAAAAGAGGCCCCGTAAATCTGTTGATTATGCGGATTGACATTATGAGCGATCCCTGCGGTCATCCTAGCATCATCAACACGGGTCTTGAGGGCCACTTCCCCCTGAAAAACCTGTACGAAACTTCCTCCTTCATCGATCTCAACGCCAAACTCAGTTCCCAAGTCCACCACACTTGAATAGGGGGTGAGGACTTCAAAACCATTATCCGGCAAAGGACCATAGGCACACACCTTACCCTGCTGTAAAACCAATTGGTTAGCTTTGGTCGAGGCAAAGGTTGCCGGTCCTTCGATGATCGCTTCAGTACGGTGATCAAAACTCAGCTTTAGAACCCCCGAAATAAGGGTACGAGGGGCATCCTGATCATAGACCGCATCACCCAGAGTTAAGGGGGGGGAGTGTTCATCCCATACGGCGTTGTGTACTGCGCTAACGAGACAGGTGGACATGGGTGGCCCAGGATTAAGCCAGACAAAAAGAACCAACCCCACACAGGCTGCGATGGCCAGCTTAGCCACGCCTAACCAAAAACGGTTGGGACGACTCGGTTCATCCTGATGCCGAGGCGACTTTCCCGGAATTTCTTCCGGAGTTGAAACCACAGGGATGATGGGTTGGCATACAGTGGGGGCTGTCTTTTCCAGTTCAACCAAAGCCTGAAGCATTCCCTCATCCACTGAAGCAAGGTCTTCCAATCCAAGATCTCGAGGAACGGCCACTCCAGAGGCATCACGCAGGGCCTTGGCAACATCGATCAATTCAAAATAGCGTTGCCTGGCCTCGGGATCATTGAGTAGAAGTCCTTCCAAACGCTCCATCTGCCCAGGATCCAAACGCCCGTCCAAAGCCTTGATCAGCAAAAATCGGAGTTGTCTTCTGGTTGTGGCTTCCATCATCAGGCTATCTCTTTAGCAGCGTTAGCGCGCTGGACACAGGCTAATAACAGTTCGTGAACCCTGGCGAGATTCTGGTATACACTCTGAACCGACCGGCCCAGACGTCTGGCGATCTCTTTAACCTTTAAGTTATGATCATAACGAAGAGAGACTAAATCCCTATCCTTGCCAGGCAATTTACCCACACAATCTTGTAGGCTGGTCATATATTCTCGTGAACGGTCCTGATGCACGCGAGAATCGGCCTCCAACACTTGCACGACCTCGTCACTAAACCGTATCGTCTTATTTCTACTTCGTTTACGACGGTATTCCAAAACGCGATAGTAGGCGATTCTTCGCCCCCAAGCCAGAAAATCCGTCCCAATTTCAAATTCATGGAACTTGTTCCACATCATCTTGCTAGTTTCCTGCATGATGTCATCGGCATCATTGAAATTGGGAGCAAGGGCTAGTACATAGGAATGGATGCGTGATTGATGCGACGTCAAGAGTTCGACAAACTGATTGACCTTCAGATTATTGACGTAATCCTTTTCCACGCCTCTATTCTCACCTCAATTCACTACCTTGGCCCAATCTTCATTCTCTCAGTACAGACTCAGGCAAAGATAGAATGTCTTCAAGTACTGTTCCTTATCATAGGACATTTAGACCATAATTTTAAAATGAATTCTTTTTAACCTTCTTGCATTATATAATGAAATTCTCGGATGCAACCAACACCAAACCATTTTTGATGACATCAGGAGTCTTGAAATGCTCGATTGTGCCCATTTAAGAGGCAACCTTCATGCTTCATTACCTCGACAAGCCACTCGAGACAGACTCCTTCCTTGGTTAACCTGGATCCTCCTGATGGGACTGGGGATTGCACCCTCGAGCAGAGCAGAAACCACCCTTTCAATTGACCCTAACACCGCCTCAAGCCCCATCAAAACAAGTATTTACAGCCATTTTCTCGAACACATCTACCATTCCGTCCACGGAGGATTATGGGGTGAGATCCTCTGGAATCGCAGCTTCGAAGAGCCCGACAAGAAGGGATTCAACGTCGCAGAGAACAGGGTTCGCCTGCTCCCAGAACACCCCCACCATCACCTCTTGCTAGGTCAATGGCAATGGCGTAACTATGAATACTGCGTGGAGGTCAAAAAAATGGCGGGTTCGGGGGGCATTTTGCTGCTATTTCGCAGCCGAACCCCCTCCCAGACATACCGGTTGCGACTCAATGGACTCGTCAACGGACAGCATATTTTGGAAAAACAAATGGGTCATGGACAGGTGGAATCACTAGCCACCGTCGATGGCAGACTCATTCCCGGCCAATGGTATCATATCCAAATTGATTGCCAAGGACCACACATTCAATGTCGGATTAACCAAGAATCCATCATTGACTATACCGACCTAAACCAACCCTACCTGTCGGGCAAAATCGGCATGGCCGTCACAGATAATCTTGCGGAGTTCTGCGATCCAAGCGTCATTGATCCCAATGGCATGGTCCTGTTGGATAGGCTTGAACCTTGTCAAGCACGATACTGGCAAACTCTTAATCCCGGACACGCCTGCCTTGATTTCCAACAAAGTTATAACAGCGACACCTCACTCTTGATCACCGGACCGGATGCGAGAATCCAACAGACATCTATTAATATTGTGGCCAATGAGACCTACCAAGGCTCCCTTTGGGTTAAAGGGCTTACACGTACTGGACTCTCCCTTCGATTGCTGGATGGCAACAGACTACTAGCCGAACAAAAAATTCGTCCAAACTCAATGAACTGGACCCAAATTCCCTTTGCACTCAAATCTAATGACTCCAGCACTTCAGGGAGCTTTGAAATCTACAAACCGGATCCGGGCTCCATTTGGATCGACCAGGTGAGTTTGATGGCACAATCGTCCCAACGAACGGGCGGATTCAAGCCAAATTTCCTACGTATCCTGGCCGAACTCCACCCCGAAATGTTGCGCTGGCCAGGTGGATACTTCGTAACCCATTACCATTGGAAGGACGGAATCGGGCCTCAAGATCAACGTCGAGTGAGCCCTGTGAATGTCTGGGATGATCGCGACACCAATGCCTTTGGCGTAGACGAGTTCATCCGACTCTGCCGAACGATTGGTGCAGAACCCCTGATCGTTGTCAACAGCCATCCCGCTGAAGATGCCTCAGCAGAACAAATTGCGGCATTGTTGCAGGACACCCTTGACCTGATGGAATACTGCAACGGACCTGCAGAAAGCACCTGGGGAGAAATCCGCAGTCGCAATGGCCATCCAGAGCCCTATCATGTCAAGTATTGGGAGCTTGACGATATGGTCACAGGCCAGAAATCAGCACTCGCCCTACGTTGGGCTCAAGCCATGAAGGAAGCCTGGCCCGAAAGCAAGCTCATGGTCGATGCGCCCTTCGGTAACTCCCCCGAAGATCAAGCCTTAATCCGAGAAGCCCTAAGCCAATTTAGTCCATGGGTTGATTTTATCAGCATTGAACACTATGCCGAGTCCTCTGAACACCAAAATGCTCTAATGGATTGGGATCGGTATTTAAAAAACCTAAGGACGCTGATCTCGGAATGCCCTAAACCCACCATCAAGGTGACGATTTCGGAATGGAACCTCTTTAGTGGTAATTGGCGTAATGGTCTTTATGTGGGCTGCCTACTGAACCTCTTCGAGCGTAATAGTGACCTGGTTGAGATCACTTGTCCGGCCATCCTAATGGGTCATGTCTCCGGATGGGGAGAACACACCTTGATACGATTTGACCAATCCCGATGGTATCCTTCTCCCGGACATCAGGTCTGGAAGCTTTGGCATGATTTCTACGCACCGGACCGTTTGGACCTCCCCTACAACCCATCATCCCCGTTGGACATCGTCACCACTCGAGACAAAAATCATCGTTGGATTTATCTCAAAATAGTCAATCCCACCTTTACCCCAGAGCCCTTGAGTCTTCAACTGCCTCACAATGCCGACCTTCACCACATTCAACAATGGATGATCAAGGCCCGTTTGAGCCAAGAAAACTCTCTCATGCAGCCCGACAATATCGCCCCGACCTACCTGGAACTTGATCTCTCGGGTGACATGTCCTCCATCGACATCCCTGAATACAGTGTCAATGTCATTGCGGTTCGGCTTTTACCAGAAGGCTCCCAATCACAGGTTGAGCGCATACAGAAGGACCACTGAGACTCCGCTCAGCGGTCCATCCTTCCCTGCAACAAAGGGGGGCTTTAGGTCTAGTTTTAGTTTGTGGCCTTCGTCTTAGACGATGGGTTGCAGGTTTTTATCCCCCGATCATTCTTGTTTCAACGCGTGTCTCTCACATTCTTACACACATCGGTTTTCAAGTTAAAGGCGTCCCTGCCTGTCGTGTATTCCATTGATCAGGACTCTTCTTCAACATTTAGCATACCTGTCCTGGAAAAATCTTATTTAAGCAATCACACGGCGACGTCTGCGTACCACACTCAAGGCTCCCCCCATCCCCAACAGTAACACCGTCATAGGCTCGGGCACAGCCACCAGGTAGTTTTGGCTACCATCAGCCGTAAAGATCATCAAAGTCGCCATGGTTCCGGTTCCATCCAGACTCTGCAGCCAACTATTGGCCAGGGCCTCATCCACCGTGGTCGAGGCAAAACCACCGATGCCAATGGTGTTGTCCACACTGACATCATAATCTGCCGAAGAACTCGGCAAGTCCTCGTAGATAATCTCCCACACCGCAGCACCAAAGGCCGAAGCCGCATTGTTCTCACTGGTCGAATAGGAGCCATCTTCCCAACTGGAATCGTAATAACGTCCCCATAGCTCGCTCAACAAGGCCGCCTTTTCCGTGCCAACGGCTTCCCCTAGGATGGTGACCGTAGCACTTTCAGTCGTCACCAAATCATAATTGGTCACGGTATTGGGATAGAGCTCTTCAGCCTCCACGCAAAATCCCGCAATATTGGTCCCATTTGGCCAAATTTCCGAGACACCCGATCCTGCGGATTTGGTTAGCATATACACACCGGCATAGATTTCCTGACCGGAATAGCCCGCCCCATAGACATCAATGGCCTGATTGGCCCCAAAGTGTGTTGAGATCAGATCAGCCGTTCCCAATGTTGTGGCATAGGCGGGTGTCATGGCCAAGGCCATCAAAATCACCACAGCAAATCCTATGGCAGGTATAAAGCGTTTCATTGTCACCACCCCAATAATTGTTGCAAGTTTAACAACATCCCTGCTGTTTAAAAAACTCATGTCACGCCAAGCCAGAGCGTATTTAACGATGAGTGTCTAAAGCCAATGTAAGAGGAGATATGCCAATGGAGGGGATGTGATATGGGCCATCGTTCGATGTCAGATCACATGAAAGACTAATGTTCGTCATCACCTAAAACCCCCATGAACATTCCCACTCCCTTGAGAAACCTAAAGCTGTTGTCGATCACCCCTGATTCGATCAACAAGAGCCAGTGTAGCGTTTGGGATTGCCTCATTCAAGGCAGGCTGGTAAGAATTAAAGAGGAAAGTGACAACAAAAAATCGAAGGCAGGACCGCTGACAAACAATCCTGTTTTTATCGGCGAACTAGAGAACTTTTTCGCATTAACCCAAATAAGATTGGCCCAAAAAGCGATAGCTTAGGGTCTTGTAGACCAGGTTTGCAGCCAAATAATCCGGTCCGGGCCACCCCACCTTGGGACTCAAACCCATGAGATCAAAGCCCACCACCTCACAACGCTGGCAGACCTTTTTCAACAGGCGGAGGACTGCATACCAATCCACCCCGCCCGGCTCCGGTCGATCCACTGACGGCATCAACGCACTGTCAAAGACATCCAGATCCATGGTCACATACACCCGCTGACTGAGTCGACCGATAACATCATCCACCCAATCGTTGCGACCATGGATATCTTGGGCCAGGAAAATATTACCAATATTGGCCCCATGGCGTTCGTAGAGATCCATACTCCGCGTCCCCACCTGCACAAAGGGGCACTGCTCTTTGATCCGACTCATGACACAGGCCCGATCGTGGGTGGAGCCTTGATAGGATGGACGCAGGTTTGCATGGGCCCCTAACTGCAACACACTGAAGTCCTCAAAGGCCTGGGCATAGGCCGTTACCGCCCCAATGCTGGCACTGGCCTCACCTCCAAGGAGCACACAGAACCGCTTTTGTTCGATCCGACGTGATACGCGAGCCTGCACTGCCACGGCCAGATCCTCTGGGCTCTCAACCGTCTCCATGGGGGCATCGGTATAGAGTCCATGACGATAAACCTCGGTCTCGGTTTCGATATCGTAGCCTTCCAACTGAGCCGAGGCCTCTAGAATGGCACGGGGCCCGCGCGAGGCGCCCCGGCCCCTGCGATCTCCGCTGTCAAAGGGGATAGGAATCACCACAATGCGTGCAGCGTCGAATTCAGACGGATGATTTGGAAAGAATACCGGTAACGAGGTCATTATCTCAATCAAACAGAAAAACGGCCATGGCCAGGGTCGTGGTCCACAGGTCTTTTTGACCTCTCGCGGTTTGGGTTACATTAGACGTACGGATGATCAGACCACTCTGTTTGTAGACCTGCTCCTTTTCCGACCAGGCCTTATCCGGATCGACTTCGATGCCCAGGGTAGTCCCCAACATATCGGCAGCCAGGTCCTCGGACATATCCTCGGCCTCTTGACGATTCATACCGTGTCCATGCACCTCGCTGAGGTAACCCCACTTGGCCTTTTCCTTGGGCACGGCAATACCCACGGACGATGCGACCAAACGACCATGCTCGTCGGTATCGGCCCGGGCCATCACACAGAAAGTGATGCGGCCGGGACTGAGTTCCTTGAGCCCTTTTTCTTTATTAATGATCTTGCACCCAGGGGGTAGAATCGAAGACACGGACACCAGGTTTTGGTTGGCCACACCGGCCTGACGCAGGGCCTCTTCAAATGATTTGAGCTTGTACTTACTGCGGCCGACCCCTTTGGTCAGGAACATTCGCGTGGGAACGAGATCACGAAACATCTTGGACTCCTTAAATGGTAAACACGACATGACTTCTGTCGAAATGAAAACGCCTCATTATAGAGCTCAAGCGTCCCTTGCCAATGCCCAACTTTTAAAAACTGAGGTAGTTTTTTGCCTTTTTTAACCTGACTCCCACCTTTCCCACCTCCTCGATCCGGCCGATGGGCCCAGACTTCCTCTGTTTAAGGATCCAACGAACCGTAGTCGGCCCCAAGCCCGGCACCTTGAGTAGATCCTGACGGGACGCCCGATTGATAGACACCGGGAAGAATTCAGGGTGTTGATCGGCCCAGGTCTGCTTGGGATCCTGGAGCAAATCCAACCGACCATCCGCTCCTATCGGCACGTCATCCTGGGTAAAACCGTACTGACGCATAAGAAAATCGACTTGGTAGAGCCGATGTTCGCGCGTCAAGACCGCTACGGGATCCTGAACGGTCTGCTCACCGGCCAAAGCCTCATCCCCCAGGCCCTGCTGGTAGGCACTGAAATAGACCCGGTGCAGGTGCAGACGGTCGTATAGCCCCCACATGTACTTCACGATCTCAGCGTCGGACTCCCCGGCCGCCCCCACAATGAACTGGGTTGTCTGCTTGACCCGTTGGTAGCGATTGCCCTTGGCCGTCAATTGGCTGATCAGCTTGATGGGCTCAATGATATCCCGGATATAATCCTTCTTGGCCGACAACTGGGCCATATTGGCAGCGCCAGCCGTTTCGATATTCACTGACACTGCATCGGCCAGCGATACGGCCTGCTCGATGGCCCCGGCACTGGCCCCGGGGATCACCTTGAGGTGGATATAGCCACGAAAACCATGTCGTCGCCGTAGGATATGGGCCACATCATTGAGCCGCTGCATCGTGGCATCGGCCGTACCGATCAGGGATGAACTCAGGAACAGACCGAAGACCTGTTTGCGTTGGACATAACCCAGGAATGACTTAACCGTCTCCTCGGGCGTCAGGCTGCAACGACGCAGGTCCTGTTGTTCACGCAAGGGGCAGTAGCGACAGTCGTTGTTGCAGACATTGGAGAGCAGGGTCTTGAACAGTACGCTCTTGCCACCATTGGGCAGGGTCACCGGATAGATCCAGCGGCCGTCCGTGCTACGGTGGCGTCGATCATCCTGGTTCGATCCACAGGCACAGGCCAGATCGTACTGGGCATCTGCACTGAGAATCTTGAGCTTCTGCTCGGTATCGGGCTTGCTGACAATCCCGACCATGGGACCTCCTTGTCAACCTTTCTAAAGTTGGGCTAAAGCCTCCACATACATGCGGGCTCGCCGGGTCATCTCTCCAGTGTCACCAGTCTGGATCAGTTCACTATTGACCACCTTGCTACCAATGGCTACGGCCTTACACCCAGCCTTGAGATACTCCGCACAGTTCTCCACCGTCACCCCACCGGTCGGCACCAAGGCCAACTGGGGCAAGGGAGCCAACAGGGCCTTCATATAGCTGGGGCCCAGATTGTTGGCTGGGAAGATCTTGATAAAATCCGCTCCCCACTGCTGAGCGGACAGGGCCTCGCTGGGGGTAAAGGCCCCCATCACAGTGGGCACGTTGTATCTTAAACAGGCCTCGATAATCCCTTGATGATTAACCGGCGAGACCACAAACTGAGCCCCCGCCGCGATGGAGCGTGTTGCCGTTTCTCCATCCAAAGCCGTGCCCACGCCAATCACACAACCTTCAGGCAACCGATTTCGAATCGCCCCAATGGCCTCCAGGGTCCCCGGCGTGGTCAAGGAAATCTCCACAGCTTTGATCCCGGCCGCGTATAAGGCCTCGGCTGCTTCAACCAGACCTTCAGGCCTATCCGAACGGATTATGGCAATGATTCCCGGATTGACAATGGATGCAATGGTAGCTGATTTGGACATGCAGACCTCTGATTCTTAAGGATTAAATCCAACGAGAGTTTACGCTTTGGGATTCTACCAAAGCTCATATGCCCCGACCATTTAATAGTTCCAATCCCCACTGATTTAGCCTATAATTCTTGGCTTTGGTATTGCCTATGATCAGAGAAGAATTTACGGAAATTTCGGATGCGGAGTTACTCACCCGCTATGGCGAAGGCGATGAGATCGCTTTCAATGAACTGGTAGATCGCTACCGCAATAGTCTGTATGCCTTTCTACGTCAGTTCCTCAACCGGTACGACCTGGTTGAAGACGTCTTTCAAGAGACCTTCCTCCAGCTCTATGCCAGTCGTGACAGCTTCGACACCTCGCGTCCCTTGCGTCCCTGGCTCTTTACCATTGCCGCCAACAAGGTCAAGGATGCACTCCGTAAATCCCAGAGGCATTCAGCGGTTTCCATCGGTACATTGACCAATTCCGACGAGATGTCTTTTGAAGAGGTCCTCAACACCCTGTCCCATGACGACACGGAAATGCCGTCCGAAAAACTGGAACGGGTCGAGGCCACCACCAAAGTGAACGAAATCGTGGCCAATATGCCCGAAACCTTACGAGAAATTCTGATTTTGGCTTATTTCAACAAGTTTTCTTACAAACAAATGGCAGATATCCTCAGTATACCAATCGGAACGGTAAAAAGTCGTCTGCATACGGCAGTCGGACGCTTTGCCAAAGATTGGAAAACAGTACTTGCCAGTGAGGAACGGTCATGAGTGGTCTAACGATTCAAGACAAAGAAATGATTATGGATGTGTGCCTGGGTATGGCCTCAGCCGAAGATATTGAGCGTGTCAAAACCCTAACCGCCAATAACGAAGAAGCCGCCCGCCTGCAAGCCACCCTCCAAAAGACCCTTTTCCCCCTAGATCAAGTCGAATTTGAATCCTGCCCCGATGAACTTGCCGCACGTACGGTCGATGCACTCAAGGCCGCAGCCAATGCCAGCAAAGAAAAGCTGGGCGAACTTATTGATGCCCATCAGGAAGAGCCCAAGATCATTTCCATCAGTCCCTGGCGTCAATACATACAAATCGGAGTCATTGCCGCCCTGGTCGTGATCGTCGTCTCGCTAGTCTTCCCGACCACCAGTGCCCTACGCCAAGTCTACTATCGCCAACAGTGCTCACAACAGATGGCCAGCATCTTTGGCGGTCTCAGTCAATACATGAGCGACCACAACGGCACCTTACCCACCGTAGCGGCCAGCGAAGGCTCCCCCTGGTGGAAAGTCGGATATCAGGGTCAAGAAAACCACTCCAACACCCGGGCCTACTGGCTCCTGGCCAAGCAGGACTACCTCAGCCCCGCTGACTTTGTCTGCCCCGGTCGCCAACCCGTGCGTCACGTCCGTTACGAAAACGTGGACGTCGCCTCGCTCTACGACTTCCCCAGCCAGGAACATGTAAACTACAGCTTCCGCATCTGCTCTAGCCAGATGCAGAACGACACCCATATGCAGGGTGTACTCATGGCCGATCGCAACCCCCTGGCCGAGCAGCTTCCCAGCGACTTCAGTCAAGACTTCCACGTACAAATCGACAAGGCCCTGTTGGAGGCTAACAGCCTTAATCATACTGGCAAGGGTCAAAATGTCATGACCTGTGATGGAGCCGTTCAGTATGCCCAAGCTCGTGTATTAAAGGGCTCGACCGACGACATCTACAGCCTCAAAGGCATGCACGAGGGATCACAGTTAACTGGATGCGAAAAACCAACCAGTATGACAGACGCATTTCTAGCCCCATAAGGGGCTTTTTTTATGTCATCGCCCTAGGGATTACAGGCTTTAAAAGGGATTGAAATCCTACCCACTTAACAGGCTTACCCGTAAGTTATCCACTTGACCCTACCTCGAAACGACCACTCTAAACCGCACCATACGAATCCCATCTCATCCCAAGAAATAAGGACATGTCCGGTTCTATTCCGGGCGAAACGCGTATAAACAACTTAATTAAAGTGACTTACAACCTTTTTTCGCTTAACCAAATTTTAACAGTGTCCCACCCCCTGATCTCACCCTTTATTACCCAAGTTAACAAAGGCAGCCCACAGACCACTTTTCAACAAGTTATCCACAATTCCCGATATTGATACTGAAATCAAATTCGTCAAGTCAAAGCCGCAATGACCTGTGCCTCAGTTTGACATCGAATCGCCTTCATACCAACAGCCTGGGCCCCAACCACAAAATCACTGCGATCATCTAGAAACAGGCATTGCGATGCAGGCACATCCAAACGCTCACAGGCCCGATGATAGATCCCCGCCTCAGGTTTGGCCACTGCCTCAACACAGGAAAAAACCGCCACATCAAACATTGCATACCCCAGATCCGCATAGAAATCGACCGCAGCCATCTCGGTATTGGATAGCAGGGCCGTAGCCAGGCCCTCAGCCTGCAACTGGCTCATTCTATTAAGCACCCGTTGACGGGGCTGATAGATCTGTCTAAAGGCCCACCCCCATAGACTCTCCTGTTGGGGTTCAGGCACAGCCAGTTCAACACAGACGACCTGCCAAAACTCAGACTCACGCAAACGACCGGTTTGGAACCCCTCACCAAAACGTTGATGAACCGCTCGATAATCCGCAACGCTCACACCTAAAGCCTCAGCACAGCACCGCATCAATCCTGGGACCGGATCCTCAATCACCACCCCACCCCAATCCAATATGACAGCCTTGATATTTTTGTCCATGGGCCGCCAACATACTGAAATCGCCATGACATCGCAATTGGGTTTTTGACGCTCTCGATCACCGCCTCTATAATAGTCGCAAAAGAAGGAGCTTATATGACCGAAACCCTGGCCCTCATCGGCCTTGTTTTAATGATTGTCATGGTGTTGATGTTGTGGTGGCTGATCAACGCCACATTCAGCACCCGTCGCGACCTCACCGGCCAGGCCACCCACCTGACCGGTTTGCAGCAACAGCTCGACACCCTGCGTTCGGCCCAGGATCAGACCGCAGCGCACCTACAAAAGGCCCTGCAACACGGACAGACCTCTCTGACCACCAGTCTCCAATCTCAACAGGAGGCCCTGGCCCGGCTCAACAACCAAATGGGCGAGCTTCAAGGCACGCATCAACAACTGGTCCAGGTCGGCAGCGAAATCCGCAAGCTCCAGGACATCCTCAGCAGCCCCAAGCTGCGTGGGCAGATGGGCGAGTGGTCCCTGGAATCCCTACTGGCCACGGTCCTGCCCCAAGAGAACATCCGCCTGCAACACCACTTCCGTGACGGCAAGATCGTGGACGCCCTGGTCCTGCTGCCCGAGCACAGCGTCCCCATCGACGCCAAGTTCCCCCTACCCGGTTTCCAACGCATGGTCGCCAGCAAGGAGAACAAGGAACGTCGCCAACTCAGACGCCAACTGCTCAAAGACGTCACCGTGCATATCGACAAGATCGCCGAATCCTACATCCGCCCGGACGAAGGCACCCTCGACTTCGCCCTCATGTACATTCCCGCGGAAAACGTCTACTACGAAACCGTGATCAAGCTCAAGAACGATAAACTCGACCTGTCTCAATACGCCCTAGAACGCAAGGTCGTGCCGGTCTCCCCAAATCTGCTCTACACCTACCTCATGACCGTAGCCATGGGCCTCCAGGGTTTGCAGATCGAAAAACAGGCCGCCCGCATTCGCCAAAACCTGCAAAAACTCAACACCGACTTCGGCTCCCTGGTCGCCAGTTGGGACACGCTGGGCACCCACCTGCGCAACGCGGGCGGCAAATACGAAGAGACCCAAAAGCGTCTGGATCGCTTTGGCCTGCACCTTCAACACATTCAAAACGACGAATCACAATAAACCCAATTGACACGCAAGCTCTGTCTCCTTACCATCCATACTTTGTTCAACGAACGTAAGTGCAACCCTCAAAACAGGAGACCTAAAGGCAATGGGTACACCAATTGAAGTCACTGACGTAGAATTTACAACCGAGGTTTTAGATGCAGACGTCCCTGTGCTGGTAGATTACTGGGCACCCTGGTGCGGCCCCTGTCGCATGGCCGGTCCGGTACTGGACAAGCTGGCCGCCGATTACCAAGGCCAGGTCAAGGTCTGCAAGGTCAACATCGACGAGCAACAACAGGTTGCCATGCAGTACGGCATCATGAGCATCCCCACGTTTCACCTCTTCAAGGACGGCATCGTAGTCGATCAGATGGGCGGGGTCACCCCCAATTTCGAATCCGATCTACGGGAAAAGATCGAACCGCATCTATAAGTCAGCGTATGGGCAGGCATAGATCACAGATCACAGTTTTCAGATCACAGAGAACGACGATGATTGAAACTGTGATCTGTGAACTGCGATCTGAAAACTAAAATCAAAGGAGATTCTCGACCATGGCCGAGACCGTTTACGACGTCATTATCATTGGAGCCGGACCGGCGGGATTGGGCGCAGCCCTCTATACCTCACGCGACCGGCTCAACACCCTGATGCTGGAGAAGTTCATGCCGGGCGGCCAGATCAACAACACCGACCGCATCGAGAACTACCCCGGCATCCCGCGCGTCGGCGGTCCGGAACTGGTCGAGTCCATGCAGAAACAGGTCGAGGGTTTCGGGGCCCAGATCAAACCCGTGGCCGAGGTCACGGGCCTGCGAAAGCAGGACGACGGCACCATCGCCGTGCTGTGCAGTAAGGACACTTATGTGGCTAAATCCGTAATCCTGGCCCCGGGCAGCAGCTATCGCAAACTGGGTGTGCCGGGCGAGGATGAATTCCGCAATGCCGGCACGGGCGTGAGCTACTGCGGCACCTGCGACGCCCCCTTCTTCCGCGAGAAAGCCGTCATCGCGGTCGGCGGCGGCAACACCGCCATTGAAGAGGCCCTGCACCTGGCCAAGTACGCCAGTAAGGTCACTCTGGTCCACCGTCGTGCCGAGTTTCGCGCCGATCAGGTGCTGGTCGAGGAACTCATGGAAGCCGTCAACGCCCCGGATGGCAAGGTCGCACTGGCCTTGGACCAAGTGGTGACCTCGATTGAAGGCGAAGGCAAGGTGCAAAAGGCCCTGCTCAAGAACGTCAAGACCGACGAGGTCAACGAAGTCGCCTGTGACGGCGTCTTCATCTTTGTGGGTACCATCCCCAACACCGACTTCCTCAAGGGAGCTGTGGACCTGGCGGATAGTGGTTTTATCAAGTGCGACACGGCCTATCTTCGCACCAGTATGCCCGGCGTCTTCGTGGCCGGCGACTGCCGCATCGGCGCGGCCATGCAGTTGGTCACGGCCGTGGCCGACGGTGTCAACGCCGCCCTGGCCCTCAAGGAATATTTCCGTGATCCGGACTGGTGGACCACTCCCATCGCCGACGCCCTTTAGTGTAGGGCTAAAGCGACCGCTCCGCCTACGGCCAACACCCCGCCGAAGAGTGAATAGATGTGGGGACGCTCCCCATTAATCAGCCAGGCCAGAGGAATCACGGCCAAGGGTGTGGTCGCCACAATCGCCAGAACGATCCCGGTGGGAGCCACAGCCAGAGCCCATTGAAAACAGCCCACGCCAATGGCAGGGCCGGACAGGGCATTGCACACCACCCAAGGCCAGGCCTGCTTCCAGGGCAAGCTCTCGATGTCACCGCTACCCTTGCACTTGCGTCCAGTGATCGCACGTGTCACAACCCAAACCAGTGTCGTCAACAGGATCCCACCCAGGATGCGTTGATAGGCCGCTGTTCCTCCATCAACCGAAGTTCCGAGTGCCTCACAAACGCCATAGGCCTTACGTGTAATCACAGCCCCGCCGCCCTGGCCTACGGCCGCAATGGTCCCCATGATAACACCCATACCCCATTGTCGAGCTCGGTCCATCTCCACGCGTTCGGGCACCACGGCTATGATCACCCCCGCCAGAATCACCGCACTCCAACACACCTGCCAAGCCGTCAGAGCCGTGCCCAACCACAAAAACTCCAACAGGCCGCCAATGGGTACAGCCAGACATTGACAAAGCAGAATACTCAAACGCGGCCCAATCCTGGGATAGGCCCCATACAGGGCTAGATCCCCCAGGCCGAATCCCACGATCCCGCTGAGAAAGAACCAGGGTAAGGCCCCGCCGCTCCAGCCCTGGCCGAACAGATGGGCCCAGGCCGCCAGACACAGGGTAGCCAATAGCAACCGTGTCAAGTTGGCCACGGATGCACCCAACATAAGGGTGGACTGCCCTGCACTAATCGCGGAAAAGGCAAACAGGAAGGTGGTTACAATGGCCTGTATCATTCGATCTCCAGTAAAGCACGCCATGCTAGCGACGGCGGACAAGCCGCACAAGCACAATCCCCTGAATCTGACAGGAAGAACTGCAAAACCTTGAATTCCCTTCCCCATATCAGTACACTCGGGCCATGATAAACCACGGATTCTTTAGAGTTGGGACGGCCACCCCGGAATGTACGGTCGCGGATTGCTCGGCCAATACCCGGGCCATGATCGAATTAGCTCGCGATGCAGTCTCTAACAGTGTCGAGCTGTTGGTCTTTCCCGAGCTGAGTATCACAGGCTATACCTGCAGCGATCTCTTTCTGCAGGCCAAGCTGCAACACGCGGCCATTGAAGCCTTACGTAGCTTTGCTCGCGAAACGGCCGAACTGCCCTTGACTGCTCTGGTGGGCCTGCCGCTAGCCTGGCAGAACTGCCGCTACAACTGCGCAGCCGTGGTCAGTCAGGGACACATCCTGGGCCTGGTGCCCAAGACCCACATCCCCACCTACGGCGAGTTTTACGAGTGGCGTCACTTCGCTCCGTCTCCAACTGAGACCATTATCCTACCTGCCGGACTGGTGGCTGACGAGGCCGTGCCCATGGGGTCGCGTCTGCTCTTTACCGATCGCCACCACCCCGAGTTGAGCCTAGGCATAGAAATCTGCGAAGACCTTTGGGTACCGCAGCCACCCTCGTCCGCCCATGCCCTGGCCGGGGCCACCCTCCTGGTGAATCTCTCGGCCAGTAACGAGATCATTGCCAAGGCCGATTACCGCAAGACCCTGGTGACCTCCCAATCCGGTCGCTGCGTCAGTGCATACATATACGCCGCTGCCGGTCCGGGCGAATCGTCCACGGACATGGTCTTCAGCGGCCACAACCTCATTGCGGAATACGGCTCACTCCTCGTGCAATCCGAGCACTTCAGCGGCGGTTTAATCTATACCGATATCGACGTCGAACGACTCGTGCAGGAACGTCGCCGCCTGACCAGCTATACCAACACGACAAGCGAACACTACACCACCATTAAACTGAACCTCAGTCATAACAACCCAACACGCCCGCTCACGCGCAGCATCGATCCCCAGCCCTTTGTCCCGCCCGACCGCGGTGACCTGGTGCATCGTTGTGAAGAGGTGCTGGCCCTGCAAACCGCGGGGTTGGTCAAGCGTCTGGCCCATACCAACTGCCAGGCGGCCGTCATCGGTCTGTCCGGGTGGCCTGGACTCGACCCTGGCCTTTCTCGTGACCGTGCGGGCCTTCGATCGACTAAGCTGGTCCAGACAAGGACTCCAGGCCGTAACCATGCCCGGCCCCGGCACCACGGATCGCACCAAGGGCAATGCCCTGACCCTGGCCGAACTCCTGGGCGTAACCACCAAGACCATCGACATCCAGCCTGCCGTGGATCAACACTTCCGTGACATCAACCACGACCCGGCCTGTCACGACATAACCTTCGAAAACGTCCAGGCCCGCGAACGTACCCAACTGCTCATGGACCTGGCCAATCAGGCCAAGGGTCTGGTCATCGGTACGGGCGACCTGTCCGAACTGGCCCTGGGATGGGCCACCTACAACGGCGACCACATGAGCATGTACGCGGTCAATGCCTCGGTGCCCAAGACCCTGGTGCGTCACCTGGTGCAGTATTGCGCCGATCACCCGCAGAGCTTCACTCAGGGCGAGGCCGGAGCCCGCTTTACCGAGGTGCTCACCTCTATCCTGGCCACGCCCGTCAGTCCCGAACTGCTGCCGCCCGAGAACGGCGAGATCGCCCAGAAGACCGAGCACATCGTGGGCCCCTACGAACTGCACGACTTCTTCCTCTATTACATGACGCGTTGGGGTTTCGACCCTGCCAAAATTTTATACTTGGCCCAGTTGGCCTTTGCCCAACCGACAGAACGCACCCAGGCCTGGAGTCGGGATGAGATCCTCAAATGGATGAAGGTCTTCTACCGCCGCTTCTTCAGCCAACAATTCAAACGCTCCTGCCTGCCGGACGGCCCCAAGGTCGGTAGCGTCACACTCTCGCCCCGGTCGGACTGGCGCATGCCCAGTGACGCCTCGGTGGCAACATGGATGACCCAGATCGAACAGCTCGAAAAAAACTCACAAGTTTAACATGCCAACCCCCGCCTTTCGCTATTAGCACCCAATCCCTGCTAAAAAAATCGTTTTTTTGCGCTTAGTTTCGAAGACAGATCAGACTATATAGGTAGAATCGATTCAACTGAAGCTGTCAGCAGAGGACCTAAATGGGAAGAAACCAGGATTCAGAAACCATTGCATCTGCACTTACAGGCGATATCTATGGCTTTACCAAACTCTGTGATAAATACTATCCCGTGTTGGTCGCCTTGGCCTTTTCGATCTTGGGAGATCACCATTTGCCGAAGATGTGGCCCAGGAGACCTTGACCCGAGCCTTGCAGGGACTTTCCACGCTCAAGCGTCGAGATCGCTTCGCGGCCTGGCTCGGCCGAATCTGTCGATATGTAGCCTATGATTATCTCAAGAAATCGCATGCGAAGTCAGTCTCCTATGAACCGATAGACCACCGTCTGGAATCTGTCTCGACAGAAACAATCGCAAAGGTCAACGAGGCCCTAAAACAGCTCAGTCCCAAAGAGCGGCAGGTGATTGTCATGCGATATTACCATGACCGTTCCTATGAACAGATGGCTGCGATTTTAAATACGTCCAAGCCGGGTATTAATGGACTTTTAACTCGGGCCAAAAAGAAACTTGAACAACACTTACAAACAGATATGAGCGACGAGGTGTAATAATGAATCCGAGTCACCATGATGATTTAGATACCCTTCTTTCCCATACACTCAAAAGACAGACACTCCAATTCGATGCAGAGTCCTGGCTGAAAAAGAATCACAAAATAGTTGATCAAGTTCACACACAGGGCAATCTCCATCGAGTTAAATACAGGAGAATCAGCATGTATCAGAGAAAAATCCACATTATCGCAGCCGCCATCATACTGCTGGCTATTGGTCTTACCCTATTTGTACTGACCGGCACCCCCGAGGGAGCTTCTATTGCCTGGAGTCAGATCACCAACACATTTGGTCTGATTGATCACTTTCATTACTACGAGATGGTGAGCAAGGGTAACACCCTAACCGTTGCCGAAGGTTGGTATGCCCATCAACAGCTTCATTCTCGTAGTGAACAACCTCTTGTCAATTGGTATGATGACAGAACCTTGCTAAAGGCCTATGATGAACATCAAAACTTAGTCGTTCTTTCCCCTTCCAATCTGAAAGTCACTTCGACTCCACTAAGTGTTCTAAGTCTAGGCCTTGAAACACTCACAACTGACAGCCTCAAAGGATTGACACCACAAAAAATCGGGGACTTCTTGATTTATCGATTCCCCCCCTCCTGAGCAACACCAAGGCTGGATAGACTATATCTCTGTGACCGTGGGACAACATTCGCTGCTCCCTATCCAAATTAGGATCCAAAATAAACCCGACTATATCGAAGACTACACATTGATCGTATTCGACTATGATGAACCGGAACAATCCATGGATTTCTTCACCCCTCCCACTCAGTCTCTGCCTCCCCACGGACAAGCACACCTTAAACTCGGAGGTGAGCCCGTCGAGATTCAAATCAAAGGAGCTCCAGGTATTGAAAAGGCTATCGCTCACCTCCATACAAGATTCACGGGCGACATCAACGACTTAGTGATTCCCTATCGAGGTAGACATGCAATTGGCAATGCCGATCTCTATTTCATGTCCATCTCTTTTGTCACCAGCGAAGGGTACCCGAGTATCACTGCAGAGCAAGTCCCACTCTGGATCAATCAAGGAGCCAAGTGTGCCTTAGGGAAAAAGGGGAATTGGCCTGACGATCTGTATCGTAATATCCGCTATACCCCCGTACTTCGCCCTACAGATGATCCCAATGAATTCACTCTGGAGATTAGTTGCTGGATGCGGGTCCAACATCCATTTCTCTGATCTTACAAAAGCCAACAGGGGTCGGGTAGACACTCGATCCTTGTTTTTGCCAATTGGCCCACCAACCCCTTTATAATGTGATATGGCCATCGCAGAAAGGACATCCCTTCTGCATTTCTCTCCTGAATCCTGATTCCTGAGTTCTGAGAACCCAAAGAGTCTCTTGAATTCCCCTACCAGATCGCTACACTCATGAACCATGAAGAACATCAAGAAGAAACCCATCTATTGGTATTTAATGGCCCTGACCGTGGCCTCGGCCGGCGGTTTGCAGGGCTGGCGTACGCTTTACAACAACTTTGCCGTGGACGTCGTCGGTCTCGACGGCCTGCAAGTCGGCATCGTTCAATCCGTACGCGAGCTGCCCGGTTTGCTGGCCTTATGCGCGATCTTCGTGCTCATGCTCATTCGCGAACATCGACTCTCGGCCCTGTCCGTGACCCTCATGGGCATCGGCATTGCCCTGACCGGGGTATTCGCCTCCTATACCGGCCTGATCGTCACCACCTTGATCATGAGCTTCGGCTTCCACTACTACGAGACCACCAACCAGTCTCTGGTCCTGCAGAACTTCGACCAGTCCGAATCCCCCCTGGTGCTGGGCCAGCAACGCAGCATCATGTCCCTGGTCTGTGTGATCATGGGGCTGTCCGTGTTGGGATTGTCTTATGTACTTTCCTACAAAGCCATGTTCGCAGTCATCGGCCTGCTGGTCACGAGCGTGGGCATCTGGGCCCTGCTCAACGGCCCCCAACAGAGTGAAGGTCATGTCCAGCACAAGAAGATGATCCTACGCAAACGCTACAGTCTGTTCTATCTGTTGACCATGCTATCCGGGGCCCGGCGTCAGATCTTCATGGTCTTCAGCGTGTTCCTGCTGGTCAAGCGTCTGGAGTTCTCAGTACAGACCATCACCCTGCTGTTCGTGGCCAACAACGTGATCAATTACTTCGTCACCCCGCTCATTGCCAAGGCCATCAAGCGTTTCGGCGAACGACCCATCCTGACCGCAGAATACGCCAGCCTCATCGTCATCTTCACGGCCTATGCCTACTGCCCCAACAAATGGATCATCATGGGGCTCTACATCCTGGACCACATCTCCTTTAACGGAGCCATGGCCATCCGCACCTACTTCCACAAGATCGCCGACCCCAAGGACATCGCCTCCAGCACCGCCGTCAGCTTCACCATCAATCACATCGCCGCCGTAGTCCTACCGGTCGTAGGCGGCTACCTCTGGATGCAGGACTACAAACTACCCTTCCTCATGGGTGTGGGGCTAAGCATCATGTCATTGACTGCTGCTCAATTCGTACGAACGAAGTAGCCCCTCTGATTGTTGAGAAAACGCAGGTCATCTCGAACGAACGTGAGAGATCTATTCAAACAAGCCTGCGTAGCAGTTCCTCTAAAGTCGCAGAAGACCATTAGTCTACGGATCTAATATTAGCCTGTTTGGTGTCTATATAGACTTTGCATTGATGGCAGATATGTTTATGCGTAGTGATTTCATCGTATTCGTCTGGTTTAAAATATTGCATGTCTTCGCCACAACGAGGACACCTCCTTTTGCCACCTTCCCAGCAACAACCCAGAATGGCGGCTATGAAGAATGGAATAATAGCAAACAGACCTATGCATTTAGATGAATATTCTTTTGAAGCAATCAACCCTGAAATAAAGCAAATAATCAAGAATACTTGCGTCACTCTCATCACCTTATACTTAGGGTAATCTGGCAACCTGATATAATCATCTTCTATATGATCAACAACCTGTTCTTCATCATATATGCTCGACATGCTATCAGTCATTATCGATCTCAAAGCTATTTCAGTTAACAGATCATTATAATGGACTGAAGCCCATCATATAAGATATCCTAAGGAACTGTTGCGCAGGCTTATTCTAATAGATTCGCGTACCAGTTAAATAATCATATTGAATCGCGGTTCTCCACTTCGCTCCGTGTCCTCACATACGTTCGGAATGACACCGAGGGCAGATAGCATCCCGACATCCAGCTCATTCTGTATTCTGTATACTGTCTTCTGTATTCTCACTCTCCGCCCATTCCTCCCACTGTCCCACATAAACCATCTGGGGCAAGAGTTCTTCAATGGTCTCGCCATCCCCCTGGGCCACGCGTTGGACAAAGATGTGGAGTTTCTTTTGGGTACGCCAGAGTTCGGTGTCGTAGGAGGGTTCCCATTGATCGACCGTGTCTGTAGTGAGGTCGGCGAAGGTCCACTCAGGGGAATCGACGGTCAGGTCCGCACAGATGGCCAGACTCACTCTGCTGTCGCGTTCGATGTCGCGGAAGATCATGACGGCCCGGGTGGTGACGCCGTTGCTGTCGGCGGCGATCTGGGGACGGGAGATGGGGACCTTTTTGGTACCGCTGCCACTGAGGCTGAAGTCGGTGGTGCGTTGGGTGATCTGGGACTTGTGCCACTTATCGCCGTCATGATAGACGAGGTAGTATTGCGGCACACCGATGGTGTTGGGATCGGCTCCGCGGCTACCGAGATTCTCCCAGTAGTTAACGATGTAGGGATGCCCCAAGGCATCGGCACACATGGAGGTCTGGTTCATCAATTCCCTGCCCTGATCGACCTTCCAAGCGACCTCGGCAGTACGTTGGACAATGGGCAAGTCATAGAGGTCACCTTCGGAGTCCATCCAGGTCAGGCCCTGATCCAGGCTCTTGGCATAGCAGAGGTCGTGGTTACTGGCCACGTCCGAACTCTCACGCCAGACCCAGGACAGGTGAATACCGCCGTTGGGGTCGGTGGTCATCTGCCAGTAGGCATTGCGATCACCCTCGCCACTGATGAAGCTGTCCTGACGCGTGCTCCAGGTTTGAGTGGCGCAGTCGTAATAGTTCATCATGACGTCGCCCTGGCCCGAGGAGCCATCGCGGTAGAGGAACAAGAGGTTACCATCCGACAGGCGGTGGAACTCGGGATAGGTGACGTTCCATTCCTTATAGCCGGTCATGGACAGTTCACCGGTCAGTTCCAGGCTGTTGGGCTCGACACTGCGGCAGTAACGCAAGGGATCGCCGTGATGGCCCCAGGACAGGTGTAGGAACCCGTCGCCATCGATCATAATGCTGATGGAGCAATGGGCATCGTTAACATTGCCGTAATAAGGTGTACGTTCAATCTCCCACTCGTTGGGCTCGTTGCTGTCGAGCTGACGACGGGCCAGGACCACGCGGCCATTGGGATCGTAAAAGGAGACCACCTGGGTGTTCTCATGGGTGACGATTGAATTACGGCGGAAAATTACGGCATTGACGGAATTTTGAGCCCAACCTTCGGCCACGGGTATCAATTGACAAGTGGGAACGTTGGCATCCTGGACCTCTGCAGCGCAGCTCCATCCACAACCAATCACCCACAACACCCCCAAACACTTCAATAACTGCATTATAGCCCTTTTCATCACTGCAAAACTCTAAAAGTCACCTACAATCTGGTTTCATCCAGGTTGCAAAGGGCCATTATAGCAAAAATGCTCATGTATTTCACCTGTTAGCGATGAGGAGAGGTCTGTTCCAGGGACACATTTACCCCACGGTTCTCAGTGATCTCGAAGACCAGGGCCTCGCCCGGCTGTCCGGTGGCCTGCTTGAGGACCTCACGCAACGCAACGACTTGATGGTTCGACCGGGCCTGTCGATCGATCCAGATGACATCGAGTGAGCTATCCAGGGGCTTGGGCGGAGAGGGACGACGAAAGACAAACGAGGTTTGCCGTAGTAAGGGCGAGATCTGACCGAAAGCGACGGGCTGATTTTCGTGTAGGGGAGCACGGAGCATGACCTGATAAAAATCCCTGCTCGTGCTGTTGCGGATGATGATGATCGGTGGCTCGGCTTGGCTGAGGCCCCACGGGGACAGGCATCCTGCTACCAGACAGAGGCTAACGAGCAACGATTCAACGGTAAAACGGCAACGCAACATAGTGACTCCTAAGGGGTTGAGGCCTTGTTGTCCTGACGCCCGACGACCAGGCTGTAGGCGATGTAGTATTTGTAGATATTGGCCACATAACGCGGCGTTTCTCGTCCTACAATGTCGTAGGCCGCCACCTCGACATGATTGAACCAGAGGTTGGGATCCAATCCCAATTCCTGGGCCCGACCACGAAACTGACGCACGCGTCCGGGGCCGGCGTTATAGGCGGCCAGGGCAAACTGTACACGCACCTGGGGCGTCAGGGACTCCTCGTTGAAGAAGCGATCGCGCAGATGGGCCAGGTATTTGATGCCCGCATGGATGTTGTCCTCAGGGCTTTGAATGTTGGGGATACCGACCGCGGCGTCTGCTGCCGTGCTGGGCAGTAGTTGCATGATGCCCACGGCGCCGGCATGACTCTTAGTGTCATGATTTAGCCCCGATTCCTGATATCCCTGGGCGGCCACCAACATGGGATCGAAACCATACATCCCGGCGTAGCGTTCGAATAGGGGACGCAGGGTTTCAAACTTGGCCTGCTCGTCCAGACTCAAGGGGTTGGTGATCCAGCGGACATTCTCGAAGTAACGCTTGAACAGGACATTGCCGATAAGAGTGCCCTTTTTGTTTTGGGCGATGAAGCGATTCAGATCGGCCTTGAGCAAGGGATTGTCCTGACGCACGGCCCAGGCCAGGGCCCCGCCCTGGTTGACCTTGATGTTTTCATAACAGACCAGCCCAGGCAAGGCCTCTGCCCACAGTCGGGCCTTGTGGTCATCGGCAACCGTCAAGTCAAAGATGCCTGCATTGACCATCTCCAAGAGGTCCTCGGTATCGAGAGTAGGATCGGCCCGTTGTATCTGCATGGGTGCCAGGCCCTGGTCTCGCAAGCGTTCATTGCAGCGTTCCAGGTGTTCGGCAAAGCTGCTGGCCCTGGGGACCACGACCGTACGTCCCGACAAATCCTCGCTGTACTGCAGGTCCGTGACACCACGATGGGACACGATGATCTCATCGACCTGGAGGTACGGCTCGGTAAAGGGCACCCGTTGGCTGCGTTCGCTCGTGACAGTCAATCCGGCAGCGGCTATATCGCCATAGCCCTGTTCCAAGGCCGCCAACACCGAGTCAAAGGCCATGGGGATATACACGATCTCGACCTGTTCCAGCGGGGCTCGCCCTTGATTGAGATGCTTGCCATACTCCTGGAAATACTCGTACTCCAGGCCTCGCTGACGTCCCAGGGTGATGAAATAGTCGGTGGGGTTGTAACAGACCAGCACCCGTAAGAAACGGCGTGACTGAATCCCGTCTAAGTCCTCGAAGCGAGGTTCAAACACCGGCCCCAGCAAGGAACGACCGTCAACACCCAAGGCCCCGGCATTGATCAACAACACCAGAGCAAACCACAGGACCAAGGGCTTGAATGTCACGAGTTGATGTTGTGTCGTCGAAACCATGGGCCTCAATAGTCTTCATCCAGCCATTCCAGCAGGTCCTCGAAAAACAGGTCCCGATCGCGGCTGAATTCGATGATATGAACGGCATGATCGTAGGTGATCAGGCGTTTGGTGTCGGAGGGTAACTCATTGAAAAAATCGGTGTTCTCGCGATTATCCGAGATCTGGTCGTCCTGGGCCAACACCATGAACACCGGCATGGTCAGATTCTCGTCTTGAAGTTGCAAATAGACGCGGGCGTTGTGAACTTCGAAGTAAAAGCGGCTGGTCGCCTGTTGCAACGACAAAGGATCGGTGGCAATGAACTGCTGATAGCTGTCCATATCCGTAAATTCCTGCACATCCATGGGCACAGGGACATAATGAACCGATCCCCACAGAGAGGCCCATCCGATCCCGAGTTTCTGTGCCCAAGTCAGGTCCGTGTGGGTATAGATCCCGGGGGTCGTCAGGATCAGCGAAGCCACCTCCTCTGCATGTAAAGCTGCAAACAAGGTCGCCGGAATGGCCCCGAAACAGTGTCCCAGGACATGCACTCGCTTGACCTGATGTTCTTGTTGAACATGGGCCACCACGGTCTCGATGTCCTCGATCATGTCTATGAAGTTATCACAGTCTCCCCGTGCCTCTCGACTCAAACCGGAGCCGCGTCGATCCAGCCCGTAGACCGGATGCCCCTGAGCGGCCATGACAGCAGCGGATTGAACGAACCAGCCGGAATGGCTCTGCAGGCCATGCACCATGACTACGGGAATATCGTCACCCTCGGCCCCAAAGACACGCACGGGAATGGTGATCTCGTCTTGTCCCGGCAATCGCACCAGGTGTCCCTGGTCATATGCCTCGGCCATGGCCGTCACTGTCGGGCGGGAATCTTGAGGATCGTCCAAATACTGCAGGGGGCTGGAGCAACCGGTTAGGACCAGTAGGCCTCCCAGGAGCAAACAACGCAGAAAACTTACCATGACTCTTCCTCTATTTCATCCACGACCTCGGAAACGCTATAGCCCAGTTGGGGAGAACTGAGAATCAACTGATCCCCCACCTCCATAAATCTCAGGCTACTGAGCCATTCCTTTTCGGCACGACGTCGGGAGAGGTGACCGGCTAAAAGCGCCTCGAATTTTTCCCAAAAATCGGGCGTGTCGAACAGCACCCCCCCGGAGGTTCCGGAGCCCGCCAACAGCCAGCGTTCGCGAGGATAGACTGCAAAGAGTTCACGATGCATGATGGTTGGATCGATAATGCATTCACGTGTCAACACATGTTGACGCGGTTCTCCGTTGAAGGACAGCTTGACCTCCAGGGTTTCCCAGGCCGCGGCATTGCCCATGACCAGCAAGGGACCGACTCGGTTGGCCCCGTAAAAACTCTTGGCCATGGTAAAGCCGGGAGCTGAATCGTTCTTGTCAAAGTAACGCACCTGGATGCCCCGATCGGTCAAATCATTGAACATCAGATAACCGAAGCGATCCGTTTGACCACGTTCCATCAACACAGCCACCTCAGCCTCGAAATCCAGATAAGGTCGATAACGCATGGGATTGGAAATTTTGAGCAACCGACCGAACTTGGAAAAGGACAGGGTGTTATCCAAATGTACCTCTTCCTGGTGACTAATGAAGGTCAGGGCATAACCAATGGTCTTGACATGAGGATCGGGGAGTGGCAACAGGCACTCCGACCATGAGCGTTCCACGGTTTCCGCCTCGATCACGGGAGAAGGGGTCAGTGGAGCCTCCCAGACCTGTTCGAAGGTCATTGCATCGGCCAAGGTCACCAGATGATTGGCATCAAAGGCCAATACCCGATGCCATTGATCCGGCCCCATGCAGCAGTAGGCCACCAATGCGGGATCACCCTCCAGCGGGGAACGCATGGTCGTTTCTGTTGTCTCTGGTGCAGAGCAGCCAGCACAGGAAAAAATCGCCCCCACAGTCAACAGCCCTAGAACAAATGCAGGCCTGTTCATCGATTCTCTCCTTTATTCAATGCCCCAGGACATATTATCCAGCAACGAAATCTGCCAGTGACGGATGCGTTGATGCAGCAGACGGGCGATGTTGAGCACCACGGCATAACCCACGGCCGGATCCTGTTCACAAATCGTCTGCCAGTCCAGTACCTTCCAGGTCAGCACCGTCACCTCGGTCTCGGCCCGCAAGGTGGAATTCATCACGGGTGTGCCGACTTGAATCAGGGCCTCCAACCCGAATAGGTCACCGGACTCTAATTTAACAGGCACGCCGGCCTCTTGAGTTAATATCATGTCCACTGTAATAGTCCCATCCAGGACGCAATGAATTTTGTCATATTCGGATTGATCCATATAAAAAATGTTCTCAGCCGGATAGGTTTCCTTTTGGGCCAGGCCGAGAAAACGATCCAACACCGACTCAGGCTGATCCTCGAAAATAGGATTATGTTTTAGTGCTTCTTTTTCCGTCATTTTATTCTCCTTGAGACGTCCCTCATTCAACCGAGGCCGTCACTTCCATAACCACCTTGAATTCACGGGCAAACTCCGTGTCTTTCGTCAAACGCACAATCTTGAACTGACCGTCCTTACGCCCGGCCTGCACCGCGCGTTTACGATATTGTTCGAACTCTCCGGGAGCCACCACACGCAATTTGGGCGGTTCGATGCGACGCGACTTGCGTTTCTGGTCGTATTCGAGATTACATTGACGCAGGGATACCTCGATACGATCGATGATATGGCGATCTTCCGGCGCACCGGGCGTCGGATCGAACTCCACCAAAAAGGCGTAACGCGGGGATGCCTCTTCCACCTCGCCCACGGCGGCGATGAATTCATAGTGTTTCTTGTAGTTGTCCATGGCCTGACTCACGGCCGTAACCACCTGGGACTCGTAGAGCTTTTCCCCGGTAAAAGAGACAAAGCCCTTGCCCTTCTGTACAAAACGGAAGACCGGGGTCTGCTCGTAGTAGTCGGTCACCTCGATGATATCGTTCATGTCATAGCGATAGAGACCGCCATGGGTGGTAACATAGACATAGTACTGCTGGCCCTTTTCCAATTTATGGGCCTGCAGCAGGTCCGTGCCCTTGGGCTTGACATTTTCCCTTACAGGATAGTATTCGTAGACATTGGTGGGGATGGCCAGCACTCCGGAGCAGCCCTCATCGGTCAACGGTACCGACCCGCGATGCTCACTGGAATAATAGCCGCAATCCCGCACAGGCAATCCCTCGGGATAATACTCGTCGAACTGCGAGAGATACAGTCCCACATTACCGCCCTTCCAACAGCCCAACACGGCCAGATCCGGCCAGATGTGTTTGGGCAGCAGACGTCCCTGTCCCTCCTTGAGGGCCTTTTCCAGGAAAGCGGCCCGCTGAGGATCGGCGTGGAGATAGGGCTCGACCGCATCGGCAAGGGAATCGGGCAGCCCCTCCCAGCTCAGAGTGCCGTCGCGAATATCACGGATAATGGCCTCGCTATGCAGACTCAGGGTTTTGGCCAAGAGCAAAATGGTACTGGGATTGACCGCATAAATAAAGCTCAACGACTGCGCCGCGGCCAGACGTAAGAGGGTGTAATACTTGGCGTCGTAATCCTCCAGGGCATAGACCTCGTAGGGCGCGGAATAGCTGGACTTGGCCATGCGTGGCATACTGCGATACCCCTGGCCCGATTCCGCGCCACAGGGGATGCCCGCTTTGGAATAGGATTCGATCTCCGGGCTCACCACGGACATGACCTTGTGATCGAACATACGCGGATGATCCATGGCCAACTTGGAAAACCACACCCGCAGCAGTTGCGACTTGGCCACCTTGCTGTTCTTGTTGACCGGGATGTACTTGGGCTTACCGGTGGTGCCACTGGTGGTGGCGAAAAACACAGGCGGAGCGGATGTCAACTGGTTCTGCTCACCCCGTAGCATGGCCTCGATATAGGGCTCGAGATCCTGATAGCTGCAGATCGGTATCTGGCGTTGATAGTCATCGAAGGACTTGATGTCTCCAAAGCCGTACTGACGACCAAAGGCGGTGTCCTTATTGGACTCCACCATAAAACGCAACAGTTCCTCCTGCACGGCCCGGGGACGTTGACATTGACGCGTAAATCCACGTACGGTCCGAGGTCCCACGGCATTAAACAGGAGCTTTATCATTGGCGGCATGGCAATCTCCTTTCCATTACGAATCCGCACCCACATGGTCCTGTGCCACGGTATACTGCAATAATCTTGACTCATCCACGGCCACGCCCAGCCCCGGCCCTACCGGCCGTTGGGGTGGACGCCCCCCGTACCCAAACACCAACACCGGTGTCACGACATCCTGTCGCAACAGATGCTCACCAAAACAGCCCTCGGCATAGCGAACCTCCGGCACCTGGGCCAACAGGGCCAGATGGGCCGCAGACAACAGCGACGACTCGCCCACCTGACAACCGATCTGAATATCCAGACCGGCCTGGCTGGCCCGGCGGCAACGCTGCAGAGCCGCCATCAAACCACCGCACTTGGAGATGCGGACATTGACGGCCGAACAGGCCTTCATGGCCAACAATTTCTCCAGGGATTCGGCGTCATTGAGGCTTTCATCCACCATGACCCCCTGGCCCGTGCTACGGATCAACTCGGCCATCTGTTCGTTTTGTCCCACGGGCAAAGGCTGCTCAAAGGAATGCACTCCGTAGGCCTTCATGGCCACCATGGCCTCACGGGCCTGGTCCACATCCCAGGCCATGTTGGCATCCACACGTAGATCCACGCGAGGCCCCAGCCAACGCTGGGCCAGACGAGCGGCATCCACCGCGTTATGGGTCTCGACCTTGAGCTTGACCTGCTTGAACCCCACCAGACGAAAGAGCAGGCAGTTCTTGATCAGTTTGGCCTTGCGTTCGGCCGAGAGCACGCCACTGTAAGTGACATGCGACAGGTCACCGGACGGGGCCTCAGGCCACACCGGTTCATTCCAGGTCCGGCCAAAGGCATCCAGCAGGGCCAGGTCCACGGCACACCAGGCTGCGCATTGGGGTTGATCGGGTGACACCCAGTCCGCCGGGGCCTTGCCGTTGCACTCGATCAGGAAATCCCGCACCTCCTGCATGCTGCCAAACTCCCGCTGCAACAGACGAGGTAGGATCTGGTCACGCAGCATGGCCAAAGCAGATGTCACGGTCTCGCCCGTGACATAGTCACGTGGCAGAGACTCGCCGAACCCGACCACGCCCCGGTCCGTGACACACTTGAGAAACAGGCTGTTGGACACCCAACGCTCGGCCGCTGCGTGTTTGAAGGGTTTACGCAGGGGCAGGTCCACCTGATAGAGATCACATGCGACAATCCGTGCCATGGTCGTGTCACTGCTCCCCTAGTCGTTCATTTGTTGATCGACCGAGTACTTAGTCCCACGCAGGGTGGCGGCATAGGCCACTCCACTCATGGACACGCTATAGATCTTCATGCCGGGAGCCACAGACATCCCCACGTTGGTCGCGAGCCCCGCCTCTTCGTTCTTGAGGGCGGCGTCCGCGCCCCCGCCAAACTCCCAACCCCGTTTGATGAAACGATCCATGGTTTCGGCATCGTCAAACACAAAGACACTGCCGAAGACCCGCGTGCCCAGCCCCAAGCCCCATTCGCCCATGGTGACCTTCATAAACGTCTGTTCACCGGTTTCGTTATTTACGGCAAAACCATAGCCGCCGCCTCCGCCGAGGCCCCCAATGACAATCGGTAATTTACTGAGGCGATAGGTAAAGACGGCATAGCCGGGGGCCACTTTGATGTTCTCTTCCACCTTGGGCTGCTGGTCATAAACCATGGCCAGGATCTCGCTGGAGGTACCCAGGACAAAAGATTGCTTTTCCTGCAGGGTCGCTCCCTGCGGTTTGGTGGCGCAACCGCAACTCAAAAGCAATACCATGACAAGGGCGGCAACGATCCAACTAAGGGGACTAGGGGGCATTCTTCTTGTAGGCGACATAGGATACAACTCCGTTTCTCAAAGTGTCATCAAGGACTCCATCGACTCATCCTTCAATCACCGGTATCATACCCTAGGATTCCGAGCTAAACCAGCACTAATTCCCCCCTTCCAGGGCATCGTTGGGCTCGGCCACACGCTGATGCCAAAGGGGAAATTCCACGAATTCGGACTGCACCCAGGCCGTCAGGTAGAGTTCAGTGGTAAAACGCACCGTCCGCTCCAGACAAAGGCGTGTCAAAGCAATGACCTCAGGGTCCGTCAATTCTTGCTCGTCGTCCGCAGGCCATTGATCGGATAGATCATAGACCTCGTCGACCAGGGCATTACTCTGCCGGATCACCCCATAGACCGTATCCAGCAGGCCTTCGTAACTCTGCAGGCTGTTGGGATCCAGAATCGGAATTTGATCGGCGGGCAGTCGATCCAGAACCGCATCCACTGCCGAATGAATTCCTCCCACATTATAGTCGACCGAGGTGTGCAGGGGCTGACAGGCATCCTCGCTATAGTGGGCCAGCAGCCCGGCGTAAACCCAGCACTTGGTCTGGATGGCCGGATTGTTGGGATCGAGTCGGTAATCGGCCAGGGCAAGGGTGAGACGTTCGGTTGCCTCTGTGATGGCGTAGGGCAAGGCCCCGATCCAGGAATAGGAATGTCCCGCACGCAAGGTGGCATAAAAATAGGACGTGCGGGTAGCGGGCAATTCATTGACATCAAACCACTCCAGATCGAAATAATGATCCGGTCCTTCACGCGAGGACAAGGTCTCATCCATGACATCAAGCTTGAAGAGGTCCGGGTCCACACTGCAATGACTGATCACCTCCTGGCCCGCACTGAAGAATGCCGGCAATCGCGTTGCCACCGCCTCGACGGCCAGATCCGTGGCCAGTTCATGCCCCTCACCATGCCAGGCCCAAACCGGGGTGGCACAGATCAACAATACCCAACTGATCTTTCTCATACCTATCTCCTTTCGCTACCCACCATACGATTAAAGGAGATAGAGGTCCAGAATAATATCAGGGCGTCATGGAAAGGGCCGCAACCTCGTTGGCATCCAAGGCCCGATCCCATAGAGCGGCCAGATCCAGACGCGTCCCTGCCGGAGTGTCATTTTTGTTGCCGGGATCACTTAGGAACATGATATTCATGGCATCGCCACCCCAGTCGGCTTCCAGTCCACTGCATTCCACCGCCAGGCTCACGGGTTCGCTCAAGGCCTCACCAGTCACCGGATCATACACATACAGGGTCAAGCGGCCCTCGGCCAGATCGTTGTCCGTATTGGAGTCCGCGACAAACACTCCGGTGAGATCCACCCACTGATGGGCCTCTAAGCAGAATGGTAAAGCCAGCAGGGTCTCCTGGGCCGAGCGTCGGGATTGCGGGGCCTCTGAGACCACCAGTCTGGGACACCCCTCATTCAGCTCCAGGGCCAGGGTGTCCTGCCCGGCCAGACCAATGGTGCCCTTCTGCTTGGAACTCAGCCCGATCCGCCAGACATCGTCTACGGCCGAAAAGTCCGGCAAGCAGACCCGTGCAAAAATGGTCAGCGAATCCCCCATGGCGGCCAAGAGGTCTGCATGAATCGAGTCGATTTGAGCGGAGCCATTTTCTCCCAAGACCAGACAGGCCCCATCGCCATTGGACGCCAGGATCTCACCCGAGCAATCCGCCCCTAAGGTCATGGTTGAGGACAGAGCGATTTCATCAGCCGGGTGAATGGTATCGGTGGCATCGGCAAAGGTCCACCAGACCAGGGCATCCAAGGTGTTGAAGGTCCACAGATCGCCGGTAATGATGCGGTCCGATGTCACGGTATCCACACGCCAGGCATAGCCTCTGCCCTTCTCCAAAATAGGGACAAAGACCGCGTCGCTCAGACGTCCCTGATACTCCAATGAATTCGCATCCTCACCGAAATACACCTCATAGGCCTCGGCTGCCGGTGAACCCTTCCAAGTCGAAAGAGAATCCGTGGCAAAATTGGAACTCCCGTCTTTGGGACTGGGGCAATCGGCCGGACCACCGGCCATCAGGTCTTGAATCTCAGACCCGGTCAAAACACGATCCTGCAGCCAGATATCATCCATTAAGCCACTATACAAACGTGTCGAACTCCAACTGCTCTTGCCAATGAAGTTACAGATCCGCCGCTCCGAACCGGGCTGGCCACTGAGGCCTGTGCCCAGGTATTCTCCGTCCCGATAGAGACAGACGGAGCCATCGGCCGCTATGGTCACGGTCAGAAACTGCCAGGTGTTTAGATCCACGGCTCCGCTAACGGAGACACTATCCCCGACCTCGGTTCCCTCCCAGACCTCCACGGCGACTTCCGTTGTGCTCCCACGCACACTCAAGAGGATATTGTCAAGGCCGTTACGATTACACAAATCCATGAAACGGTCCCAAGCACCGCCCTCAGTAGCGGGATTGAGCCAGAGCGACACAGACATTCCATCGGCCGTGCTAAAGTCAAGATTGGGCAGTTGGATATAATCGTCACTGCCATCGAAATAAAGCCCTGTGTTCCAGATCCCTTCAACAAGGTTGGTATCAAAACTGAAGTTGAGTAAAACACCGTGCAAATCGGCCCCGCTGTCGTCGATGGCGATCTGTCCTTCGGTTTCGTCCAGACGCCAGTGTCCGCTTAACCGGGTGGGATTGATCATGACCTTGATGTCACGCGTTTCCACCAAATCCTGTCCCACAACCTCAAAGAGCAGGCTGGCCTCATGCAGGCCACAGCCTGCCAGGGTCTTAACATCCAGGGTCACAGTGACGTCCATGCTGTCACCCGCGGCGATGGTTCCTTCTGTCATGGACAGAGTCACCCAGCCCGGCACCTCGTTACACTCCCAAGTCAACTCATTGTCGCTGTTGTTGTAGAGGGTGTAGTCTCGACTCGCCGTGCCTAAGCGATCGGCCTTCATGCTGGCATAAAAGACATCCGTCGGGGACAGGGTCAGGGCGGGGGTCGCAGGAAAGACCACCACCGAGGGATCGCCCAACAGATTGAAGCGATAGTAATTGTCACGGTAAAACCAGAGCTCCTCACGCAAGCGGGCATAGGCCTCACCACAGGACTCCCGATTGACCAGGTGCCGGAGATAGTGGTAACCCATGGGGCCGTTGGTGTTGCCGTTGGAGTAGTCGGTCATGCCGGGGCTGTAGAAGGTGTCACGCGTCCCCGCGCAAGTGGTAATGGCCCCGTGCTTGAGCAGGGAGAAGGCCAGATTGGCGGGGTACTCCGGAAAACCGTTGAGACAGGCTCCCTGCCAGACCGCAGCCGGATGCTCATCGTCCAGGCCGGGGACATCCGCCGTGGCAATGATCTCCTGGGCCAGGGTTGGGCTGCCATGACACATCCAGACCACGGCCCCAAAGTCCTGATCGCTCCAGACCGTGGCCGGGTAGTTCTGCCCCAACAGATAGTCCGGGGCAGGATCCAAGTCATAGTCATCGCGATAGTGACGCACAGACTTGATCCTCGCCGGTGCCAGGATCGCTTCCTTGATCTGCTCGCCCATCTGATAACAGGGCGTGCTCTCATCCAGCGGTTCCAGGGGGAGATACACGTGACGCCGCCAGGGGGTGTCATGGGAGGATTGGTAGGCCATGGTCTTGGCGAGGATGGCATCGACATCAGACACGTCACCATAGCAGGGAATGCGTCCCACATAGACCTCGAAGTACTTCTCCGGATTGTCACCGTCCTCACCATAGACACCGTTGCCGTTGGAATCCCAGTCTCCGGTCAACTCGCCGTAGTAATAGTCGGTTGGGCTATCACTGAAACAGGTCTTCATGGGAACGTCACCCAGCTTCGGTGTGGGATTGCCAATGAGCAGTACATAGGTCAGACCGTAGTCCAGGTAGTTCTCCTGCAGCCAGGCCCGGATGTTGTCGGCCCGTGTCTGGCCGGTGGCCGTGCCGTAGTCGTCCTCGGTCACCACCCAGACGTTGAATCCAAGCTCTCGTTTGAAGGTCACGAAGTCGTCCAGCGTCTCGGACCCTGCGACCACCGTGTTACTCGTGACGATACAATAGCCCTCGGCATTGGGATCGATCTCGACCTCGTCTTCATCGTCACTGCCCCGCCGCAAGGGTGACACCCTCGATAACCCGCGCGTCCGGTTCTCTTGATACCGGACCACCATGCTGTCGTAATTGACCACCCGTTGCCGAATGCGTTCGGCTCCGGTCAGGTCTGTCCCTCGTTCTGCATCTGTATGAGAAAAGTCAACCTGTAAGGTGCCTGCCTGTAAGAGACGCAGGCTCCCGCTGACCGGTTCGTAACCGGCTAAGGGCACAGCCACGTCCAGAACTTGCCAGTGACGTACCCGACCGGTCAACTGTTTCAAGGTCTCCTCGCCCGGCCAGTAGCCCTCAACCTCATAGATCGCGACATCCTCACCATGAACCAGGGTACGATCCGCAGGCCAGACCTGGATGGATTGTCCCTCGTCATAGGTGATCAGCGGGGGCATCGGTTGCACATAGAATCCTCCACCCTGTTCCGCATAGACAACATCCGTCAGGGACGCCTCGACCGTAGCGAGATTGGCTTCCGGCGGCAAGAGTACACTGACCATTTGCCAGGGGATGCGCGGTTCACCTGTCTGACTGAGCCAATGGGTATCGTCCGGAACCACCCAATCGACCCCATGGTTGGCATCCCAATCGATCTCGACCGGGAGCAGATCCAGCGTGACCGTGGTCTCTTCCATTTGTATAGACAAGTCGGCATGACTAACCGACAGGGAGAACATTAAGGCGAGCAGAATCAAGTATGATCGTTTCATCCATCCTTCCTCAGGCTAAGGTGATCCCATGGCCCCGTCGCTCGGGGTCTCACTAGGATTAAATTCACCTTAAAGAATATAAAAAAAGGGCTTCTGAATCAAGCATCCCTAGGCGACCCGACCACATGATAATAGACACGGGCATCAACTATGCAGAAAACCTCCCCTCAACCGATATATCCGCAATGATTCAAGTTTTATCTCCCTCATTGGCCTTGCGATGTTTGGCCCGTACAACGAGAAACGCAATCAAGGCCATTATAATCACAAAGGCCGGAATCAAACCGCTCCACTGGCCCAGTTGGGATGCCAGTTGGGCAAAGACGGCCACCCAACAGATCACCGCGATCAAGGTTCCGGTCAAAACGACCGCGATGTTGACATAGGGATTGAGCCCCATGAAATAACCGATGATCGAACCGACCAAGGGGCCGGTCATGTGCAAGGGAAACAGAACGAACAGCAGCAATCCGATCACACCGAAACGACTGATCTTACCGCGGTTGGCCTCGGCGTTCTTGATCGAGGGCCCCAGCATCTGGTTCACCAGCGGCTTGTCCACCATGTTGCGGGCCGAGAAGACAAAGAGGGGATACAGGAACAGCACCGTCAACGAATCCGCAATAGTGGCATTGACCACAATGAGCCAGGTGGGCAATCCCATCTCCTGGCCCATACTAATGCCTCCGGCCCGACCCGCCACCATTACCGTCGCCAGCATGGCCAATAAATCCTTGGGCACCACCAGTTGTGTTGTAGACAGGACTATGAGCAAAACAATCCATGCCGCACCTAAAGCAATGCCCCCGGCAAAGATCTTCCCTTCAGCAGTAGCGAGATAACGGCTAGTGGTTTCTTTCATGGATTTCCTTATGCCTGAACGTCTATTGAATCAGCAGAATACACGAATCCCGTAAACAGAGCCAGGGATAATTATTTAGCCCCTGACTTCGTCAGACTGCCACACATTAAGGCTGGAATCCATTGACAATCAACAAAGGCTCGGCATGTCGGAAGCACCGGAGGTAAAGCCCTAAAAGGCATCCCTCGTCCTCTCAGAAGGTAAAAACTTACCGATTACTCTATCCTACCGAGGATTTCATTTCGAGAGAATTGTCTTAGCAGAACAAACATCCGTAACATCTACAAACTTACCGTCAACCAACGGCCAAACACAGGCATTTAGTAAGGCGATAGGGATACCCTCAACACTATCTTGGTTGTTCAATACAAAACTTGTTCCTCCACTCACCTTAGGAACCTCTTTCCAATGCTTAGGCTTAAATTCATTGAGTTTATCTGAACGAACCCGCAAAGCTAATCCTTCAAAAGTATACGGTGAAGGTAACTGCCGAGCGAGTGTCCGCTCCAAGGCTATTACCGCATGTTCCCCCTTAATAAAAATTCTGATACTTAAAAATTTGATGGCCAACTCACAATGCAAAGTGTAATAGCCACAAACTACACCCCCAGCTTCTGTTTTAATCTTTGCATTGGCAGTGGGCAGGAGTGGCTCAGCCAACAATTGTTCTGCAATATACTTGATCGCATGATTAGGATCATCACCCTTACGATATAGCGAGGACTGACCGCTATAAGCAAGCACAACAAATTCTTTCTCAACCCGAGCCAACAGAAGCCCTTCTTGCCCCCAATTGGTTTTCACCGCGAAAGGCTTATATCCCCACTGATTAAACTTAACCATACGATTATCGTGACTTTCCGATTTAATCTGCTCCAGAGCATGACTGGACAATGCTCCAGAAAGAAGCATGCAGCCAGTTTGTAGTCGACCGCGTTCTAGCTTTTCAGCTACAGTGCCACCCTTTTGTTGCGTTTGTTCCGATTGAATAGTCTTCGCCGAGCAGATATCATTCGCATCGACAAATTCCCATCAACCATCGGCCAGACACAGGCATTCAACAACGCTATCGGAATCCCCTTGATGGTATCTTCATCTTGAAAAACCACATTCTTTCCATGAAAAGCCTTAGGAATATCCCTTCCATGTTGAGGCTTGAATTCAGATCGCTTATCAAAACTGATTGAGACTCCCAGGCCCGCATAAGTGTAGGGATCCGAGGATCGACGCGACATCATTCTTTCCATGGATATTACAGCTTTATTCTTGTACAGAAGCAACCCTATGTTCATAAAATAATTATCCAAGTCAGTATAATCAACAAGATATGATAACCAAACAGCCTGCCCTTCCTTATTAACTCTAGGACTATACTTAGCCCTATCATGGGGCACCAGAGGCTCAGCCAGCAATCCTTCAGCAACTTTTTGGATAGCCTCATAGGGATCTCCGCCCTCTCCCAAGAGTAATGAAGGGCTCGTATAAGTCATCACAAGAAAATCTTTTTCACTACGAATCCAAAGGTTCCCACCGGGAGTGATATCCGTATTCACGGCCAATGGCTTATGCGTCCACTTCCCGAATTCAACGATTCGGTTACCCTCCGTCGTCAGCTCCTGGAGAACATCATCACTCAATGCGATTGGAAGTGTTTTTTGGCAACTCCAAAGCCGCCACTTGATGTCTATCACTTGAGAGCGATCGGCCAGTAGCCTATTGGCAAATAGACTCAGACATAGAAAAAGGACTCTAAAGGCTATATTTCTTTCGACCATCCCAATCTCCTCATATTTTGAATTTTTATGGGTATCTACAGAATACCCGAATCCCGCCAACAGAACTAGCAATAATTCATCGGCCCCCGACTTTGTCAGACGGCCACACGTTACAAGAAGTTTGAACATATTCAATAGACGTGTGACAGTGATGGTGCGCAACAAAGCGGTGCTGGATTCTCGCAGCTTGATCAAGCATGCCCTTGTTGTGTGCAAGACCATGCCCCCCAGGGGCCTATGCCAAAACCATGGATTTGATGAGCGTTTTCAGAGCTCCTTCAATTTCTGCATGTTCGAACTCAAACCCGGCATCCAACAAAACCCGAGGCTTCACACGTTGACTCGCCAGGATCAACTCACGTCCCATCTCGCCCAGTAAGGTCTTGATCACAAAGGCAGGGACAGGCAAAACCGTGAGTCGATGTAAAACATGTCCCAAAAGCTTGGTCAATTCACGATTCGTCACGGGGTTGGGCGTACAGAGATTAACCGGTCCGCTGAGGTCATCATGCTTGAGAATGAACTCGATCGCTCGGATCACGTCGGATAAGGTCACCCAACTGAGATACTGCTGTCCCGATCCCATCACCCCACCCAGGCCACAGCGAAAAACAGGCACCAGTCGTTCCAGAAAGCCTCCCTCTTGAGCCAAGACGACACCCAAGCGCAGATACACCACGCGGGTACCGGCTTCAATGGCTGGCTGGGTCGCCTGTTCCCAGGCCTGACACACCTCACTCAAAAAACCCTCACCCGCCCGCGAGCTTTCATCCAACCAGAAATCCCCGCGGCTGCCATAAAATCCTACCGCCGAAGCCGAGATCAAGAGTCGAGGAGGTGACGGCATGGCCGCCAGCGCTTCAGCCAACAGACGGGTGCCTTGCACACGACTATCACGAATCCGTCGCTTACGTGACCCGGTCCAACGACCACTGGCGATATTCTCCCCCGCCAGGTGAATCACAGCATCAAAGGAGCCACTCTTACCCCAGTCGAGGATACCGGCCTCCGGATCCCAGGTCGGTCGATGATGGGGATCGCGTGACAAGCGACTGACGCCGTGGCGTTTTTGTTCAAGCACCTTACATAAGGTGCTGCCGATCAATCCGGATGCACCGGTCACTAAGATATCCATACGATCCCCCTGTTAGTTCAGGCCCTCCCCGTTGTAGAGGATGGCCTCGGTTTTACTGCCGGACAGTTTAATCGCTCTGTCTGCAGGCACTCGGGTCTTAACGTCATCTAAAATCACATTGCGACTGTTAAAGAGCCAAAAGCCGTAACCGCTCTGGCACTCGACCGTGACATTTTTGAACGTCAGTTGCTCCGCATCCACACAGGCCACACCCTCATCCGCTATGATCTTGACGTTCTCCAGGATCACTTCTTGAATGGGCATCTCGGGCAGGCCTTGCAGCCATGCAGCTCGACCCGCACCGCGACAGACGAGATCCTTGATCCTGATCTTGCGAAAACAGGGAGTGCCCTCATCCACGGGTTCTGCAACGGGCTCCATGACCTTGTCATAGGCCCCATCTACCGGCACCAGGGTGTTGCCCTGATAGAATAGATTGAAGCGGATGGCGTCCTTGACGATATCGACCATACGTACGTTCTCGATGGTGATGTTCTCGACCACACCGCCGCGCCCCCGCGTACTCTTGAAACGCAAGCCGATATCGGTTCCCAAGAAGGTGCAGTTCTTGACCGTGACATTGCGCACACCGCCTGACATTTCGCTACCGACCGTGACTCCGCCATGGCCGTGATAAACCGTGCAATCCGTGATGGTGACGTTTTCGGTGGGCACGCCCCGCTTGCGTCCGGCCTCGTCCTTGCCGGATTTCAAGCAGATGGCATCATCGCCCACATCAAAACGACTGTTCGTAAGTAAAACATTGCGGCAGGAATCAATGTCAAGGCCGTCGCCATTTTGGGAATACCAGGGATTGCGTACCGTGATGTCACGCACGGTGAGGTTTTCGCACAGAAGCGGGTGGATGTTCCAGCCGGGCGAGTTCTGAAAGGTCGGTCCATGCAAGAGCACATTCTTACATCTGACCAGCGACACCATCACAGGACGCAGATAGGCCCGTACCGAGGCATAGTCGGACAAGGGAGCATTTAGTCTGCGCAGTTCCTCCAGGGTGGCCTGGCCATGGAGGGCCGCTTCATTGGGCCACCAGATATCTTGATCGGCATTGAGCACACCACCGGATTCGATGAGGGCTTGCCACTGGGGAGTGGTCATCTTGATCTTCTTGACCGGTCGCCAGGCCTGGCCCGATCCGTCGATCACGCCGTCGCCGGTTATGGCGATGTTTTCCAGGTCAGTGCCATGGATAGGAGACTGACAACGCAGGCGCTCGGAGCCTTCATAGTTTTTGCGAACCACGGGATAATCCTCGAAATCGGAACTAAATAAAATCACAGCTCCCGTTTCAAGATGCAGATCCAGGTTGCTTGCCAATTCGATCGGACCGGTCAACCATACCCCAGCCGGCACGTTGACGCGTCCACCCCCCGCCTGAGTGCAGGCCTCGACGGCCGCTGCAAAGGCGTCCGTGTTCTTGGACTGGCCGTCCCCCACTGCACCATAATCGGTGATATCGAAAGTTTGGTTGGGAAATTTTGGTTCTGGAATATCGATCACCCCTGCATTGCAGCTCATGAGTAAACAAATAGCGAAGGGGAGAGTGGCAAATAAAGGTTTGTTAATAATTGCAGGTCTGATCATGCTTAGATTCCTATGGTCCATTTGAGTCGTCGGCAGCCTGTGCCTGAATCGTAGCACAAAATGATATTGCTGCAAATCCTCAAACGTTGTATATTCTAATGAATTCGTGGTTGTGAGGAAAAAGTGAGACACGGGAGAGCCCGAAACACGGAACCCATAACAATGTACCAGAAGATTAAGGATAAACATGAACGCACCGTTTAAGATGCCCGCCATTAAACGCCCCACCTTTCCCAAGAAAACCTTCGACATCACCGACTACGGGGCCGTGGGTGACGGCAAGACCGTCAATACCAAGGCCTTTGCCAAGGCGATAGCGGCCTGTGCCCGTCAAGGCGGCGGATGCGTACTGGTGCCCGAAGGCATCTGGCTGACCGGTCCGATTCATTTGAAAAGTAAAATCAACCTGCACGTCAGCGAAGGGGCCGAGCTGCGTTTCAGTGACAAGTTCAGTGACTACCTGCCCGTGGTCTTCACCCGCTGGGAAGGCCTGGAGTGCTATAACTATTCGCCCCTGCTTTATGCCAATGGCTGCGAGAACATCGCCATCACCGGCACCGGCACGCTCAACGGCCAGGGGCAAAAATGGTGGAAATGGAAAAAGACGCAAAAGCACGGGGCCGTGCGTCTCTACAAGATGGCCTGCGATAACGTGCCCGTGAAAAAGCGGGTGTTCGGCACCCCCAAGGACGCCCTGCGTCCGGCTTTCATCGAGGCGGTCAACTGCAAAAACGTACTCGTGGAGGGCGTGACCATCAGCAGCGGCCCCATGTGGACCCTGCACCAACTCTATTGTGACCGCGTGACGATCAGCAAGGTCAATCTCATCACCCGCGGCGTGAACAACGACGGTCTGATCATCGACTCAACCAAGCACGTTCTGATCGAAGACTGCTTCTTTGACACGGGCGACGACTGCGTGGTGCTCAAGTCGGGATTGAATGAAGACGGCTGGCGTGTGGGCAAGCCCACCGAGAAGGTCGTGGTGCGTAACTGCAAGACTAAGGAGGGACACGGCGGTGTGACCATCGGCAGCGAGATGTCGGGCGACGTGCGGGACATCTACGTGCATGACTGCGAATTCAACGGCACCAACAACGGCATCCGCGTCAAATCCATGCGGGGCCGCGGCGGTGTCATCGAAAACGTATACGTTGAGAACGTCACCATGGGCCGCATCAGCCGGGCCGCCCTGACCTTCAGCACCTTCTACGGTCTCAGCACCCTGGTGCCCTCCACCAAGACCCCGCCGGTCTTCCGCAACTTCCACCTCAAGAACATCACCTGCGAATACGCCAGCCGGGCCATGAAGATCATCGGCCTGCCCGAACAACCGTTGGAAGACTTCACCCTGGAAAACATCACCATCAACTCCCACTGGGGCCTGGAATGCACCAACGTCAAGGGCGTCAAGCTAACGGGCATCAAGATCAGCCCCAAGAAGGCCCCGGTCATGTCCATCAAAAACAGCCAGAATGTCACCATCACAAAGGCCTCCTGTAAGGGCAAGGTCGACACCTTCTTTAGAATCGAAGGCCAGAAAACCAAGAACGTCAAGCTCAGCGGCAACAACATGGCCAAGGCCAAGACCAAAATCCTCGTGGGCAAGACCGTAGATCCAGATGAGATCAAGAAGACCTCGAAATAGCGGTATGACTTTCAATGCTTTTGTAGTCGGACACGCTATGCGTGGCTGTTTTTAATAGATACCTCACATGCGTTCGGTATGACAAACGGGTGCACCAGCCGAAGTGACTTGGTCATCCCGAGGAACCGAGGGATCTATTAGACTAAACCCGCGCAGCGGTTCTTTAATCCGCCACAATGTCATTCGGATCGATTTCATTGATGTCGCTAACCGGGCCGGGCCAACCACCCAAGCGGGCAAAGAGCCACCAGGCGGCGTAGGCCTTTTGATTGACATTCAAGGGTTTGCTGTGAGCGGAGCTGCATGAATACCAATCGACTCCTTCGATATGACTGGCCTGCCACTGTTCGGCCCAGTTACCTAGACGATCGCCATGGAGTGAAGTGTAGGTATCACAGTTGTCGTGGGGGAAGGGGTAATAGGTGCCATTGGGATCGTGGGATTCGATATCGGCAAAATCAAACAGGACCTTGCCGTTCGCCTCGCAATAGTCTCGGATCACTTGATTGGCGGCCTTGTTGTTGGCATCGTCATTGTGATCCACATGGCCAGTCATGTAGACAAAGGTCACGCGGGGATAGTCCTCTTCCAACTGCGTCATGGGATCGATGTATTCGGTTAGCAGACGGTCCTGAGCATATTTACTATCAACCTGACCGCACCAAGACCACATCACCACATTGACATCCACATACTGATCATCATCCAGATAGGAATGCGTGTTGTTGAGCCACTGGGGATAATAACCCACGTCGCCGCTCATGGCATAGTCGTGCAGATCCAGGGCCCCATTGATTCCGCCATTGTTCCAGGCAAAGATATCCTCCGGCAGTGCCAAGCCCTTGCCTCCTCCGTTGGCGAAATCGACCAGGCCATTCATGCCGGTGGTAATCTGCGAACCATGAGAGGTGTGGCCATAGGCGATGTGCAGCTTTTCCTTGGCCTGGATGATGGCCCATTCGGGGATCTGGTTGATGTCCGTACAGGTATGATCGATAATCAAGGCCTGCTCGGAACCCGCAAACAATACCCCAGACAGATCAAGCACCATGATAAACAGATAAAATGTACGCAACATGACAATCTCCTCATTGAATGATCGTCTCCCTACGGACTGTATTCGTATCCTATATAGAGATCATACCACAATCCATATAGCCATTTCAAGTCAGGTGCCATGTCCACGCTTGTGTGGACATGTGAGTCAGATTTCCTCATTGACTAGATGGCTTCTCTAACGCATGGCTACGCTGCGCGGAGCCATGGCACTACATCAATAAACAGATGGATACTCTGGCAACCCAAGATTATTCTAGCTTACTTCAGATCGTTTATGGCTCCGGGGTGCAGTCCTTGAATTCGAGCCCAACAGAGGTCTCTGTGTCGATGGTCCAGTTGGTTTTGCAGTCTTTCATCGTTACATCGTCGAACTTGATATTGCGGCAGTGCTTGAGATAGGCCCCGCCCTTTTTGGCCTTATCGATCACGATGTTCTTGAGGGTGATGTTGTCGTGTTCGGCACCGGGTGAACCGTTGATGTAGATGCCATACTGGCCGGTATCCGTACAGGTGATGTTTTCGACTACGATGTCCTTGAACTGCCCTGCCCCACCTGAAGGATAGCTACAACCATAGGTACTGTCAAAGAAGATGGCGTCCTTGACGATGTTCTTCATCACGATGTCCCGACAAAGGACGTCCTTGGCGCCCCCACCCTGCTTGAGACCGGTCTTGAAACGCAGACCGCGGTCGGTACCATCAAAGACACAGTCCTCGACCAGGAAGTCCTGGAACCAGGCCGCGGTAAAACTGCCAAAGACTACACCGCCATGACCGCGTTTGCAGATCGTATTGAAAATCCGTACGTGCTTAGTTGAGTAGCCTTCCTTGACTCCGTCGGCACCGACGCCGGCATTTAAATTGACGCAGTCGTCACCGGCATCGAAGTAACAGTTGAAGATATAGGCGTTCTCCGACGTGCAGAGATTGATGCCGTCGGCATTGTGGATATCGTAGGTATCGACATAGATGCCATCGACCGTAATGTCCTTGGAATAGGTGATAAAGACGGTGTGCATGGCCGGGTTGACCATCTTGAGACCGGCGAGATAGAGCCCGTCGATACCCTTGAACACGAGCATGTCCCCTCGGTCGGCACCATCGCCAAAGCTGACCTTGGTCTGGCTCTCACCGAGTAAGGTGTTTTGATGACCGCGGATCGTTCCGACCGTGTCACTGCCGCCACTGACCATGCCGCTGCCGCAGACGCGGATATTCTTGAGACTGCCATAGGCCGTAGTAAAGGCATTGATCAGACCCATGAAGTTGTTACCGTGCTGGTGATACGGGAATCGGACACAGGCGAGGGGATAGTAAGCAGCATCGTCCATGCCCTGCAGGGTGCCCTCGATTTGCAGGGTCATGTCGCTCTTGAGGTACAGGGCCCCACTCATGAAGGTCTTGCCCGCGGGAATCAGGACTTTGCCACCCACAGAACAGGCATTGATGGCCTGTTGAATGGCGATGGTATCGACAGTCTTGCCGTCACCGACTGCACCGTAAGCAGTGACATCAAAAACCTTCATCTGAGGGAGGGTCTTAACTTCGATAGTGTTGCTGGGCTGAGATTCGGCACCGGAGGCATCGACAGCGGTGACATAGAAGCTATAGGTCTGGTCCGCTTGGATCGACTCTTGAGCCGTGTATGAGAGTTTTTCCGTGTTGGCGGCCAGTGCCCCGTTCAGGTAGACATTGTAGCTGACGACATTGCCGTACTCCTGGGGCTTGCTCCAGATAATGGTAATGCTGCTATCGTCAACGGCCAGGGGCGGAACCATCACATTCTGCGGGGAAGCAATGGCAGGAGTCGATTCGATCGCATTGACTGCATGGCAACCAAAGCATACGAAGGTAAGGGCCACTAGAGCTGAATAAGAAACAAGATGTCGTTGACGCATAGTTAAGGCCTCCAGAAAGCGGTTCAGTAGTTTCACGGCTAAAGAGTGTAACAGAATCCGCCCAGGAGGTGAATGGCTATGTTGGAGAAATACGCCGGGTCCCGGATGATTTTTAACGGTTTTTTGTTGCCTGAATCGCTAAACCACCTATAATACCATACCTAATAAAGACTTGCAGCAAACGCTATTTGGGCTTTTTCCTGTTTTTCTGATCATCTTGCGATGTCTGCAACTGCTTTCAACATAGCAACCTGAAGCGAAAGGAAGAAGATGAAGGTACTCGGTTTTCACCCCGTCGACATCGCCCTATTGTTAGGTTATCTCATCCTGATCACCTACATCGGTAAACGTAGCTCCAAAAAGATCAAGAGCCAAGAGGACTTCTTCCTGGCCGGTCGCGGTGTGGGCAAGCTGTTCCAATTCTTCCTCAACATGAGCACCATCACCGACGCGGGCCAGGCCGTCAACCACGGCCGCGGCCCTCCTTTGCTAAGGGTGTCGGCCGGTGTGTGGATTCTGTTGGCCCCCCTGTTCTCCGGGCCCTACTACTGGTTCATGGCGGGCTGGTTTAGACGCGTGCGTCTAGTGACCATGGCCGAACTCTTTGACGAACGCTTCAAGAGCCGCTCGCTGGCCTTCATCTACGCCTGCGTGGGGATCTGGCTGAGTGTGATCAATATCGGTATCGCCAACAAGATCTCACTACGTACCTTCCAGGCCATGACCCTCAAGCCCACGGCCTCATACACGGAACAAGAGCAAGAGCAAGTGACTCAGTTCCAGGAATACAAGACCCTTGAGGCCCAATACAAGGCCAAGGAACTGCCGGAAGAACAAACTGAACGTTTCGAGGCCCTTACCAATATGTACAAAAAGGGCGAGATCACCCCTTGGATCTCCTATACCACGGCTACCTGGTTCTACACCATCTACATCGTCTTCGTAGGTGCCTATGTCATCATGGGTGGCCTCAAGGCGGCAGTGATCAACAATGTGTTACAGGGCGGCCTGATCCTGGTCTTCTCCATCATGATGATCCCCATCGGACTCCATCATCTCGGAGGCTGGAGCGAATTCTCCACACGACTACCGGATCACATGACCTCCCTGTTCGGCTCAGGACTCAATGAATTCTCCCTGGCCTCGATCATCGCCTACCTCTTGGCCAACTACGTCATCGGCATCACTGGCCACCAGGGCAACATGTCCAACTACGGCTCGGCCAAGGATGAAATCACCGCCAGAATGGGCTGCATCGGCGGCAACTATACCAAGCGTATCCTGACCGTGCTGTGGGCCTTGAGCGGTTTGCTGGCCTTTGCCCTGTATCACGAATCCGTATCCGATCCGGACACGGCCTGGGGCGTGATGAGCAACAACCTGCTCGGCACCGGCCTGCGGGGCATCATGATCTCAGGCATCCTGGCCGCCAACATGTCGACCTTGGCCGGTGTGTCGGTCTATCTGTCGGCCCTGTTCGTGCGTAACCTCTACAAACCCTTTGTACAGAACAAATCGGAACAACATTACATCACGGCCTCGCGTGTCTCGATCGGGGCCATCCTGCTACTCAGTATCCTGGTGGCGGTCAAGAGTGCCGGCATCATCAACATCCTCAAGATGCTGCCCTCGCTCAACGTGATCTTCGGTGCCCCGGTCCTGTTGATGCTGTTCTGGAAACGCCTGACCCTCAAGGCCGTCTACGCCCAGGTCATCATCTGTGTGCTGGTCTTCGGTATCCTGCCCGGGACATTGCCCCTGAGCGATTCGGTGAATCAGTCGCCCTGGCTCACGGCTCAAACCCAGGAACAGATCCTCACGCGCACGGTCTCGGCCACACAGGAAGATGTCGAATTGGGCCTGGCCACCGAGGCCGGTCAAAAGATCGAAAAAGACTTGGTCGTTCAACCTACGGCCATCTTCTTCGACAAGGTCGCACGTAGCAATCCGGACGACCCAGAATCCCCCATGGCCGGTATCGGTCGCATCAATCCGGAACTGGTCATTGCCAAGATGGTAGGCTTGAACCTGCAAACCAAGTCGCCTTCGCAATTGCTGACCATCCGCTACCTGGTGGACATTCTGCTGCCCTTTATCATCATGATCCCGATCAGCTTGATCACCACCAACAAGGGTCTGGAAGAAAACATCGCCCGCTTCTACGTCAGGATGAAGACCCAGGTCATCGCCGACCCCGAAAAGGACCAGGCTGAGCTCGAAAAGAGCTATGCCGATCCAACCCGCTTCGATCACACCAAGCTCTTCCCCAAGACCAACTGGGAATTCTGCAAGTGGGACAAGGAAGACACCTACGGCTTCCTGGCGAGTGCCGCCTTAACCGCCGTGATCATCACGATCCTCTGGTTCGGAGTTAAGACGCTGTAGGTTCATTGGCTTAAATACTGAAAAGTAAAACGGCGTGCCAGATAACTTTGACGCACGCCGTTTTTTTATGTCTACCAAAGACTACCAATACAAATGTAATGATCCCCGCATTTGTGGACAACTCTTGATCTTATTCAGATAGTAACTATTTTCTAATTGCTTGAATTACATTATCGCGAATAAGATGCCCTACGAAGTGAAAGCCAAACCTTTGGCAATATCATACTAATCTGATATGAATAGCGAGCACAAATTATGAGTAATGCGGAAGACATTCAGTTTGAGTTTAATTTGGGGCAAGCGGGCACAAAAAGCTTTTCCACCATCCAAGAAGCCAAAGAATGGTTCATAAACGAGAAAGACCAATGGAAATGGCTATACCCTAACAATGCCCGACCGGAACCCATCTTGGGCGACATAAACCAACGCATAGATCGAGTGCTAAACGTCGTCATGGGCAAACTCAGGGAAGCTGCCAACACTAGTGACGCTGTTCAACAGAAAACTTTTATCAAACAAGTCAATAATCATCTTGAAGCAAATCTGCAAAAAGGATTCATATTTTCCAATACCCCAGAAATGGAGTACATCAACCAGCTTCGCCAAGAGAATGAAATACTTGCTGCATATACTGCCGCACCATTTTTTGGTATTTCAAAACATGTCCCACCAGAAGTTTTTGAGGGTATGTTTAATTGCCTAAGCTTTAAGCATGGCCTGATAGATCGTAGTGAAAGCGAGCGTGATGCCCTAAATACTCTTCGTCTAGAATGGAATGATCTATTAAATGATGGAAAGAAGGAGTTCCTTGAAGCATCAAAAAACCGGAAAAGCTTTGAGGATGAATATCGCTCCCTTTTAAACCAACAGAAAGAAGACTTTGAGGAATTTGCTGGGCAATCAAAAGAATCCTTTGACAAACTTGTAAATGAAAGCGAAGGAAAACTCGAGGACATTGAACGCACCTATGACCAAAAGCTGGCTCTTCAGTCATCTGTACAATATTGGGAAGAAAAGAAGACAACTCATGACACAATCAGTCAGAAATATTGGAAGATAGCCATATTAGTATTTATCTTCGTTGGATTTGCTCTGGGGATTGAGACATGGCTGGTAATAGGACCCACAAATACCATAGCTGAAATACAAATATGGAAATTTGGTATGCTGCTATTAACTGCTGCCATTGGGATTTGGATAATAAGGATTCTTGTCCGAATACTACTGAGTAATATCCATCTGGGTTCTGATGCAAACGAACGAAGAACCATGTTGCTGACATATTTATCCCTATTGAGGAGCGGAGAAGGGCCAACCGAAAAGCAAAGGGAATTAATCCTACAGATATTATTTAGGCCGGTATCAACAGGAATTGTAAAAGACGATGCGTTACCGCCTACAGTTTCACAATGGTTAAACCTTATTACCAGTGATAGGCAATGAACTATATACCCACCCTCTGAAAAGCAAAAGGCCTGCACCAAACACTATTTGATGTAGGCCTTTCTTATTGTGTCACTTTTCCAGAGGCAAGAGTTCTACACATCTGAATTCTGTCGGATGACTCTCGGCCTGCAAGGCAATCCAACCGCTACTCATATTGAGATCATCGCCCTTGATGAGAGCCTGGGCATCGCTGTCACTGGGGTCGTATTGGGGCTGTTCATATTCCATGACCACGCGACCATTGACCACATGCCTGATCTTGCCATGGCCATGTACTTCGACTTCCAGATGAACCCATTGATCACCAGGATAGGTCGCTGAGCTGGAGTCCGTACAATGCTGAGTCACGAGTTGCCCGTTCATCATGACATGGGTGCCCGGTGTACACACATTACCCGTGGGGCGGGGATGCGTACCGTCGCCACCCAACATCTGCACCTCGATCGAAACCGGGAACTTCTGATCCTTGCCCATGGTCTCCGGCGACTGACTGTGGATCATTACCCCATTGTTCCGCAGGGCCCAATTGGCACCCCCTTCAACCTGCTGTCCAACGAAGCGGTAATCCACTCGCAGAAGATAATGCGAAAAGGGCTCCCGATAGAAAAGATAACCGAAACGACCCCCAAAGGTTTCGTATTGATCGTAACTGACCTTGAGCAGGCCGTCTTCGGCCCGGAAGGTATTCATCACATTCTCGCCCAAGTCGTAGCCGGTAAACTTCGGGATCCAATCGTCCAGGTCCTGGCCATTAAACAGGGACTGCCAATGTTCACGTTGGGAAAGCCGCTGCGCAAGAAACCATTCTAAGACCTCATCATTGTTGTATGTCTGGGTCCAGGAATCGTGATCGACACCTGGGTACTCGGTATAGCGAGGCCAGCCCCCTGCCGCCAAGAGGGCCGTCACCATCTCCTGTGATCGGACCACCGGAACTACACTATCAGCAGCACCATGAAAGACCCAAAGGGGCACCTCTGCAATCTTCGGGGCCTCTTGGGGACGACCTCCCCCACAAATGGGAATCGCTGCCGCAAAGAGTTTTGGTTGGGCCGTAATGGCACTCCATGTCCCATACCCTCCCATGGATAGACCGGTGATATAGACGCGATCCTTGTCGATGGGCAGCGTGTTTAGGGATTGCTCCACCAGTTCCAACGCCAAATGCAACGGCCGGCCGACTCCACCGTCCCGCGCTGCCCACCAGATTTCCTCTGGACACTGAGGAGCGATTAGGATCACGGGCTGTCGAGTTCGCAGACTATAGTCAATGATTGGATTCACTCCATAAATGAGTTGGGCCTGGTTGTCATCGCCCCGTTCACCTGCACCATGTAAGAACAGGATCAGAGGCACCTTTTGTCCGTCTCGCAGTTCGGAGGGAACATACTGACGATAAAGCAGGCCTTGATACATCTTGGCTTCCAACGGTGGTTGTGCCCCCACGCTTGTCAGCATACTCAGCATGATCGCCAATAGAGTCCATTTCATAACCCAATCCTTTCATCATTGCGACGGTTACATCCTGGTGATTTTATCCCAGACGATCCGATCCACAGGAATACCCTGCTTAAGATTTTCCTCACGTCGCAGCAAAACACGTTGACCGGGGTACAGGACCTGCTCGTGCTCGGAGATTGGAATGGATTGAAGGTAGTCCTCGATCACGGCAGAAACAGCCTGACTCAATGCCGAGGGCTGACCGAGTCGTGACAGGTCCAATGCGATGAAAACCTGAGAAATACCGAATTCGGCTTCTTGTTGGCTAATCTGACAGGTGGACTGTCCACCGGAGAGTACGGTCGCCAGGAGATCCAACAACAACGACAACCCGGCCCCCTTCCAATAACCCGCCGGCAAAATCCGCTGAGTCGCCAGGATCTCATGGGGATCACAGGTCAACTCACCCAGCCGGTCAAAGCCTCCGGGCTGGGGTAAGGATTCTTCTCGCAAGGCGGCCGTTTCAACGGTGCCATAGGAAAACTGGGACGCGGCCATGTCCAGGACAATGGCTTGCTCACCCTGTGGCACAGCCAACACCAGGGGATTATTCCCTAAACGACAATCCTTGGCTCCCCAAGCCGGCATGTTCGCCACGGTATTGGTCCAACCGATAAAGGCCATGCCTTGTTGGGCCGCCTTCCAGCCATAGGTCCCGCCCCGCATCCAATGGTTGGTATTGGCCAATGCGACCAAGCCTACACCATGATCGCGAGCTAAGTCTAACACATGATCTGTACAAGCCCAGGCGTTCAACGGCCCTGGACCCAGTTGGCCATCCCACTGTTCCAGGGCCCCGGCTTGCTGGGTACGAACCGGCTCGGCCTGCACATCGATCCACCCCTTTTGGATATACTCCACAAAACGAGGAAATCGATTGATCCCATGTGTCACCACTCCATCCAGGGTGTTGTCCGCAAAGATGCGGGCGCAAAGCTCGGCGCGTTTGGAAACAAACTCATATTCAAGCAGGATCCGTTGGAACTCGGCCTTGAGCCTATCATAAGATACGCGATAGACATTGGACTGACGCTGTGGTTCAACCATGCACCAACCATACCCAAGGACTGCCTGACTGTAAAGACCTTGAAGACGACGTTAGCCTATGCGGCATGTAGCCCCTACCACCCTAGGTTGAGTAAGGATCCAGTATGTATTCAGAAAAAAACGAACTCAGAACAGATGAACAAGGAACTCTGAATGTCGAAGTGAAGGAATTTAAAAAAAGGCGTCAGCCCACTTCGACATTCTTAATTCCTTGTTCGATATTCATCATTCAAAGAAATCTCTACGGTGCCCCCATCCATCCTAGAGTCGCTTCACACCCCACAGGGCAACATCCAGCATAAAGTCGGAACTGTCCAGGGTACGATTGTGGCCCTGGATGGCGATGACATTGTCACCAGTCTGTAACAGGGGCATAAACTCCGTCAGATCAATGGCAGCAAGATCGCAGGAACCACAGCAGGCTTCATGGGAGCCACTGGCGTATTGATCGAAGGCCACCGGATTGGGGGCATTACGCTCGTCCACAGGGAAACCGTTGAGATAGACGATGTAGCCGTCGTCGAAATTGACAGTGAGATAGAGTTCGGCCAGTTGGGCTGGATCGTCGAGGGTGAAGCTGTGACGGGCATAGAGGCTGTAGTATTGATTGCGCATGTCACTGACGACCGTTGCCAGACAGTCTTGATAACCACTGCTCGCTTCGTAGCCCATGGGCATCAAACCTATTAGCCAGGAGGTGTCGTCAAAACCCAACTCGGACCAGTCGGCAGCGGGTTCGGACATGCCCTTGGCGTATTGCCACAGGCTGTTCTGATCGACCAGAGGCTGAATCAGGTCGGCCGCATCGACATAGGTGATCTGGGTGATGCCGGTTAATTCCACCTGTATGGGATCGCTAAGAGTCAACTGCATCATGCTCACTGGCGCAGGCAAGCCTTCGATCTTTTGCACGGTTTGGCCGGGCGGGAAGGTCAGGTTGCCGGAGGCCAGGATCTCATCGTCCAGGGTCAAGCAGTAGTTCACATCCACGGTCTGCGAAGAGAAACGACTCAAGCGAACAACGATGGGTTCTAAGAGCAGCGTCATGTCTTGGACGTCCTTCTCTACGGCAAAGCCAATACCAACAAGACTAACGTTAGGCTCGAAGGGTGCGATCAAGGCTGCCTGGGTGTTGCTGTCTTGTACGGACCAGAGCTCATTGTCGGGATAGTTGGCATTGGCCTGGGTCACCCAGTTGTCGTGCAGGTCACATTGGGCCAGCCTCGGTTCCCAGGTGGTCCAGTCCACGGTCCAGATGTCACGGTGATTGTAGAGCAACAGGGAATCGACCACATCCAGGGTGCCGGTGTAGGAGCGATCGTAATTGTCACCGAAACGAGCGCCTACGACATTGCCGGTTACCAAACAGTTGGCTGCATCGATATAGGGCGTGCCATAGCCACACTCGATGGCCTGACCGCAGTTGAGTACCACGCTATCACGTACCGTGGCGTGACGCGGCCCGGAGGACCAGGCCATGGCCTCGTGAATGCAGGATTCAAACCAGCAGTTGTCCACCAACACCGATCCTTCAGCTCCCTCGCCAGCATCGATGCCATCGTCCAGGGTCCAACCGAACAGGCAGTCAGTGAAGGCATGGGCCCCGCCCGAAAGGTAGATCGCGTCATTGTCGTCGTCAATAAAGGGATCGCCGGCCTTGGGAAACTCGATAAAGGCCGTATCGTAACCGATGACGGCTCCGCGATTGTATTGGCCCATGGTGATGGCCTGCTGCACCAGGCAGTGGTTCAGGGTAAAATAGCCGCTCTCGCCGTGGCCGATCTGGCCGGAATTCTGCAACAGGGCACAATGATTCAGGGTGACCTGCGCCTCATTGGAAATATAGAACAAGCCTTGTTCGCTTTGATGGGAATGTCCAGAATTGGGATGGTCATCAAACCAAGCCGTATCCGCCCCGCTGGCGGTGATGATGGTATAATCCATGACGATACTGGCCCCGGCAGTCTCCAACAGGAAACCACCCCACGGTTGGGAGCGATCCGGAGCCGTAATCACCACGGGAGCTTCAGCCGTGCCCTGCACCAACAATGTCCCTTCAAGATTGAGGGTGATATCCGGATCGATCAGGATGACACTGCCGGCCCCAACGACCATGGTCGCTCCGGCTGCGATGGTGAGCTGGTCGTCAGTGACATTGCGAATGTAAATACGGGCCTGCTCGCCAAAGTCTATATTACTGACGATATCGCTCGATAGCGTCTGCCACTGCGTGTCTTCTTCCAAGGTCACCTCGTGGGTCGCAATCAGTCCTGCAACCTCCAGGGAAACGGTATGAGTATCAGCAGGTAAAAAGACCGAGCCCACTCCTCGAAAGAGCGTCACTTCGGATTCGTCCAAGCCATTGACCTCCACGGTGCCATTGACTGGCATGCGTCGTCCCTGATCGTCGGTGATGCGCACGGCCAGGGGAAGTTCCAACCCCGTTGGATAGGTCTGCGGCAAGAGGCAGGTCAACTGTCCATCGATAAACTCAGCCGGTGCAGAGGGAATGTTCACATAGGGCGTCCAAAGGGGCAAACCGTTCTCGGTACTGCCCCGCTCACTGGCCCTCACAATGAAACGGACTCGTTGAGTTTCTAAATCGCCTCCAGCCAAAGGCTGCTGTTGCACGAACAACTCGTAGTACTCGGGAACGGTTACATCGATCTCCTGGTCTATGGCGATGGCCTGACCATTTAAGGTCGCCGTAGTCGTTGCATCGGCTTGAGAACTCACAGTAAATGAGACCTGATCGGCGTAAATCCCCTCGTCCTGAACGCCCTGGATCTGGATCGCGGCCTGGGCAGACACGGTACAACATAACAGCAAACCTAGTAGGGTCCTGGGGTACATCATCACCATCATCCTTATCCTAAAAGTCCAACAGGGCTGAATCCCCAAAGAATTCAGCTAAGCCAATATTCTACAGAAATTTAGTAGGTATTTCAAGCCAACCGGGCACGACTCAATTGCAGCCATCGGCAAGATCTGGTATAAAGATTCCTTTACATCTCAAAAGGTAATGGATTACCCGTGAATGACGGGACTCTCAGGGGGATGAAATTCAAGCTTTACAGGTATTAAACAAGGATTTTTTGACGTGAAGAAGACAATTGCCATTTTGGAAGGTGACGGAATCGGTCCTGAGATCACACGGGAGGCCCTCAAGGTCCTGCAGGTCGTGGCGGACAAATTCGGTCACGAATTCGAATTGAAGACCACCCCCTTTGGAGCGGCCGCCTATTTTGATGGGGGCTCGGCCTTTCCCGAGGAAACCAAAAAGGTCTGTGACGAAGCGGACGTGATTATAAAGGGCCCGGTCGGGCTGGCCGTGGACCTGATGGACAAGATCCCTCAGGAACATCGCCCTGAAATCGCGGCCATCCTGCCTCTGCGCAAACGCTACGACACCTTTGCCAATTACCGCCCGGTCAAGCTGCCCAAGACCCTCAGTTCGTTTTCACCCTTGAAGAAGGAAGTGATCGGCGAGGGCATTGATATCCTCATGATCCGTGAACTGGTGGGCGGCATCTACTTCGGCGACAAAACCGAAGGAGCCCACACGGACATGCAGTATGCCAAGGACGACTGCGTGTACACCGAGGAGCAGGTACGTCGCGTGGCCCACGTGGCCTTTGACGAGGCCCGCAAAAGTCAGTCCGTGATGACCAATATCCACAAGGCCAATGTGTTGGCCACCTCGCGTTTCTGGAAAGAGGTGGTCGAAGAGGTCTCCAAGGAATATCCGGACGTAGAACACCGTTCCATGCTGGTGGACAACGCCGCCTTCCAACTGGTCAAGAATCCCACGCAGTTCAACGGCGTGGTCCTGCTGGAAAACATGCAGGGTGACATCCTCACGGACCAGGCCGGTGGCATCCTGGGATCGTTGGGGCTAATGCCTTCGGCCTGTATGGGACACACCAAGGGCTATGTCGAGGCGGCCCACGGTTCGGCTCCGGACATCGCCAACCAGAACAAGGCCAATCCCTATTCCATGATCGGCAGCATCGCCTTCCTCTACGACAAGTGCCTCGGGCTGCAACAAGAGTCCGATCTGATCTGGGGAGCCCTGTTCGAGGTGTTCGACCGCGGTTTTACCACCGTGGAACTGGCCCACAGCAGCATCGAGCCCAAGAAGATCCTATCGACTACCGCTTTCGGTGACATGGTGGTGGACATTATTCAGGGGCGTTAGAGGACAACGGATCTTCCATATGAAACCAGGGACACCTCCAGCCAAATATCCGTATTTAACCTCTGACATTCCAGGCCTCCACGGAATCTACAAACAGTTGCTTGAGGATTTCCTGGTGGAGGAGATCCCACCCTGCGTCTGGAACCACAAGGGGAAGTATGTCTGCTTTCAGATCGAAAAAAAGGGACTCTCAACCCATGCCGCGTTGAAGGAACTGAGTCAGCAACTCCAGGTCCCTCACAAAAGCTTAGGGTTCGCCGGCCTCAAGGACGCCCAGGCGGTCACGCGTCAATGGATCACCACTGCGGGATGCCACTTGACTCGCGTCAAACAGGTTCAACACCCCAAGCTACGCGTCCTCGAAGTAACCAAGCACGATGCCATGTTAAAGCTCGGCGACCTGGCCGGCAACCGGTTCCGCATTCGCTTGCGCGAGATATCCGTCCCCAGCCCGCAGGCCGTCAAACAGGCACGCGAGGTTCTTGCGATCCTGACCCGAAAAGGAGTTCCCAACTACTTCGGACCGCAACGTTTCGGCACCCGTAACGACACCCAACTGTTGGGAGAGGCCGCCTTGCACGATCATGCCGAGACCTTTATGGACCTGCTGCTGGGCAACCCCACCCGCATGGACAATGCCGTGGTCTACAAGGCCAGGCAACTTTACCAACAAAACCGCTATCTCAAGGCCTATCACTGCTGGCCCCCCAGCTTCAGTCTGCAACGCCAGGCCCTGGACGCCCTGTTACGCAAACACGGGAATAAACGCAAGGCGTATCAGATCGTGGATGCCAAGTTCAAGTTCCTGTGCGTCTCGGCGTATCAGTCAGACCTCTTCAACCGGGTGCTGGCCGCACGCATGCCCCACATCGACCGGCTCCTACCGGGTGACATCGCGTTTCGACACGACCTGGGCGAGTGCGTCCCGGTCAACAATCCTCTCCAGGACCAAGCCCGTTGCGATCGCTTCGAAATCAGCCCCACCGGCCCCCTGTGGGGATTCAACATGGCCGAACTGACCGGAGAGGCCGCCCAGTACGAAAATCCCATCCTGGCTCAGGCCAGTCTCACGAAACAAGAACTCAAACAAAGCGGCCTGTTCAATCTCGAAGGCAATCGTCGACCTCTACGCTTCCGTCCCCAAGAGGCAACGGTCAAGACCGCCAAGGATCGCCATGGCCCCTACCTCCAACTGAAATTCACCCTGCCGCCCGGGTGCTATGCCACCTCCCTGCTGCGTGAGATCTGTAAAACGGATCCAGCTTCTGCCCCCCTCAAACCGCACAAAACACGCAGTAAAGGCTCGGAAAAACAGACCCAGTGATATTCCTCACGGACCAGGCCGGCGTCATTTTAACCGTCCCCTTCCTTTTTTCTCGCGATTCGCTATAATAAACAAACGAAATTTATCGTAACTGAAGGAGCCCTCACATGAGTAAAACCATCACTGGAATCGGACTGACCCTACTGGCCCTGGCGAGCCTGGTTCAAGCCAAGCAGGTCAGCTGCGTAGGCGATAGCATCACCTATGGCTATGGGATCAGTAATCGAACCGTCGATAGCTATCCTGGTCAATTGGAGGCCCTGCTACAGGAAACCGATGAAAGCTGGGTGGTCAGTAACTTTGGCGTCAACTCCAAGACACTACTGCGGCGAGGCGATCAACCCTATGTGGAAACCTCGGCCTATCGCCAGGCCCTGGCCAGTGAGCCGGATATCGTCATCATCATGCTGGGCACCAACGATGCCAAGCCGGAAAACTGGATTTACAGCGAAGACTATGTCTCCGACTACTGCGACCTGATCGATCGCTTTCAGGAATTATCTACTCATCCCGAGGTCTGGATCTGCAAGCCCGTACCCGCCTTTGAGGATCGCTGGAACATCAGCCCCACGGTTATCCGCGACGAGATCCCACCCATGATCGATGAGATCGCAACCCTTAGAGACGTCAAGGTCATTGATCTCTACCAGCCCCTGCTACCCTACGGCGACCTCTTCCCGGATGGGATTCACCCCAATACCGAGGGCGCCGGCATCATGGCCCAAACCCTGGCTATGTTCCTATTGGGCATGCTCGATTCAGCGGACCTCAACGGGGACGGCCTGACCAATTTTCTCGACATGGCCGCCCTGGGCGAGGTCTGGCTCTGTGACTCCAACAGCCTGGACCTGGTTCCCGTGCCAGAGGGCGATGATTTCATCAACAGTCTGGACCTGATGGGCCTGTGCCAAAACTGGCTCACCACCCCGGGTATGGTAGCCCACTGGCTCTTGGATGAAGAGGCCGGTGACATTGCCATCGATCGCATCGGTGACTTCAACGGCCTGTTGGTGGGTGAACCCAACTGGTGCCCGGATGCGGGTGTCACGGGCGGGGCTCTATCCTTGGATGGGCTCAATGACTACGTGGAACTCGGCACCCTGCTGGATCCCGAGGATGGCCCCTTTTCATTGGTTGCCTGGGTGCAAGGCGGCGGTTCCGGTCAAGTAATTCTGAGTCAAGGTAACACGGCCAAAAACACCATCACCATGTTGGGTACCAACGATCAAGGGGCCCTCATGACCACGGTGACCGACGGCGGACGTGGCACCAGTGACCTCGTATCTGCAAATATCATCACAGACGGGCAATGGCACCAGGTCGGTCTGATCTGGGATGAGGTTTATCGCAGTCTCTACGTGGATGGCACTTTGGTCGCCCAGGACACGGACTCTCTTTATAGTCTCAAGAGTTCCAACAAGATCTGGCAACTGGGTACCAGCGGCAACAAGGCCCAAGGGACCTTCTGGATGGGCATGGTCGATGATGTGCGGGTGTATAACATCGCCGTAACCCTGCCCTGAACCTAATCAGGCACATAACGACAATCCCCGCCATCCATCAAAAATAAGACTGAAACTTTTTGAAGTTTTTCCTCTCTCTGGCGTCTGAGAGGGTGTGACTGGCCCCCTGAAGGGGAATATAAAACTAGCGGTCATTGCGAACAAAGTGAAGCAATCTTCCATTGTTCACCACTGCTCAATGGAGAGATACAGGGAAGATTGCCGCGTCGCGGTGCTCCTCGCAATGACCATCAATGTAAAGCGAACACGCGTTAGAGACGGGAGAATGTGTTGATCAAGTTCACCTGCAAACATTGTGATCATCAACTCAAGGTCAGTGACCGATATGCAGGTATAAAGGCCAAATGCCCCCAATGCAAACACCCCTTGATCGTCCCGGAAAATTCTCCCACTCCTAAATCCTCATCAACCATCAAATTCAAATGTCCCCATTGCTCGCAAAAGATCGGCGTCAAAGCCGAATCCGCAGGCAAGCGAGTACGATGTGCCAAATGCAAACAGCCATTAACCATTCCTACCCCTCAAGATGTCACCGCTGCGACCGTTCAACAGTCTCCCAAGAAAGACCTCTCCTCAACAAACAATGACATCGGACCTGAGGATCTCTTTGAAGCACAGAATCCCTTCCATGACCTGCTGGCGGCTGAAGAAGAGGCCCCTGCCTTGAAACTGGCCCCCATTAAGGACCCGCCGGTTCCTGCTGAATCGGTTTATGAAGAGTCCCCGTTTGCTGAAACCTCAACTTATCAGGATGAAAAGGAAGAAGGTAAACGCACCCTGCCCTGGTTCATTGACATGCTGCTATACCCGGTCAGCCTGGGAGGACTCGTCAACGTCGGAATCTACATCCTCGGACAGACTTTCGCTCCACTGTTTTGCTGTATGGGATGGGTTGTCCAACTCGTTCTTACCATCTTCATCCATTGGTATTTCTGTGAATGTGTCCGCGATAGTGCCGATGGAGGCTTGCGAGCTCCGGATACTGTCGGACGCCAAGATTCTTTAATTGAAATGTTTTTACAAATGGTTCGCATTTCCTTAGGTGTCCTCATTTACCTGTATTCCTCTGTCATGCTATACCGGGGATTTCTCTTCCTAAGCGATAGTGAGCCCAACCCCATTATCATTGCAACCACATTGGCTCTCGGAGGATTCCTCTTTCCCATGGCCATGTTAGGAGTATCCATATTAGAATCCATCGAAGGACTCAATCCCATCCTCATTATCCGATCAGTGGCCTGTGCCTTCCTGCCTTACTGCGGCCTAGTCCTACTTTTCTACGGACTGATCGTCGCCTACTTTCTCTTGATCGCAGGAGCGTCCCTGACCAGTATGAGCCTAGGCGGTCCAATTGCCTCGATCATCACCATGATTATCCTGAGGCGAGTGATGTTCTTCTGGGCCCTGTTGGTGTCCGCCCACATCCTAGGCCGTTTCTATTGGCGTTACGAAGAACGAATGGGTTGGTAGGTCAATGGTTAGCTACCCCGAGATGAGGATCAAAACAACACCGACCATGATCCCCAGTAACACCCATGCTTTCTTGCGTTTGTTGACTTCCTTGAAAAGGACCGCTCCTACAAAAAAGCCAATCAATACACTACTACGGCGTAGAATCGATAGAATGACAATCATCGCCTCGGGATGGGTTAACGCTCTAAAATAGACGTAGTCGGAAAGAACCAACAGGATCCCTATCATGGGAATGGTCCAACGCCAGCGGAACGGAGTCGTCTTGTGGCGATTTGGCCACCAGAGCAGTCCGTTGACGAGTGCAAAAAACACGAACAAATAGAGCGAATACCAGGGAAGAACCTGCATCACCTCGAGGCTCTGTCGCTGAATGAGCCATTTGTCCATCAACCCACTAGCGCTACTGATCACAGTGGCCAGAAAAACCAGACCAATCCATTTACTTCGATGAAAATGGATGCCCTCTTTGCGTCCAAGTAGGGAAAAAATGAAATAGCTAACAAAGATGAATGCCATCCCAACCCACTGCAAGGTGGAGGGCTGTTCATGAAAGAGAAAGATGGCACCCGCTAATGTCCACATCGGTCCTGAAGCACGAATGGGAGACACAATGGAAATGGGCAAATGCTTCATCGCAAAAAAGGCACAGATCCAGGAGGCCCCGACAATCAACGACTTCAATGCCAGCAGGCCATGCCCTTGGGCGGTCAGGGACTGTGAATATAAACCGTAGGATTGCATGACATCCGGTACCCATATCGATCCCAGCAGGACAGGCACCGTTAGACCAACCCCCGCTAGATTTGAGAAAAAAAGCGTGGGAAGAACAGCATTCTGTGTCAGCGCATGTTTCTTGCTCAGATCGTAGAATCCGAGAAACAGCATTGAGACGAAACCTAGTCCTATCCACATAAAACCACCCTATAAACAAAGAGGAACAAACCCTGAGCTGGAAATGGAAGACGGCTTAACAACGTCAATGTCCGGAGATGCATGGGGATGCCAAGGGAAACATCGAGGGACGCTCTTTGCTAATTCACTTCTCCTCAGTCCACAGCGACCGCAGTAACACCCGTTTCAACTCACCGCCGTCGATGCTGACTTGCAGGTTAGCTAAAAGTTCTTCAAAGGGGCCAATGGCCCAGCAGTGTTCTTCGGGGAGTTCTTCGATGGGCTCGCCGATATCATTGAAGGGGCAAATGTCCCGCATCTCGACCACGCGCCCGTCATCATGTTCATCGAGCCAGCGGAAGGGTAAACCCTGGGTGCGGCAGACATAGGGCCGATGTTCGTAAATACGGCAGCCGCCCTGCTCGTCCTGGAAGGCACAGGTGCCCGGCGCGGAAGGCTGCTCGCTAGCCAATAACTCGGCCTGGTAATGCTGGATATAGTGGGCCTCGACCTCGAAGACGGTCAGGTAATCCGAGCAACAGTCATTACAACCCTGTCGGCATTGCAGGCGGTCGGCATGGATAGCACTCAGGCGAGCCGAGCCCATGTCTACTTCGCCATAGAACTTGGCGAGGATCTCACGGACCTTGGCCCAGGTCTCCTCTGAGAGGTTGGAATCATTGGTATTTTGATCAGTCATGACAGGGAGTATAGTGGATTACATCGCCCATTTGAAGCAGAACCCAGGAGTTTTCGGTTCTTCTGCCCTTCAGTGCATCGGTCCATCGCACCCTATTTCCCCCATTCCCCAGAAATCATTACCCCCTTAATCCTGATTTCTGACTCCTAACTCCTGAATTTAGCATTGATGGCACTTAAATCGCCTAGTACACTAGGCGGCTATGATACGTCACATACCCAATGCATTGACAGTCGGCCGCCTGATCATGACCGTGGTGCTGTTGGCCCTGGTGCTGATGAGCCCGGAGGCGGAGAACCGCACGCGTCTGCTGGATATCGCCTTTGTACTGTTCGTGGTGGCCGGGCTGACGGATATCGTGGATGGCTGGATGGCCCGGCGTTATAACGTCACCAGCAAATTCGGGCGTATCGTGGATCCCCTGGCGGACAAGGTGCTGGTCTGTGGCTCCTTTATCTGCTTTGCCATCATTGGCGAACCACGTCTATTTTCCCTCTCTGACCGTGTTCATCTCATCATCCACTGGTCCGTGGTGGTGATCCTGCTGGCTCGCGAGATCTATGTCACGGTTTTGCGACAGTGGGCCGAGTCCAAGGGGATCAACTTCGCGGCCACGGCCTCGGGCAAGCTCAAGATGTTCTTTCAGTCCTTTTCCATCGGCACAGTCCTGGTCAAGGCCGGGCATCTGCCCACCGCAACCTGGGGTTATTGGTTTACCAGTATTGTCTTTACCCTGATGGTGGTCACCACGGTCTACTCCGGCCTGCGGGCCACCCAACGGAAATGTTTAAAAGAAAATGTGAAAGAATAGACGTCCTAGTGCGTCTATGGACTAAGTAAGTAAAAATGTAGAAAGTAGAATGTAGAATACAGAAGGTTCTGTCTCGTCCTGGTATAGGTTTCTGTTTTTTTCTTCTACATTCTACGTTCTATATTCTATATTCAAAAAACTTTAAACTTGTGACTTTTAGCTTTTAACTAAATCATGGATTGTCCCGTTTGTAAAGAGGTTATGATCACGCTGGAACTGGACGACGTCGAAATCGACCACTGTGTCGGTTGCGGGGGAATCTGGCTGGACGCCGGTGAACTGGAGCAACTGATCGGCGTCCCCGACCAGGCTGTCGCCTTACTGGAGTCCTTTGACGTGAATTCCGACAATGCGGAAGCCCCCCGCCCCTGCCCGATTTGCGATAAGAAGATGCTTAAGGTACAAGTGGGCGAAGGCCTGCTGATCGATAAATGTCGTCGTAACGACGGACTCTGGTTCGACCAGGGTGAACTGGATGACATCCTCAACCGAGCCCAGCTCGACGAGGATCATAAAATCAGACAACTGCTCAAAGACATGTTTGGTCAATCGTAATAAAAGAAGGTTATGTTGGTTCACGGTTCACCGTTCAAGGTTGGTAGAGATTAACCGTGAACCTGGAACCGTGAACTGTGAACCCAATTTTAGCGGCAAATCAAAGCCACTAAAATTTTTACAAGGAGAGCACTATGGGAATTGGTTTAGGCATTGGCATCGCAGTCGGCATTATTGCCCTGCTCTTATTGGCCCTGGTCGGCATCTATAACGGCTTGGTACAGTTGCGTAACCAGGTCGATAACGGTTGGTCACAAATCGACGTGCAACTCAAGCGCCGTCACGACCTGATCCCCAACCTGGTCGAGACAGCCAAGGGTTACATGAAACACGAACAAGAGACCTTCAAGGCCATCACCGAGGCCCGGGCCAGCGCCCTGGGTGCCAACAACGTCAAGGACGCCGCCGCTGCCGAAGGTGCCTTAGGGCAGGCCTTGAGCCAGTTCCTCTTGACCGTGGAGAACTATCCCGACCTCAAGGCCAACCAGAACTTCCTGGCCCTGCAAGAGGAACTTTCCAGCACGGAAAACAAGATCTCCTTCAGTCGCCAGAACTACAATGACCAGGTCTTGAGTTACAACAACAAGACCCAGATGTTCCCCTCCAATATCGTGGCCGGCATGTTCAACTTCACCAAACGCGACTTCTTCGAGATCGAAAACGCCGCTGAACGCGAAGCCCCCAAGGTCAGCTTCTAAAATCAGAATGCAGAATACAGAATATAGAATACAGGAGAACAGAAGTAGGACTGCCTACGGCAGGCTTATTTCTAACAGATCTCTCCAATCGCTTCGCTCCGTCGAGATGACAGGCTCATACCTGATTAACGTTACGTCATCCCGAGCGCAGAGAGGGATCTATTTAAACAAGCATCGCGCAGCGATTCCACCAACTTTAAACTTTGGACTTAGGACTTTGAACTGAAAAAATGTGGGAACTGATTCGAGCCAATAAACGCAATAGCATCGTCTTGATGCTGATCATGGCCACGGTCCTGTTGGGACTGGGATATGTGATCGGTTTCGCCTTCGGTAGAGCTCCGGAAGCCGGCTTGATCGGCATGGCCATTGCCGCCATGATCTGGGGGGTGATGGCCCTGATCAGCTTCTCCTCGGGCGATCAGATCCTGCTCAGTGCCAGCAAGGCCAAGCCTGTGACCAAGGACGTGCACCCCATGCTCTTTAACGTGGTCGAGGAGATGACCATCGCTGCGGGCATGAGCAAGATGCCCAAGATTTACATCATCAACGACCCGGCTCCTAATGCCTTTGCCACAGGACGCAAGCCCGAAAATGCTTCGGTGGCCGTGACAGCCGGGCTGCTGGCCCGACTCAATCGCGACGAGCTACAAGGGGTGATCGCCCACGAAATCAGCCACATCATTCACCGGGACATCCTCTATGTCACAGTCGCGGGTATTATGTTGGGCACGATTGTCATGCTCAGCCAGATCTTCCTGCGGGGCATGTTCTACAGTTCCATGGGCGGTTCAAGGCGACGTTACAGCAGCAATCGCGAAGGGGGTGGATACGCCCAGTTGATCATGTTGGTGGTCGCCATCATCGCTGCGATCCTGGCCCCCATCATGGCCCAACTGCTCTACTTTGCCCTGTCACGTAAACGCGAATACATGGCCGATGCCGGCGGAGCACGTTTGACGCGTTATCCAGAAGGATTGGCCAGTGCCCTGGAAAAAATCGCCAACGATCCAGCTCCACAACTGGGCGTGGCCAACAAGGCCACGGCCCCCATGTACATTGCCAATCCCTTCAAGGCCAAGAACCAACGCAAGCTCTCCGACCTGACCAGCACCCACCCACCTATCTCCAAGCGGGTGCAAATCTTGCGTCAGATGTCAGGAGGTTCTTATACCGACTATTCCAAGGCCTACAGTCAAGTCACAGGCAGCAAAACGATTGTCCCCGGTTCTGCCCTCCAAGACAAAGAAAGTGTCGCATTACGATCAGCAAATTCACCTTCCTCGGCCCCGACCACCCCCAAGCAGCAACTGCGTCAGGCTGGTGACATCATGCGGGCGGTTAATGGCTTTGCCTTTTTGACCTGCACCTGTGGGATCAAGCTCAAGGTGCCCCCGGACTTCAAGGGCCCCAAGGTCAAGTGCCCCCGCTGCCAAAACGTATTGGATATCCCCAAAAAATAACACCCCTCTGTCTGAGACAGAGAGGTGTTATCTATTTTTCCAGTTTGATCAGTCAGTCTGGCCCTAACAATCCTCTTGAATCTCCTGCATGGCCGCACGCATGGCACGAATGGCCGAGACGATGTTGATGGTGGGCAGGTGGACGCGAGCAACCTTCAATTCAATCAATTGACGCACAGAGAATTTATGCATGTTGTAGGGCATGCGGGCCCCGATACCAACCGGACCTTGAATCTCTTTAACGAGGGCACTGGCCTCGTCCAGACTCTCGACATAGGCGACAAAGACCATGTCCGCACCGGCTTCCAAATAGGCATTGGCACGCTTGATGGCCTCTTGTAGTTGCACCTGGCGATCCGTTCCGGCCTTGAGTGCATCGGTGCGGGCATTGAGCACAAAGTCACGACCTTCGGCGGCCGCCCGGGCGGCCTGAAGCTTTTCGATCATCTCGTCTTGCGCGATGACCTTGACGCCATTCTTACAGCCCATAACCTGATCTTCCAGGCTGATCCCAGCCACACCGGCTTCCAGGAATTGACGCACGGTAATGGGAACCTGCACGGGATTGCCATAGCCGTCTTCGGCGTCGGCGATGACCGGTACCTGCACCGCCTTGACGATGCGCTCGGTGGTGGCCAGGTTTTGCGGCAGGGATAGATCGCGTTCATCGGCCAACCCTAAAGAACAGGCCATGCTGTAACCACTGCATTGCACAGCCTCGAAACCGGCCTCGACAATGACCTGGGCACTGATGGGATCATAGGCGTCCGGGGTAACAAGGGTTTCGGGGGCCTGGATGAGTTGACGCAGTCGCTCAACCGGATCGGTCACCGGTTCTGCCTCAGGAACGATCGAAGGCGGCTGGGCAATGAGGTCTTCGCCGGTCTGCTCGATGGCCTCGCAGGCCTTGCCTGCCATGCGTTTGACAATGGCATTGCGAATGGCCTCGAGATGGAGGCCCAAGTCGGTCAGCATGGCAGCGGCATGGCCGTCCGGCACACGCAGAATACCGAGCAGCAGATGTTCGGTGCCGACATTGGGATGGTGTAGGGCCCGGGCCTCGGAGATGGCGTATTCCACCACCATCTTGATATGCAGGGTTTGGGGTAGTTTTTCCGTGGTCACGGTCTTGGGGCCACTCTTGACGACCTTTTCCAATTCCTGACGCAGGCTCCGGGTGTCAACCCCGACGTTATGAAGGATATCGGCTCCCACACTCTGGCTGGCCAGGATCACCCCCAGCAAGACATGTTCGGTGCCGATGTATTCGTGATGGTAGCGTTGGGCCTCCTGGTTGGCCAGGGCCATGGCTGTGCGGGCGTCCTCGGTGAAGCGTTCAAACATGCATGGATCTCCATAGATACAATATTAGCTCTGTCTAAGGCTCGAATCTTACGGCGAGCGGGCAGAGTATACCGTAAAGTTGGAGATTAGGCGAATAAAAGTAGGCTTACCGCCATGACGGCCATTCCCGCGATCAGGCCATAGATCGAAAGGTGGTGCTCACCGTATTCCTGGGCTGTAGGCAGCAGTTCATCCAGGGAGATGAAGACCATGATCCCCGCCACCCCGGCAAAGAGGATGCCAAAGATTGTATCATTGAAAAAGGACCGCAGGAGCACGAAACCGACCAAGGCCCCGACCGGTTCGGCCAGGCCCGACAGAAAGGAATGGATAAAGGCCTTGCGTCGACTACCGGTGGCGTAATAGATGGGAATGGATACGGCAATTCCCTCGGGGATGTTGTGGATGGCGATCGCTACGGCAATGGCCACACCCAAGGTGGGATCCTTGAGGGCACTGGCAAAGGTGGCCAGGCCTTCGGGAAAGTTATGAATGGCAATGGCCAGGGCAGTAAACAGGCCCATGCGATAGAGTCCGCTGTTTTTATCCTGTTTGGGCTTTTCATCCATCTCTTCGGTACGATGGATCTCATGGGGATTTTCAAAACTGGGCACGAGCTTATCGATCAAGGCAATTACGGCTACTCCGCCAAAGAAGGCCAGGGTGGTGATCCAATAGCCCAGACGGTCGCCATAGACCTCAACCAGGCTGTCCTTGGCCTTGACAAAGATCTCAATAAAAGAGACATAGAGCATCACACCGGCCGAAAATCCCAATGCCGTCGAAAGGACCTTGGTATTGGTGCGTTTGGCAAAGAAAGCCAAAGCACTGCCGATGCCCGTGGCCAATCCGGCAAAAAGGGTCAAACCAAAGGCGATCAAGATCGTTGACCATTCAACCTCTGCCATTCTCATTCCTTTCGTTAAGCCATACTATGGGGCATACTGTAACGCGCTATAATCTGCGTTACAAGCAACGGTTGCATTGACCGAAGGATCGGGTACAATGTCGTCACCTTGACCATGAGAGAGACACAACACAACTCATTAGCTGGAAAAACCGCCCTGATCACCGGGGCAGCCAAACGATTGGGACGCAACATCGCCTTGGCCCTGGCTGAGCAGGGAGCCCAAGTCGTGGTTCACTATCACCTATCGGAGGACCTGGCCAAGCAGCTCTGTACAGAACTCCAGGCCAAGAACAAACTGACCTGGAGTCTCCAGGCAGACCTCTCTCATACGGACCAGTGTTTGTCCTTGTTCGCAAGAGCCGTGGAGGTAGCCGGCCCCATTGATATTCTGATCAACAATGCATCCATTTTCCCAACCGAGACTTTATGGGAAACCACATCGGAGTCTCTGCTGCAAAACATGAAAATCCATGCCATGGCACCCTTGATCTTGTCCCGTGCATTGGCCCAACAGCAACGACCGGGACGCATCGTGAACCTGCTCGATACCCGCGTGACCAGTTACGACCAACAACATGCGGCCTACCATCTGAGCAAGCGATCCCTAGCGACCCTGACCTCTATGTTGGCCATGGAACTGGCTCCTGATGTCACGGTCAATGCGGTGGCCCCAGGCCTGATCTTACCCCCCGAGGGACAGAATGAGGATTATCTAAAAAAACTGGCCCACACCAACCCCATGAATCGCTACGGCCAGCCCGAGGACGTGGCCGAGGCCGTGTTGTTCCTCCTACACAGTCGCTTTGTCACCGGCCAGATCATCTATGTCGATGGCGGTCGACATCTGAAAGGACGCATGTATGAGTAATCCCCTGGACCAGATCCACATCCGTGACCTGGGTTTTCGTTGTATCATCGGCATCTACGAAGATGAACGTCGCGAGAAACAAGACGTGGTCATCAACCTCACTCTTTGGGCGGACCTGCGTCAGGCCTGCGTCAGTGACAATATCAGCGACACCGTAGATTACAAAGCCCTCAAGAAGCGAATCCTGGCCATGGTTGAGACATCCCAATTCTTCCTGGTCGAAGCTCTAGCTCAGGCCATTGCCGATATCTGCCTGTCCAACGAACGGGTACAACAGGTTAAGGTGCTGGTAGAAAAGCCCACCGCCCTACGGTTCGCCCGAACGGTGGGTGTGGAAATCCTCAGGAATCGAGACCAGTGACATTCGTACACGCCTTCATCGCGGTAGGTTCAAACATTGCCCCCTTAATCCATATTCCCCGTGCTTTAGAACGACTTAAACAACAAGAGCGAATCATTGCCAGTTCGACATTCTACCAAACCAATCCCATAGGACGTCCTGATCAACCTCCCTTTGTCAATGGCGTCTGGTGTATCAAAACCTTGACAACCCCGGAGTCTCTCAAACAGGATTGCCTCGCTTCCATTGAAGATTCGCTAGGACGTATTCGTACGGATGACAAATTCGCTCCACGAACGATTGATTTGGATTTAATCCTATACGACAATTTTCAATACCGACGACAAGAACTGAAATTACCCCATCCAGATCTCTCACGTACTTTTGTCCTGGGCCCTACCCTGGAGCTGCTGGAACAGTTGAAAAGAATCGATCTCCTGACAGAATTACAGAGTGCATATCCTCCCATCACCACCATCGGGCAGCCCTTAACCTCCTTGACAGAACAACTCCAAACCTTTCTCGAATTGCCATAAAAGTCCCTATAATCCATTCGTTATCCCAAATTCAATTTGCATCCCTTCGTCGTGCCCATAAAAATCTGCCCTATGACACCATCAGCGAGTCCCCTTTCTTCCCTATTTGAGTTTTAAAACCCGAGTCTTTTAGAATGAATTCCCACTCACCATTTACCCGATACACCCATGATCGGATGATGTGTATCTAGAACAGGTGTTATCATAGAACACCAAGGGGATCGGGGGCTCCCTTAAAAATCCGCCTTCCACATAACCCAAGGAGCGTCAAATGACATCCAAGCTCATTCTGATAATGGTTTATTGGGAACTCATAATCCTTGGCACATCCGCTTTATACGCCAAGGACAAGGTTCTCTTGATCGATTCATACCATCAAGGCTACGACTGGAGCGATGGTATTTATGAGGGTGTCCAACGAACTCTATATGACAAGGTCGAATTGAGAGTTTGCCACATGGACACTAAAGTCTATAGCACCTTAAGCACACCCGATGATGCCAGCTCGGATCAAATTCAAGTGGCTCAAGAGCAGTTTAAAATAAATGCCGCTCTCAAAGCCAAGGAAGCGATTGATGCATGGCAGCCCGACGTTGTCATTGCGGCCGATGATAATGCCTCCAAATATCTCGTTGTGCCCTACTTAAAAGACAGTGACATTCCGGTTGTCTTTTGCGGTGTCAATTGGGACGCCTCGATTTATGGATTTCCTTGTCGCAATGTAACCGGCATGATCGAGGTTGCTTTAACTCCTCAACTCATCAAGGCCATGTCAGAATATACTCAGGGAAATCGAATCGGCTTCCTTGGGGGCCATACCCTAACCGACCAAAAGGAAGTCGAAAACATTCAACAGAAATTCAATATTCTACTGAATGTGGTTCTTGCGGAGGATTTTGGAGCCTGGAAAGCAGGTTTCAACAAACTACAAGCCGATTGCGATATGATGATTATGTTTTCAACTTCGGGAGTTAAGCACTTTGACAAAGCCGTTGCCGAACAATTCACCTTGAATAACACCAGGATTCCTACGGGATGTGTCCAGGCGGAAGAGTCTACGATTTCACTCATGGGCTACACCAAACTTCCTACAGAACAGGGGCAGTGGGCTGCAGAAGCTGCTATAAAAATTCTATCCGGAACTTCACCCCAAGACATCCCAGTCGCTACCAACAAAAAAGGACAGATCTACCTCAACATCCCATTAGCGGAAAAGCTGAATATTCATTTCCCCTTGAGTATGATTAAAAAGGCAAAGGTAATCACCCATAACTCATCCATAGCAAGAACTCCTGAAGGTCGAGACATACAAGTGTCACGGTTCTAATGAGTACCCATTCCCCTGCCGACAACAGACCTCATAATTACTTTGCCCATTGTTCGCCCATTAGATACAATGCCACCGTTATCGAACACGATGAACCCTTTAGGACGATATCATGGCACGTACAGCTTTAAAAGAACGACTCACCCAAGGCCCATTGATCCTGGATGGTGGTATGGGCAGCCAACTGATAGCCCGCGGCGCTCAACCCTCTCAAGGCAATGACTATCTCAATATCGAGGCCCCGGAGATCATCCAGGCCGTACATGCCGATTATATCGCCGCCGGTAGCCAGGCCATCTTGACCAACACCTTCGGTGCCAATGCGATCAGTCTCAAGCGTCACAACCTAGCCGATCAGACCGAGGCGATTTGTACAGCCGGCGCCCAACTCGCCCGCCAAGCCGCAGGTGAGGATCGTTATGTCATTGGTGACATCGGCCCCTGCGGGGATTTTCTCGAACCCCTCGGTCTGCTCAGACCCCAAGAATTACAGGAGGCCTTTGCCGCCCAGGCCAGGGGATTGCTGGGCGGAGGCGTGGATGGCTTTATCATCGAGACCATGACCGCATTGGAAGAAATCGAGGTGGGTGTGCAGGCCGTGCGCTCCGTGATTCCTGATGCCGTCATCTTTACCTCGATGGCCTATGATCGCAATCCCACCGGTTTTCGCACCATGATGGGTGTTTCTCCCGAGGACGCAGTCAAACGTCTGTTGGACCTGGGCGTTGATGCCATTGGTTACAACTGCGGCAGTGCCACCCTAGAAGAATACCTAGAGCTGACCCAAGGCCTGGCCTCGGCAATCTCTGGCCACCAAGGCGTCGCCCTGCTGGCCGAACCCAACGCCGGCAAACCCGTGATCGAAGACGGACAAGCCGTTTATAAGGTAGCTCCCGATGAATTCGCCCAGGCGATACAACAAATCAAGGCGTGCGGTGCCAATCTACTAGGTGGGTGTTGCGGAACCACTCCGGCATTTATCCAGGCAATCGCCTCAGCCTTGGGGCATTAATAACCTAAAGCGTCTTTTTTTGTGTGACAAACGGGGCCTTTTCTAGACTATTTTTACCCGCTTATCCCGCTTAACTCCAAGCCTCGAGTCACAAGAATGCCCCTATCCTACACAACGCGATAGGCAATGCTAGCGACAGTCTGCGGCTACCCCCGAGGAGGCATGCAACAAAAGCACATAATAAAACAACATCATGAGCGATGTTATGGGAATCACAAGTTTATACAATACATAGTGAATCACTCTAGTTTTACCTCATAGCCTCAAACCACCTACCCAATTTCCCCTTTTTACACGCGGGTTTTCCGAAATCACCATTCGATTTTTGCTTTCCTATTTTAACATTTTGTGTTGACATTTGAGCCAAATCTCGGCACAATATCAACATGGTGGTTTTATTCGTAGGCCATATGGACGGAACTACCTTTCGAACGAAGTAGAGAGAACGTAGAACTTTGAAATTGAAGGAGGAGGCCGAGCTGTCATTTCGTCGTGCCTCCACAAGTGTTGCACCCTGACCGCTGAAGTACGGTCGTTTTGCCATGGCCATTTGTGTCGAGGCGCGCCGGTCGAACTTGCGGGATCGGGTCAACAGGGTTGGATTTCAACAGTCAACACCCTGAGTCATCTATTCGAGGCGCGGAATAGATCGATTGTTTGTTGTTGAACTTCACCCAATGCCATTCAGATGACACTCGGAACATCTGAGTAAGGCACCTGTTGAGCCTATCCCTTCGACCCCCCTTGTCCGATAGGAGTGTGGTGATAATGATCGGCTCGGCATTTTCTAAAACAACACCTTTTTGCATCGGGTCGCCGTAAGACATAGCCCCTTACGGCGACACCTTTTTTTCTACACACTGGTTTCGTCACTCCCTTTTTAGTAAACTAGGTGGTTTTATATAATGATTACCTAGGAGTACCGCATTGATTCGCTATCGCCATCTGATCTGGGACTGGAACGGAACCCTGCTGGACGACGTACACACCTGCGTCGAAGTCCTCAACACCCTTTGCCGTCAATACCAGAAAAATCCAACGACCTATGAATTTTATCGTCAGGAATTCGACTTTCCAGTCGAAGGCTTTTACCAAATCCTAGGCTTTGATTTCAGTCAAGAATCCTACCAGCAGGTTGCCGAAGACTATATCGCTTTATATACACAGCGACAGCAGGCCTGCCCCCTACACAACCATGCCCAAGCGACTTTACAGCAATGTCGAGATCTTGGCCTGTCTCAGTCGATTCTGTCGGCCTACCACCAATCACTATTACATGAGATTGTTCATCACTTCGGCATTGCCGACTATTTTGATCATATTGCCGGGCTTAGTGACCTGCATGCCAAGAGCAAGGTGCAGGTTGGCCAAGAGCTGATACAACAGATCAATATCGATCCCAACAAGATTCTCCTCATTGGAGATACTACCCACGATTATGAAGTGGCCCAGGCCCTGGGCACAGATTGCATCCTTATCCACCAGGGACACCAAACACCAGAACGCCTCGAGGCCTGTAACACGACAGTGCTGGATGGACTAGACCAAATCCCAACCTGGCTCAGTAGATCTATAGAAACCTCCATCCCATAGCCTCTTTCGAAGTGAGTGTCATGAATATAAATGTCTTATTTAAAGGTATCTTCATCGGCTTCTTGATCTCGATTCCGGTCGGGCCTATTGCCGTTCTCTGCATACAACGGGCCCTATCCGGTCGAAAACGCCATGGTTTCATCTCAGGACTGGGGGCAGCCACGGCCGATACCGCTTATGCCGCTATAGCGGTTCTCGGAGTCTCGTTTATTTCAGAGTTCCTTTTGGAACATCAACGCCTACTTGGATCCTGCGGCGGCATTGCCCTCCTCGCCCTGGGCATCAAAACCTTTTTCAAACCCGGCAAACGCCGTGTCCTCTCCAATAACCTGATCGCTCACGCCGGCAATTTCTTTTCGACCTTCATCCTGACTTTGCTCAATCCCATCACGATCCTGGCGTTTGTTGCCATTTTTAGCACTTTTGGATTTGAAGCCTGCCAACATAATCGAGGTCTCCAACTGGTTGCCGGTGTCTTTGTGGGGGCCTCTATCTGGTGGCTGGCCCTTAGCTTGCTCGCCGGGGCCTTGCGACAGTGGGTCGATGATGACCATCTCACACTCATCAATCGCATCGCAGGTGTAATCATCTGCCTCTTTGCCTTGGGCGTACTGTTTGAAAGCCTAACCAAGACTTAACAACTCACCAATTCTAGACTTTTTAAAACTTTTTACCAAAGCTCCCTTGACATCCAGACCGATATCTTGTTATTGTTCATGTTTTAATAAACATCTTAAGGAATAATGACATGTTTAGCTTTAACAACAACACAGCCACACGCACCATTGACGGCTTCAGCCGTTGCGTGACCCTGTGCGCTAAGCATGCCGCCTTGACCATCGCGATTACCGGTCTTGTATTTATGCTGACCCCCTGGCGAAAATGTCCCTGAGATGTCTTAATCTGCTTTCTAAAGGCCTTTCAGGGAAACCTGAAAGGCCTTTTTTTATGACCTCTTTTTTGGGGCGATAGCAATAACACCCCAGGAAAGCAACTAAATAAGAAGCAACCTAACCCCTGCGCAGAAGGTCTGCGCATACAAAGTGACACAAACACGAAATCGTTAAGGAGCAATACAATGTCACTGGCACACATCAGTCTGGCCATGTTGGCAACCCTGATCTGGGGATTCAACTTCGTAGTGGTCAAGGTTGGGCTAGGGAGTTACCCTCCCTTGCTCTTTTCTGCCCTGCGTTTCAGCGTGGCCTTCTTCCCGGCCGCGCTCTGGGTCAAACGACATGACGTGCCGTGGCGATGGATCATCACCATCGGTTGGGTCATGGGCGTCGCGGTCTACAGCCTGGTTTATGTGGGCATGTACCTGGGTGCCTCGATCTCGACCTCCAGCGTGGTGGTGCAAATCCACGTAATCTTCACCTTAATTCTGTCCGCCGTGATCCTACGCGATCGCCCGACACTCTGGCAATGGATCGGCACCTCGATCGCGATGACCGGCATCGCCATGTTAATGGTTAACGCCGGTCAACAAGGAACCTTCATTGGTTTGGTTCTCATCTTGGGATCAGCCCTGGCTTGGGCGGTATCAACGATTCTATTAAAGATGGCGGGACCTGTGAACATGCTGAGTCTGATGGTGTGGATGTGTTTGATCCCTCCGATACCGCTGCTCGGACTCTCACTGCTCTTTGAAAATGGACAATGGCAAGCCCTCCAACACACCACGTTGCTTGGCGTGGGGGCCATCATCTATACGGGCATCCTCTCTACCGTGGTTGCCTTCTGGATCTGGGGTAAACTCATCTCTGCCTACAGCCCCAAGGTCGTCGCTCCGTTTGCGTTGCTGTCGCCACCGATCGCGATGATGGCCTCCACCGGCCTCCTGGGAGAAAAGCTCAATGCGGTAAAAATCGTAGCCACGATCTTTGTCCTGGGTGGACTTCTGCTCGTACTGCTGCAAGAACGAATTGTCCAATGGATTCAAAACAATCCACAACCGATCAACCAAGAAGTCCTCTTCGAATACTTTAGGATCAAATAACATGACAGCTGAATATGCACAACGACTCACACGCGTTCCTCAATCTTTCATACGCGAAATCCTACAGGTCACCCTCGACCCCAGCGTGATCTCCTTTGCCGGCGGCCTGCCCAATGCGGCGACCTTCCCGGTCACGGAACTGGCCGAGGCCACCCAAAAGGTCTATCAGTCCCAAGGCAAGGGTGCCCTACAATACAGCACCACACGCGGACTGCCTGAATTACGCCAACACATCGCTACTGATCTGAAACAGCGTTCCGGACTCGATGTCACGGCCGACGATATCCTGATTACCAGCGGTTCACAACAGGGCCTGGACCTCATAGGCAAGGTCTTCTTAAACCGAGACGACCCCGTCGCAATGGAACGCCCCGGTTACCTCGGTGCGATCCAAGCCTTGAGTGTCTACGAACCCAACCTCATGGCGATTCCCTTGGACGAACAAGGGCTCGAGGTTCAGGCCCTGGATTTGATGCTCAATCATGCGGCACCAAAGCTGTTGTATACCGTGCCCAGTTATCAGAATCCCTCAGGCATCAGCTACAGCGAAGCCCGGCGACGAGAAGTGGCGGATCGTCTCAAGAACGAAGACATCGTCTTGATCGAGGACGATCCCTATGGCCAACTCCGCTACGACGGTGATGAGCCCACCCTGCTCAAGTCGCTCTTGCCGGATAAGACTGTTTTGCTGGGTAGCTTCTCCAAGACCGTGGCACCGGGACTGCGATTGGGATGGATCTGTGCCGAGCGTGACATCCTGGACAAGCTGGCCCTGGTCAAACAGGCCACGGACCTGCACACCAGCACCTTGAATCAACAAATCCTGTTGCAGTATTTAACCGACAACAACTTGGATTCTCATCTGCAACAGGTCAAGGCCGTGTATCGTCAACAGCGTGACACCATGATTGATGCCCTGGAATGCTACTTTCCGAAGGACGTTCACTTTACTCGCCCACAAGGGGGTATGTTCCTCTGGATCACGCTGCCCCAGGGTGTCTCCAGTCTGGAGCTGTTCGGACTGGCGATCAAGGAAAAGGTGGCCTTTGTCCCGGGTACGCCCTTTTACGTGGATGGGGGTGGCGAGAACTGCCTAAGACTGAATTTCTCCAATGCCGATCCCAACCGCATTGACCAAGGCATTCGCATCCTAAGCGAATGCCTGGTCAGGATCGGTCAGGATGGAAATACAACAACAGAACTCTATTAAAAAACAGGTTCACGGTTCCAGGTTCACCGTTCACGGTTATAAATAAGTAGCCGCATTCAACTGTGAACGGTGAACCTAAACCTGAATTTTGCGTTGTAATACAAGATAATCAACAAAGGAGTCATACGGAGAAAACTATGCCTAACCGAACCTTCTATATCGTCGATGTCTTTGCAGAAACAAAATATAGCGGTAATCAATTGGCTGTGGTCACGGACACGCAGGGACTCTCTTCTGAAGAGATGCTGCAGATCACCCGTGAGATGCACTACTCCGAGACGACCTTTATCTGCTCGGACCAACAGTCCAATGGTGGCTTTGACGTGCGTATCTTCACCCCCGGTGAAGAAGTGCCCTTTGCCGGACATCCGACCCTGGGCACGGCTTATGTCCTCAGTGAAGTCCTGGGCCGAGCCGATCCGACAGAGATCCGGCTCAATCTGGGCGTGGGACAGATCCCCGTCCGTCGCGAAGGAGAGCGTTTATGGATGACCACCAAGCCGCCCAGATTTGGCAAGACCTATCAATCCAGCGACCTGGCGGCCATTCTCAACCTCCAAGACAGTGACATCGACACACGCTGGCCCATTGAGGTGGTCTCGACCGGTTTGCCCTTTATCATCGTTCCGCTCAAGAGTCTAGATGCGGTCAAACGTACTCGCGTCAACACCGAGGCCTTGGAAACGATCATCAACGAACCTCAGCAAACCCGTGAAATCCTGGTCTTTACACCGGAGACCTATCGCCCGGACTGCCAACTGAATGTCCGCGTGTTCGTCCCCCTGTTGGGCATCCCGGAAGATCCGGCCACGGGCAGTGCCAACAGTTGTCTGGCCGGTTACCTGAGTAAACATCAGGTCCTGGGCAGCTCGATAGTGGACATCCAGGTTGAGCAAGGAATGGAAATCCACCGTCCGTCGAGACTGAATCTCAAGGCCAACAAGACCGACAAGAGTTACCACATTCAAGTCGGCGGAAAAGTACAGTTGATCGCCAAAGGAACATTATATTAAAAAAAAAGTCATTGCGAGCGAAGCGAAGCAATCTTCCGTTGTTTAACGGTTGAGATTGCCGCGTCGCCTTGCTCCTCGCAATGACGGCGTTTATTGCATCTCATTCAAGGAGAATCTGATGTCACAAACTGCATGTTATTATTCAAAAACCAATCTCACCCTGCATCCCGCTGTTCCGGGAGCCAGCATGTGGGCTGTCGGCCTGGAACAGGCCATGTTGACCTACTTTGAGATCGAACCGAACAGTCGCTTCGACATGCATCAGCATGAAAGTGAACAAATTACCCTGGTTCTGGAAGGCACACTTTATTTCGAAGTCGATGACCGAGTCATTGCTGTCAAGGCAGGTGAAACCATCGCCCTGCCGTCCAATGTCCCACATGCAGCTTATACTCAGGACGATGCGGTCAAGGCCGTCGACGCCTGGTCACCCGTTCGTAGAGAATACTTAGCTTAAGGAGCATACTCATGAACCCTATTCGCGTTGGAGTCCTAGGGGCCACCGGTATGGTGGGCCAGAACTACCTGCGTCTGTTAGACAACCATCCCTGGTTCGAGGTGGTCTACGTGGCGGCTTCGCCACGATCGGCCGGTAAAACCTTCAACGAAGCCGTAGCCGGTCGCTGGCTCATGGCCGAGCCCGTGCCCGCCTCGATCGAAAATTTGATCGTGGGCGATGCCAATGACGTGTCCCAGGCTGCAGGACAATGCGACCTGGTCTTTTCCGCCATCGAAGCGGATAAAGACACGGTCCGTCGTCTGGAAGAAGCCTATGCCGCGGCCGATATCCCGGTGGTGTCCAATAACTCCGCCCATCGTGCCACGGACGACGTCCCCATGATGATCCCGGAGGTCAACTTCCAGCACGCCGACCTGATCCAAACCCAGCGGCAGCAACGCGGCTGGAACAAGGGACTGATTGCGGTCAAGCCCAATTGCAGCGTGCAGAGCTATGTCACGCCGGTCTATGCCCTGCAACAGGCGGGGTTTCCCGTCTCGGCCATGATCGTCACCACCCTGCAGGCCGTCTCGGGTGCGGGCTACCCCGGTCCGTCCTCCTATAACATGATTGACGGCGTGGTGCCCTACATCAGGGGCGAAGAAGAAAAGTCCGAACGCGAACCGCAACGCATCCTGGGCCAGGTCAGCGACGGCAAGGTCATCCCTGACACCTCCATCGCCATTGCGGCCCACTGTAATCGCGTGCCGGTCATCGACGGCCACATGGCCTGCGTGAGTCTCAAGTTCAGTCAATGCATCCCCAGCCTGGACGAGGTCAGGCAGATCTGGCAGGACTTCACCAGCGAGCCGAAGCGATTGGAGTTGCCCTCGGCCCCCATCCCGGCGATGATCTATCGCGAAGAATCGGACCGACCGCAACCGCGTCTGGATCGCGATGCCGGAAAGGGTATGGCCGTCACCTTAGGACGCCTGCGACCCTGTCCGGTATTCGACATCCGCTTTGTGGGATTGTCGCATAATACCGTACGCGGTGCAGCCGGAGGTGCCATCCTTACCGCGGAACTTCTTAAAGCCAAGGGCTATCTTGATTAACATTGGAATGGAGAAATTTATGAGTGAACGATCAGACAAGGCATTGGACCTATTTAAGGAAGGTCAATTTTGTTCACAGGCTGTGCTGTCCGCCTTTTGCGATAGCATCGACATCACCCCGGAGATGGCCCTGAAGATAGCCAGCGGCTTCGGAGGTGGCATGGGACGGATGGGCGAGGTCTGTGGTGCGGTGACCGGGGCCTTTTTGGCCTTGGGACTATACACCTGGCAAGGTCCCACGGCCACGACTGCAGAGAAAAATAAAATCAACGATCGCGTTCGCGATTTTACCGCTCGCTTCAAGGAGCAATACGGTTCGATTGTCTGTCGCGACCTGCTGGGCTGTGATATCGGTCAACCCGAGGGACACCAGGAGGCAATAGATAAAAGTGTCTTTGTCTCTGTCTGTCGGCCTGTGGTACAAGATGCCGTCCGCATCCTGGAGGACATGCTCCATGAGTAGGCCAGCAGATATCCGCTACGAGGATCGCAAGGAGCTGCCAGCTCAGCAGGTGTTAACCCTGTACCGGGATTTACATTGGTCTTCGGCCGAAAAACCCGATGTCCTGCTCCAGGCCCTAGCCCATTCGCATACGGTCGTGACGGCCTGGGATGGAGATCGGCTGGTAGGTCTGGGCAACGCCATCTCGGATGGTTACCTGGTGGTGTATTATCCCCACCTGTGCGTGCATCCGAATTATCAAGGACAGGGAATCGGCCGCGAAATCATTCAACGATTACAACAGTGTTATCAAGGCTTTCATCAGCATACGGTCCTGGCCGACGGTGACGCCGTGGGCTTCTATGAGAAGATGGGCTTTGTCAAACCGGCCAAGTGCCAGCCGCTGTGGATTTATGATGGAAAGGATCATGACTAGTTGTCTAACTCGTAATCAGTGAGCCGCAGGCGAACGGTAATCGTACTCGTAATCGATGTCTCGAACTTAAAAATACCGATTACGATTACCGCTTCGCTGATTACGATTACGAATTACGAAATGGTTTAAGGTTATGAATACATTCCTTAACAAAACTTGGGACCTTGAGAATCCAACCTTGGTTTCGGCTGTGGATGAGGTACCGCTTTGGTCGGCTCCGTTTGGGTTGGCCCTGTTGGAATCGATCTTGTTACGTCCCAACCTCAAGGTGTTGGATATCGGATCCGGCTTGGGCTTTCCGACTTTGGAACTAGCCCAGCGTCTGGGGCCGAGTTCGCAGGTCTATGCCTTGGAGCCCTGGCAGGCGGCAATAGAACGCATGGAGTTCAAACTGGCCCAGACCGGTATCGCCAATGTCACTATCGTGGAGGCCCAGGCCGAAGAGATGCCCCTGGATAACGAGGCCTTTGACCTGATCACCTCTAACAATGGATTGAATAACGTGGCTGATGACGAGCGTGTCTGGCAGGAGTGCTATCGTGTGGCCAAGCCCGGGGCTCAACTGGTCTTTACCGAGAACCTGCCGGAGACCATGCTGGAATTCTATCAGGCCTTTGAGGCCACCTTGGTAGAATTGAATCTGGGCAAGATCGTCGCCGACCTCAAGCAACACATCCATGCCAAGCGTAAACCCCTGCCCGAGACCATGTCACTTATCGATCGCGTGGGTTTTGCAATTCAGGACATCCAGCACCATCGCTTTACCATGCGTTTCCTGGATGGAACGACGATGTTTAACCACTTCCTCATTCAGATCGCCTTTCTAGAGAGTTGGAAGGCCATTGTCCCGGAAGATCGACGTGATGAGGTCTTTGCAAAACTTGAGACCAGGCTCAATGAGATCGCCCAGAAGGAAGGTGACCTGACCTTAACGGTGCCGTTTGTGTGTGTGGATTGTTGTAAAGGGTAGAATACTAAAGGAAAAAGGACAAACAATGAAGCTGATCACAGAACCGATCCGGATTCAAGCAGCGGGTGAACCACCCAAGGTGATAGAAGAATTTATTGGCCGAGTGAACTCCGGGACCGAGCAGGTGAGTATGCTTACGTTCACGTAAGCATGCTGATCCAGCACAATGATAATCGTTGCGATCCATGCTTACACAAGTGTAAGCATGCCACCCAGTTTTCACCGGACTCTGTACATCGAGACTAACCATGGTTTTTGAATTCAACGCCCAACAATATATCGCAGCCTCGGACCATCAACTACTCTGGGGGCAGCAACTGGTCAACGAGCTAAAGCTCCAGGGCCACGAGTCCATCCTGGACCTGGGTTGTGGCGATGGTCGTCTGACCGCCCTGCTGGCCCTACAGGTGCCACGAGGTTCGGTGGTGGGAATCGACGCCTCACAACAGATGACTGCAGCCGCACGTCAACGACATCGCCACATGAACAACCTCTCGTTCCGCACGCTGGATATCAATCACCTGTGCAGCGAGAATGAGTTCGATGTCATCTTCTCCAATGCCGCCCTGCATTGGGTGCACAACCATGACCAGCTCATGCAACGCGTGCGCCGTGCCCTCAAGCCCGGTGGACGCATTCGTTTGAACTTTGCCGGAGCGGGTAACTGCGTCCATCTCATCGACACCTTGCAGCAGGCCCTGACTAGGCCGGAGTTCGCCCCTCACTTTGACTACTTTACCTGGCCCTGGACCATGCCCACGGTTGAGGAGACAGACCATGTCGTTCGTAATGCCGGATTCAGTGACGTGCAGGTCTGGAACCGGTGTGGGGACACCCGTTTCCCCGACGCCCGACCTCTGATCGGATGGATCGACCAGCCCTGCCTGGTTCCGTTTATGACGGTATTGAACAACCTTGAACAACAGCGTCGTTTTCGTCAGCGTGTCGTGCAACAGATGATCGACAGAACCCGTCAGCCCAACGGTAGCTATCTAGAGACCTTTCAAAGGATCAATGTCAAGGCTCATAAGGGAGTGCTCGCATGAGTCGGCTTTTAAGAGATCTCAAGGAGGCGATCGCCGGATCCGAACAGGACTTCACCCAAGGTCATCTGGGCCGGGCCATCTTTTTACTGGCCGTGCCCATGGTCTTGGAGATGGCCATGGAATCGGTCTTTGCCGTGGTGGACATCTATTTCGTGTCACGCCTGGGTGCCGATGCCGTGGCCACGGTGGGAATCACCGAATCCATGATCACCATCATCTACGCCATCTCCATCGGTTTCAGTGTGGCAACCACGGCCATGGTGGCACGTCGCATCGGCGAACACCAACCGGAGCAGGCCTCCTGTGTAGCCTTCCAGGCGATTCTAACGGGCTTGTGCGTGTCCCTACTGATCGCGATACCGGGTTGCTTCTTTGCCTCACAGTTGCTACACCTCATGGGAGTCGAAGCCCATGTCGTCCAGGCGACCCGTGGCTACACACACGTCATGCTGGCCGGCAATACGGTCATCATGCTATTGTTCATCATCAACGCGATTTTCCGCAGTGCCGGTGACGCCGCCATCTCCATGCGTGTGCTCTGGATGGCCAACCTACTCAACATAGCTCTGGATCCCCTATTGATCTTCGGGTGGGGCCCAATTCCAGCCCTGGGTGTCACGGGCGCAGCCATTGCCACCAACATCGGTCGCGGGCTGGCGGTGATGTATCAATTTTACATCCTGTTCAGGGGACATGCTCGCATACAACTAGCCCAACGTCACATCGCCGTCCATCTGGCGACGATCCAACAATTGGTACGTCTAGCCCTCGGCGGTATCGGCCAGAGCATCATTGCCACCTCCAGTTGGATTGGCCTGATGCGGATCGTCTCGACCTTCGGCAACACCGAGGTCGCGGGCTACACCATCGCCATTCGCATTATCATCTTTGCCCTGTTGCCTTCTTGGGGCCTGGCCAATGCCGCAGCTACATTAGTCGGACAAAACCTCGGTGCCAACGAACCGAACCGGGCGGAAAAGTCGGTTTGGATTACCGCCTCAGTCAACGCCCTCTTTATGGGAGGGATCAGCCTGGCACTCATGTTTTGGCCGGAGACCTTTATTCGCCTCTTTATCGATGAGCTTGACGTAATCGCACGTGGTACAGTTGCCCTACGTATAGTCAGCGCCGGTTTTCTGGCCTATGGCGTCGGCATGGTCCTGGTTCAATCCCTCAACGGAGCCGGTGACACGACCACACCCACCAAGATCAACTTTTTCTGCTTCTGGCTCTTCGAGATCCCCCTGGCTTATATCCTGGCCTTGACTTTAAAATTAGGTCCGCAGGGGGTCTTTTCCGCGATTGTCATCGCAGAGTCTGCCATGGCCATCAGCGCCTTGGTATTCTTTAAGCGGGGACGTTGGAAGGCGAAGCAAGTTTAGAGTATAGAGTTATGAGTTATGAAATGCTTCGCATGCTTGTTTCTAACAGATCCCTCGATGCCTCGGGATGACCAAGTCACTTCAAATGGTGATCCCGCTCGTCATACCGAACGAACGTGAGGTATCTATTAGCATAAGCCTGCGAAGCAGCTCCTTATAAAAAAATCACACGAGTCAGGAATAGGCAATGGTCTCATTAAACTGGAACAGCTTAGGAATTGATGTTGGTAAACATGCCAAACTCATCGATGATATCACCCAGCACAATACGACGATTCGGTCTAAACTCGACAACCTCGCAAAGGTCATCAACCAGAGTCGATTAGAAGATACAACAGGCTATCTAGAGTGTCTTCAAGAATATGACGACCTGCTCGAAGTCATCACCCTATATCACGACATCGGTAAGGTACGTGACAGGCTCAATCATGGCGAACACAGCTATGACATCCTACAGGAAACCTCTGCATTGCAAGATCTCCCCTTGGATGAGGAGAGTCGTGTCCTGGCCAGCCTCATCATCCGACATCACCTGGTGTTGGGAACCATGCTCACGGGCGAATGGCCGGTCAAGAAGCTCCGCTTAGTTCATGCAGACATTTGCTCACAGGTTCCAGAAGATGTCTTCTACCGACTGCTGGTCCTGTTCTCGGTATTGGATACCTGGGCCTACGCCCATGACGACGCCTATGCCGCCCGACTGCTCTACAATTACGATCGCATTGTCCAACGATTCCAACAGGAGCCTTGGACCGAGCATGTCCAAGGCAATCACCTCTGGCGTTTCTGCTGTTTTCTGGCTGCCTGGCGTCACAGTGACTATCTGGACGAGGGCCGAATGGAGGCCTACGAAGAAGTATTGATACAGCAGACAGGCCATGATCGAACCTCCTTCTGGCAGCAATACCGAAAACTCTGCGACGTCAACCTCAACTATGCCATCTGGCTCTTGGGCAACTGCTGTTTCGATTCGATCCAACTGCATCGCGAAGCACGGCTGGAAGACATCAATATCTATGACAGCCTGTTCATGATTCTGGACGATATCGTCAACAGCCTGGCTAAGGTCGATACAGGCAACACCTGGGATGTACTCTTCAACGGCTACCGTGATCCCCGCATCAAGGCCATGCGTGTCTTTGAAAAACTAAGAAAAGAGCCAGCCTCTCTAGCCCCAGTGCTTGAAAGCAAGGAGCTTGATCTAACCAGACGACAACTCATCTATGATTTTGGATTGGTCAACGTCTAGGATACATCCCCTAAGGTAGTGTCCTGCCCCGCTTAGTTTTTTTGAATGTCGAATATCCAACAAGGAGCTCAGAACGCAGAAGTGATGGCATTCCGACTGGGCGACAGCCATACTTCATCATTTCTGAGTTTATTTAAGTCACGATCGTGACTATTGTTGATCCAGAGAAACTTCGGTATTCAGAGTTCCTTGTTCTGAATTCTACTGTTCAGTTACCTCCCTACTTCTTGCCCCGATTCACCCAAGCCTTGTAGTGTTCGCGGTAGCCGTAGCCGAAGTAGTCGATGGAGAATTCGTTGCGGATTTTGTATTTCTTGAAGATTTTGACAATGCGTTTGTCACTCCAGGCGGCCAGGGAATCGACGCGGGCCTGTTCGAGGCGTTGGCGGAGGATTTGCTTTTCGTTGTCTTTGAGTTCCGGGACCATGTCACAATAGGCATCGTAAGTCCTGTCCACCCCCGGCGAAAAGGTAATCATGTCCAGCAAGGCCGTGACCTGATCTTCACTCAACTCCACCCGCAAGGCCTTGAGCAGTCCCTGGATCTGGGGGGCAAACTCGGCATAGATGGGATCGATCTGTTCGACCATGATGGTCAGGGCCTTGAGTTCATCCTTGCCAGCCGCACTATTACTATTGCGAGCTTCATCCCATGCCTTCCAAGCCAGATCGAGACGCTCATCGACCTGCTGATGCCAGGCCCATACCCGACCATAATGTTCGGTCAGGAGTGCGGCAACCTTGGTCTCTTTGTCTGCGTCGCCCAGTGCAAGGCGCCGAGCCAGACCTTGGCCCTTGCCTTCCACATTACGTTGAATCTCCTGTGGTAAGGTAGGTGACATCCAGGGTACAGCATTAGCATGAATCGCTGCTTGGGTTTCGAGTGCTACATCTACTGCGGTCTCGGCAGCAAGATACGAGACACTGGTTAACAGTAAGGTAATCGCAAAAAATTTGGATTGGGACGACATGACAGCACTCCTATTAAAACACCTATACCTGTCACTGGGTATTCTAGGTGAATATCATTTATATTGCACGTTTCTTTGCCCCAAAACGAAGGTCCTTCCTGTACGAATTACAACGTGCACCCGTTATCGATAAACAATCCCTGAACAATAAAACAAGACAAATCAACTTTATTTTTACCCTGTTGACAGTACCTCTTGAAAACTGCCCTAATCTCATGCTAATATATGATTAATCCTAGTCCTGGGATATAAGACCTGAAGACAAAACCCTATGTTTCGCATGTAACACCAACCGTAATAGCAATTTTCTAATATTTACGGCAATATTATTGTATTTGCTTACAAGATTGCTATTTCGTTCCATGTGTTATTGAAGAAGAAGTTTTCTATTTCATCGAATAGGCTTTGCTAATGGCCCCATTCTATTGGGCCTTGTGATGTAGTAGGAAGGAGGTTGCACCTTAGCAGATCATCTAGAAGTCTAGAAGAGAGGATTATCAATCACCATTTAATTTCACTGAAGGAGGCCTTAAATGTGTAAGAAATCAATGTCTTTATTGCTGGTTACCCTGCTGGCACTCGCCACTGTGGCTCAAGCTGCCAGCATCATCTGGGTTTCAGACAACAAGGGTTACGGCGATTATGAGCCGAACACACCCGCAGATCAAGGTTGGGTGGACGTACTGGAAGCCCAGGGTCACGAAGTGATCTACGTCGATCGTGACAACACCGAAGACGGCACCCAACGCTACCGCACCCTGGATCCCAACAAGATCGCAGAACTGGAAGCGGCCGACCTCATCGTCATCAGCCGTAATGCCGATAGCGGTTCTTATGCCTCTGTCGCAGACAACGAGCCCAACCAATGGAACGCCATTACCACTCCCATCCTGAACCTCAATGGCTACATGGCGCGCAGCAACAAGTGGGGCTGGCTCAACACCACCGCCACTGTCCGTGCCAAGGACTCCCTGATGACCGTCGTTGCCGATAGCCCCATCCTCGCGGGTGTGATTGCCGACGCGAATAACCAAATCGCAGCCATCACCGATGGCAACAACGTAGACTGGGCCGATTCCAACGATGCCGGTAACGGCACCCTGGTGGCCTTGACCAACAATCAGGTCTCCATCGCAGTCTGGGAAGCTGGCCAAGCCTACTTCGAAGGCGGCACCGCTGTTGCGGGTGGCCCCCGTATGCTCTTTGTCGCAGGTACCGGTAGCAAGAACTCGGTCCCCGATGGCATGTACAACCTGACCGCTGCGGGTGAACAACTGTTCCTCAACGCCGTCAACACCCTGCTGCCCGGCAGTGCTTCTGTTGTTTGGGTGACCGGAGCTGCTGACAGCGACGAAGATGGCATTCAAGACGATATGAGCTGGGTCAACTGGCTGGGTGGTCTCGGCTACGATGTCGATGTTCGCCCCGGATACTGGAGCGGCAGCAACCTCGATCCTAACAAGATTGCCGAACTCGAAGCTGCTGACCTGGTTATGATCAGTCGTAGAATTTCGTCGGGTGATCCCAAGGCTGAGACCTTCAATCCTATTGCCACCCCAGTGATCAACCTCAACGCCTGGGCCATGAGAAGCAGTCGGATGAAGTGGTTCAACTCGGGAACGGCACTGAAGTACAACGGCGCCCCCATGCTCATGCTCAGCTCAGGTGCAGATAGCCATCCCATTTTTGCTGGCGTCGAAGGCTCTGTACTGGAAGTTTTGGATCCTAATGTGGGTGCAGGCGAAGTCAGCGTTGGTAACACCTCATTCGTGGACATCACGGATGCCGGTAATGGAACCGTGCTGGGCACAGCCCTCGGTGACATCATGGGTCAAGTCTTCATCGCCGAATGGGCTGCAGGCGTGGAATACTACGAGGGTTCTGGCCAATTCGCTGGCGGCCCGCGTATTGCCTTTATGGCCGGCACCCAGGACCGCAATGACGGTGACACCCCTGACATGACCATTCCTCCGACATCAGGTGTATTCAACCTGACCGAGGTCGGTGCACAGCTCATGGCCAATGCTATTGACTACCTGATCGATATCACGGTCAAGGATCCCGGCATGGACAATCTGGTCGCCTACTATCCTCTGGATGGTGACGTGATGGATGCCTCTGAAAACATGCTGGACGGCACGATTGTTGGCGAACCGGTCTTTGTTGATGGTATCGTCGGCCAAGGCCTGCAACTCGATGGCGTCGATGACTATGTCGATTGCGGCAATGATCCCAACTTCGATTTCTCTGAAGCGATCACACTGGCCAACTGGATCAATGTCAATGACTTTGGCAATGGCCAGAACGATCCTTGGATCAGCAAGGGCGATCACGGTTGGTGCCTCAAGGGCCACCGTAACGGCTCTGCCATTGAATTCTTCGTCTACGAAAGTGGTTGGAAGTGGATCGACGCTGAAGTCGGCGACATCAACAACGAGTGGCATCATGCTGCTGGAACGTTCGATGGTAGCCAACTGAAGATCTATCTGGACGGTGAAATCATTTCCACCAAGGACTCTACCCCCGGTATCGCCACCACCACCTACAATGTAGCCATTGGTGCGAACACCGAGAAGAGTGATCGTTTGTCAGAAGGTATCCGTGATGAAGTGAGAATCTACAACAAGGCTCTCACGACGGGTGAAATCGTCTCCATCATGGGCCAGTAATGGATCCATAAATAGGTCAGGGCAATAGCCGCTCTGCCTATTCCCTTGATCCTTCGCGGGGCTTATATTGATTAGTTCAATATAAGCCCCGTTTTTTTGAGATAACATCGCCCCTTTTTGACACACCGGGATGCTCTACGTCTGACTCTCTTTAAGACCTAAACCATCGCCCTAGCGGCCTTCTTCTGCAGACGAATGCGATGCAGCATGGCCAGGACTTCGGCAACGGCCATGTAGAGGCCTTCGGGGATGGCTTGGTTGATCTTGACGGTGGCAAAGAGGGTACGGGCCAGTTCCGGACGACGTACAATGGGGATACCGTAAGAACGCGCGATCTCGCGAATCTGTTGGGCGATCTGGTCGGCACCCTTGGCCACAACCACCGGGGCCTCCATAGTCTTGGGGTTGTATTGAATGGCCACGGCATAATGGGTGGGATTGACGAGGATGACGTCCGCCTTGGGCACGGCCTTTTTGGCGTTGTTGACCAGTCGCTGTATAGCAATGCGTCGTTGTTGGGACTTGATCTGAGGAGAGCCCTCGGTATCCTTGCGTTCCTGCTTGACCTCTTGTTGGGTCATCTTCATGTCGTTAAAGTATTTCCACTTCTGATACAGCACGTCGGTCAGGGCAATGGCGATCAAAACCACACAGATTCGCAGACACAGCCCTACGGTCAAGGAACCGAAAACGCCCAAAATATCCTCGGTCCAGGCCCAGCGTAGGTTGGCCAACAACTCCATCTTGTCACGCAGGTAAAACCAGATAATCAGGCTGATCACCAGGATCTTGACAATGGACTGGGCCAATTGCACCAGACTCTTCATATTGAAAAGCTTGCCCAGGTTCTTGGCGGGATTGAGACTGTCCCATTTCAATTGGATAGGCTCGGCAGAGAAGGTTGCTCCTCCCACGGCAATGGTCCCCCCAATTCCAGCGATCATAAGCGTGAGGAGGAAGGGAGTGACCATGACGATGACGTCAATCACGATCTGATAATAGTAACCATGAAAGGCTTCGATGGAGTCAAAGACCCCCAAGTCACTGGCAATGGCCCCCCGTAATTGGTCTTCGAAACCCGTTAGCACCCAACGGCTCAAGGCCCACAGGGCCAACATCAAGGCCATCAAAGTCACGGCACTGGTCAACTCCTGACTGCGGGGGACCTGTCCCTTGCTGCGTGCCTTATTCAGCTTACGCGCACTGGGATCAAATGTTTTTTCGCCGTTTTGCTCAGCCATAATCTAGATCGGAAGTAACTCGTTGATGTAGAAGGTAAATTCGTTGATATATTCCTGAAAGAACGGTAACAACATGCCCGCCATCAGAAAGCCCAATCCCACACGCACGGGCATGCTGATAAACAGGATATTCATCTCCGGAACCAGACGCGCCAGGATCCCCAGGATCACCAACATCAACAGGAAAGCCACCAGCAATGGAGCGGACAGCCTCAGACTCAACATCAACATGAGACTTCCGGCCTGGACAATGGCTGTGGTCAGGGTTTTGATGGTGGGAATGGTTCCCAAAGGATAGCTCTGAAAACTGCGTTCCAGCACCAACAACAGCGTGTGATGGCCATTGGCACAGAGAAAAATCAGGATAAAGATCATCTCCAGGGCCGCCCCCAAGGGTTGGGAGCGTTCACCGGTCAGGGGATCCATGACCTCGGCCATGGCAAATCCCATCTGACGTTCAATGATGCGACCACTGATCTTGACCACGCCGAAGAGACAATAGACCACGACACAGAGGGCCAGTCCGTAGGTCATCTCACTGGCAATTACCAGATAGACACGTGGCATGGTCCACACCCCAGGAGCGGGTCTCAAGTTCAAATGAAAGGCAAAGAAAAGCGAAAGCACCACGATGGTGCACATGCGAACGCGTACAGGGATGGCTTGCCAACCAAAGACCGGCAGAAATAAAAAATACGCGGAGATCCGCGCCAGAATCAAAAAGAATGCAATTAACCAAAGGATCATGTCACTCAAGGCCCGGCATTTTGAATATAGGCGAAGATTTCATGAAAAAATGTCACCATCACCCGCAAACCCCACTGACCAAAGATCAACAGGACCACACCCACGGCCAGGAGTTTGGGGACCGTGGTCAAGGTCATGTCACGAATGGAGGTCACCGCCTGCAACAGGGTAATCACGATACCGACAACCATACAGGTGATCAATACCGGCGCACTGAGCATCAGGGTGGTCTCCAGGGCCTCACGCCCCAAATACAGGGCAAAGCTGCTATCCATGACACAACCTCCGATTTTGTTTGTTCACTGTTCCAGGTTCACTGTTCACCGTTAAATATTTTCAACCAACCGTGAACTCTGAACCGTGAACCCAATAACCTTTAATCAGTTGAATCCCAGACTCAGACTACGGGCCAACATGGTCCAGCCATCGGCGAGGATAAACAGAATCAATTTGAACGGTAACGAGATCATGGCCGGTGGCAGCATCATCATGCCGGCACTCAACAGAATCGATGCGATCACCATGTCCACCACCAAAAACGGGATATAGAGCAAACAGCCGATCACAAAGGCCGTGCGAAACTCGCTGATAATAAAGGCTGGAATCACAATGTGCAGTCCCAAATCCGCGGGGGTCTCGGGGGGATCGATATGAGCCATCTGCACAAATAACGCCAGATCAGCCTGACGACAATTACGCAGCATAAACTCCTTTAAGACCTCGGCAGAGATCATACCGGCCGTGCCGAAGTCGATCTCTTCCTGTAGATAGGGCTGAACGGCCTCGGTATTCATGCGTTCAAAGGTCGGCGCCATGGTATAGAGGGTCAGGAATAGAGCCAACCCGATCATGGCAATGTTGGGAGGGATACTTTGAGTGGACAGGGCACGCCGCACAAAGCCCAAGACAATGACAATGCGGGGTAAACGACGTCATCATCACAAACAGGCTGGGCAACAGGGCCAACCCGGTAAAGATAATGACCAAACGTACAGGGGTGGTCCAGTTGCGTTCAGGAACGCTGTCCGTAGCCCGGTTGACCACGTCAACCAGTTCGCCGATACGTGGCAATCCCGCAGGCGAATCCTGATCGGGTTGTCCCGGTAGTGCCGGGCCATTTTGGGCCCAAAGCACGGGGCTTACCCCCAACACCATCCCCACGATCCAGGCCCAACGCATCATGAAACCTCTCCTTCGGCCTCAGGCAGATCCCAGGCCTTTTGGTCGAGTAATTCCGAAATTAACACGACTCGATCAGGGGTACTGGCAATGAGGAAACGCTGTTCTCCGGCCTCAACCCAATGGAGGGCCTTGCGCGGCCCCAAGGTACAGGTCTCCTTGACCCGAATACGCTGACCTGGCCCTGAGCCGATACGTCCCATCAAACGTTTGGCCGACAGCAGAACGATCACAGCCAAAACGATCACGATCACCAAACCCAACAGGACCCGACCGTACATGGCACCCGGTACTCCCCCGTTGTGACCAGGAAGATTGGGATCCAGCCAAGTCGGCAATTCCTGTGAAGAGGGGATGGGCGTATTGCTATCTGTTTGAGCCCCAACGATGGAGATCCCAACACTAAGCCATACGAACACCCCAAATAAGACTAGCCATCGATTCATGGCCAATGTATTGCAATTGGCATGCCCAATGAAGAAATCGCAGATCCGGGGGAGTTTTCCCGGTCTTCTGTGTAGGCGCAATGCGGCTGTGTTGAAAAACTTGACACCCTCAATCGGTGATCAGTCATCAGTGATCGGTATTAAACGATCGCCAGTCATCGATTATTAAGCACTGCAATCAAAATCTGGGCGTCATTGGCGATGGGACCCTTGCGGCCGGCCCACTGATACCCCGGACCCGCGCCCCAGGCATAGACATGGGTCGCAGCCCTGGACTGGGGACCATTGATCTGTTGATCGATAATATCAGCCACGACCTGGGCCCGTTGGCTGGCCAAGGACCAGGCCTGTTGATCGGAACCGGCCTTCTGGGCCAGGCCCAAGACGTAAATCGTGCCCTGACGACCGACCAGACTACTGCGCAAGGTGGCGATAAACTGCATCAAGACCTCTTGGGATCCCGGAGCCAAGGTTGCGGTCTGCCCCTGGAAACTCAGACCGGGGATATGAGAAAAGTCGGCTCGGGCCGCGGCAATCTGGGTGGGCATGGTGGTCATCTTCCGATCCAACCGTTTAAAGGCCTGACGGCGCACCTCATTTTGCGCATCGATGGTGCGGGGAGAATTGGGATCGTCCTCAGGAACCAGATGCTTTTCCTTACTGTGCTGCAAGCCGGGCATCATGCGTTTACCCATGTAGATGCCCAGACCGCAATGCTGCAGGGATTCGACAAAGGAATCACGCCCCTTGTTCAGGAGTTCCGGGTCCTGCATGGTCGCCAGACTCAAAAGCATCACAAAAAAGGTGAGCAACAATGTCACCATATCGGAAAAGGTCACGATATAGGCCGGCACTTCATCGGCGGCACTCTCTTCTTGGACTGGGGCGTCGTCTTTGTTCATTGTGTTACGCTCGGCTCCAGGATACTAATTTCCAACACACGTTGGCCCACCAGAGATCGGGCCTCGCTGGGCATGTTGTCCCAGGGCACGGTTGGGGCACTGCCAATGGCAAACTGATCCAATTCCAACTGGCCCTTGCTATTGAGGTAGCGTGCCACAGCCCAGGCCCGTTGATAGCCCAGGTCATCCTGGCTGGATTCGATCGGTTGCAGGTGTTCACTGATCACTACACGATTAAAGGCCTCCCCCAGGACTACGGCCAGATCGTCCATGAGTTCACGGCCCTCCGGACTCAATCCGGCTCCACGCCCTAAAAACATGGTTCCGGAATCCACCAAAAAGACGCTCTTGTCCTCAAAGGCCACAAAGGCCGGATCTTCCTTCATATTGCCCTCTTTCTCGGCTTCACGCGTGGGCATCTCACTACCTTTGGTCCGATCCGGCTGATAGAGGATCTTGTCCATGGCAATGATGGCATCTCGTTCACGGGCATCCATGTCATTGATGGAGGGCATGGCCTGGGCCAGAGACGTGGTCATCTTGCGAAAGGCCTTGTCATCAAAGGAGGAAAAGGTCAAGAGCAAAACGAAGAAGGTCAACAGCAGGGTCATACAATCGCTGAAGGTCACCATCCATTTTGGTGCACCACCGCCACTCTCTTCAGGTTGGGGTTTCTTCTTGCCCATGCTATACCTGCGCCTTGACCTCGGTACGTCGGCCTTGAGACACAAAGGCCTGGAGTTTTTCCCTCACAATGGTGGGATTGTCACCCGAGGCAATGGCACAAACCCCTTCGGTGATCATCTCCATAACCGTGGTCTCTTCCTTGGAATAGATCCCCAATTTACCCGCCAAGGGGATAAACAAGAGATTGGCGAAGAAAGCGCCATAAAACGTGGTCAACAGGGCCACGGCCATGCCGCCACCGATATCGTCCGGTGACGAAAGGTTCTGCAACATCTGCACCAAACCGATCAGGGTTCCGATCATGCCAAAGGCCGGCATGGAGGCCCCCATGAATTCCAGGATCTTCTTACCCACCCCGTGACGATCGGAGAGGTACATAATCTCCGGTTCCAGCAGATTACGAATGGTATCGGCATCCTGACCGTCCACCAGCATCTGCATGCCCTTGATGAAAAAGGCATTGTCCAGCTTGCTGATCTCGGGTTCCAGAGCCAGGGTGCCATCGCGACGATTGATGGCCGCAAAGTTGACCATGTTTTGAATGAGCGTGGCCTTGGAGGGAATCTTGGCCACCACCGTCTTCTTGACAATCGCAAATACACTGAGGAACTGGGCTAGGGAAAAGTGAATCAAAATCGAACAGATCATCCCTCCCATGGTAATGGCCATAGAGGGGATATGGACAAAACTCATGGGATTACCGCCAGCGACAATGGAGCTGACGATCACCAAAAATCCCAATACAATACCTATAACCGTTGCGATATCCATAGGGTTTAGTTCTCAACCGGTTCGACTGCGACTCGTTTTAGTTCCATGGTCAACATGCCGGCAATACCTGGGCTATTCTTGACCATCTCCGTCAGGATCTTGGCCTGGGTCTTCTCATCGATGTTGTAGAGTATCTTGACCGCAGTACGAACCTTTTCACGCCCATCTTCTGTCTCAAGATCCTTACACATGTCCACCAGCAAGGGGCTGGCTTTCTGTTTCATGGCGGCATAGGCCTTGGCCACCTTGAGAATATTGTCCTGTTCGTTTTGCCCGATAACAATACGGCTCTGTTCCAAGCGTTTCCGCTCACTCTTGAGATTGGCGATGGCATCGGCCACCTCCACACGCAAGGCTTCCAGATCCCCGATCTCCTTGAGCAGGGTTTCTTGCGACATCTTGATCCGCTGTTCTTCCCGTTCCAATCCGGCCAACTTGAGATCGTACTGCTCGATCTTTTCCTTGGCGGTATTGACCAGGTCCTCCAGTTGCCGCTCGGTCATCATCCGTTTGGGACTCTTGACCTCCGGTTCGGTCACAGGGGCCATCTGGGGCTGCATCTGCTGCATCTGGGCCATGCCCATTTGCTGCTGTTGCTGTTGCATCACCTGTTGGGTCTGTTCATCGACCGGTTCTTGGGGTTCAGCGGTTGGACGCGTCAACCAGGCCACGCCAAACATCAGGCCAAAACTCAGCAGAGCGGCCGAGGGAATGATGATCATGAGTAGTTTCTTGCTCATTGCTCGTCCTATTCCTGTGACGATTCGCCGACCGCAACCAATGTACGTTCTCGTACAAAGGCCGCACTGGCACGGTCGTCATCTTCCTTTTGTATGATCTTGTCTTGTTCCTTGATATAGCGTTCGCGATCTTCTTCCTTAAGTTTCTCCATGGCCTCTTTGGCTCGCTTGAGCTGAATGACTTCGTTGGCCACCTCTTGTTTGCGTTGCTCAAGTTCCATGATGCGTCGTTCCAGATGGGCAATACGCCGGTCATTCTCTTCGGCATAACGTAAGAACATGGCCTGATGAACCAGTCGTTGACCTTCACCCTGGGCCATCAGCTCTTCCTGAACCTTACGCAATTTGTGACGTTCCATCAGGATACTGGCGCGGGCCTCGGCCAGCATCTCGCCGATTTGCAAGAGCTGAGCGCTCTTGGCCTTTTCGGCCTTCTGCTTGACATCCAAAACCCGTTGTAAGCGCCAGCGAAAACGTCTCATGGGCTAACTACGATCCTTTCTCTGTACTCAACAATCGATCCCAGGCCATGGTGATCTCCCGTAAGAGTTCCACGGTCTTGGCAAACTCGGTGCGTTGACCGGTGGGTTGGATCAGAAAATCGCGTATCCGATCGATCAGGGCCACGGCTCCATCGATACGACGGTTACTGCCCGGGGCAAAGGCCCCGATATTGATCAGGTCCTCGGCATCGGCATAGGTGGCATAGATCTCTTTCAACTTCAAGGCAGCCTGTTTGTGACCGGCCGCGGTCACGGCGGTCATCAAACGGCTGATGCTCTGCATGATGTCCACGGCTGGATAGTGTCCCCGTTCGGCCAGACGTCGTGACAACACCACGTGCCCGTCCAGCAAGCTGCGGGCGTGATCCGCCACCGGATCGGACATATCGTCACTCTCGACCAGAACCGTCAAGATTCCGGTGATACTCCCCGTAGCTGCCTTGCCCAACCGTTCGACCAGTCGCGGCATCAAGGCAAAGACACTGGGACAATAGCCCTTGGTGGCAGGCGGTTCCCCGGCAGCCAGGCCGATCTCACGTTGGGCCTGGGCGAAGCGAGTCAAGGAGTCCATCATAAACAAGACGTCCTTGTTGCGATCCCGAAAATACTCGGCAATGGTAGCTGCGACAAAGGCGGCTTTGACCCGTTGAATAGGCGGCGTGTCCGACGTGGCCACCACCACCACACTGCGAGCCAGACCGGCGGGTCCCAGATTCTCTTCGAGAAACTCACGTACCTCGCGACCGCGTTCACCAATCAAGGCCACCACATTGACATCGGCCTCGCTGGAGACGGCAATGTCACCGAGCAGCACGCTCTTACCCACGCCACTACCGGCAAAAATTCCCACACGTTGCCCCTTGGCACAGGTCAAGACCCCATCGATGGAACGAATCCCCAAAGGCAGGGGTTCGGTAATGCGTTCACGACTCAAGGCCGGGGGCGATTCGACATCCAGAGGTTGCATATGGTCACGAGCCAAGGGGCCCTTGCCATCGATGGGCTCGCCCAGACCGTTGAGCACACGTCCCAAGACACTGTCGCCAAGATAGATGTGACGCGGCGTACTGCGAGTCGACACCTTGTCCCCGGGACCGATACCATCGATATGCTCTAAGGGCAGGAGGATCAGGCGATCTTCACGAAATCCGACGACTTCGGCTAAAATACGACGGCCGTCGCGGATATGAATGCCACAGAGTTCTCCCAAGCCCACCACGGGGCCGTTGCTCTCCACCGTCGAACCGGTCACGCGCACCACCGTGCCTTGACAACGAATCAAGTTGACGTCGTTGAGGGCCGTATGCAGCCGATCAAAGTCAATCAATGGAGAATTTAATGCATCCATGGCTAACTCGCTTTCTCCAAGGCCTCGCCAATCTTATTAATATGTTCGTTGATAAACGACTGAATCACACCCTTGGGCGTTTCCAGCCAACATTCGGCCCGCCCCACCGAAACATCCGCAACCAAGGTCAACTTGGCCAAGGGCCCCTCGGGTTGAGCGGCCAGGATGGCTTGACAATGGGCCAGATCCTCGGGACTGAGATGGACGGTGATACCCTGTTGGACCGGGGCATTCTTGAGGGCCTCTTGGATGATGGCCTCGATCTCGTAGTCACTGTCCTTGATCTTCTGGGCCAGGACCTTGCGCGAGATCTCCAGGGCCAGACGCGTGATTTCCTTGCGATGGGTGGCCAACACCTGCTCATAGAAATGATTGCACTTGGTGATCATATCATCGAGCAACTGCAGGGTCTCGGCCAATCGATTATGCTGTTCCTGAACCTGGGTCAATTGCGTTTGCAGGGCCTGTTGCAATTCCGCAGTCACAACCGAACCCTGGCCACGGAGGTCGCCAGCGGCGTTGCCCCCCAGCACCTGTGCCGAAATAATCGGTCTGTCCAGTGTCACGGTTAACATAATGGCCCTATCCTCCAAACGTCAATTCACCGTTGCGATTGAGTTCACGCAAGGCATATAGAATCTTCTTTCGTGCTTCCTGGATCTCTTCTTTCTTGGGCGACGACATCAAGGACGCCTCTTCATCGATCATGGCGGCAGCACGTTCAGAAACATTCGATTTGATTTTCTTGGCAATCGCTCCATCGGCCTCGACCAGGGAAAGGGCCAATTGGCTCTCACTGAGTCCCCGCAAGCCGGCCTGCATGGATCGATCCTGAATCTCGGGAATGTCTTCCCAGATCACCATGAGGTCGGCCACGGCTTCAGCGGCCTCACGATCCTTCTCGCGCACGGACATCAGCACACTGTCCCGAATATCACGATCCATATTACGCATGATCACGGCAATCTGGCGCAAGGCTTCCTCGGGCGACGCTTTTTTCCTGGCGACCACCACTCCACCGGCCCCACTCGGCGCACTAAGGGCCTCGATCTTGGTTGAGACGATCTGGGCAATCTTGGCGCGGGCATCGGGCGTGACATTGGCAATGCCGGTCATGCGGTTGATGGCGCTGAGACGCACCCCCCCGGACAGCATACTGAGCAATTCGGAGCTACGCTTGGGTGGCAACTCCGAAAGGATCACGGCCACGGCCTGAGGGTGCTCGGTTTCGAGGACCTCGGCCAAGGTGGCCAACTCGGCCGTGCGAACGGCCAGAAAGGGATCCCGTTTTTTGAGCAGACCGGTAATCTGTCCCTGGATCTGATGGGCCCGATCCCCTCCTACTGCACCCTTGAGCATGCCATCCAGAAATTCGTTGAGTTGAAACTCCGGCTTGGCATCCAGGGCCTGGCAAAATTCCTGACTCACGGCCACGCCCTGCTCGGCGTCACGCAGGCCGGTGGCATCGAGATAACTCAACTCCACGGCCAGGTCCTGCACCAGGGTGGGATCGAATCCCCGCAGTAGTTCGGTGGCGGTTTCCACATCCAAACTACTGATCAACATGGCTGCTTTTTGTCTTCCAGTTAAAGCCATAACCGATTAACCCTCTTGAATCCAACTGGCAAACAACTGCCTGACCTGGTCAGGATTACTCTTGAGTGCATGGGCGATTTGACGCCTCACCATGGCCGGTTCCGCTTCCCCTGCGGCCATCAATCCCCCTTCGACGCCGGCAGGTAATTCACCCAGCGTCGCGATCTGGGACTGGGCCGCTTTCTTACGGGCCTTGGCCATCACCATAAAGACCAGCAAGGCACATAGGGCCATCACACCCAAGGAGGCGTGACGGGCAATAGCCAGGTACATGGGCCAAGGCGATGGCTGTGCGGCTTCCACGGCCGTAACCGGGTCCTCCATGGGGACATTGGAAACCTTGACCGTATCCCCCCGTTCTTCCTTGAGGCCCAGGGCGATCTTCAACATCTCTTCGACCTCGGTCAATTCCATGATCAAAGGATTGGCGGCATTGGGATCACGCGAACGCAGATCCACCACGGCTCCGACATAGAGCGATGTCACACTACCGGGCAGGCTCTCTTGTTGCTCCACGGTTTTATATTGAGCATACTTGGTACTGGTCTGGAGCTCACTCTCATTGAGTCCTTCGGTTTGCCCCTTCTCCGGGGGCGAGGTTTTGGTGGTCTCGGTCTCTTCGGTACTGAGGGCATACTGAGCCGTGTCACTGGGCCTTTCGGTCAGGGTGCTGGTCTTTTTCATATCGACCTCGGCCGTGACCATGACCGTGGCACGCCCGGCACCCAAAGCCGCATTCAACAGGGCCTCGGCCTTCTTCTGAATCGACAGCTCCACGCGTTCCTTATAATCCTGAAGAGTCCCGCCCATCCCACTGCCAAAGAAAGGATCAGATGGATTGGAAAGCAAACGTCCCCTGTTGTCCACCACCGTGACATTTTCAGTGCTCAACCCGGTAATCCCACCCGAGACCAAATTGGTGATCGCTGCGATACTGGCCGTGCTGATACTATAGCCGGGGGTAATCGTCAAGGTGACCGAGGCCGTGGCTTCCTGTCCCTTGGGGGTAAACATCCCGGCCTCGGGAATCGCCAGGATCACGCGGGCCGACTGCACTCCCTCGATGGTCTGAATGCTCAAGGCCAACTCGTCTTGGATGGCCCGTTGCTTATTGATCTGTTGTACAAAGGGGCTGACCCCGATCTTCTCGTTGTCAAAAATACCAAAGCCCTGTTGCTTGTTGCCCAGCAAACCGTCCTTGGCCACGGACATCCGCAATTCGTAGATTTTGTCTCGATCCACCCAGATGGAGGTCCCACCGTTGCGCATTTCATAGGCAATGCCCTGGCCCTGAATGGCATCGACCACCCCGGCCGCCTCTTCCGGATCGAGGCCTGAATACAACAGGCCGAAATCGGGACGGCCGGTCCAATAGACCAACAACGAACCCGCTCCCACCGCGGTCATCACCACGGCAATCAGCAGGATGCGTTGGGTCGCATTGACCTTGGACCATACCAGACGTATATTTTGGAGGAACTCCATAGCCTAATTAATCGCCCGCCACTGGGATATTAGATTTGCATATTCATGGTTTGCTTATACGCCTCGATGAGTTTGTTACGCACGCCCACCAATAGCTTGAAGCTCATATCGGCCTTGGCCACATCCGAGACCACCGACGTAATATCGGGATTCTTACCTGCCAAGAGATCCTTGATGGAGGCATCCGATCCATGCTGCATCTCATCGACCTGATTGACCATGCTGCCCAACTTCTGGGCGGTCTCGGCAAAGGGGGTTTCACTGGTCTTTCCAGCGTTGGGCGACAAACGCTCCAGCCCCTGACCCGGGTTCGTGACATTCGGATTTAAGTTGATCATAGCGAATCCTTAGGTATCTTAACGCAACAGTTCCAGGGCCGCATCCACTGCCGACTGATAACGCTTCAACAGGGCGGCATTGGCTTGATAGGCCCGGGTTGCAATATTCAGATTGATCATTTCCGTGGGGACATCGACATTGGGCATGTTCACATACCCCTCTTCGTTGGCATTGGGGTGGCCGGGGCTGAAGATCTGTTGAAAATCGGATTGATCTTCAACCATCTCTTGCACCTCGACTCCGCCCAGTTCCTCGTCCTGGGCCCGGAAGATGGCCTCGACCCGACGATAGGGCAGCCCGTCACCGGCATCAGTGGTACGGGCATTGGCCACATTACTATAGATGGCGGAGATATTTTGATTCTGGGCTCGCATCCCGGAAATCGCCACATCCACCGGACTAAACATATTGTCACTTGCCATAATCCCATCCTTACGATTTAGGCGTCATGATTTTTTCACAGGCTCACTAGCATCCCAGCCATTAGCCTGTGGTATTGATGGCCAATTCCATCTGTTTATATTTCTTGCTCATCAACCGCATGTAGGTCTTGTGTCGCAGGGAATTCTTGACCATCTCTCCCACCTCGACCTCAAAGCTGACGTCATTGCCGTTAGACTTCACTGCGGTCAGGTGGGGCTCGAAAAGCTCTGGATCGATCTCATCCAGGTCCAATTGCCCTGAAGACTCGAGTTCCTTGGCCAGCAGTTCCTCGAACCTGACGTCCTGACGGCGATAACCCGGGGTCTCCATATTGGCCAGATTCGAGGCCAGGGCGCGCTGTCGCAGGCCCTCGGCCTTGGCCCCGGTTTCGAGTAGATCCAATATATTGTCTACATTTGCCATTGATCGTCCTTGTTCAGTCTGTCTATAGGGTCTGACACGTGGCCGTATAGCAGCAACAGACATGCCAAGGAGCATAAAGACAAGGTGGTGACGGCCACAATGTCCCCTGGTCCCCTCTGAAGGCCAACGGGTAACGAGGTCACATCCTCCCTCTTTCCCAAAGGTGTCAGGAAACTATACAGCCCTGCCCATGGCCTAGACACCTCGGGTTGGAGGCGTCTCGATGCGGTCTTGATCAACAACGGAAAAGCTCGCCGTCGATCCGGAAAATTTTTCCATCCCAGAGGTTTCTCACCCGTCAAAGACCCCACCGATCACAGCTCCTACCCTGAAAAACGACCATCTCTCGACAGTGGCACGTTGCTTGCATTCTCCTTGGGCATATCTGTTTGAAAGGACTGACAGACCATGGGAACATCGCTAGACCTATCGCTACTGGCCTCAATGGGACAATCTCAGGGCTTGAATCGTGATTCTGAAACACACGCCAACGGCCTGACACAAGTGCTCGGTCGGGAAAAATCCACATTGGATCTCAACTCGGATCAAAGTGGAGAAGCCAAGCAGGACCAGGAGACCTCCTTTCATAACACCTTGGACAAGAAACTCAAACAAGACAAGACCGAGTCCAAACAGGAAGTGACCCGCTCTTCTCAGGACGAAAACGAACCCACCGAAGTCAACGAGGAACAGGACGAAACCAGTCCTGTCGCCGAGTTGATACCCACCACCCTCCCAGAAATTACCGTCCCTGAATCGATCACCATCGCGATGCCAGAGGGATGGGGTACCCTCGAATCCTTACCAGAAGGCACAATCCCCGAGGCTGTCGTCCCCACCCAACTGATGGAGGAAGCCCCCTTACCTCAGCTACGTCAAGCCCTCAGTGATGCCCTGGCTGGACAAGCGGAAACGGTTTCACCGGAAACCCTAAAAACCGACGTTCCACAGACGCCTGCCTTACCCACTGAAGGAATGCTTGAACAGGTAGCCCCCCCCCTGAATGAATCGGTCCCGGTCAATGCCGAGGCCCTGAATCAGGCCGTGGCCCAAGCCAAACCCGACACTGTCAACGGCTCCGAGGTCAAGAGTCCCTTAACTGAAGCCACCCCTGAGGTACAGACCTCTGCCATGACCGACTCCCTGCTCGCCAAGATGGAACAGACCCAAGAATCCTTGGACACAACCACGGCTAACACACTCAAGTCGGCCAATACCGAATCAGGACCAACGTCTCAGGACACTCTGTCTCAACTCCAAGATCGAACAAAAGCCGGTCAAAGCGAGGCTCCGGATCTATCAGACTCCCGCGATAATGTTCAGGCTCCTGTCACCCAGGTGACCACCGAAACCATTGCATCGACCTGGTCACAGGGCAAGTCGGAAACGACTCTAGAGGCCAGTGAGATCTCCACCCCCGAGATCCAACCGTCGGCCCAACCGGCCATACTTTCCGAGCCAACGAATCCCGTTGAGACCGTGCCCCTGGATCGCATGGCCGAGGCTCCCAATCCGACCCGAAGCGTGTCTCAACAGATTCTCGAATCGGTTCAGACCTCTCTTCAGACCGAGGAAAAGTCCATCGTCATCAACCTGACCCCTCCTGAATTGGGGCGTGTCACCATCCGCTTCCAAGAGGGCGCAGACGGCTTAAAGGGTGAATTGGAACTCAGTCGGCAAGAAATACGTCATGACGTCGAACGGGCCCTACCTCAGATCATGCAAAGCCTGCAGAACAGCGGCATCCAGGTCCGCAAGATGGAAGTTAACGTCAATGTCAGCGACCAGCAGGGATCCGATCCCCAGCAGGAACTCCTCGATCAAGAGGCTCGTGATTCGCAGCAACAACAGGATCGCTGGAACCAACAAGACAATATTCCGGGGGGGCAATCAGCAGTTTCTGACGGGACTTCAGCCCAACGGTCCAACCAGGCCAGCGGAGCAGACGCATCCGGCTATGAATCCTCTTTTGACACCGATTCAATCGACATGCTGGTCTAGTCCCCTTTTTTAAGATCACAGATCGCAGTTGACAGATCACAGTTAACAGCTGTTGAATGCTCAACTGTGATCTGCGATCTGCGATCTGTGATCTGTGATCTGTGATCTGTGATCTGTGATCTAAAGGATACTTCATGAAAATCGAACATGTCGCCTTCAATGTCAGCGACCCGGTAGCCATGGCCACCTGGTACTGCCAAACCTTGGGCTTGACCGTGGCCAGCAGTATGGATGAACCTCCCTATGCCTACTTCCTGGCGGATGATGGGGGCACGGTGATGTTGGAGATCTATTGCAACCCCAAGGAACATGTCCCGGATTACAGAGCCATGGATCCCCTGCTCCTGCACCTGGCCTTTGTCTCGACCGAGCCCGAAGCCGACAAACAACGGGCCCTGGACGCAGGTGCCACCCTGGTCCAAGACATCCTCCCGGAAGACGGCTCACACATCGTCATGATGCGCGATCCCTGGGGACTGGCCTTTCAGTTCTGCCGCCGCACCACACCCTTGCTGGGATCATAGCGCATAAAAAAACCATCGCCCGTACAGTCGAGCGATGGTTTGTAACTGCTCAACAATGATCCTACCAGAAACAGTGGGGGCCATTACTATCCCAACGAGGAGTCGGTCTGCCACTACCAGTCCAATAGGGACTCGCATCACCGGTATCGCCCGGCTTCCAATGGCGCCATTCGATGTGACCATCGAGAAAACCAACATTCCCACCTCTCGGTTCTTCATCAGACTTGATGTGGCTGGTTCTATCGGCAATCTGTTGGTCAGCCCAAAGCCCACCTGATTTGACCAGACCAAAATTATAGCCATACTTCGCGTCGTCATCTTCGTCAGCATAGATAAGATCGACAACCATTTCTCTATTGGCCGGTCGCTTGTCTTGTGTGGATGTAACCCATTTTTTCTTGTCTTCGTTAAGACGAGTATAGGTGGCAATATCATCATCCGAACGACTCGCCCCACCGAGCAGGAAGAAGTATCCTGAAACAATATACTCTCCTCCATCCAACTCGATAAACTTCCTACCATCCCAGTGCCTCTTCCAAACCTTCGGATCATCCCCCCAAGCGAAGAACCAACAGTTATCTACATACTTTTTATGGGTTTCATTGGACGGGCAATAGAACAACTCCTTGGTCATACCGGTGGCCAACATCGTATTGACGACCGAACATTGAATGTCCTGCAACCAACCGCCATTAGGAATCGTAGGCATTTTGGTATTGTTATCATCTGCATACATCAGCAAACCCAATACCTGCTGCCGCACACGCGTACCACAAGACTGTTGACGAGCCTGTTCCCGCACACGTTGCAGGGCAGGCATCAGGATTCCCATGAGCACCGCAATGATGGCGATAACCACCAGCAATTCAATCAAAGTAAAGCCACGTTTCTTCATCATCGTTAATACCTTTCCTTAATCAGCTTACTCAGCCGGTGTGGCTGTGTTTGAGCACCCTGACGCTCATTTCAGCACCCCGTAACGTACATTCGTGTACTATAACACCATTTTGTAAGGACCAATATACCAGCTTTTTAAAACAAATTTCGCAAGTTTTTTTCTCAAACAGGCATTTTGCCTATTTTCAAAGCCAGAACTGACCATCTGGCAAGTTCCTACTTCATGCATTGCATCAATCAGATGACTAAACCCGTCGATCTGTTCCATTTTTTTCGACTTTTTACATCAGCCACTTTGACACCGAATCGATGTTAGGCCAAAATCGCTGTTTTAAATGAAATATCAGTGGAGTCCCCCATGCATTCGCTCGACTTTGCTCCGGTAACATCGGCAGAATCTATCCAAATCACGGCAAATCTGGCTCGAGAAATCTGGTACGAGCATTTTCCGATTATCATCGGCGTCAAACAGGTCAACTATATGCTCCAAACCCTCCAGAGCGAGAGCGCGATAGCACTGCAAATACAGGGAGGCATGTATTATTACCTGATCCAAACACTGGATCACCCCATTGGCTACCTGGCCGTGAAACCCGAATCGGAAACGCAAAGCCTGTTTTTAAGCAAGCTCTATCTGCTCCAGAAATGTCGAGGACAGGGGCTAGGCCACCAGGCTATTGCGTTTGTCGAAGCCCTAGCCCTGGAAATGGGCCTGACCTCCATTACCCTGACCTGCAACAAAAACAATCATGCAGCCCTCCAGGTCTACCACCATCTGGGCTTTGCCACCATTGATTCAATGGTCAAGGATATAGGCCAGGGATTTGTCATGGATGACTATATCCTGGAAAAATCCGTTAAAAATGAAGGATGATCGCCCTTTTTATAGCGATTCATGCTCGGCAAAGCTGTAGTATCCCCGTGAGGAAAAGATGACGTGATCCAGAACCTGAATCCCCAAGACCTCACCCGCAACCTTGAGCTGCTGGGTTACGGCACGATCTTCAGAACTGGGTGTCAACTGGCCTGAGGGGTGGTTATGGGCAATGATCACAGCCGATGCCCGATCGGCAATGGGATCGGCAAAGACCTCGCGTGGATGCACATGACTCTGATCCACTAATCCGATGGTGACCACGCGTGTCTGCAACACTTCATGGGCTCCATTGAGCGACACGCAGATAAAATGTTCCTGCCGACGATCGGCGTAATGCTGTAATAAGGGCAGGACATCGGAAGGCTGAGAAATACGAACTCCTTCTGGACGAATGCGACGTCGAACAAACTCAAAGGCAGCCGAGATCAAGGCGGCCTTGGCCGGACCAACCCCCTCTATGGCCAGCAGGTCCTCAGGAGACAAGGTCACGCCGCGATCATCAATCACGGCCACCAATTGCCGTGCCAGAGAGAGGACATCATGCTGGGCCGTACCGCGCCCTAGAAGGACGGCCAGAAGGTCCTGATCCGACAACCCCGCAGCTCCCTGGGTCAGCAAACGCTCCCGTGGTCGCTGCTCAACAGGCACATCCTTGATGGATCGCATGGCTTCCCTCATTCAACTAATAACCCGCAACCCATTTACTTCAGCTTAATCGGGAAGCCCTTATCCCTGGAGCGAGCCACGAAATGCCGCATCTCCTCCAGGAGAATCTCGACCTGGGCTGCACTCTCCAGCATACGTTCGTAGAGCCGACCATCGGTTACCAGCTTGCCGGCCGTTCCTTCCCCGGCATTGATACGGCTCAACATCAGCCTCAACTCGGTAGCCGCTTTGGAGAGTTCCTCACTGGTCCCCACCAGGGCCACCGTCAACTCATCCATGGTGACATCCGCATGCCCCAAGGCACTTTTACCTGCCTGGGCCAATTCTCGGTATTCCACGATAGCCCCCTTGGCTTCGGCGCTCAGATCGGCAAAATTCCCCAGAGTCGTCTGAATATACTGCTGGTTCAAGGGATCGCCCACCACGGCATTGGTGTTGTTGACCAGGACCTTGAGGTCCACAGCCAGTTCCTCCAGCTTCTGCTGACTCTCCTCCGGGAAGAACTCACTGCTAATCCCGGTCGAACCCTGTACCCAACTGCCTTCACCCAGAAAACCTTCAATGGGATGATTGGGATCACGAGGGGGGGCTTTGATTTCAATAAAACTGCTCCCCAATCCCCGAGTCATGAGGCGTACCTGGCTATTATCGGGAATATTGACGAACTTACGATTGATGCGCAGATGCACCACCGTATGGTGGGTTTCTGGCCCCTCCGGTTGGCCATCGACAATCGGAGCACGCATATCCGGCGGAACCACATGCACCACTCGTCCGATCTGGTAGCCACAGAAACGAACCGGGGTATCCTTTTGCACCCCCGGTGCCGATTGAAACTGGACATAGACCAAGAAGGAGCGGAATCGACTTACCGTCGATGGCATGTCCCCAAACTTGAAGACCAGCCAGGTCAGCGCACAAAGCCCCAAGGCCACAAACACACCCACGATCAAGTTTCTCTGTTTTTCTAGGCTTTCATAGTCACTCACTGGTCGTCCCCTTTTGACTGATGACCGCGTTGTTGCATAAAAAGTTCTCGAATGGCACGCAAGGGGTAGCCGCTATCATTGAGCTTACGGATCAGTTTGATCCGCGCAATGGCTGCCCCATCAAACAAACGCCGACCGGACTGCGTCACTTGCGTCGGCTCCAACAACCCTACCATGAGGTAGTACTGCAGGGTTTGCCGGGAGACCCCGGCCGCCTTAGCTGCAATCCCTATCGACATCAATGACTCGTCAGCCATCACCCATCTCCTGGGGGGAGGTCAGTGTAAACCACCCCTGTTTTTCGACTCTGGCCCGTAACCCCAAGAGGGATTGACGCACTCGATCCAAATCTACCTTGCCCGCGGCCTGGCCCTGACGTCCCCGCCAACGGGAGTTGACCATCACGACCACATCCCAACCCGCAGGCCACTGCTCTTGGCTCAAGCGAAAGGTCTCACGAATCAGACGCTTGAAACGGTTGCGTACCACAGCCGAACCACAGGCCTTGCCTACCGAAACCCCTAATCTGGGCCAGGAACAGTCATTGGGAGCCACAAACATCACCAACAAACCATCCGAAACACGCTTGCGATGATCCAAGACCGCCCGAAACTGACTATTTTTCACCAGCCGCTGTTTCTTAGCAAAGGTCAGTCGTCGCAAAGGCCAAAAGCTCCTAATAAACATCTAAATAAACGTTACACTGTAAGCCTCTTATCGGCAATATCGGCTCGGACTCCCTATTTTTTGGGGATTTGGCCTTGCCGCTGCCCAAATGGGTAGGTATGATGCCACATGCGCTCTAACTGACGCGGGAGAATAAAATTATGAAAAAACGGACCTTTAGTAACAATCAGATCATGGCAGCCCTATTCGTATGCTTTTTGATCGCTGTCGTCATTATTATCATTTCTTCCAAAAAGCAGGGCTCAGAGGCCCCTGTGCTGGACCCCGGCCTGACCGCCGCCGGCCAAGAGACCACGCCACCGGCAACCGCCTCGGCGGCCCAACCCAGCCCGGTTCGCACCCTCTTGGGCGGCCCAAAAATCAAGCTCGGCGATATCATTGAAACGGCCAAAAGCTGGATGCCTGACCTGGCCCTCTATCAGGGTAAGCCCGCACCTGAGCTAACCCTTACGGATATCAAGGGCACCTCCTATGCACTCAGTAACTACCTCGGTAGACCCGTCCTAGTGTTGATATGGACGCCCAAAGGCAGTAGTAAACTCCAATTGCAAGAACTCATCGCCCTGCAGGAGTCCGGTACAGCCCCTGACCTCCAGATCCTGGGCCTCTGTTACCAGTCTTCCATGCCCCTGATCAACGATGAGAGCATCCAACAATTCTCCCTGGAAAATCCGAAAATCACCTTCCCACTCTGTGTGGCCCAGATGGATGCCGTGCCCAGCCCCTACAACCAAGTGGATTCAGTGCCCTGCTCCTTCTTTATTACACCGGAAGGCCGCATCAAGCTGACCGCCATGGGACTGGTGCCTCTGGATGACATCAAATCCATCCTAGCGGCGCAGTAGGTCCCCTAAGGGAAATTAGGCAAAGATTTTACTGGACAGGTCTGGGAAGCATCCCTAGAATACTGGTTTTCCTTAAGGCAAAAGTCTGAAACCAAAACTTACGAGGTTTAGTAATGGCTCATAAAAAGGGACAAGGTTCTTCAAGAAACGGTCGCGACAGTAACCCGCAATTCCGTGGCGTCAAGCTCTACGGCGGCCAGACCGCCAAGGCAGGCTCGATCATCGTACGTCAATGCGGAACCAAGTTCTTCCCCGGCGTCAATGTCGGCATGGGTAACGATTACACCCTGTTCGCCAAGGCCGAAGGCACGGTCAAGTTCGTGGGACGCAAGATCCACGTGGTCTAACGCGAACCGGCAACGCCAAATTACAACTAAATACCCTAAGGATGGTCTATGCCATCCTTTTTTTTGTGGAAAGAGAAAGGTTCACGGTTCCAGGTTCACCGTTCAAGGTTGATGGAAATTAACCTTGAAAAAACAGCTAACCGTATGTCATTCCGAACAAGAGTGAGGAATCTATTAAAAAAAGAGCATGCGAAGCATTCAACTAACCTAGAACCCTGAACTGTGAACCTAGAACCAAAACCATGTTTATCGATGAAGCAACTATCTATGTCAAGGCAGGCGATGGTGGGGCCGGATGCCTGAGCTTTCGCCGGGAACGGTTCGTGGCCAAGGGTGGACCGGACGGTGGCGATGGCGGCCGGGGCGGTCACGTCTATTTTGAGGCCGATCCCAACCTCGACACCCTACTGGACTTCACCGGAAAACATCACTGGAAGGCCCCCAACGGCGGCTATGGCGAAGGCTGCAACCGCCATGGGGCAGACGGCGAAGACCTCATCATCAAGGTCCCGCCCGGCACATTAATCATCGATACCGACTACGACCTGGTCCTCAAGGACCTCAGCACTCCTGGTGAACGGGTGCGAGTCTGTAAGGCCGGTCGGGGCGGACGCGGCAATAAACGCTTTGCAACGCCCATCCGCCAGGCCCCCCGCTATGCCGAACCCGGCAAACCCGGCCAGGAACGAAACCTGCGTCTGGAACTCAAGCTCATCGCCGACATCGGCCTCGTGGGCCTGCCCAACGCGGGCAAGAGCACCCTGGTCTCGCGTTGTTCGGCGGCCCGGCCCAAGATCGCCGACTATCCCTTTACCACGCTGGAGCCGGTGCTGGGCATTGTCGAACTGGGCGGCGGCCGTCGCTTTGTCATGGCCGACATCCCCGGCCTGATCGAAGGGGCCCATGAGGGTACCGGTCTGGGCTTCGACTTCCTGCGTCACATCGAACGTACCTCAGTGCTGGCCCACCTGCTGGACATCGACGCCCCGGACGGCAGCGACCCGGTGGAAAACTACCAAGGCATTCGTAAGGAACTGGAGCATTACAGCCCGGCTCTGGCCCAGAAGCCCGAAATCATCGTGGCCAACAAGACCGACCTAGACGCCGATGGCATCTTACTGGCGGACCTGCAACAGCGACTCGGACGCGAGATCATCCCCATCTCGGCCGCCACCGGCCAGGGCGTACACGAATTGTCCGAACGACTCTGGCAAGAGGTCGAGGCCATCAAACGCCCAGTCCCGATCAAGCGTCCCAGCGACAGCGAACCCAAAAGCGGCATGCCCCTGGCACGCAAACCCCACGAAATGGACATGGACGATCCGGACGACCCCACAACTTCAACCTAATGGAATGAACCTATGAACATCCTTGCCCTGGACATTGGCAACACCAATATCGGCCTGGGCCTCTTCCTCGATGGCGAAGAGGTGGCCATTGAAACCATCGACGGCAACGACCAAATCCTGCTCAAGTCCACCCTGGAGACACTCTGGGAAAAGGTTCCCATCATCAGCATGTCGGCCGAGGGACGGCGTGATGCCGTGATCGTGGCCAGTAGTGTCAAGCCGGTCTGGACCGAGATGATCAAAGAACTCATTAAAGTGACCTTCGATGAAAAGGTCCTCATGATTGGCCAGGAAGTCCCCTTGCCTATCCCCGTCTGGACGGATCAACCCGAGCAAGTGGGCACGGATCGCGTAGTCGCGGCAGCAGCGGCTTATGACGTGGTCGAGAGTGCCGTGGCCATTGCCGATTTCGGCACGGCCATCACTGTAGACCTGGTCGATGCCAACGGTGTGTTTCAAGGTGGGGTTATCCTGCCCGGTCTCGAACTCAGCGCCGGCAGCCTCCAGGAACACACCGCCCTCCTACCCCGCGTCCAGATCACCCGACCTGAGACCCCCTTTGGCAAGAACACCCACGATGCCATCAACTGCGGAGTTTACTATGCCGCGGTCGGTGGTCTGCAAGAGATCCAACGTCGCTTTGCCGAGGACCTGGGAACCTGGCCCCAGACCGTGATGACCGGTTCGAGTGCGGCCCTACTGCGTGAAGACTGTGACTTCGTGGATAATTACGTCCCCCACCTGGTACTCAAGGGCATTGTCCACGCCTATCAGAAATATTGGACCGAAAAGAACGATCTGGAGTAGGCCATGACAATCCGGGCTGCGGTCATGACCGGCTCGGGCCCCGGTGCCCTGGCCACCGTACAGATTCAAGGCGAGCAGTCCTTGTCTGTTCTCCAAGCCCTCTTTCATCCCCTGTCCGGCCCAGCCCTGCAAGACCGGGTGGGCCAGATTCGCGTCGGCACCCTGGCGACGATCGACCAAATCACGCTCGGACAGGAAGACATTCACACCTGGGCCCTGCACTGCCATGGCAATCCCCTCATCACCGAAGCTATCATGGAGGTACTAGATCAACAGGGTGTCACCCTCGTCACAGCCGATGAGATGCAACTCAGGTCGACCCCAACAGAAAACCTCATCGCTCTTGAAGCCCGCCGAGTCTTATCCCAAACCAAAACCTTGTGGGGCAGTCGCCTATTGAGCCAACAGATTAACGACGGTCTATCACGTCAGGTACAGGAGTGGCTCGAACAGTCCGACATTGACAGGATCTCCTCTCAATGTCACGACATCCTGCAACGCAGCCGTTGGATCCACGCCTGCCTGACCGGCATCCGCACCGCCCTGATCGGCCCACCCAACAGCGGCAAGAGCACTCTGCTCAACACCTTAGCCGGCCGCAACAAGGCCATTGTCACCGACATCGCAGGCACCACGCGTGACCGCGTCGAAGCTGAGATTGTCATCGAACCACTCTGCCTGCAACTAACGGACACCGCGGGGCTGGATCTAGAATTATCCGAACAACTCGACCAGGCCTCCCAACACAAAAGCCTGGAGGCCCTGGAGCAAGCAGAACTGGTCCTGGTCGTTCTGGATCGAAATCGCGATGTCAATCAACTTAAACACCTTCCCCTCCAAAAACTTAAGAACAAACCCACAGTGACTCTACTCAATAAGGCCGACCTATCCGCAGCCCTGCATCAGCAAGATCTACCCGAGGAGCTAGGCTCTATCATCGACTTCTGTGCTCAGCAACAACAACACATCCCCAAACTCGTCCATGCCATCCAATCAGTCCTCCAACTCAAGAATGTCAAGAGTGACACACCGGTGGTGTTTACAGGGCGACATAAGACCTGCGTAGAGAGATACCTTCAAAACTTCAACCCACAAGAATTACAGCAACTCCAGGTCCCTAGCTAAAGGGCGACAAGGCTGTTAAGCCTGAGTACCATCCGTTTCATCCGCTTTTTCATACGCACTAAAATGATGCTCATAACACTCCGGACAAAAGCTATGGGAGATTTGGGCTTCGGTCTGCTGCTTGATGTAGGTTTGCAGGGGAATCCATTGATCGTCAATGTTGATCTTCTGACAAAAGGCACAGACATGGAGAAAACCTTCGAGATAGCGTATTTGTTTGATCAATCGTCGCGTCTGAAACACAATCCAACCACCGCAAACTAACAGGATGATCGTCTCTAAAATGGCTTCTGCTACATTAACGGGCGTTTCCGGTGCCCCAAACAATAGGTGGGGTAACTCAATCAGTTCACAGAGCCATAGGGTCACAATAATAGCAATAAAACCAATGAGCTCTAGGGCGACGATTTTACTCAGAACCTTTCGGTTGTTCATCTTGTTATTCTCCAGTAGACTCAATGCGGCTTTTCCAGATCGTTGGCACCGTGTTGAGCATCATATCTGCAAGGATCAGGACATGCAAACTCTTCCATTGCATTTCTATCCCAAAACACTAGAATGACGCCAGCATCCGGGACCACACACCGATGATTGTCCAGAGTTTATGAACTCCAGGTCGAAACCAAACGTAAAAGCCAGATGTCACATATGAGACCTGGTATTTCAGGGTATTTCGTCGAAAGGAGACATTTATGAAATCTCGGTTACCCCTCATCGTATCATCCCTATTGTTGACTCTAATCACCCTACCCGCCTACGCAACACCGGAAACCTTCACAGTGGATCCGGTTCATTCCATGGTCTTCTTCAAGGTCCAACACGCCGGAGCCGGTTACACCTACGGCATGTTCTTCGGGCCGGAAGGAACCTTCAGCGCAGACAAGGAACACCCCGAAAACAGCTCGGTCCAAGTCCAGATCAAGGCAGAAGCCATCAATACCGGCAATACCAACCGCGACAACCACCTCCGCAGCCCAGACTTTCTCAATGCCAAGCAGTTCCGGGTGATCTCCTTTAAAAGTACCAGTGTCAAGCCCCTGATGGGAAATACCTACGAACTCAAAGGCACCCTCAGTCTGCACGGTGTGGACAAGGAGATCTCCGCCCTCTTGACCGAGAGCGGTCGCGGCGAAATGCAGGGCAAGACCAAGGTCGGCTATGAGGCCCAATTCTCCATCAAACGTTCTGACTTCGGCATGAACAACATGATCGGCCCAGTGGGCGACGAAATCCATTTCATGGTCACCTTAGAAGGAGACCTCAAGGAATAGACCATGATCACCCTACAGGAAATCTTGGGAGGGTACGTTATACCTGCAATGATCGTTCTCGTGGGGATCAAATTGTCCCATCGCTTTATTCCCGAAAAACGAGCCGCTTTTCTCTATGCCGGGATTGCAATTCTCGCCTTTGCTCTGGGCTTTGGTCAGCTTCAAGGTTGGCCCGGCTGGTTTCCCAACGACAGCACCCAATGGATTCTACATGCTGCAATACTCAGTTTCTTGGTTGCCCTGTTTACACGGCCTCGTTGGTGGCTTTGGCTAACACGACTGCTCTTGAGCGGAGGATTGATCGTGCTGCTACTCAAGCCCATCATGCAATACGACTGGACCACCCGGGCCTCGATTGGGTGGATCACGACCTTTACAGCCCTCATGTTACTACAGATGGGACTCCTCGATCACCTCGATCGTAAAGTTGAATCCTCCCGCTTGCTCTTCTTGCTCATCCTCATTAGCGGGGCCACCAGCCTAACCTTAGGACTCTCCGGCAGTGTCACCCTCGCCAAGACCGCCGGTCTACCCGCCACGATGCTAGCAACCGCTTGGATTCTGAGCCTGGTGGGACCACAATCCGCATCCACTTACCTATGGATTCCCTTCGCAGTCACCGTCATCAACGGCCTATGGCTCAGCGGCCACTACTACGCCGAATTGAACGCAACCAACGCCCTGCTGTTACTGTCGGCAGTGCCCATGGCCTGGCTAGGACTCTGGTGCAAACTGGAAACCCGCCCCGCCTGGCTCCGTCTCATCCTGCATGCCCTGCTCCCAGCCATACCGTTGGGCATCGCCTTTGTCCGTGCCCTACTCCAGTTCCTTCATAACGAGACCAATGCCTATTATTGAGTGACTTCTAAGCGATGAAATTCAAAACGCACAATCTCATCCGTCAACGGATCCCGGTACAGCCATAACATTTCATCCCGGCCGTCCTGATTAAGATCCACGGCCGCAATCCGATCGAGTATCAGGTCCGGCTCCTGCTCAATAATACGCGTGGGTTCCCGGCCCTGGGTCAACAGCAACACCTGCTTGTTCATCAAGGCGTTGATCCCCTGCTTGATCCGATCGATATCCCAAACATTGTCGTCCCGGGCAAAGGCCAACTCTCGTATCTTGGTGCGAAAATCCCGTTCCATCTCCTCCACGGACGCGGGACTGACCTGATCCTGCTCCTGGCCCAGCCAGAACTCCACCTGCCGGGTCTCGGTATTGACCATGGCCACGTCCTGCCACGCATCGCCGTTAAAGTCACCCCGTGCAGTTGAGCCGTATTTGGGATCCACATCGAAGCCTTCCAGCAGGTCCTCGTCACGAATCATGGATAGAATCGAGGGCAACCGCACGAACACCTCGCCCTGCCAATTGGAACTCAGCTCAAAGGAGCGACCCTCGTGCGAGCGATAGCCCGACGAACTGATCTTGATATCGAACTCCGCGAAAAAGCCACCCAGGAGCTGGGTGAGGGTCGGCACACGCAATCGGACGATCAATAGATCCGGGTACTCATCCTCGTCCAGGGGGCATAACAAGGTCACGGTCATGTCCTCGGCCATCTTGAGGATAGCCACGGGATCGGTGAACTGCGGCCCGGCCGGACTACCGTGAAAAAACCAGAGCTTGCGTTGATGTGAGATGAGGTAATCGGTAATGCCGTCGTTGTTGAGATCCGCTTCATAGAGGTGTGGATTGACGTTGGGATTGAGAATCTCACCGAATTCAAACTTCTCACCCTGGGGTGTGGTATCCTTAAAGAGCGACAGATCCAGGGACACGGTGGGTTCATCTGGGATCTCGCCCTGTGCGTCCATCAGGTAGTAATCATAATGTGGGTCTTGCTGCACCACCAGGTCGAGGACCTGATCGCCGTTGACATCGGTCAAGCGCAGACTGGGCACCTTTAACCACTCGGATAAGACACCCAGGCCATTGTCCATGTCGGTGGCACGGTGATGGCTCATACGCACCGGGAAGGTCCCCACCCGCTTGAAGTTTGGAATCCCTGTGTCCCCCGATCCTTGGTTGAGCCAGAGTTCGCAACGATTCACCCCGGGCACCAACACATCGAAACGACCATCCTGGTTGATGTCTTGTAAAAAATTGGAAAAGGCCGGCTGTCCTACGCGAAACAAGGACTTCATGCGGCGGTTAATCCGAGTCCCTTGCGATGAAATCCCGCCATCGGACCGTACGGGATAGGCCCACAGCCCGTCCGAGGCCAAAACCAACAAAGCCACGTCATTGCTGTCGGCCGACCAACTGGACAGCGTCAACAAGGATCGCTGCGGATCGGGCAAGGTCCAGACCTCTCCGACTTCGACAAAAGCAACGTCACCCTCACATTGCCCGGCCCAAATCATCACCTCGCCCGCCTTGCCGATGGCCAACAGATCCAGGCACTCATCCTGGTTGAGATCCTGGCAGCGATACTCCGCTACCGCACAGTTCGGTGTCACCCGGGCCAGCGGCTCGGCCCGACAAACTCCCCAGAGTAGCAGTACACTGGCCCCTATCGGTATTATCCAGGTCCTGTTCATTTAAACCTCACCTGCATGATCTGGTCGGATTGCACAATCAGCAACACGGGATCGTCGCCCGGGCCGGTTAGAATCACCTTGGCCTCGGGATCGACCGCCATTTCCCAGGCCAATGGCTCAGCCAGGGATAGCCCCGTCTTGGTTCGACGCAGCAGACGCAAGCCCAGGCGAGACTCCGACACTCGCACTAGGACATCCAGCAGACCGTCGCCGTTGTAGTCGGTGACAAAGCGTCCCAAGGCCCCATCGGACTGATCCTCAATCGAAAGCGTCATGTCTTGCATCAGGTCGGGCTGACGATTGAAGCGGCCCTGTTGATTGAGAAAGACCAACCACTGAAAATCGAGACTCCGTGACGTTACGGTCTTGACCTTGTCCAACAAATCGAAACGGATGACAGGCAAACTTAGGTCCGGATAGCCGTCGCCGTTGATATCGACCACCTGCAGTGTGCCGGGCAGGCCCGCCAATTTCATAAAGCCATCGGGCATGCCGTCGGAACCGAACAGGGCCTCGGTCTCATCGGCAGCGGGCTCATTGAGATAGATCAGCAACTGAGCAGACAGCTGCTTGGAGTGACGTACCCGGCTGACCAGGACGAAGTCACAACGACCGTCATTATTGAGATCCACCAAGGCATGATGCGTGGCCGATACCACCGACGCATCGGCCCCCTCCTCCAGGGGCAGGGTCAGAGTCGCGGGCCCCTCGGGAAACAACGGATCCCCTGCATTCTGACGCCAGAGGGATAGCTCCTTTGGCGTCTGCGTCAAGAGGTCCAAACAACCGTCCCCATCGAAGTCTCGAAACAACGGCACGCGACAGGAGTGAAAGGCCTCGACCAAGGGGCCGGGCTGCGCGGCCAGGCCAAAGGTCGTTCCCAGGTCCTTGAAGTCCACTGAGACACGAATCTCGCCCGGGGCACGCGTATCCTCGTTTTGCACGCGGGGCGTGGCCCGCCAGTCCGTTACGCGCAGGCCGTCATCACTTTGCAGCAAGACGCGAAAACCACCGGACTGTGGCCAGAAAACGTCCTCGCGACCGTCGCCATTGATATCGAGAACCGCGTCCTGCCAGGAAAAGGCCGTGTCCTTGTTCGGCAACTGCCAAAGGAGGTCACAATCGGCCAGCTTGAAGAGTCGCTCGCCTGACGGGCTGCTCAACCGAGTCCCAAAACAAGCCGCAGCCGTCAAGAGCAACACCTCCCTACCCGGATTGGAATCGACATCGGCCAGGGCATAGGCGATGACATCCGGGGTCAGGGTCACTACCTCGTCCGGCTCCATGGCAAAGTAAGGCGGAGTCGTGCGCTGATAATGGATACGCAAGGCACGTTTGAATTCGGTGTCACGGTGTCCCACGGACAACACCAGATCCTCCAGACCGTCGGCGTTGAGGTCACCATAGGTCTGATCCCGCAGTTTCCATTCCTGGGGCAACTGGATGAGGGCCACGAGATCCTCAGCCCTGACAGTGGGTATGATCAGGCACAGAAGGACCAGGGACCCAAGAGTGATACTTCGCAGAGATCGCTCGCTCATTTGACCTCTTCCAGACGATTGGCATCACCACTGGTAAAACTGATCAGCCAGCAGAGACGCAGTTGGGTGGCCACAGCGGTCTTACGGACCGAAATCAAGTCGAGCAAGAGCGAGGTCTTCTCAATGCCGCGACGATTTTCATAGGCATAGATCAAGGGGATATTGACCTCTTTGACTTCTTGTTGACGTCGTGACACCGTGGTCTTGATCGTCACCACCTGTCCCTCGCGATAGACCACCAGGGTCACGTTGTCGCCCTTGCCCGCGGCATTCAATGCCGTCAACAAGGCCTGGGGATCGCGTACGGTCTGACCATTGAACGAGACAATCACATCCCCAAAGAGTACTCCGTCCTGCCTCCAGGGACTTTGGCGGGCCAGCCCCACCACCACACAGCCCTGACCGCGAGTCAATCCCGCCTGATGGGCCTCGACTTCCGAGGCATTGCGTACCACCAGTCCCACCTTGTCCTCCTCGCGATACTGGCGTCCCTCCAGGGCCGCCGGGGGTTTCAGACGCTCGGTAGGCACCAGCGTGGTTTCGTGATCGCGCCCGGCTCGATCGCACAACAGATCAATGGATGTACCCGGTGCCACGGTCTCTTCGAGATGAACCCAGTCACTGGGCCAAGCCAGGGCCGTAGTGTTCTGGTTTACGACCGTGGCCTCCAGCAGGATGTCACCCACGCGGATATCCGCGGCCACGGCCGGCGAGTTCTCCACTACGCGCGTGACCAATAATCCCTCAGGCTCGCCCAACTGGGCCTCCAGGCTCTGACGGGCATCGCCCACTTCGATCCCAGTGAACACTCCCTTAGGCAGTTGCTCGCGTAGCGAGTCGTCCTGGGGCATATTGAAGCGGGCATGATCGATTTCCATATCCTCCAGAGGATCGGCCTGGGTCGATAGAGCCGCCGAGCCGCAACCACAACAGGTCACCAGCATCCCCAAAACAAAGCAATGCAATAGAATGGGTTTCATGGTTAACCTGCCTTTCTTATTAAGGCCACCAGGGCCGACACCAATGTCACGACCAACCACGTCAACGGCACCACTAACGTCCAGGCGGCATAGGGATCGACCGCGTTACTGACACCTTGCACCACATCGCAGTAATACTGTAAAAAACAATGCCCGCCCAGAGCCGAGGGTAGATGCGAGGACAACAGCCAACCGACCACCTGGTCCCGGACAAAGAACCCACGTCCCAGATCAATGACGATAAGGGCTCCCAATGTCGCGGTCAAGGCCGCCACATTGTTCTTGATCCAACTGCCCAGGGCAAAACCCAGGGACAGATAGGCCAGCAAGGGAAGGATCGGCTTCCACAGCACCGGGCCTAATTCGGCCATCATCTCACTCTTAGATACCAGGGGAAACAGCTTGCCATTGGGCAAGGCCTCGGCCAGATCGCTAAAGTCAAAGCAGGTGGCTGAGACTGCCAAACTGGTTCCCACCAACAGCCCGTAGCCCAGCAGTGCCATCAAAGCCAAGGCCATGAATTTGGACACGCCCCACTGCACTCGCCTTAGTGGACGCAGCAGCAGATAACGCAGGGTCCCGCGTGACTGTTCACCCGCAATGGACTGACTGGCCAGGCCCGCCAACAACACCATCAACAGAGGCAGTCCCACCTGCAGGCCCTTGCCCACTCCGTCAAAGGCGGTCATGGGCGTGACACTAAAGACCTCAGCCCCGACCTTCTGCACATCGGCCATGGCCTGATGGTGCAGCTTAGTGATCGCCAAGCCAGCAGCCACGGCCGGGGCCAGCAACAGCAAGGGCATCCGGATTCCACTGAAGATCCGTTGCCATTCATAACGCAGACCCCGCCACCAGGGCCGGGCCGGGGCCTGACGCGAGGGAGGCGCCGTCAGAGTCAGCGAGGCTTGACGGGACTGCATGGGGGCCTGCCCCGGTCGTCGCTCCAGACGCAGGTAGACCTCTTCCAGGGTTGGCTCACAGGGGCACAGACCCACAAGATCGATTTGCTTGTCCACCAGGTCCGGCAACCATTGGGCTGCGGTGCGCGAACCCAGGTCAATAACAAAGCGGGATTCCTGTCCACGGACCTGTTCGAGCTGCGGGGCCAACTTCATGTCATGCAGAGTGGCTTCGACAGACTCAGGTGCTCCCGTCACCGTCAGGCGATAGAGACGCTTGTCCGCCTCCAGCAGGTGCTCGATCTCGTCCTCGACCAACAGATGACCCCGACGCAAAATGGCGACGCGATTGCACAACCCGGCGATCTCGGCCAATTGATGGCTGGAGACCATGACCGTGACGCCCTGCTCTTGCGTGAGGCGTTTGATCAGCGTACGCACCTCGACCAGGGCCTGCGGGTCCAGGCCGTTCATGGGTTCGTCCAGCACCAAATAAGCGGGTTGACCGATCAGGGCCTGGGCGATCCCCAGGCGCTGACGCATGCCCTGGGAATAATCCCGCACTCGTTTCTTGGGTGTGACTCCCTCGTGCTTATCCAGTCCCACCTGAGCCAGCACCCGCTCGGCCTCGGCCCGCGCCCCTGCCCGATCAAAACCCTGCAAGCGGGCCAGGGCCTCCAGGTTATGCCAGGCATTCCAGGTCTCTTGAAAACACGGGGTCTCCACCAGACCTCCCAAACGGGCCCGGGCCTCGTTGGGATAGGCACGAATATCGAAGCCGTCCAGGGCAAGGGTCCCGGCCGTGGGCTTGAGCAATCCCAGGGCCGTGCGTAACAGCGTGGTCTTGCCCGCCCCATTATGGCCCAGCAGGCCATAGCAATCCCCGGTCTGTACTGTCAGGGAGACATCATGCAGCACGGTCTGCCGCCTGAACCGATGGGACAGTGAAACGATCTCTAAAGCCATAATCCCAACTTCCTTCAACTCATGGTCATGCCGCGAACTTAACACTGCCTCATATCGCAGGCAAGACATTTTTCGCAGGTACACCATTATGGATTAAAGGCAGGAGGACAGGGAATGAGTAACATAAAATCCTCAAGCCTTGTCGCAGAATCTGTTATCCGATATGATGCTGACGTCGTAGTCTACCATTGAAAGGAAATGAATCATGTTAAATGCTCGTACCTGTATCCTGTCCATTTTACCCGCCCTGTTATTGTTGGGTACCGGCTGCCAGAGCTTAAGCCCACAGCAAGACATCCGTCTGGAACACATCGCCTTTAATGTCGAAGATCCGGCGGCTTTGGCGGATTGGTATGTCACCCATCTGGATATGGTCATTACCGTAAAGGGGGATGCGCCCGGATATACCCGTTACGTTGCCGATGCCGGCAAAAACATGATCCTGGAATTCTATCACAACACCGATGTCATGATCCCCGATTACCCCTCCATTGACTGGCATGTCTTTCACATTGCCTTTGCCGTCCAGGATATCGAGGTGGTACGAGAGAGATTGATCAAGGCCGGGGCCACACCTGACACCGACATCACCACTTCAGACAATGGCGATCGCATGACCATGCTGAGAGATCCCTGGGGATTGCCCCTGCAGTTCTTCCAACGAGTTGAACCCAAACTCTAAGCCGAGATCCCATCGAGAGTACGTAAAGCTTGTTTCAAAACGGATTGGCCTGCAACACGCGTCACCATACGTAGGGTGGGGCCTCGCCCCACGCAGCCATTCATTCGCCAACAACATCCAATTGTTCTGCAACCGCCTTTATCGATACGAAATTGACATCACCGTACCGCTTTTCCAAAACATAACGGTGATAGGTTGACCAAGGCCATTCACGTAAATCTTGAACCAAACCATGCTTGACGGGATTGTAATGAATGTAATCCACATGCCTCTGCAAATCCCTCTCGTCACGAATCTGATGTTCCCAGAAACGCCGTTGCCAAAGAGCAGCTTCACCTGTTCGCCGCCGTGATTCATTGCGGATGCCATCATTGCCCTCTTGCCTCAAAAAAGATTTGGAGAAGATTCCCTTGATAGCATTCCAGCGTGACGAATAGCGAGCATCCCCCTCAGGCAACTTCCAGATACAATGCAGGTGATCAGGCAAGAGGCACAGGGCGACAGTCTCGAATGGGTGTCTTGCGTGCGTAGCTTGCCATGCGGAATGCAAACAATCACGCGCTAAGGCGTCTAGAAAGAGTTTGCGTCTATCATAGGTCACAACCGTGAAGAAATAATACCCACCAGACAAATGGCTTCTACGGTAATGTGACACGACGGTTTCCTTATCATCCGCGTGGGGCAAGGCCCCACCCTACCAGTTGGTCAAGTAATGAAGAAGCTATCCTTTCATTTCTGGTTTACCCATACTTTTAAGCTTTTCATTTAGCTCACAACGTCGTCTTTCAATACGTTTTGGTTGAATAAATAAAAAATCAAACATTGATAGCAGAACTTCTAAGAGCCAATCGGCTTCCCCCGGTTCTACATTAACAATCTCCCCAGATTTAATTTCTTTGTTTGGATGAGCAGCGAAATTCCCAATGTTTCTTATTGCATCAACAGATTTAGATAAATGAGCAGGAACATTTGGTAATTCGAGAAAAGAATCAATCTGCTTTGAGAGATTATTCCCTTTAATTCCCATCTCATCTTGTAGAAGATTCTGAAGAAGGCGGCGACTAATCGCCGCAGAAGCCTTTGAACTACTCGTTAATACAGCCTTAGCCTCAATAAACTCTTCTTTATATGTCTCAGGAATATCTTCAGATATTTCTACTTCACTAGGGCTTGGGTAAACAGTAAATTCATTTGAAATTACTGCCTCATCTTGGTCATCAAGCTCAAATTCATCTTCATTTATGTCTACTTTTCCTTCGACAACTCTAATAATTACTTTGGCACAAGTTGGACACAAAGTATACCTAATGCCTTGGCCTATGCAGGTTTCTTCATCCCAAACTAACGCACCTGTATTGCTCCAGTGATGAAAAAAAGAAGTATTGCAGTGAGGACATAACATAATTCATTCCTGTACGAACATGATATTATCTGCTTTCACAACAACCTCCAAAAGAGACAACCTTTTACCTCAGAAATCTCCTTTACGAGTGTTTCCCTGGTCGCGTCATCAATAATGTTGCACATCTCGATTCGGATTATACCCCAGATCCCCTGTCATGCAATCGGGAATTATAGACAATCTACCGCTTGTGTAGACAGGTTTAAGGTGAGGATTGTTCATAGAGCCAGGTGTTTCTCGCAAAAATCGCTGGGGCTTTAAAGATTGAACCGCAGAATATCGAACAAGGAATGTCCAATGTCGAAGTAAGGAAGCCATCTCGACCCAGCGACAGCTACTTCTTAATTCTGAGTTCCTTGTTGGATATTCTACGGTTCAAAACCACATTCAAGCGATAGCTTGAACAATGTTGTTAATTGATTCCAGCCCCTTGCTTCTCAAGAAACAGCCACACAACCCTTCAGCTCTTCGGCACATCAGTGCCTCTGTAACCCCCTTGCCACAACCCACAACCTCGCGTACAGTATTCCCATGAAAAAGCAACATCTCATCCTGGGCATATTGAATGGGGCCTATCTACTGGGCTTTGGACTGCGGTTTGGAATGCAGCGTAATTTCGAGTTCCTGATCTACGTGGGCGTGGTGTTGACCGCCCTGATCTGGATCGGCTTGAGTTTGAAGCGGGTTAACTATGCGCTATCGACTCTGATCGGACTGAGTGTCTGGGGATTGATGCATATGGCCGGCGGCGGGATCGTCGTGGGCGAGGGACGGTTGTATGACGTGATGCTGGTGAAGCTATCAGCCACCCTGCCGATCCTGCGTTACGACCAGGTGGTCCACATGTGGGGCTTTGGCTCATGCGTCTTGTTCTGCTACGACCTGCTCAAGGGGCAACTGGTCGATGCCCGACGATTCCCCTTTTCCCTGGGCTTGGTCCTGGTCATGGCCGGATTGGGACTGGGGGCCTTTAACGAGATCGTGGAGTTCGGCGTGACCTGTGCCGTGCCCGAGGCCGGGGTGGGTGGCTATTTGAATACGGCGCTGGACCTCTGTGCCAACATGGTCGGAGCCCTGCTGGCCCTGCTGTTTCTACGCATCAAGCTCCTTTTCTCACCCACTCGATAACTGCCCATGTTTTTATCTTCATTTCACCAACTTTTCTTAGACAAATCGCGTGCATTGAGTTGTCTTGAACGTGGTTGTAGTAAAGCCGCTTAAATAGCGAAAGGCTGACCCTTGAAAACTGAATCATTGACAACACGGGTATGCCAGGGTGACTGCGAGGCCTTACAGCAGGTCTATCATCAGACCAAGCACGATCTGCTGACCGTGGCCATGTCACTGCTGTGCCATCTGGAGGCCGCCGAGGATTGCGTGCACGATGTGTTCACCCAGTTCGCGGCTGCGCAGGATCATGTCCAGGTGACTCGAAATCTGCGGGGGTATCTCATGCGTTGCGTGGCCAATCGAGCCAAAAACATGCTCAAGCAGCAACAGGTACGACGCCGTTACCAGGGTCGCCCCGAACGGTTCGCCCGCTCGGCCGGCTCGCCGGTGGGCTGTCTGATCGCCACGGAACAGTCCCTGCAGGTCTTCGAGGCCCTGGCCCAACTACCCGAGGACCAACGTGAAGTAATCACCCTGCACCTGCACGGTCAGATGACCTTCCGCGAGATCGCCCTGCACATGGGCCTCTCAGCCAATACGGTTCAGAGTCGCTATCGTTACGGCATCGAGAAACTCAGGAGCCTGTTATGAAATCCTTTGAAGACATCGAAAAAATGGTGCAAGACAGCCGGGTCCAGGCCACGCGCGGCACGGACGAACGGATCTTGAAGGATTTACAGAATCCGACCGAGGGTGAAACCTCCACGGAACCGACTCAACACCACCACCGTTCCCTGACCTGGATCTACAAGGTCGCGGCAGTGGTGATTGTGGGATTGGCCTTGCTCTCCGTGCTCATGTCGCCCCCGCACGGTATCTTGCCCGAAAGTATCGTCATGGCCGATATCCAACAGGCCGTGGCCGATCAAAACGGGGTCTATGCCCAAGGCACCCGCATCTGCACCTTCCCGGCCACAGCCGATGGCCCCGAGGAGGTCTATGTCTACCAGACGGAGAAGTGGGCCTCGGATGCTGGCTATAGGGACATCACCACGGATACCAATGGCAATCCCGATCTGGAGGTCTGCTATCACTTTGAAAGTGGTACCTTGACCATGGTTTATCACTTTGCCCAGCAGTACTATCGTTTCCAAGTGCCCCCGGCCTATCGTGAACGCCTACAAGACATGACACTATTGGGATTGTTGGAACTGTTGTTTCAATCGGGTGACTATACCGAACTGGATCCCACTGCCATGCACGGTATCAAGGCCCTGGGATTCGAAGTCGCCAACATCGACAAACGTCTAGACCAGACCCTCACACCCACTTGGATGCGGTTCTTCTTTCTCAACTTCACCGAATCTCTTATGCAACTGTGGGTGGACCCGCAAACACGACTGCCCATTCTCTTACAAGGTGACTTTACCCTCGATGGCTGCCTGTTCTCAGACTTCACCACCATGGGCCTGCGCGAAGTCAACGATCAATGGCAATGGAACGTCTCTCTGGACGAGGCCATGCTCTTGCCTGAGGCACCCGAGGGATATAAAGATATGAGTTTGCCTAACCCCTAAGGCAAGCGTCTGAAGCGAGTCGAGACTTAACAACTAAACAATGACAACGGACAGATCGATCTGTTGCGGAGGGCAGATCGTCTGATCTGTTGCAGGGAATGACCACCTTTATCGGAGGACTCGACCATGAAGATCAAACTTATCTCCCCTAAAATGACCTTGCGTCCCATGGACTCGGAATTCAAACGCCTGATGTCGCCCTCCCTATCGCTGCTGATCGTCGCCGGTCTGACCCCACCCGAACACGAGGTCACCATTGCTGATGAAAATCTCCAGCCCTTGGATCTCGATGACCATCCCGACCTGGTCGGCATCAATGTCAATGTGGACACCTCTACGGGAGCCTACCGCATCGCCCGCCATTACCGCAGTCAAGGCATCCCGGTTGTTCTTGGTGGTATTCACGTCAGTGCCAATCCTGAGGAGGGTTTGCAACATGCCGACGCGGTTTGCATTGGTGCTGCCGAAGGGGTGTGGGAACGAATCATCCTTGACACCCAGGAGCACCGTTTGCACGGACAGTATCATCAGAAACTGGACATGACACGAACACCCCTGCCCCGTTGGGACCTGATCGACACCCAGCGTTACCTCTACAGCAACGTGATCTGTACCAGTCGTGGTTGTCCCTGGCAATGTGACTTCTGCTACAACAGTTGCGAGTACATGCAGGGACATCACACCCGCCCGGTTCAAGACGTGATGCACGAGATCCATAACCTGGGCACCAAACAGGTCCTCTTTATCGATGACAACCTTATCGGCAACATTGCCTGGACGCATTCTCTCCTGGCCGCCATGAAACCCTTGGGGCTAACCTGGCATGCTGCGGTTTCGGCCAACTTGATTCAACATCTGGATCTGCTGGACGAGATGGCGGCCAGTGGGTGCCAGAGCCTGTTCATCGGTTTCGAATCCATCAATGCCGCATCCCTGGAGGGCGTCAACAAACAACAAAACAACGTCGAGGTGTACGAGTCTCTCATCAAGGAGATCCACGACCGGGGTATGATGGTCAGTGCCAGTCTGGTCTTCGGCCTGGACCAGGATCGCCCCGATGTGTTCGAGCATACCCTCGACTGGCTGGTGCGTAACAAGATCGAGACCATGACCGCCCACATCCTGACGCCCTATCCCGGCACCCGCCTGTTCGAGCGACTCCAGGGACAAAACCGCATCACGGATTACGATTGGACGCATTACAACACCTCTCGGGTGGTGTTCCAACCGAAGCACATGACCCCCGAAGAACTCCGAACCGGTTACCTCAAACTCTACCGTGATTTCTACTCGATCAAAAATATCATCAAACGGCTGCCCAGTCGCCCGCAACAACGCAAGGCTTATCTGCTCCTCAACCTGGGCTATCGCAAATTCGGTAAGATCGCGGCCACCATCGTCACTCACCTCGGGCTGATGCACCTCTACGGGCGTGTCGCCCGTCACCTGGCCTATGGAATATGATCACAAGAAAGGAGCCTCTTATGAAAACCGCAACACCCCGCTCCATTCGCTTCTGTCAGACAGGCAACCTCGTCATGCACTTAATCCTGTTGATTTACTTCGTCGCCCTGCCTTTGGTCTTGATGTTAACCGCCCTGTTCGATCCCGGACTGCGACAGGGGGACATTCCTCACTTTGCCTTTACCCTCCACCGTCGACTCTCTCCTTGGATCCAGGAGTGGGCCCAGCAGCGTGTGCTCACCGGTGAGGCCACACAGTTAAATGATGACGATGTCCCTGCCACAGAGTGGCCGATCTTTGGTGCCGTCTTTTATCTCTGGGCTACTGAAGCCCTGGAGGAATCCTGGAACAATGATCCCTCTACGGTCTCGCTCGCCCCAAGTGTGTATGCCCAGAACGCCATTAAAGCTGCCACTGAACTGGTTCTCGATCCCGGCCATGCCACCTGGGTCAGGGACAAATGGGGTGAGGATTATCTGCAGCAGGAAAACTGCTTCTATCGCATGCTGATCATCAGTGCCATGACCAGTTACCAACGTCTCAGTGGGGATACCTGTTATGAATCCCAATTGCGTGAGCAAGTCGATGACCTGGCACGTGACATCACCGACTCTCCCCAAGGACTGATCGACGACTACCCCGGCGAGTGCTGGCCCTCGGACGTGCTGGCTGCTCTGGCCGCCATCCAACGGGCCGATGCCCTGCTGGGCATGGATCATAGCCATATGATTCAACAAGCCCAACGTGGTTTCACTGGGCCGCTACTCGACGAAACCGGCCTGCCACCCTACATGGCGGACTCGAAAAGTGTTTATATTGACGAGGCTCGTGGCTCGACCAGTCAGTGGGCCGTGGCCTGGGCTCCCTATCTCTGGCCTGCGACAGCGCAACAATGGTATCAGGCCTTTGAAGAACAATTCTGGCAACGGCGCGGAGGTATGGCAGGCTTTCGCGAATACAAATACGACCGGAACACGAGCGACTGGTCCTTTGACGTGGATGCCGGGCCCATCATCGCCGGCTTCGGCAGTGCCACCACGGCCTTTGCCCTGGGCGCGGCCCGTGTCAATAGCCGCATGGACCATGCCCATGCCATCACCACCCAGGCCATCGTGCTATCCTGGCCCTTAATCGACGGGACACTGCTGTTGCCGCGACTGCTGTCGAGCAGTATGCACGCCCCCTATGTGGGGGAAGCCGCCCTGCTCTTCAACCTAACCCGCACCCCAGTAAATACCGCGTTCATCATCCAGGGACGTGACACCCCACCCGTCGTCTATGGGGTGTTGATCCTCGTGAGTCTACTATTACTCCTGGAGAGTCGCTCTATTCTGAGAGCCTCTCGACATTTATATCACAACCCAGCCGATTCCCGCTCCTACACAAAACCACAGCTACAAATGAGCCTATGGCTCACCCTCATAGCCTTAGGGATCGGTCTCGGATTAGGAATCAATTTATTCGCGGGCCTGCTTTGCCTGGGCCTGGCCCATCAAGTTCCCTATGGTCGCAGGCCAATGAAAGGAGCTTCTCATGAAAACGCTAACACCGAAAACCTGTGTTGTGGTCAATGTTAGTGTGGTTGTCTTTTTGGCCTTTTACTTTTTCCTCCTGCCTGGCGTTCGTTTACTAATCGACCTTCAGGATCCAGGCTTGCGCAGCAATGACATTCCACATTTTGCCTGGCGTTGGCATCGTGACTTGACGCCTCGCTATGAACGCTGGGCCCGGCAACGTCTGGCTGCAGGACCGGCTCCCGGCCTGGATGATTTAGGTGTCGCGGGGACAGAGTGGCCGGTCTTTGGCTCGGTATTCTATCTCTGGGCCACGGACGATCTGCAACAAGCCTACGAGCAAGATCCCTCGCAGGCACGCATCCCACCCAAGGACTATGCCTGTGGAGCCATCAGGGCCGCCACGGCCCTGGCCGTGGATCCCGGTCAGGCGACCTGGGTCAAGGAGTATTGGGGCCAACACTATCTGGAAGAAGACAACCTCTTCTATCGCATGCTGTTGATCAGTGCCATGACCTGTTACGAACGCCTCATTGGTGACGGCCAGTACTTAGAGCCCCTGCGTCAACATGCCGAGTCCCTGGCCCAAGATCTGGACGCCTCGCCCCACGGCCTGCTGGAGGACTACCCCGGTTACAGTTATCCCGTGGACATCGTGGCGGCCATAGCTGCTATCCGTAAAGCGGACACCGTTCTGGGCACGGATCACCGTGACTTTGTGCAGCGAGCCCTGCGCGGCTTTCAAGACACGCGTCTGCATAAAGATACACAACTCCCGGGCTATCTGGCTGACAAATTCACCGGTGAGGCCACTGACGTAGCCCGTGGAATTGGCCTGTCCTTTATGTTGGCCTGGGCAGCGGACCTCTGGCCTGCAACCGCTAGTCAATGGTACGACCGTTATGAACGTCACTACTGGCAGGAAGATGCCTGGTTCGCCGGTTTTCGCGAGTTCTCGCACGACATTGAGGTACCCTGGTTCCAGTTCAACGATCCCGACGCCGGCCCCGTGTTCAAAGGATACGGCACGGCTGCCTGTGCCTTCGGAATCCCCGCAGCCCGATCCCTGGCCCGTCACGACCACCTCTTGAAGCTCGGTTCCCAGGCCCTGGTAGCCACCTGGCCCCTGCCCGACGGCACCCTGCTGGGACCGCGTCTACTCTCGGATCCGCACGAGGCCCCCTATCTGGGTGAGGTTACGACTCTGTTTGCCTTTACGCACCGAGCCCAGACACCATTCCCAGTGACACCCCCACGCGGATTACCTGCCAGTGTCATCCTGGGTGTGACACTCTATGTCCTGGCAGGCTTGACCCTGTTGCTCTCGGCCCGACACCAATGGCGCTATTGGTGTAAGCGATCGCAATCTTGTAAGGTACCTCTAGTGAATTTCCAAATATTGCTCTGGGGACTGCTCATGATAACGGCCTTGTTCACGGGGCTACTCATTCGTCCCATGTGGGGCATGGTCTTCCTACTGAGTGCTCAGATGTTCCCGCGATTTCAACACTCTATGCGCCAGAACGTTTCCGCCGCCCGCTAAATACATCTTGAGTCCATACGATCCGCCCAGTAGGATGGTGCACTTGTTGGAATGGATTTACTAACTGGACTTTTGCAATTTAGGCCAAGGCTAGATGCAGCTTGATTTTCTCAAAACTCCAACCGTCCATTTCGGCGCGTTCTATCACCCACCCCAGGGTTTGGCTGAGACTCTCCTTGAGTACGGCTCGACAGGCTTGTCCGATGGTCGTCAAACGTTCCAATGCCCACGCACGCGCATGGCTCTGCTTCAACTGAGACATCAAGAGACTGTACGCCAGGAAGACCATGTACATATGGCGGGTCTGACCAAGGCCACTCCTAAGCTGACATTCACCCATGCCCAGATGTTGCTTGCCATCCCGATGGAAGCATTCTGTGCCTGTCCAACGATAGCGATAAACCCGAAGGATACGAGTCACTTCCCAAGCCGTTCGGTTGGTGACCAACGCCTTTCTGGCTTTTGTATCGTTACGTTTGTCCCAGAGAATCACGATGCGAACCTTGTGATCCACTCCAGGGATGCGAATACTGACCGTAAAGTACCACTGGCGGGATTCGCCGACCTTGACGAGCTTGCGGTCCTTGGAATCGATTTGTGTGGACAAATCTTGGACGTTGAGTTCCTTGCCCTTGAAGACAATCTTACGGTTAAATTTCAGATCGCCAACATAGTTTCGCGTCAAGCCGTTGATATAGTTCAGGTTATCCTTGTGAGTGAACCAACTATCAAAGGTGAAGTCGCCGGGGATGTCGTTGGCAATACTCCAATCGACCAGTTGTCGAAAGAGAACGTTATGGTCTCGGAATTCGATCTGTCTTTCTTCACAATGATCCTTCTTGACAAATCGGTAGAATTCCAAGGGATAATGCTTTCCAGAGGTACACATGTAGTTGATGATCAGGTAATCATGGGCAATCTTGTGGCGTTGTTCTGCGTGATCCCAAAAATAGCCTGCATCTTCAATCAACTTCCCGTCGTGATCGATCAAGACATTGTCAATAGGGATGACTCCCTGGGCACTGAAGCGTGTGTCGGGTTGCTTTTGCAGCCATTGAATCCGTTGCAGGTTGAAGTTCTCTTGATCCCACTGGCATTCGGTAATCCAACGGTTCAAGCAGGATTGATCCGTGGTTACGGCGAATTCGCTATTGATGGCCGAGACATTCTTCTTGTGTGCCATCATCAAACCGGTGAGATATTCAGCGAAATGCTTACGTTCGGGGTCATTCGCGAACAGAGGTCCAAATTCGTCCAGGGCCTTCTTGACGACGGTAGGAAAATCAACAATCGCTGGCATGGTCATATCCTCCATGATATTTTTGCCAACCTGATTGCCAATATTTGTCGTCAAAGTGCCCATTTTGCCTTTAAATTTTCAACTTTGCAAAAGTCCAATTACTAATTTAGTTCCTGTTGTGGAAACGTGTTTTTCAGCCATCGCGGCTTGATCATCTATACTTTGATTCGGTGTGAAAGCCGTTTCTCGATTCAAGGGCACCTCAAAGGAGTTAAAGGGGCCATATCTAGACGGACCTTTGCCATGCCCTCAATCGCACGACTATGTTTACAACACGTCCTCCTTTACAATCGCGTTAACAATATCAGATTATGGCATAAGACAGCCATGCCAACACTGGCGGCATAATTCTTAAATCCTTTAAAACGACAACGATCTAAGTGAAAGGCACGTTTTAAGACGGAAATACTGCCTTCTGAACCCGCCCGAAAACGTTGGCCTTCACGGAAGTCCTCTGATGTTTCACGGGTCAACTCCTGGGCGTTTCGTCGTCCTTTTTTGGCGATGGAAACCGTTGGAATCTTCTCTTCAAGGAGACCGATTTTCTCCATGCTTTCGTAGAAGCCCTTGTCGGCGGCTAAAACCTTCGGGTACTGACCAAACAAAGATTTGTGGGCATCCAAGGCGGGGGCAAGGAGATCCTTGTCTTCGCGGCGAGATGGCATCACCACATAGTGGTGGATGAACTTTTCATCCGTTTGGGCCAGGAGAACCTTATGGCCAAACTCGATGGCTTTGCCGGCCTTACCGCGTTTGATCAGTTCGGTATGTTCTTCAAACAGACTATAGAGCTTCTCATCGGCGGCCAGCTTTACACCTTGCAGGATACGCTGATCGGCTTGTTGGACAATCTGGCCTACCAAGGGCAGGTAATGAGCCAAAGCCTCTGCGTCGTAACCCACGGATTCGACTCGGGATAAAACGTCCTGGCCGGCTTGATGAATCCAGCGAACGCGTTGGATCAGTATTCGATACTGCTTCTTGACCTTGCGTTGTGTGGCCTTGCTCTTGCTGGAGATGTTACGACCAATGAACGTATACAACTTCTTGACCTTTTTGTCATGGAAACGGTGAGCCAACCCTAATTCCGGCAGTTCACGTTGAAGGCTGCGGATCAGACGCGCGAGGGTTCTAAAGCTATCCCAAAGCAGGGAAGAATCCGTTGGATAGTGGATATTGACCTCAACCACCGTGGTGTCCATACGCTGCTTTTGGCTGCTGATCTTCTCCTCGGCAATGGCATAGAGGCCGAGAACTTGATTCATGGCCAGGAGGGTTTCAGGTGGCAAGAAGCAAAACGCCTTACTAAGCATCGTAAAGTCCATGGTATTTCCGGGCTCCAAACGAACGAAATGACGCAGGAATTCACTGCCATCAATGTAAATGATCGTTTTACGATAGCTGCATTGTTCGACAAACTTAACGATCAGTGCCCGTAGCAAGTGTTCGGTGGTAAACGTCGCTCGGCGTCCTTTATTGGAGTACGACAGCAAATCGGCCCAATCCTGATGAGCCAGTGCTAGCAATTGAGGATTGGCATCCAGTAGTTCTGATAGCATCTGATACTTCTGTCGATAGGCTTGGACAACCTTCAGGCTTGACGGTTCACTGAAATCAAAGTAACGTTGGTAAGTGGATTTTAATCTCATATCTGCTCCCTTATTGAGTTTTGGCGAACCCATTTTAAAGGGAGCAGATTTTTTGTCCATTATTGTTGTCACAATATCCACTTAAAACCTTCCGCAACAGGAACTAATTTAGGAGTGGAACCATGGGTTCCCGACAAAGAAAAGTTCACAAGGCCCCCATAACCGCAGACGATCAAACGGCAGCCAATCATTCAACGACCACGCCATCCCTTTCGCGTCAGCGTCTCTGGTTCTTTCGTTTAGTGGCCGTCGTAATCATTCCCTGCCTGCTCATCGTCCTTACGGAACTGGGCCTGCATGCCGTTGGTTACGGCTACAATCCCAACGCCATAATCCCCTGCGACCTGCACGGCCAACCCGGTCTCCAGCACAACAATGCCTTTTCCACCCTTTTCTTCTCACCGGCCCTGGCCAGGGAGTTCACTCCTTTCGTTGTTGCCGAACAAAAACCCAAAGAGACCATCCGAATCTTCGTCCTGGGGGCATCGGCGGTGCGGGGCGAACCCGACTTTGCCTATAGCTTCTCCCGCATCTTGAACGTCCTGCTATCGAAACGTCATCCGGACCGACATTTTGAGGTCATCAATCTCGGCATGGCCGCCATCAACTCGCACGCGGTGGTGGAGATCGCCAAGAGTGTGGTTAAAGCTAATCCGGATCTGATAGTGGTGTATCTGGGCAACAACGAAGTGGTCGGCCCCTATGGTGCAGGGACGGTGTTTGCTCCCTTATCGCGTCACCACGCGTTGATTCGTCTGGGCATCCAACTGAGACATACAAAATGGGGACAACTCATCACGAACTTGTCCCAGTCTCTCCAAGGCAACGACATGCTCAAACAATGGGGCGGCTTGTCCATGTTCATGGACAAGCAGGTAACGGCCGACAGTGAAGAACTCCAAATCGTCTATACCAACTTTCGTGATAACCTCGAAACAATCGCCCAGCTGACCGGTCGCCGCAACATCCCGTTGATCCTCTCTACAGTCGCGACCAATCTCAAGGACTGCCCGCCCTTTATGTCGCAACATCGTTCTGACATGAGCGAAACTGAAAAGGATCAGTTCGATCGAACCTACCAGACCCTAGTACAGCAAGAATCAAGCCAGGCAGATCGGCAAGAACTGCTAGACCAATACCTTCAACTAGTGGAATCGGATAGACACTTTGCCGAGCTCCACTTCCGCATCGCAAGACTCGCCGAACAATTGCAACAATATGATCGGGCCAAAGAACACTACCTCCAGGCCAGACAATGGGATACCCTGCGTCTCCGTGCTGACGATCAAATCAATAATATCATCCGTGAAACAGCTCTAGCTCCGAAATTCAACAACATCAACCTCCTCGATACTGCCCAAGAACTTCAGGCTGCCAGCCCGCACGAACTTCCAGGAAAGCATTTCTTTTATGAACACGTCCACCTCAACTTTCAGGGCAACTATCAGGTGGCAAAAACTCTGCTCGGTCCGGTAGAAAACATCCTTAAGTCACAATCGCTTATTTCCAATTCCTCCGCCCCCCTATCCTCTGTACAAGACTGTCGCACACGCTTGGGCTTTACTCCTTGGAATCAGCACCAAACCCTTAACATAGTGCTGGAGGGTTTCATCCAACGTCCTCCCTTTACCACCCAGGCCTATCATCAGAAACAGGTGGCCCAATTCGAACAAACCCTCCGACAGCTCCAAGATTCGCTGACCTCAACGGCCTTAGAGGCCATGAATGCCACTTACCACCAAGCCCTGCAAAATCGCCCCCAGGACTGGATTCTACATTGGCAATACGGCAAATTCCTCCAAGGGGCCATGCAAGCCATCCCTGCCGCCATGGTCCAATTTGAAACCACCCAACAAATCGCTCCGCAATTTTATATGGCCCCGGCCACCCTGGGAGCCATCTACATGGAGCAAAACGCTAGTGCCCAGGCCACGGCCTGTTTTGAAAAGGTCTTGTCCATCAAACCCAGAGCGGAATTCGCCTACCACAACCTAGGGCTACTCAAACAGAAACAACAACGATTCACAGAGGCCGAACATGACTTCAGAAAAGCCATTGCCCTCTCTCCCACCTACCAACCCAGTTATATCAGCCTGGGGACCTTGCTAGCTCAACAAAACAGAGCCCAAGAGGCCATTAAACTATGTCGCCAGGGCCTGCAATACCTCCCCGATTCGGCCGACCTACATAGTCGCCTGGGGCTTTGCCTCATCCTGGTTGGCAATAATGCTGAAGCAGAAAAACAACTCCATCAAGCCCTTCGCTTGGATCCCAACCACGTCCTCTCTCAACAGGGATTAAAACAATTACAGTAGGCTTTTCATTAGCTCCACCACTACCCTTTTACTTTTTTTTTACAAAAATTAGAAATGCCCCTTGTTTTGGATTACAATTGTAATACAATAAAACCGTAGACATGATGAGGAGCAATCATGAGCAACAAACCAAATATCAGCGAAGCGGAGTGGGAGGTGATGAGGTGCCTCTGGCAAAAATCCCCTCAAACAGGCAATGAACTGGCCCAGCAGCTTTGTCAAGGTGACAATGGCAACCCAAGACGGTCAAGACACTCATCAGTCGACTCCTGGCCAAGGGAGCCATCGGTTTCCATAAAAGGGGACGCGAGTACGACTACTACCCCAAGCTCAAAGAAGAGGCATGTGTCAAACAGGCCAGTAAAAATTTCCTCCAACGGGTCTTCGGCGGAGCGGCCAAACCAATGTTGGCGGCCTTGATTGAGGATCAGAAACTGTCAGACCAAGACATCGAAGAACTTAAAGCCATGTTGGAAAGCAAAGGCAAGGAGTAAACCATGGGAGTCTGGAACAGCGGGATCACAAAATGGTTGACCTGGTTGGGACAAACCAGTTGGCAAGTGAGCTTGTTGATTGTGCTGGTTCTTTTAGTGCGAGTCATGTGGGGCCAACGAATGTCGGCCCGCTGGCGTTTTGCCCTTTGGTCATTAGTCTGTGTACGGATACTGATCCCTTGGGGACCGGCGAGCCCATTGAGTCTCGATCACTGGGCCAGAACGACTCTCCTTGATCAACCCCAATCCGTGAGTCAGCCCCCAGTAGCTCCCCCCCTTAGCGATACCCTTGTAACCCCTCATCTTGATGAGACCTCACAGAATCCCCCTCAGACCCTTTTTCTCCTGTGGCTGTCTGGAGCGGGGCTATTGGCAGGAATTATCCTGTGGCACTATGTTTCTTTAACGATTCGAGTCCAGGATGGATACCCAATCCGAAGCCAACTCGTCTCGGATCTACTCATCCGCTGCCGTAGACGGCTGGGAGTTCGCACACCGATCCGTTGCGTGGCGACCAATGCCGTAAGCTGTCCGGCACTACTCGGATGGCTACGTCCCCAACTGTTGATCCCCAAGGATCTCTTTCACGTCATTGGGCGACGCCAATTGATCCATATCTTCTTACATGAGCTCACCCATCTCAAACGGGGTGACATCATGTTGGGTTGGATCATGGCCTTATGTCAGATCCTTCACTGGTTCAATCCACTGGTGTGGCTAGCCTTTTACCTCATGCGTGCAGACCGTGAAATGGCTTGCGACCACAAGGCCCTTTCCATGTTAAAACCCCATCAAACCCGTCAATACGGATTGACCCTGTTGCAACTTTTGGAACATTGCCAACCCGTAGGGCCCTTGCCCGCCCTGGCCGGTATTTCCCCCAATCTTGCACAACTCAAGCGGCGTGTACGCACCATCGCCTGCTTCGAACCTCCCATCCGTAGCCTGGAGGCTGGGCCGGCCCTGATGTTTGCCCTGTTAGCCATTGTGGGACTGACGCGTATGCCTCAGGCAACTTCGCTCCCTGCAGCATCCATCGCGCCTCAAGCCGCTTGGATCGAAACCGTTCCACAACCGGTTATCTCGCTTGATCTTCAACCTCTGCCAGAAGAAGTGCTCGAACCCCCTTTGATCGACAGAGGTCCCGAGTTGGTGGCCATTCCATTGCCACACATCCCCTCTGAGGTCGCAACAACTCTCACACCGAGTGAACCCACAAACCACTTCGTATACCAAAAGTCCTTCACCATGGAGGAAACCCCCGATGGTCAAAGTTACCACTTTTCCATGAGCTTCACGGGAGCGAACGATACACATTTACCAGAATGGACTCCCAACTCAACCCAACAAGATCACGGGATGGATGAAGCATGGCAGGTTGGCCTTACCGACGAAATGCAACAAAAACTCAATGAGCACTTTCAAGAGGTTGAGAATTTCAAGATACTCAGCGAGCAGCGACGTCAAGACAGGATGAAACAAAACTCCCTCGCGCACTCGAGAAGATTACCCAAGGGGCGCAGCAACTTTCAGAGATTGCCAGACAGCCTCAACAGGATTAACCATACAACATCTGAATATCAATCTAACATAGCAGATGAGTGAATCCCTACCCACCGTCCAACAACAGGTGCCGGCCCAAGAATTCAACCTGTTGCCGCGGAGGTAAGCAAGACGCCGCCTATCACAGACGGTATGTAAACAAAGCGTGATTACCCAAACTTGGAGAAGACGCATGAGGTCTGCGCGGACCTAGCGAGAAATGCCAACATTAAGGTAAAGGAGTGTATCATGAACGCGACAACAAAGAATCTAACCACAAGCCTAAGCCATATGCTGATCCTCATACTGATGCTATCGACCTCCCTATGGTCCTACTCAGGAGGGAACGGAACCTGGCAAAACCCCTATCAACTCAGCACCCCGGAAGACCTCATTGAAATGGGCAATGACCTTGACAACTACGACAAACACTTTGTCCTGACCCAAGACATTGACCTCAGTGAATACTTTTTCCAAGAGGCCGTCATTGCCTCTGTTGAGCACGTTTCGGCCAACCATGGAGATGGGTTTAGTGGAAGCCTCCTAGGCAACGGACATATCATCAAGAATTTAACCATCTCAGGGACATATCGTTTGGGGCTGATCGGAAAGTTGGAAAACTCGGGTCACATCCATAGCCTGGGTATCGTAGCCGCCAATGTCACGGCCACACAAAAATACGCAGGATTACTGGTCGGTATAAATGAAGGTACGCTTTCGCAATGTTTTACCGAGGGCTTCGTCCAAGGGCAAGAGTTTGTCGGAGGCTTGGTCGGATTTAACGAAGGCACATTCATGAATTGTTATAGCCAGGGTGAAGTTCAGGGTCAAAACTACTTAGGAGGACTTAGCGGTATGAACGCTGTGGGCGACGTGATCAACTGTTTCAGTGCCTGCATGATGATCTGTACAGATGCAAATGACTGCGGTCAAGTTTTCGGCTTAACCCGAGAGAGCTCCTGCATTCACTCTTTTTGGGATAGTGATATCAGCGGTATTGAGGGTAACAACGGATTGCCAACCACAGCCATGATGGATGCCAATACCTTCATTGAAGCCGGTTGGGATTTCTTAAGTGAATCCGAGAACGGCTCCTATGACATTTGGATGGAACCGTCCATGGGCGGGTATCCAACCTTGAGTGTGTTCCATGGACATCAAGCCCCCTGGCCTAGTGATCAGGGAGTCATCTGGGGAATCGCCACCCTCTCGGAGGATCCCAATCAAGTGCTGTGGAACTCCGAAGACGTTTTTTTGTCTCAATGGCAACGGACTGCAGTCCAGTATACACTCGATGCAAATGGCACCTCTGAAAAATCTTTAAGCATTGATGCAACATTGACGGTTTTGGATAGCAACAATCTGGTTGCCATCGATGCAAACCACTTCACGGTATGCCAAGCATTCGATGAACAGGGAGACGCCATGACCCTCCAGAATCGAACCCCAGGATACGAACCCGATCACGACTGGCTCGTTTCACCTATTGATCCTCTTCGATACAACATAGACCTGCGATTGGATCCCAATCAAGCCATGCCCAGCCAGATCACCCAGATAGACTCTCTGGCATATGCCCTCTATGCCCAATCCTTTGTCCAGGCCGATCTACCCCTGGAGGTCTCGGCCGATTGGATTAACCTCGCTCCTGGATTCCGTGTCAAGATCACTCAAGTCGACAGGACGGCTAACACCTGTCAATATACACTGGTAGAAGAAATCGAGGGGATCAACATCCGCTATGGCAGCTTGAGTGGTGACGAAGGTGGCTATGGATCCCTTGGTTCCAGCACCCCTGGTTCCGATTGGAATGGTTGGGACGTACTCTATGACTGTGCACATATTGACAGTCAGGGCAACAGCGTCAATTCAGGCTCTACGGCCATTCAAGGCACGAGGAGCAATGGTCTTTTAATCCAGACCATCCAAAGGACCATACCGAAAAGTGACGTGGAAACGATTCGATACTCTATTGCCATGCATCCCTATACGCTACTGGTTCCTCTAATCCTGGAAGAAATTCCTGTTTTGTATTGAGATAGCCCCAGTGAGGCAAGGGCTACCTGCAGGAACATCTGTAGGTGGCCCTATCTTCGCAAACACCTTCTTCCTTAATATAAACCTAACACACAACCCTATACTTACAGGACATCCTTAGAATCTTCAAAGAAAAGGAATCCTATGAGTATACATGGTCGATATTGTGAGATTGTTTGGTTGTTGAGCCTGGCTCTTTCAGTGAATGCCCAGAACAACCTCACCAAAATCCAGCAAGACTTTGAAAATGCAAATACCAAAACGGTGTTGGTCGCAGCCCATCGCGGTGAACATCACCACTATCCGGAAAACTCCCTACTATCGATTCAGGCCGCCATTGATCTGAGTGTGGACATTGTGGAAATCGATGTGCGTCAAACCAAGGATGGCCAACTGATCCTCATGCACGACAAGACCATCGATCGCACCACCAACGGCAAGGGTAAGGTCACAGACCTAACCTGGAAGCAATTGCAATCCTTACGTCTCAAAAATCCTGACGGTAGTTTGTCCGACGAACCGATCCCTACACTCAAGCAGGTGATGCTATTGGCCAAAGGCAAGATCATGGTCAATCTGGACAAGTCGCAGGGGATCTACCCGGCCTGTGTCCAGATCCTGAAAGAAACCGGCACCGAACACCAGGCCATCCTCAAGGGCACAGGAGATCCGGTCAAGACTCAAGCCATTCTTAAAAGCTGTGACAGTCAAGCCTTTTACATGCCGATCGTCGTGGTTAAAACTCAAGACAAAGACGTCTGGGGCTTCCAGCATTACCAGACCACCGCCCAAATCTTGCAACCCGAATCTATCGAAATCGTCTTTCGCCACAACAACACCGCGTTACTTAGTCCCGCGGCCCTTGCTCTAACCCATACCGGAGACATTCGACTCTGGGGTAATAGCCTCAACGGCATTGGGGCGGGCAATAAAGGCGAACACGAAGACGAACTGGCCCGAACCGATCCGGATGCCACCTGGGGCTGGCTGATTGCCCACGGTATCAGCGTCATCCAAACCGACGAACCCGAACGGTTGCTCCAATATCTACGGTCTAAGGGGCTGCACGACTAGGCTGTATGCAAACAGAGTTCCGCATGCAACTGCGAAGCATCCCGACTCTGAACCTGAATTGACCAACGAATATTGACCAGACTCTGGAGAAACACGGCGTCATGACTAACGAGTATGAGAGCACACTCACAGGAATCCAACGCTCGCTCCAGGGCCTGAATGGAGGGCAAATCCAAATGATTCGTCGGTTCATCCATGATGATCAGATAAGGCGATTGAACAGTTCCCGCCGCAAGCATCAGCTTACGCAACTCCCCCGGACTGGGGCAATCCGTAGTCAATACCGCCTTGGGATCGGATCCCAGGCAGCTCATCACGGTCATGAAGTGGCCCAGTTGCTCCGAAGACAACTGACGGACCCGATCAACCAGGACTCGGCCTTGTTCCAAAGGGATCTCCTGGGGGACATAAACATAGCGATCGGGTGGCAAGGTCAATTCACTTACCAAGGCCTGCACTAATTGAGTCTTACCCGTACCATTGTCACCGACCAGACCAATACGGTCACGTGGGCCAATCTCCAAGGCGGGATGTGTCAATGACCAGTTCCCTTGGGCCAATCGACCGGACGGTAAAGCCATGACACGATCGCCGGAAAAGGGACTGCTTGGCAGCTTTAATTGCATGCTCGGACGTTTATGGATAAAGGCCTGGCTTAGGCGTTGCTGCAATTGCTGATGACGGCCTGAGAGTTGACGCAACTGCCGTCCCGCTTGACCATCTTTACCGGAAACACGGGCCAGGTCGCGTTTGGCCTTGGCATCGTGGTCTTTATGTTTCAATCCTCGCTTGGAGCGTTTACGGTCCGCTTGACTGGCAGAACGTGAACGGACCGAGACCTCTCGCTCCAGATGAGCCAGCTTTTGTCGGGTGACATGACGTAGTGTCTCTTGCTGCTGAAATTCATCCTCCACCTGCGCCAAGGCCTCACTGTAGCATCCCGGTCGCAACACCGGTCCAACCGGCTCCATAGACAATGTTCGTTGACATAGGGTATCGAGCAATTGCCGATCGTGACTGACAACCAACCCCACCCCCTTAAACCGGTGCAAGGCCTTGATCACCAGCTCCTTGCCAGCCTGGTCAATATGATTGGTCGGCTCGTCCACCATCAACAGCTCCGTATCCTGCCATAGGGCCATGGCAATCTGTATGCGTTTGCGTTGGCCATGGCTGAGGGTGAACCAGCGTCCCAACCAATCATCACCGATCTGCAAACGCCCACGCCACCGACAGGCACTGGCATCGGTTGACTGCATGAAGGCCTCCCAATCCAAGGGTGGATCATTCGTCCGTTGCGGGCAATAGATCAAGGGCTCAGGTCGATGAATCCGGCCTTGCAGCGGAGTGAGCTGGCCGGTGATTAATTGCATCAGGGTCGTCTTGCCTGCACCGTTGGGCCCGACAATCCCGGTCCAACCGGAGTCGAATTGAAGGGAGAGATCCTCAAAGACAAAATCATGACTTGCTGGATAGGTAAAGGTTACAGCTTGAAAAATAACACTCGATGTAGACATAGTGTTTCCTTGTTGATCGAGATAGCACCATAAAGAAGGCTGAAATCAGATGAAAAGATCCATTCCAATCCCGTCACGATATCAAATCAACAAGCAGCTTCCACCCAGACAACCTTTCAACTATTGAACAAAACGGTTCCAAGCGATAACCTTACCTTAAGTAGCATGTATACACCTGTCAAGCAGAGGTTTGTTAGCCCATGTTGTAAAGACCATTCACAAACGTTCCAGTATGAGTTAGACTCTGGCCAATTAAATGAAAATATTCAAAGACGAAAGAATGCCCTCTCATGGATAAATCACAGATCAAAAGGGATTACAAAGAAACCAAACGCCCGATGGGCATCTACGCCATAAAGGTCTCCCAGAAAAACACCGTGTTTTTGGGAGTGGCCACCGATCTGGACGCTAGAATCAACCGGCATAAATCCGAATTAAAATTCGGGGGCCATCGCCATAGTGAACTCCAGAAGCTCTGGGATTCACAAGGCGAGGCAGCCTTGACCTTCGAAATCTTAGACGTCCTGGACCACCAAGACAATGAACCCACCGATCCCCAAAAGGAATTGCAGACCTTAGCGGAGATGTGGACGCACAAATTAAAAGAAGCCGGAAACACAGTCATCTCCGTGTAACGACTGGCAAGCTGATTGATATCCAAGGCGTCCAATCCTTTCTTCTGTCTAGCATTGACCTTAGGGCTGGTCCTGGTTAAACTCTGCCCATAACCTTTAGGTCAAGATAAGGAGATCGACCATGCAAAAGGAACGCCACATCATCCTGGTCATTCACGTGACCGACCGCATCCACAGTGCCAAACCCCTCCAGGACCTCTTCACGGAATATGGTTGCTTCATCAAGACCCGCCTCGGCCTGCACGAAACCTCCGAGAACTACTGCTCCACCAATGGTCTAATCATCCTCGAACTCCTGGGCGACCTGGACAAGGCCAACGAATTCGAAGCCAAGCTCACCGCCATAGAAGGTATCGAGGCCCAAAAGACCGTCTTCGAACATGATGCGGATAACATGCTGGAGTGAGCTGCGATTTGACGTCATTGGTGAGGTCCAGTCTCATACGCAAGTCAAAATTGGATCCAGTTCAGGATCAATGGCTTCCATGAGTTGGGCGAATTTATCCAAGGTCAATCCGACTTTCCCGGATTCATAACGACTGTAGGCTGTGGGAGATTCGGAACCCAAATTTCGGGCAACATCCCTGACTGACAAGCATCGCTTAGCACGCTGCTGCTTCAAAACAAACGTCAGCAGAAGGCGGTTATCATTCGAGGTAATATAGAAGGCTCCCTTTTCTTTACTGAGGAATACCTGAACTGTAAAGCCCGGCATATCGACAAGATCCTCGATCGCCTCTTTAACCATCACACACGCCTCTTTTTGTGTTCGCCCCTGCGTAAACACAAGCAACATAGGCACTTCTGCCGCCCACCAACGACCTGATTTTTCGATGTTTCCCTTGATTTTCATGATGCCGATTCTCCTGGATGAGTTTTCACGAGATTCAAAATCCCCTTGGCCGTCAATTCATTGATTTCTCGATGTCTTGGAACCGTTGTTTTTATTCCGCCATTGGTCCACTTTTCGTGATTGCGACCTTCAGCATATTTCCACCAGCCCAACGAGGTCATCATCCTTGTCAACACGACCTTCTTCATATAAACATTGTACACACATGTGTGTACTTTGCAAATATTTTTCTTTTACCCCTGCTATAGCCCCCATTCCGGAACCATTACCTTTTACTCTCCACACCCAAACCCGCTTGACATTCTGTAGCCCAATGAATACATTTCAACCATATTCAAGGCAGCACGAAACCTAAAAAAATTCCTTTAAAACAATGGCCAAAACAAAAACAACTCGCTACGACATTGCCAGGGCCAAGGGCATGACACAAATCGCCCGCGACGCTGGTCTCTCCCGTGAAAGCCTCTACAAGGCCCTCTCCGGCGACCGAATCCCCACCTTCGACACCATCCTCAAGGTAATCGCCGCCCTGGGATTGAAATTGCATGCTGAGGCGGTATAACTAGAGAAAAGTGACAGTAGGCAGCATGGGCAAAAGCCTATCCAATATATTTTTCGAGTTGTTGTATATGCATGCATAAAAAACCATGACTTTAGAAGCAAATAACCAGAGAATTACAGGGGAAGGACAACAATCACCTGATCGTCCGCCTTCTATCCTTTACACATTCTTTGCTTTTAATGAATGGACTCAAAATATCTTCCAGAAAAACCAAATATACTTCCAATCGCCAGACTGTTTCAACGATCCATTTGACACAAAACCAGTCTACATATACGAGGGAACTGAAGAACAAAGAATTTTACGAGTAATGAGCGTTTTCGATAAAGAAGCGGCAAAAGACCTCGTTTCTAAAGGGAAGGATATAAAACATATTCTGATAGAGGGGATTCAATCTGCCGAGCGATGTCGAAAACAATATGGTATTTTCTGTATGACGGAAACAAAAATTGAACAAAATCTATTAATGTGGTCACACTATTCCGATTCGCATAAAGGATTCTGCCTGGGATTTGACACCAATAATAAATTCTTCGGGGATCGTGCGTGGAAAATTAAGGATGGTACACATTACAGGAAAAACCGACGACAACTGAATTTGATTGATACAAGCTATAAAGATGAAATTGTTGATAGTTTACTCACAAAACATGAAGCGTGGAAATATGAAGAAGAGTGGAGGATTATAGATCACCAACATGGACCCGGCATTCAGACCTTTCCAGCAGAGTCACTCGTTAAAGTGATTTTGGGGTGCAAGATTTCACCTGAAAATAGAAATAAGATTATGAACTGGTGTCGAGCAAGGAATCCAATGCCCCGTGTTTTTTGGGCAGAAGAAAACTATAGCAAGTTCAAATTAGACTTAAAATTGGACTTTTGCAAAGTTGAAAATTTAAAGGCAAAATGGGCACTTTGACGACAAATATTGGCAATCAGGTTGGCAAAAATATCATGGAGGATATGACCATGCCAGCGATTGTTGATTTTCCTACCGTCGTCAAGAAGGCCCTGGACGAATTTGGACCTCTGTTCGCGAATGACCCCGAACGTAAGCATTTCGCTGAATATCTCACCGGTTTGATGATGGCACACAAGAAGAATGTCTCGGCCATCAATAGCGAATTCGCCGTAACCACGGATCAATCCTGCTTGAACCGTTGGATTACCGAATGCCAGTGGGATCAAGAGAACTTCAACCTGCAACGGATTCAATGGCTGCAAAAGCAACCCGACACACGCTTCAGTGCCCAGGGAGTCATCCCTATTGACAATGTCTTGATCGATCACGACGGGAAGTTGATTGAAGATGCAGGCTATTTTTGGGATCACGCAGAACAACGCCACAAGATTGCCCATGATTACCTGATCATCAACTACATGTGTACCTCTGGAAAGCATTATCCCTTGGAATTCTACCGATTTGTCAAGAAGGATCATTGTGAAGAAAGACAGATCGAATTCCGAGACCATAACGTTCTCTTTCGACAACTGGTCGATTGGAGTATTGCCAACGACATCCCCGGCGACTTCACCTTTGATAGTTGGTTCACTCACAAGGATAACCTGAACTATATCAACGGCTTGACGCGAAACTATGTTGGCGATCTGAAATTTAACCGTAAGATTGTCTTCAAGGGCAAGGAACTCAACGTCCAAGATTTGTCCACACAAATCGATTCCAAGGACCGCAAGCTCGTCAAGGTCGGCGAATCCCGCCAGTGGTACTTTACGGTCAGTATTCGCATCCCTGGAGTGGATCACAAGGTTCGCATCGTGATTCTCTGGGACAAACGTAACGATACAAAAGCCAGAAAGGCGTTGGTCACCAACCGAACGGCTTGGGAAGTGACTCGTATCCTTCGGGTTTATCGCTATCGTTGGACAGGCACAGAATGCTTCCATCGGGATGGCAAGCAACATCTGGGCATGGGTGAATGTCAGCTTAGGAGTGGCCTTGGTCAGACCCGCCATATGTACATGGTCTTCCTGGCGTACAGTCTCTTGATGTCTCAGTTGAAGCAGAGCCATGCGCGTGCGTGGGCATTGGAACGTTTGACGACCATCGGACAAGCCTGTCGAGCCGTACTCAAGGAGAGTCTCAGCCAAACCCTGGGGTGGGTGATAGAACGCGCCGAAATGGACGGTTGGAGTTTTGAGAAAATCAAGCTGCATCTAGCCTTGGCCTAAATTGCAAAAGTCCAGTTAAAACCAATCTCGAATTAGCCTCATGTATTCTACATTCTCTTTTTATCATTCCTCAATCAACACTTCACCCAAGCGTAGTTTTTCGTAGGGCCAGGAGTTCGCGGTCGTATGATTCAAAGCGGGTAAGGAGTTGGCGTTTCAAACCGGTTGAATGTCGACCTGGTTTTTATGGGATTCGCCTTTATCAATGAGGGCCTCCGCTCCGCAAAGTCGATCAGAGCCGAAGGCCAATCCACAGGCCGTCAATCCCAGCACAAAGATCAGTAGGTAACCACTCATATAATCATAGCTGCCATCCGGTAGGCAAAGTCGCGAGTAGCCCTTGATCCAGGCACCCATGAGGTTCATGACCACGAACGAGGTCAATCCCCCGACCACCAGGAAACCGGCCTGGGCTGTGCCCCGCTGGGTCGAGGCCAGGGACTGATACAGTAAGGGCCACAGGGCGATTAGGCCCAGGTGGTCGAAGGCGGCGTCCACTACGTGAAAGCCGATGACTACACGCGGGTCGGGCACGGGACAGATAAAATGCACGTAACTCCAGAACACAAGCGGATGCAGGGTCGAACAGAGCAGACAGCCATAGAAGAGCCGCTGTCGATTGACACGGTCCACCAGGGACGCACCCAGGGGCAGGATGATCAGGCCGTTGACGATCATGCTGACCGTGTGGATGTTGCCCATCATCTGTTTGGAAAAGCCGAACTGCTCGGTCACCAACAAGGGACGCAGCGAACCGAGTTTGGTGCTCATGAGGGTGGCCGCAATCACCCAGAGATAGAGACGACGCAACCGGGGCGAGCCAAAGAGTTGCCCCAGGTAGCGTTTGACATGAAAACGTTCACGGGGCGTCGACTCAGTGACCGTCTCAACCGATTCGCGTGCGAAAAAAATCAGAAACACAATGGCCAGGACCACCAGGGCCGCCCCGCTGTAATAGATGACCTGCTCGCCGGTCAGTCCGGCCCAGCGCACGGACTCCATGGCTTGGGCCGCCTTGCCCACGCCATGGCCGCCGCCGTGTCCCTTGCCTCCGCCGTAATGTTGATCAAAACGACCGATCAAGAACAGCATGAAAACCAGTCGCATGGCCATGGCCATGGCCCGGTTCATGACCATGCCGCGACCGCGTTGTTCATCCGGTACTAGGTCGGCATACAGGGGCGTCCACAGGCCGGTAAAACCGAAGTCCATACTGAACTGATAGACCACCAGGATCGCGATCACCCAGCCTAAACTTTGAGCCTGGGGCAACAGCACCAGACAAACCGCCAACAGCATCAGTCCGGGAATCATGAAGGGACGTCGCCGCCCCCAGCGTGTGTGCAGGCGATCGCTCTGCCAGGCCACGATCGGGGCCACCAGAATGCCGAACAGGATGTTCAGGCTGGTCAGGGCCACGATGGCCTGGGGGTCTTCAATAAACTTCTTGAGGGTGAAGACCAGGGCCGTACCGCTGCACTTCTCGACAAAGGCGGCCATGCCCGCAGGCACGGACAGGGCCGCGATCCAAAACCATTTGACCTGCCCAGAGGGGGCCTGTTGACGTCGTGTCATCGCTATTGGACCCCTGGAATCGAGGTGGTGACACAGTCATAGACCCGCAAGGAATCGATCCAGATCGTGCCGCTGCCACCAGCTTGCGGTTCGACCGGATTGCCCACGCCCACGGTTACACGTTTGATTTGCTGAAGATTGACACCGCTGAAATCACTCAAGGCCACGGTCCAGAGGTGCCAATCGGATTGACTCAAATCGCCCTCGCAATAGACCGGTTCCGAGACCGCGGTCGAACGGTCTTCCAGTTGGATATAGAGCCGATCCGTTGCGCTGGGGGTATTGGTCGTGTCACCGGCCCAGGCCAGCGAGAAGCTGGTCCCGCCACGGGCGGTCCAATCCAGGGTCGAAGGCAGGGTGGCGGTGGTCTCGGCATAGGTTTCGACCGTATAGGTGCTGCCTTCCCACAGGATCTCGCCGTCGTTGTCGAATAGCAACTGCAGGCATTGATTGCCGTCATAGGCCATGGTATCGATCACCGGTCCGGTGGTCAGCAGGCCGCTATCCAGGTTGGTCTCCCAGGAGGCCAGCAGGTCGTTGGCGTCACCCTCGAAGTCTGCCACCGTGCGGAAGGTCACGGTCTCGATGTCGAGGTAGGGACCGGTGTCGCGAATGACAATCTTGGAGGGCGTGGCATTCAACTGGGTATAGGCCGTGAAGTTAAAGCAGACCTCTTCATCGACCGGCGAGATCATCAACGTAATGGTGTCACCGGCCTGTAGGGCCGAGCAGAGGTCCTCGTCGTCCAGGGGCAGTTCAAAGCGATACCATTGGGGATCGGCGTAGGCATTGTTGCCGTCGTAGACGCAGTCGGTGATCCAGGTCTGACCGGACGTGTCCAGCAGGTCCATCAGAGAGCTGTAGGTAATGCCCTCATCCGAGGCCGTTTTGGGGGTGCCGTAGCCCTGCTCCCAGTCGTTACTGATCCAATCGACGCGGAAGGTCCCGGCATGGCCGCGATAGTTGTAGATGCCGGCAGCGCCCTCATTGCCGTTGGAGATGTAGAGGTTCAGGCCCACCGAGCCGCTGGTCAAATCCGTCACCTGAGACAGGTCGAACTGAAGCAGACTGATGAACTCGCCCTTGGGGTCCTGATCGATGCCCGCCTCCTCGTCCACGGCCCGCGCCATGGCCGCGGCCACACTGCGTGAACCGGATCCGCCGTAGCTTTGATCGGCCGCATTGGTATACTTACTGCCGGAACCGGGATTCAACACAAAGGTGTCCTGCACTGGATCGATCACATGCACCTCGGCCCACACCGGGCTCAGCAACACGGCAACCAAAACACCACACCGACAGGCTTCTTTCAAAATCATCGAACTCCTCACTTTCTCAATGGCTGATGTCACAATACATCCATTAACTCTGAACTCTGAACTTCATCAATCGCAACAAACTTTCATCCCACCCTTGACACTATAGATCCCCCGGCCCCATTCGAATTCCGTCCCCAGGGTGTCATAGATGGACTTGCACTCCATGTGGCCATCGGCATAGAGGAAATTCGTCAGGCCCGCCCTGCCCTTGTGAAACCGCCCCACCCAATCCAGTCGTGGCGGAGAGGTTCGAGCTGGACTGGGATTGTCGGACAAAAGGTCTAACGGAAGTTGTCGAAACAGGGACGTCTCCAGGCACGGATGATCAGAGGACGAACCCACTAGGTTCAAATCGTAGCGATCCTCCCCCATGGGCCCGATCCCCTGAAAACCGTGTATAGGCAGGTAGCTCCGGCAAACCCCGTCCTGAGCCAACAGAAGCCAATTGTCTGTCCATTCGGTGGCCAAAATAGTACCGGATGAACCTCGCAGGCATGCGGCACGCACATAGCGTGACACCCGACATGCACCTTCGAATCCCTCGGTAAAACGGTTACGCGGCAACAAGGCCTCGTTGACCGTATAGGCACAGCGGTCCACCTGGAGATCTTCCAGACCGGGCGTGACATTGACCTGACCGTCTTCCAGATTGTCGTCGCGCGTATGGGACGGCGGCAAGCCGTCACACCGCAAGGAAGGACAGCCAAACACGTCCTCATGCAACAGACCCTGCTGGACAAACAAACCGGACCAGTGCAGGATACGAGGATCCTCGGTCGTGTCATCGTCATAGAGATAGGCGGCCGGGTAGAAGGTGGTGTCGGCCACATACACGCCCATGGCCTTACCGATCTGATTGAGATTGCTACTACAGACCAGTTGTCGCGCAGACTCGCGTGCCTGGTGCAAGGCCGGAAACAGGATCCCCATCAACAGGGACATCACAGCCAGCACGGTTAACAGTTCTACCAGGGTAAATCCCACGATTCGGTTGTCAGCAGTGTCATGTAGCATGACAGCTTAAATACAATCCCTGTACCCAAGACCCAAATAAGAGGAGAACTGCCCGTGAATAGACCTTCCACGCCAGGCATAAGTAGGAATTCTAAGATCAAAACAAGTAAGGAGATAGCATGATCGACCCGCCAGACAAATACGCCTAAAAAAACGTGATTCCCCCAATAAAGACCACGACAAAGCCAAACAGACTGCAGGAAATATTTTTCCCACGGCCATGTTAAAAGGAGCCCCGATCACCTCCAGAAAAGACACAAATTTTGTATTATCAGCAAGTTATGTCTGTTTTACAAAAACGTCACCACTCAATTCACGCAGTGAAAGATTAAGCCTCTAAATGAAGATCGCTTCGTACCTCCTAAGAAACAATCCCGGATTCCATGCGAAGGGGTCGAGATTGCCGCAGTCGCTTAGGCTCCTTCGCAATGACCGGGCGGGGTGCTTCTTGGGCGTATCCCTATGTGGCTTTGGCTCCAATGTAGAGCGTCAGCATAAAACAAGAGTCATTGCGAGGAGGAACGACGAAGCAATCTTCTTTATTTGCTAATCGTTCTGCGGGGTTGGATCTAAAAAAACATGAAAATCTGTGGCGAATTCCCCCCCAGCACATGCTTACGCGAGCGTAACCATGCCCCTCCGGTTATTCTGCGAAGCGGCCGCGGCTTCGCTCGATCTTGAGGCCCCACTGCTTGATCTTGTAATTGAGCATACGCGGGGTGATGCCCAGTTCCTCGGCGGCCAGGGCCACACGGTTGTCGTAGCGTTTGAGGGTTTGCAGGATGATCTCGCGGGCCACGTTGTCGAGGCGTTCCTTGAGGGTGCCGCCGATCAGGCTCATGGAGGCCTCGGTGACACCGGCCCAATTGGGGAGGTTGTGTAGATGGATCTTTTCGTCCGTACTGGTCAGGACTGCGTACTCGATCCAGTTCTCCAACTCACGCACATTGCCAGGCCAGTCGTAACGGGTCAAACATTCCATAACCGGGCGGGTGATCTGGTTAATGGGCTTACCATTCTTGACGCTGTAATGTTGCACGAAGTGGCTCGCCAGGGACATAATGTCACTCTTACGCTCTCGTAACGGCGGCAGGGTAATCGTAAAAACGCTGATACGATAGAACAGATCCTCGCGGAAACAGCCCTGAGCCACTTCCTGCTCCAGGTTGCGGTGGGTGGCGGCCACGATGCGGACATCGGCGTGACAGGTCTCGTTGCTGCCCACGGGTTCGTATTGTTGTTCCTGGAGGAAACGCAAGAGCTTGACCTGGATCTGCAAGGGCAACTCGCCGATTTCATCCAACATCAGAGTGCCGCCCTCGGCCTCGGCGATACGGCCTTTACGATCAGAGGTCGCTCCGGTAAAGGCCCCTTCCACATGGCCGAACAGCTCGCTCTCCAAGAGCGATTCGTTCAAGGCCACACAGGAAACCACCACCAAAGGACCGTCCGCCCGGGGACTCTGGGCATGGATGGCGCGGGCGGCCACTTCCTTGCCCGTACCGGGTTCGCCCCGCAGGAGTACACGGGTATCGGCCGGGGCCACCTGGCTGATGCGGGCAAAGACCTGCTGCATGGCGGGGGCATCACCAATCATCTCTGCGGGCCGTTCGTGACCACTGAGCAGATCACGCAGGCGTTGGTTCTCCCGCTTGAGGGCCTCACGTTCCAGCAAAATGGCCCGACGGGCACTGACGTGCACGGCCATCATCCCCGCGATAATGCTCAAAAGATGCGATTCAATTTGGGCGTCCACCTCGGGTTGGTAGGCGATGGTTCCACTGAGGGTGCCAATGACCTCCTGGTTCAACTTGATGGGCACGCAGATCAGGGAACGATCCGGCTCGCCGGACTTGGGCTTGTTGCGACGACGGCACTGCTTGAGTTGTGCGTGTTGGTTCAGGGCCTCGACCACTGCGGGTTCATCGCTCTGACGCACCTTGCGGGAGAGACCGTGACCACGACAGGCATGAATCCCCTGTGCCTTGAGGATCATGAGATCTTCGTTGGTGGCCAGCACCATATCGCGACCGTCCAGACCGGACAGCACCACCTTGCAATCCTGTAGGCCTAGTCGAGTTTCCAAGACCCGTAACATGGCCAACAGCACATCTCGCTCGGACTGATCCGAACTGATCAATTCCGAAACGTCACGAATGGCGGCTAACAACCGTCGGCTAAACACCGGACCGGTCATCTGTTGAGGCATTAACTCTGAAGGACTCATGCCCCTATCATAGAGAGTCCGTTGATACGATTCAATGCCCTGCCCTGACTTTACTCTTGAGGCGGACACGATCAAGCACCTTCTTGAAGGGAGTCATACCGTCGTGTTCATTGAGTTCAATGATGTACTGACGAGCGGCTTGGGTAATATGAGGAGGTGGAGTGCACTGCAAACAACGGCGAAAACTGTCACGGGCCTGATCGAAGTTGCCATCACCCTGATGGAGCATACCCTGGAGATAGTGACCATAGAAACTATCCGGATTGGCCTCCAGGGCCTGGTCCAGCCATGATTGGGCCAGCTCCCACTGTTGCTCCTGGATAGAGTTCACAGACCGCACGAGCAGGGTATTCCATCGCCCCGGCTCCAGACGTTCCGCTTCATCCAAGACGGCTCGGGCCTTCACCCTTTCTCCGTCGTTCCACAGGGCGTTAGCCAAATGAAGTTGAATCCAGGCATAGTCGGGATGTAGTTTGATGGCAACCCGACAACGTTCAATCTTGTTGTCTTCAGCACCATGCTGACAAAGGTGGTGGGCGACGGTCTGGAGATCATCCAAGACTAGGAATTCCTGATGACCGGGTCCGAACCAGTTATAGGCGGGATCCACAAACACGGCTTTATCGTCGATAAAGACAATCGCACAATCATGATCGATGAGCTTGCCGCGACAGTCACGGTCGATATGGACGTAAAAGGCCTGTAGTCCTACCGCACGAGCCAGGGCGATATAGAGCTTGGCAAAGGCCTCACAATCAAAAGAGGCCTCGGGATCATCCCATACCGCAAAGACCTGGGCAGCCGTCAGGTCCATCTCACCACCCCGCGCCCCCTTCCTCTGCATCACGCCGGCAAACAGGGCCCGAGCCAGATCTGTCTCGATGTGTGTCTCCGGAACCTCTGCGATCAATTCGTGGGCCCACTGTTCCACTGCCGCATTACCGGCCAGGGGATAGACCACGAGGTCCATCTCTTCGGGAGTCAGACGTTGGCGCAATGCCTGATGCAGGGATTCGTGGGTATAGACCTGCGGTATCACCGTTTCGATCTCAACCGGAGTCAATTGTGTTCTAATAGAGGTCACCATCCGCTCATAAGCCTCGATCCACTGTTGCTTCCAGCCTCTCTCCTTAGCCAACTCGACAAAGCATTCCCCGTGCTCCAAGGCCTCAGGATACTCCTTAAGCGTTACAAACCCCTTGAAGAGTGCCATCTCCGTATTAAAATCCACGAGGTCCTCGTAATCGGTCAGACGCTCAGCCTCTTTTAAATGGACCAGGGCCTGTTCACGATCGCCTTGAAATGCGTAAAACATGCCCAGATTGGCTTGATATGACGAGTCCCACGGGGCACGCTCAACGGCCATCCTGCCATGGGAGATGGCCTGAGACCACTGCTTCTGTTGAGCATAAACCTGGCCCAGGGAATAATAACTACGTGCATCCCTCGGATCCAAACGCTGAACCTTCTTGAGCTCCTGTTCAGCCAAAGCGTATTTCTTTTGCTGCAACAGGATAGAAGCGGCACAGCTATGAACCACGGCTAAATCCGGGTGAAGTTTCAAGGCCCTTTGCAGCGTGTCCCATCCCTGCTCAAAATCTCCCTGATTACACTGCTGACCCGCCAGGGCAACCCACGCCTCGGCATAATTAGGATCCACGGCCAAAGCCTCTTGCAGATAAGCCTCGGCCTGAACAAAGGCATCTTCCTGACCTGCCAGGAGATACCATTCCACGGCTTCGATTGATTCGGTTCCCTGATAGACCATCTTCTGTTGTTCTTCGGGAAGTGGCGTGACACCGAGTTGATCTAGCAACGGTTCAACCAGTTGATTGCGAATCTCAAACCAATCAGACGAAGTCGCCACTAACGGATCGGAGGATTCCCCTGTCGACACATTGAGCCAAAACAGCGTAACCTGCCATTGATTGCCCACCCTTCCATAACGTCCCCAAATCACCCGCTGGGCTTCGATCACCTCACCGATGTGACAGGCATGGTCCGGTTCCAGCATGTCTCCCTTCTCAAACCCCGAAGTTATCCGAGCATAGCGAATTCCCTCACGCACACGCAGAGCTGAGACCTTATCGAGGGACTCCACCAATAGGAAACGGATTCCCCCCGCCCAATGCTCGTCCTCCGGACCGGCATCGTTGGCAAACCACAACACTGAAATACTCAATGGCTGGGCCACGGAGTGGCCAACTTCATTAGCATCTTGTACCTCCTCATTCCCCAGGGACCACCCCGTGCTTATCAACAGCATTAGCAACATGAGCGTCCATCTCAACATCTGTCGTTGTCTCGTCATGATCCCTATCCTAAAGAAGACGTAAAAATGCTCGGCTATTTGATTGATGACGCCCAAGCACCACTGACAAACGTCAATAATCTGGAATTTTCCACAAATATATCAATCAACATTAGTCAATGATGGCCAACTAAGACGTTCATCGATCTTCACAATTTCGCGCCGTGCCGATTCGGAATATTTTCCATCGTTATCATATCTTATACCGTCACGAAAGGCCTCACGGGCCTCGTCAAACCGGCCTTTCTTCATTAGCGTATGTCCCAACAGATAATAGCTCTCAAAACTTCTGGGATTCTGCTCAAGGGATTGATAACAATAGTTAAGAGCGGTATCAAGCTGGTTAAACTCAAAGGCCATAATTCCCTGGTGATATAAGACACGCCAATCATTAGGCGAGAGCTGGGAGACTCGATTGACAATTGCATTTACCTCGTCAAAGTGCTTTCCTTTGAATAAAAATTTCCCTAAACAGAATTGCATCACAGGATTCTCCGGAAAGAGTTTGACTGCAATGCGGCAGGAGGCCAAATCATCTATCCCCGCAAGGGGCTGTGACAAATGCAACGCGACCGCCTGAAGATCATTGAGCACCCAATACTCTTGATGATCGACACCAAACCAAGAGTAGGCAGGATCCACCAACATCGCCTTTTCATCCACAAAGACGATGGCACAGGCATGGTCTATGAAATGCCCTCGATAATCCTTATCCACCTGGACTAAGAAGGCATCGAGCCCCACCGCACGAGCCATGACCACATAGAGCTTGGCATAGTCATCGCAATCAAAGTCAACCTGTGGATCGTCCCAATCGGTATAAACCTGTTGCGCCGTGTGGGCTTCTGAAGCTCTTTTGGGCGAGTTTCTCTGCACCAAAGCTTGATACAGGCCCTCGGCCCGATCCAAATCCGACTGAGCATCCGCTGTCAGTTCACGGGCCCATCGCTCTATCTCCTCACTGCTTGCCAGGGGATTGACCACCAGGGCCATCTCCTCAGGAGTTAAACGCTGCTGCAATTCCTCCTGCAATGCCTGCTCACTGTAAATCGCTGGTTTCCGAGCCTCAACATAGACAGGTTTAAGCTGCGTCTTGATGCGTTGAACAATGGGTTCCATTCCCTCTGGATTGAGGCCTTGTTGTTGGGCCAATCTCACCAGAACCTGACCGTGCTTGAGGGCCAAAGGGAGTTCATTTAATCGCCAATAGGCCTGAAACAGCCTATGTTCTACATTAACATTTTCAAGATCCTTATGGCTGGTTAACCGTTCAGCCTCTTTGAGTTCCAACCAGGCTTGCTCGCGTTTTCCCTGATTGGCATAGATGACTCCCAAAATCGCATGGGCCTCGGGATTCATGGGATAGTCAGAAACCATCGTTTTGCCATGGGATTCCGCCTCTGTCCATCTTCCCAAAATCGTGTAGTATCCAACCCAGAGCATCATGACCCGAGGATTGTCGAAATCGATCGCCGCGGCCTTACTCAGCATCTCCACGGCCTCCATGGGTTTTTCCTGAAATAAAAACAGACGCGTCGCCAGACAATAAGCAATGAAGGGATCAGGATTCAATTTCAAGGCACGATCCAACATCAGCTCCGCCTGCACAAAGTCACCCTGACTGCCCAATACTGCAGCCAAGCCCTCATAGAGGAACGGAGCATTGGCATCTGCGGCCAGCCCCTTTTTAAAACAGGATTCCATCTCTGCAAAGGAACCCTTTTCCTCTTGTAGAGCAGTGGCCTTGACATACCATTTCCAGGCCTCGGCCGAATCCGTTTCACGTTGACTTAGCATGACCTGCTCCTTGGGAGTCAGGGTAATGTCGAGTTGCTCCAAGAGGGGTTCAAGTAACCGATCTCGGATCTCGAACCAATCCTCCGATACTGCCTCTATGGCAGAGGAACGTTCACCCGTGGCGACATTGAGCCAATAGAGGGTCACCTTCCATTGCCCGTGATTCCGCTGGTAACGCCCCCAGATCACCCGTCGAGCTTCAATCAGTTCACCGATTTGCCGGGCCTGCTCCGGCAACAACATCTCGTTGGGATCCAAGCCTAAGGTCACACGACCGTAAGGGACACTGTCTGAAAGAAGACGCACGGAGGCGAGATGCCCAAACTTTCCCCCCAGCATGCACTTAATACCGTAATCCCAATGCTCGTTTTCCGTCCCGGCATCGTTGACGAACCACAACAGAGCGATGGTCAGCGGCTGAGAAGATGCAATCGCCGTAGGCTCCGGCCCTCCATTAAAATCCGGGCGGTCAAGGCCCCCAAGATCCATTGATTGACTTAGCGTGACAGATCCCCAACTGAGGATCAAAGCCATGGTGAAGATAGCCATACAACGGTTTTTGAACATAATTCTCCCTCCCTACAAAGTGCTAGAGTTCACGAATATCAATTTGATGTGTGCCGGAAGAAACCGAAAAGGCATTCCCCTTTGACTCGACCATGGGCTGACCATCCAGGGTCGCCTCTTTACCGCGGAGATCATAGACAAACTCGGCCGATACATTCGCAGGTATTGTGAGTTGAAACGTTGTTACACGATCAGATGTTTGCTTGAAGTCACCCAGAACGAATCCCTTGATGGTGGGCACCTTGATCTTACTCCAGGTCAAGCGGCTCATTTGCGGTTCAATCGTGATACGCTTACAGCCGGCGTCCAACGGTCGGATTCCCCAGAGATGGCGCACGATGATATTGGCCGGTGCTGCCCCCCAGGCGTGGTTCCAATCGGAATTGGGTTTGTGCTTCATGTCCCAGGCCTCCATGGTGATGGTCGAGCCGACTTTGATCATGTTCCACCAACTGCGGTCATCGGTCGCAGTCATTAAATCAAGGGCATAATCGGCCTCACCTGCCTGGTACAAACCCTCCAGCAGATATTGCGAGCCGTAGACACTGCACGCCATGCCCCGAGACTTGATAAACTTGACCACCGAGTCACGATACTCGTCCGGAACAATGCCAAAGGCCAGGGGCATCATGTTGGCGTGCAGGGCTGAATGAGTGGAGCCCTCGCCATCGACATAAATCCCCTTCTCGGTATCCAACAGCTTTTCGTTGATGGAGGCCTTGACCTGTCCGGCACGGGCAGCGTAAAAGGAGGCGTCGTTGGCTTTACCCAATTGGGTGGCCATCTCCGACATCAACTTGAGATTGAAATAGTGGAAGGCATTGACCACGGTATTGATCGGTACCATTTCGTAGCCATCCCGTTCACCTTGTGGCAGGGCCAAGTCCCACCAGGGCACCTCCTTCTTCGATCCGGGCCAATCCACGATGTCACGAATACGTTGCTTCGGGTCAGCAAACCCGAGCGTCTTCATGAATGCGTCATTCACCCTGGGTGACTTGGAACTGATCAGACCATCCTCGCGAGCCAAGGCAATCAAGGTCTTGTGCTTGAGCAGGTCATAGTTCTGTTCAACGGATTCGAGGTTGCCGGTGTAGAGGTAGTCATAGTAAAACAGCAACACATTGTGCAGCAGCCATTCCGTGGGCCAGGTGGGATGGGTAAGGAAGTATTCATTGGTCCGACGAGCGATGGTATATTCCCGATCCGTGCAGTAATGGCTGAGTTGATTGATGTAGGCATCGCCTTCATAGGGAATGCGCTCGCGGTCGCCATCGATGTACAGGCCACTGAAGCTGGTGGCCTTGATACTGTACTTGCACAGATCCCAAATCTGATTCAAGACCGGATCGGAACATTCAAAAAAGCTGGTGTCGTCTTCGAAGTAATAGTGCACGACCTTTTGCTGGACATCGCCAGTAGCCAGTTCCACTGGGCAGTTTTCAATCTCGGCATAGCGAAACGGCATGACTACCCCCAAGGATTCCGGCAGGGCCACGGCAGCGGGGCCAGTATTGCGTGGGTCAGGCGGCAGATTCAGGGTGTATACCCCTTGATCGGGTGAAACCTCTAAATCGACCTGTTGATAGCGGATCGTCCCCCCCGGCTTGCGGCTGATACTCGTGGGAGATTCCAGTTTTTCTCCGAGATGGATTTTGAGAGTCGTGGTCTTGGGACTCTTGATGTTCAAGACCAAGGTACCAAAGGCGGCCTTACCAAAATCGATAAAAAAGTGTTTTTCTCCGGTCTTGACTATGGCCTGGGGCTCGAGAAGGTGGACTTCGAATGAGTTCGCTGTGGTTGCTCCCTCGGTCAATGCCCCGGTCCAAAAGGATTGAACCTCGGAAAACGGACTGGGTTGATCATCACCATTCCAGGTGCGGACTTGCCAATAGTAGTGACAATGCTCCTGCAAAGGTTTGCCGGCGTATACAACATTGCTGGATATGGAGCTAGACACCTTGCCGCTGTCCCATAGATCTGGTGAGCGACTCTGCAATAACTCCTGGGTCGAGGCCACCTGAACCTGATAGGCGGTTTGAACAGCGCCTACTTGAGCACTATTAACAATCCAACAAAACTCCGGGGTACGATCCTTGATGAGGATTAAATCGGGACACCGAATGAATTCGACCATGAATCCCGTAGGTGGGCTGCTCTGTGCCTGGCAGGATGAACAAAACATCACCCATAAAAGGGATAAGCCATATTTCAAGAAGGTAGTCCCATGCCTATACATCGTGAAGATCTCCTGTATCATGTGAACATCTTGCTATTGACTCGCCCATTGTGACTCCGACTGTAAAAATAGTCAATGTCCCATCTTCAGAACGATCCTCCTATGCCCATGAAACCCACTTCTTTTTCTCAAAATCCCTTTTTTTCTATCCACCAAGGACCTGTATGAGGCATCTATCTTATGAAGACGCTTAAAACAATGTTAAAGGACGACAACAATGAAACAGCGAAAATCGAGACTTCTTTGGCTTATCATTTTTTATGCCTTGATAGGGGTGTGACATCACGACTTGGGGGCCGCATCGCCGTTAGGCGAAACGGAACAATGACGGATCATGCAACGCCGAGGATTATTTTTTATCAACTACGAGAGAAACCATGGATGCCAACATCAAGACGCTACATCTTTGCCTGTGCCCACTCAAAAATGACACGGAAAACTGGATTCTTCATTGCCTGGAATTAGATCTTATCGGTCTGGGCAGATCGGAAGAAGAGGCCTTTATACAGCTTCTCAGGGCCATCAAGGTGCAATGGACATTAAAAGATCGACTCAAGCCCTCCCACACAGAAATTCCATCATTGTGGTATGAGTCAGGAGAAGCATGGCAGGACTATCACCTGGAGGCATCGCATATGGCCTCCAGCCCACTTCACCAAATTTTGACGCAATGGCAGGCCAGTGATGGCTCGGTTGACACCGAATTGCAACTGTTACACAATCCCCATCCCTTCACCAAAAACGAACAATACCGCCTGGTGTACGACCTCATCGAGGTCCTCTATGGAATTAACCACCGACTCCTACCGGAACAGAAGCTAAAACTCGATAATGGATTAGCTGAAGAACACAAGGTAATACTGGGAAAGGGGCTGACAGGACACCTTCAATCCTACCCCATCCCCTACGGCAAGTCACGTCGCCTCAGTGGTCACTATGTCGAACAATTGTTCAACCGGTTCGCATTGGATCTGGCCACTGTTCCCGAGTTGATCGCCCCGCGTGTGGTTCACCACCCAAGCCCATAGGGCACAGGTTAAAAGGTATAGGCGACACCCGCTCTGAGGTTAATACCGCCGCCATCAATATTGCCGCCGTCGCCATGAATATCATTTTTATCACGGTTTAAAAACATAGTAAAACGGTATACCGCTCGAAAATTGATACTAAACTGTGGATTAAAATAATAAGCCAAGCCACCACCGGCATTGGCATTAACACCAACAAAGGTCATGTCACCGGTCACATCATCGGTAACATTTAAAGAACCTTCCTTAACCTTCAACCAAGCACCGCCCAGTCCAACCAAAGCAAAAGGCCTGAGTTCTTCACGAGAAAAAACATCAATCTTATAATCTGCCGTTAGGGTCTGAAAAAGAGCCTTCGTTTTTATACTATGAGCTTCTGCGTCATGTGAGCTACGATCATAGTTTTAACTCCAATGAATATCTTCCCTCTCGATATCCACCGGTTATACCATAACCAAAGGCATCATCGAGTTTCGGAACATAGTATCTGACAGAGGGTTCCTCAGGATAATAAGTGTACATGTTATTCTCAAACTCTTGCCCGATGGTATTAAAAGAACCAAATAAACCTATATAGGGACCGTCTTTAACGAAAGTGTCGCCCTTACCGTAGGAGGTCACGGACAGGGTCAGAGACAACAGCACAACCAGGACTCCTACGAATTTGTGATCTTTAACGCACATAAACCAATCTCCTATTATCGTTGGAATTCAAAAACCATCTCGTTCACACAACCATAATCGGAGAAAAGAAACCGGGGATTTAATAAAAAGCCTCAAAACACCGAGCGCGAAGCCATTGATTGGGTCTGTACGATTAGAACAATAGTATGATTGCCCTTTTTATGAGACACACAATGAAGGTCTATCAGGAACCACTGAGTGACAGGCTGGCCTGTGACGTTCCACCATAGGCCCCTTGATTCGCACGTAGACCATTGGGATCAGGCTCGTTGGACCAGGAGGAACCGGGATGGGCCATATCGAGACAGGGACTGGTTTGGGCATCCGCGATCCACTCCTGTAGGTCCGGATCCCAACGCCCCATTTGAGATTGCAGATGGTAGTCTCCGCCTACCCAAACTGGCTGCTCACCCGCAACTTCAATCCAGGTTCCGGGGGCGACTAACAACGGATCGCTACTCAAAGTCCCGATCCCTCTCCATGCTTCCTGTGTATCGCAATAGGTCACCACCCAGGTGCTCCCTTCTTCCACTACGATGGCCCCTGGCTCGTTATCCCAAACAATACTATTGGACAGCAGCCCATTAAATCTCACCAGCCGAACCGGCGTACCCCCTTCTACTGCCAGATTGCCACTGATGGTGCAATGATCCAGGATGCTGTTACTGTCTTGGCACAGGATCACTCCCCATTGGGCTCACTCACGCGATTGCCCACCATGAGACAATGACTCAAGCGGGGACTCGCGCCCGTACAAAGCACGGCACCCGCCGTCTCCCCTAGACCACGGGTCAGTACAAAGCCGGTCAAACCGCTGTTGGGGTCCTCGTTACTGTTAAAGGTCACCACCACGCCACTGTAGTTGGCATCGATGATAGGCCAGGGTTGAGGAATATCACTGTTGGGATCCAAGCCGTTGACATCCAGGGCCTTACCCAGGAAATCGATTGTCTCGACATAGGTCCCGGGACACACCCGGATCGTGGCATGTTCGGCCGCCACCTCGATGGCCTCCTGAATGGAATCAAAGGGAGCCGCTTCAGTCCCGTTCTCATTGGCATCACTCACGGTCAAATCATTGGGACCGGGATCTCCCCAGGCATTGTCATCCACCAGGATGACCTCCAAACGACTCAAAAAATTAGCCTGCAAAGTGGCATCTGCATCCAAGGTCACGGTCGTTCGCAGGGCATTGACATCGACCACCATCCCACTCTCTACAGCGGAACCGCTCCATCCCACAAATTCAAAGACATCGGGATCGTGGACCACCGCTTCGATGATGACCTCGGTCCCCTCATTGTACTGCAGCGGCGTTCCGCTGGCTCGACAATATGGCCACCCCTGGTGGCCGACAAGGTCAAGGTCACAGTGCTCTGCTCGGTGGTGGCCGAAGAGGGACGCGAGGCCGAGGTCTGGTTGTGCTGGTCACTCATGTCACGGGCCATGACCGTATAGCTGTAGGAGGTGGCCGGACTCAGATCGGTATCGATGTAGATGGGACTGGTTTGCCAGCCACTGTCGTGACCATCTCCGGAGGTACAGGTAAAATAGTACTGCACGCCACTGGCATCCGTGGCCGTGGTCGCCTTCATAAAGATGGCCGTGCTCCCCGCGGCCCGGGGAGAATAGGCCCAGGTCATGGGATTGGGCTCGGGCGCCTCAGTATCGGCGGAACCGGCCGTAGTCAACACCCCAAAGGCATCGACAATCACTTCAGTCCCACTGCTGCTGCTATTTTTCGTCCCATCGACACGAACGGTCAAGGTATGCGTTCCCGAGACCAAAGCCGGGGTTTCGTACAACAAAACAAAATACTGGCTCTTCGAACTATAGCAATCCACCAGGTCAACAGATTCGCCGTCCACCAGGATCTCGGCAAACCCCAGGTCACTACGTTTAAAGCCATAGTAGCGGGCCCGCGTTCCCGTAAAGGTAAAGGTCGCACTAGCTCCGATCGACTCACTGTAGTGCTCGCTGTTGTCGTAGCCACTGTTACCGCTATAGGCGCCCCAATACCCGCTGTAACTGATGTTACCATTGTCATCATCGACCACACTCGGGATTTCGCGTTCCTGGTACCAGCGAAAATAGTCGATCTCGTAATAGTTCGGGAAAGTTGTGGAGGAATCCGCGTCCCAACGCATGCCGCTGTTGAGGATCACGTAGTTACTGCTGCTGGTCACATCCGAACCGGTGAAGGTCTTACGTTGCACCCCATCCCATAAACCACTTGGCATAGTTGGGTCCCCACTCCAGACCGTAGGTGTGCCAGCCGTCAAAGCCCTCGCCATAGAGATTGGTACTGCTCCAGATCGTGTCCGTCCAGTCCGGGCCATAGCAATAGCCCATATGCATACGATCACCCGAGCCAAAATACTCGGCAATATCAAACTCCGGCGGCCAACCATTCGCCAGCGTCCAAAAGGCGGGCCACACCCCATTACCCTTGGGATAGCGGGCCCGAATCTCCAGATACCCGTACTGCAACCAGCGTTTGCTATACACCATGCCTTCACTATAGGGATAGCCGCCGAACTCATCGCCACTGGCCTTGCGACAGCGTAGGATGAGCGAACCGTCCTCTAAATAGGAATCCGCTGACGTGATATAGCTGGAATATTCATCATTATGGTGCTGACCACCCCAGGGCAACTGCCCCCAACTCCAGTTGCTGCTGTTAATACTACTCCCATTAAACTCATCGGCCCAAACCAATTCCCAGTCCCCAGCCGGGACATCGGCCCAAACAGGTCCCATCACGACAAAAAGTAGGAAAAGCATCCCTCCAACCAATATATCCCAATGTTTAGTTGACCAGCAACACCGTTTATTCATCACAATCCTCAATATCAAGAGTTCGCGAGATCGATATTAAACCAATAATTATCGACAGTAACATGTAACCATTAAACGGAAATCCGATATAAAAACCGAACAAAAAGCCGATTCTCCCACCACCTCACACTAACTTCATTGAGACAACGCATTTGACTCGGGAACATTGGGTAAAACCCCAAAGAAGCATTTTTGATCAAATTCTGCAATCTCCTCTGCGGTTTTTCCTTCTGCCCAATGGATTGAGGGTAAAGAGAGAGGGGCATGAGACCAAACCATGCCTTTATTACATCCCGAAATACCCGTATAGGCTGTAATGCCCTGTTGTGCATCTTCGATCCACGTGGTAAAGAGAATGGTATGAGTGGTTGTTCCATGATTTGTCAGGATCGAAACCATGGACCCAGGTTTAATAGTATCCCTCTTCTGCTGATCGTTCCAACCTGCGACCTCACGTAAAGTATAGACCTTTCCGTTCTTCTCAAAATAAGCCCGCATATTCTTCCAATGAACATCCCCTGCATTGGGATCAGGCGTCTGGTAACCGCTGGCCCGATAGACATATGAGGCAAACTCGGAACACCAAGCTCGACCTCGTCGAGCATATTTGCTTTTATCCGTCTGCCCTAGATCGCAATAGGCCCTCTCCAGGACGTCCCCCTGGACCTCATAGTAACATCGCTTAAATGACTCCATCGTCTTACCCAAGGTCAATAACCGATAGCGAGAGGTCGTAGGAGCAATATTATTATTCCGTGGAATCCGTATAACAAACGGTCTTTGATTGGCGTAACTCCTTCTCTCTCTCGTATCGAGTAGCTTTTTACCACACCCGCCGAACAACTACATGCTGAACCCTGATCACTTTGGTATTTTCATTATTAGTCGATGGAACATAGGCAATGGCGATATGATCCCAGATATCTGCTGAATATTTGCACCAGTCCTCCCAACTGAAGCACTCGCCATTGTTCCAGGGGCAATCCGCGTCATATTTCGTACCAAAGAAATAATCGTATCGTCCTGGTTTCGTTGCAGCCTTGCCTGAGACCTTCAGAGCCAACAAATCTCGCCGCCCTTTAGAGAAAACCAAGGATTGCAATTCCTCTCGCCCTATACTCGACGCAATAGGCTTGGAAGAAAACACCAGGAAGAAGGTGGGTGTCGCCTCAGGCAAATCACAATAAATGATGATCTGATTTACCTGTTCGGGGATGAGGCCCTGGGGCATAGAGAGTGCTTGCCCACCCGATCAGTATCGACACAATCCAAAGGTATCTCAAATGAATTGCCATCTGTCTCGAACACATGATGCTCCCTCCGCTTCTGTATTACTGACTGGACTTTTGCAATTTAGGCCAAGGCTAGATGCAGCTTGATTTTCTCAAAACTCCAACCGTCCATTTCGGCGCGTTCTATCACCCCACCCCAGGGTTTGGCTGAGACTCTCCTTGAGTACGGCTCGACAGGCTTGTCCGATGGTCGTCAAACGTTCCAATGCCCACGCACGCGCATGGCTCTGCTTCAACTGAGACATCAAGAGACTGTACGCCAGGAAGACCATGTACATATGGCGGGTCTGACCAAGGCCACTCCTAAGCTGACATTCACCCATGCCCAGATGTTGCTTGCCATCCCGATGGAAGCATTCTGTGCCTGTCCAACGATAGCGATAAACCCGAAGGATACGAGTCACTTCCCAAGCCGTTCGGTTGGTGACCAACGCCTTTCTGGCTTTTGTATCGTTACGTTTGTCCCAGAGAATCACGATGCGAACCTTGTGATCCACTCCAGGGATGCGAATACTGACCGTAAAGTACCACTGGCGGGATTCGCCGACCTTGACGAGCTTGCGGTCCTTGGAATCGATTTGTGTGGACAAATCTTGGACGTTGAGTTCCTTGCCCTTGAAGACAATCTTACGGTTAAATTTCAGATCGCCAACATAGTTTCGCGTCAAGCCGTTGATATAGTTCAGGTTATCCTTGTGAGTGAAACCAACTATCAAAGGTGAAGTCGCCGGGGATGTCGTTGGCAATACTCCAATCGACCAGTTGTCGAAAGAGAACGTTATGGTCTCGGAATTCGATCTGTCTTTCTTCACAATGATCCTTCTTGACAAATCGGTAGAATTCCAAGGGATAATGCTTTCCAGAGGTACACATGTAGTTGATGATCAGGTAATCATGGGCAATCTTGTGGCGTTGTTCTGCGTGATCCCAAAAATAGCCTGCATCTTCAATCAACTTCCCGTCGTGATCGATCAAGACATTGTCAATAGGGATGACTCCCTGGGCACTGAAGCGTGTGTCGGGTTGCTTTTGCAGCCATTGAATCCGTTGCAGGTTGAAGTTCTCTTGATCCCACTGGCATTCGGTAATCCAACGGTTCAAGCAGGATTGATCCGTGGTTACGGCGAATTCGCTATTGATGGCCGAGACATTCTTCTTGTGTGCCATCATCAAACCGGTGAGATATTCAGCGAAATGCTTACGTTCGGGGTCATTCGCGAACAGAGGTCCAAATTCGTCCAGGGCCTTCTTGACGACGGTAGGAAAATCAACAATCGCTGGCATGGTCATATCCTCCATGATATTTTTGCCAACCTGATTGCCAATATTTGTCGTCAAAGTGCCCATTTTGCCTTTAAATTTTCAACTTTGCAAAAGTCCAATTACTGAGTTATCTAATGTCGCTATCGCGACCAGATTGATCCAGCACCTTCGGGTTGCTACGTTCTATATTCTGTATTCTTATTACATGCCAGCCATTGACGTGCAAACTGCTCGGCCTGCTCAGTCGTCTCCAGCTCACCTTCCAACTGGGCCACGTACAGGACCTCGGCTAACCGCCCCACCATGGGCCCGGGGGTGGCCCCCAAATCCATGAGGATGTTGCCATTGAGTAAGGGCGCAGGCGTTAAAGTCATCCCCTTGAATTCTCGCTTACGACGTCGCAGTTGAATCAGGGGCTCCAAGCTACGTCCCTGGGCCTTGAGTCGAGCCCGTTGCAGGGCAAAGAGGTCGGCATAATAAGGCGAGGCCAACAGACGTCGCAGGGTCGCCTTGGCTAAAGGATCGCTGACCAAAATGTCACGCCGTTCCAGGAGGAAGCGAACCTGCTTGAGCTGTTCACGGCTGGGTTTGAGGGTCGTGACATAGTCCAGAGCCCGTTCGGTTTCCAGGTCACTCAGGACCGCGGCCAGTCCCAATCCAACGGTTATAGGGTGACGCAGGTGTTCCAGCACGGCAATGCCCTGGTCAAAGTTGCCGCATCCCGGAAAGACCACCTCCAACAAACCCGTGTCACGCAAGAGAGCCATGCCCTGGGCCCGGCGTGGTGACAGGAGGATCTGCCCGACCTCCATGGCGATACGTTCGGCACTGATCCCCTGGATCTTGGCCCCCAGGCGTTGGATCGAGGCATAGGTCTGATCTTCGATGGGGAAATCCAGTTGGGTGGAAAAACGCACGGCCCGCAACATGCGTAAGTAATCCTCGCTGAAACGTTCGTCCGGTACAACCGATGGTACGGATCACACGCCGTTCGAGATCCTGCTGCCCCTCGACAAAATCAATAACCTCATCGGCCAGGGGATCATAGAACATGCCATTGATGGTGAAGTCACGTCGCAGGGCGTCCTCACGCGCATCAGTGAAATGAACCTGCCCCGGGTGACGGCCATCCACATAACCTGCTTCGCTGCGAAAGGTGGCCACTTCAATCTGTTGCTGATCCAACAGGACCATCACCACCCCGAACTTGGCCCCCACCTTCAAGGTACGATCGAAGGCCTTCATGACCACCCGAGGATGGGCATCGGTAGCCACGTCATAGTCCTTGGGACAACGTCCTAGCAAACGATCCCGCACGCAACCGCCGGCAAACAGGGCCTGATGCCCCGCTTTACGTAGGGTCTTGACCACCTGTAAAGCCGCCTCGCTATTGGTCATCGTTTTCCTCGTCGTCATCTTTAAACCAACAGGCATTCTCCAAGGCCAGCAAGGTAATCGCCATGGTCCCCCATTGACGTCGGTCCAGCACCTTGAAATCAGCGTAACGATCCAGCAGGGTCACGCGACGATGGGTACGCACCGACACTATCGCATCCGGCTGGACCTGACGCGTCAACACCTGCATCAATCCAGCCAACTGGGAATCGGCCCCTGAGTCATAGGTGGTAGGATAGGGAGGATCCACGAATACCAGGTCATAAAGCCCGTGGGGCACGATCTACCGGGGCCCCGCCTAGATAGGCGTCGTGACGCGTCACCTTACAGCGTTCGCCAAAGCCGGTCTTGGTGATATTCTGATTCAGTACCCCGCCCCACATTGGGATCGCGTTCCACAAAGCAGGCATATTTCGCCCCCCGACTCAGGGATTCCAGGCCCAGAGACCCCACCCCGGCAAAGACGTCCGCCACCACCGCATCGGCGGGCAGATCGTATTTATAGAGCACACTAAAGAGCGATTCCTTGACCCGATCCAGGATGGGCCGCGACACATCGCCCTTGGGCTCTGCGAGTTTCATTCCACGTTTTGATCCAGCAATAATTCTCATGGGGATATGATACTGGAATGATGGAATAATGGAAGGATGGAATGATGGTAAACCCCGGCCCCAATCTCCCTCTTAATTGGGGCCGGAGGTCCTTTCATGACGGGTGATCACTACTTCAACGAGTTCCTCTGGTCAGAAGCCAAGGCCAACACCTCGTCCAAGGTCAATTCCGGAACTGTACCCTCGTCTGAAAATTCAGCCATAGCAGTAATCACCAAATCTTGAAAATCCTGTTGCGACTCAACCATGGCATCCACGTACGCCGACATGCCACCTTCTTGGACTCCCTGCTGAACCTCCATGTCTATCAGAAAATGACGAACCATTAATCGCTCATCAAGCCAGTCTTCACTTGAGGTGTAAAGACCCCATTCATAGTATTGCCCCTCTTTTTGCGTGGCCGTGAGATGGCATCCCGAAAAGACGATTTCACGCCCCTCCATCAGGGCTTTGAACTGATGGAGCTTGCTGGGCAATTCTGGAAACACTCCTCCCGGTTGACAATCCACAAATAAATCTGTTTGAGAATCACCATGGTCTTTCTTCTTGCTACTCCAACAGGCAATCAAACTGCCATCAGGTAGCGAGAAGAGTAGATATTCCGTTAACAATGCATCACTGCTTGAAATGGTGGCTCTGAACATCGATTGTTCCGGAGCGGTCTCCGGAGTTGCAAGAGCTTCATACCCGTCTGGAATATCGACATTAAAGATGGACTCAGGGATCTCGATATCGCGTTGAATCAGTTGCATCTCACGACTTAACAACCAAGTTCCATCCGATGATTGCAACCACCTCTTGGACTTCAATAGAGTTCCTGTGGCCGGATCAAGCCACGCATTCGTTTTATAAGTAAAAAAGTGTTGAGTCACAACCGCCTCCCACACCTCATAGCCAATGCCATCAATCACCTCATGATCGATGATCTGGCAATGATCAAACTGATCAAAGGCACCAAAAACCATGGTATTATATTTTCGAATCTGCTTACGCTGTTCCAGGGATTGCTGCAAGGGGCTCAATGTGTAATAATGCACTTGTTTTTCAGTATGCTCTATATAGCTTCGAATGCCATTGCCATCATAAACAACCTCTCCAGGACTGATCGTCATGGCACCATTACTGGCCAAGATGTTCGGAGAAAATGTCCGCCATCGATTGTTCTCCAAATCGATCCAGGATTCGATTAGACAGGAATCAGAACAATTGTTCTCCGGGAAATATTGAGTCCCTTTAAAATGCAAGGTGCGAGCGAGCTTATAGAGCCCGGGGACTTCAGACATCCCATAGACGGGGGTATTATTGAGATTGGCAAAAAACAATCCCAAGGCCAACAGCACAACGGCTGCGGCAGAGAGTTGGGTGGTTCTACTGGTCATGATTCGTCTCCATCGAGAAGGCCGCTTGCGAATCCGAGGCGTTGTCGCTCTCTGAGCGATGACATCCAGGGCGTCACCCAGGATGCGTTCGTTCTGATCCGCATCGGCCGGATAGTATGCTTGTTTGAATAGGTCTTGTATTGAATCTGCCGGTCTCATGACGTCACCTCCTGGCACAGGATCGACCGCAGTTTGGCGATTCCATAGCGATATCGACTTTTAATCGTGGGCACGGGCTCACCCAATTGTCGGGCAATGTCCCGAAAGGTCAGGCCCGTATGCAGATGCAGGGCTATCACACAACGCTGCTCCATGGGAATCCGTCCCAGGGCCCGACTGAGCAAGTCCAGTTGCTCGTTGCCCATGGCCAGATGCAGGGGGTTGCCCGTGCGTCCGGCTTCAAGATCCACCCGATCAATATCATCCGCCTGACGCACCCGGGTGCGTTTGTGATGATTGCGAGCCTCATTGGCCACACAGACCGACAAATAGGCCTTGAGTTTCCCGGTCAATGTGAACCGGTCCAGCCCACGGGCAAATCTAAGAAAGACATCGTGCAACACGTCCTCCGCCGCATGGACATCACCAGTCAAGGCCACTGCCAAGACGACCAAGGACCCACGATGCCTCTCGTAAATACACCGTAACGCCTGTGAATCGCCCTGTTTACAACGTTTGATCAGGGATCGGTCTTCCATAAACTCCAACCTCTAGGCTCTACATACAATCGATTGCTACTATCATAACAACTCACAGCCTGAGTTGGATTTAAAAGAAATATTGACTTAACTCTGAACATTTCTTTAATTATGTCACCACTTAGTAACAGAGTTAAATAGAGACACCTATGGATTCCAAGCAACAACATCTCGCGTCACCTGGCCTGCTCAAGGCCCAGGGATAGGAGATTCATCATGAGTTTCGACTTCAAAAAAGAATGGAAACCCCTGGCCTGGATGGTGGGCCTGTTTCTGGTCTGCTTCTACCTGCCGGTGGGCGTGGCCCGCTTTGACAACGCCATTACCGAGGCCCTGATTCTGGTGCGTTGGTACGCACGTGAGCACGTGCTGCTGTGTTTGATCCCGGCCTTTTTCATTGCCGGGGCCATCTCGGTGTTCGTCAGCCAGGCCTCGGTCATGAAATATTTGGGGGCCGGTGCCAACAAAGTATTGGCCTATGGCGTAGCCGCGGTCTCCGGCACGGTGCTGGCCGTCTGCTCCTGCACCATCCTGCCTTTGTTCGCCGGAATCTATCGCATGGGAGCAGGCCTCGGACCAGCCACCGCCTTTCTCTATGCCGGACCGGCCATCAACATCCTGGCCATCATCCTGACCGCCCGCATCCTGGGCCCGGAACTGGGTTTGGCCCGTGCCATAGGGGCCACTATCTTTAGTATCGTCATCGGGCTGATCATGCACTGGATTTTCCGCAAGGAAGAGGCGGACAAGGCCGCAGTACAGGCAGCCATGCTTGAGACTCCGGTGACACGCCCCCTGTGGAAGAACGCTCTCTATTTTGCCAGCATGGTGGGCATCCTGGTCTTTGCCAACTGGGCGAGGAGTGGTGACGTACGGGCGGTGTTCCTCTGTTGTCCCGGTAGTTTGACGACTTATCAGGTCGAAGGGACGGTGATCGAAAAAAACGCCGAAGCCCTCACCATCCTGGATGCCCAGGGGCAAAAACATGCCATCGATCCCAACCTGGTACAGGAAATGGGTGAGGTACAAACCAAGAACCTCTACAAACAGATCCACCACAATAAATGGGTCATCGTGGGTGTCCTGTTAATCGTCTTCGGTTTGATGACCGCGCTGTGGTTCAAACCGGCCGAACGCAGCGATTGGGTGCAATCCAGTTGGGGCTATGCCAAACAGATCCTACCCCTATTGCTCATGGGCGTACTGGTGGCCGGCTTCCTGCTGGGCGGTCCAGGCAGTGGGCATGAAGGCATGATCCCCACCCGTTGGGTTAACAAGGCCGTGGGCGGCAACTCGATCTGGGCCAACCTCTTTGCAGCCATCGCCGGGGCCTTTATGTATTTCGCCACCCTTACCGAGGTGCCCATCCTACAGGGGCTCATCGGCGCCGGTATGGGCAAGGGACCGGCTCTCGCCCTATTGCTGGCAGGTCCAGCACTGTCACTACCCAACATGCTGGTAATCCGCTCGGTTATGGGTACCAAGAAAACCATTGTGTTTGTGTGCCTGGTCATGGCGATGGCCACTCTCTCGGGAATGATTTACGGAACCTTATTCTAAGGAGTATCCCATCATGGGGATACAGATCCAGCGCACCGGATGCCCCAAATGTATCCAACCGCCTGCAAATCATCATGAATCCCGCCCTGGGGCCGATATTGATCCTGGTAGGTATGGTCTTGTTGGAATTAATTCACTTTGACATGGCCAGTCGAGGGGTGAGCGAGGCCTTGCAACGCCGTATTGAACGACTCGGCCTCCGGGGTGCAGGACTGATGGGGGTGTCCTTTGGCCTGCGACACATTTTCCATCTCTTCTGAACATCTCACAAAATCTGGCCGAATAGAGAATGTGTGATATAAATGATTCTGTGAGGCCCTAGACATGATCGAGTTTGTCATATTCGGACTTTCGCTGGTGGTCACCTTGGGGGTGGCCCCGAAGATTTGGCACTACGTGCTGACTCTAGTCCAAAAGCGTCTAGACCGACTCGCTGACCGTCCCAAGCCCGTGGCCCTGCAATGGGGACATCCCGTTGCGAACCTACCTGACAGCCGGCATCCTGCTCACCATGGCCATCTTCTATGCCACCCACACCTCACTGAGCCATCTCCACGACGTGCTCTCCGAACAGATTGCCCCAGGACACCTGGGCCCAAGGCGACCTCTAGGACTGATAGTCTCGTAACAGTTCTTCGATTTCAGTTAGCGTCTCCGTCTTAATCAACTGGGCTCGTAATTCCGGCGATCCTTTGAAATGCACCAGATATGATTTGATAAAACGCTTGATCACCATAGTTCCCTCTTTATCACCATAATGCTCCCGGCACAAGCGAACATGCTCAGTCAAAAGTTTGCAACGCTGAGTCGCCGATCGCAACTTCATGGCCTTAAACGTGGGATTGAACACAAAGGGATTCCTGCGTGCGGCCCGCCCGATCATGACGCCATCCACCCCATACCTTTTCATGCCGGGCCACCATCTCGTCATGAGACTGCACATCCCCATTGCCAATGATAACCGTGTCACTGCCCACACGGTCTCGTAAGCGAACCACGCGTCCAATGGCCTCCCAATCGGCGTCTCCTGCATACATCTGACTGGCCAGGCGTCCATGAACGGTCAAAGCCGCTGGATTCAGTCGCAATAGACGCCCGGCCCAGTCTTCTATCACGTCGGTACCAAATCCTAAACGCGTCTTGACACTGATGGGAACTCGTCCCTGAGCCGCCTCCAAAGCAGCCTGCAAGAATTCACAGGCCAACTCGGGTTTTTGAATCAAAGCGGCACAGCAACCACTGGCCAAAACATTCGGTGTCGGGCAACTCATATTGAGGTCCACACCAGAAAATCCCATATCCATCAAACGCGGAACGGCCTCGACCAATTGCTCGGGCCGACCTCCCCAGACTTGCACCACCACCGACGACTCGTCGGGGTGACGCTGTAAGCGTTTGAGGGCCCCATCATCCAAGCCCGGTCTCAAGCCGTCCAAATGCACGAACTCCGTAAACACCACATCCGGCCTTCCACAGGCACAGACGAGGCGGCGAAAAGCCACATCGGTGACCCCATCCATCGGGGCTAATACCGAAAAGGGACGCGGCAACGAATCCCACGACAAGGACTGCTGTTTAATTACATCATTCATAACTCATTACTCTGAAAGACTTAAGCCCTCCGATTGTACCATATACAAACGGAAAAACCAGTCCAGCCTGTGAACCCCTTGACATTTGCATGCGTAATTTCTATAATTTCGCCAAATAGCGAATTATAGAAAGGTGTTTTTTAATGGAACAAGTTGTAGCCATAACACGAGCCCTCTCGGATCCCAATCGGGTACGGGTCCTGATGATGCTGGACCAGGGAGAATTATGCGTATGCCAGATCATCGAGGTCCTGGGGCTAGCCCCCTCGACCGTGTCTAAGCACATGGCCATCCTGCGTCAGGCCGGGTTGGTCAGCTCACGCAAAGAGGGACGCTGGATTCACTTTAGCCTGGCTGGGCGTGACGCCGCCAAGCCCATCCGTGACATTCTCAATTGGACGCGTACCGGCCTCGCCGAAGACGCCACCGTGGCCGCAGATCACAAGAAACTCAACAAAACCCTCAAAATCGACCGGGAGTCCCTATGTCAACGAATGAAAAAGTAAATGTGTTGTTTCTCTGTACCGGCAATTCCTGCCGCAGCCAGATGGCTGAGGGCTGGGCTCGGGCCCTATTGGGTGACAAGATGGAGGTCTATTCCGCTGGCGTGGAAACCCACGGCCTCAATCCCAACGCAGTCAAGGTCATGGCCGAAGCGGGCGTGGACATCTCCGGGCATAAGTCTCAAGCATATCGATGAGTTCAAGGACATCGACCTGGACGTGGTGGTTACGGTCTGCGGCCATGCCCATGAGAGCTGTCCAGTGTTTCCCGGATCCACACGCGTGGTGCATGTGGGTTTTCCCGATCCGCCCAAGCTGGCCGAAGAGGTCGAAGGCGAAGAAGAAAAGCTCAATTGCTACCGTCGCGTGCGTGACGAGATCAAAGACTATATCGAACGCTTCCTGGAAGGACTCATCTTTGAGGGTCCGAGCGATTCCTGCTCAGGTGGATGCTGCGGGGGCGGCTGTTGTGGGTAAACCGGACATCAATCAATAATCAGAGGGTCAATCATGTTAGACGCAAAGACCAAGGAACTCATTGCTATTGGCGCATCAGTCGCCGCTAATTGCATCCCCTGTGTGAAATACCATACGAACAAGGCCAAAGAAATGGCCCTGGACCAAGAAAGCATCCAAGACGCCATCACCATGGGACAAAAAGTCCGTCAAGGCGCTGCGGGTGAAATGGATGAATTGCTAGAAAAATTGTAGGGTGGCCTAAGATCGCCCACGAGGATAGTCTCATGAGTGGAACCACAACCGATCAACGTAAGATGACCAGTATCTTTGAACGCTACCTCACCATCTGGGTGGGCCTATGCATCGTAGGCGGTATTGCCTTAGGCAAGTTCGCCCCTAACCTGGCGCAAACCCTGGATGGCATGTCCCTCTCCGTCAATGGCGCACCGGTGGTCTCGATTCCCATTGCGATCTGTCTGTTCTTTATGATGTACCCCATCATGGTCAAGATCGACTTTGCCGAGGTGCTCAAGGCAGGCAAGAGCGTCAAACCCGTGGGGCTGACGTTAGTCATTAACTGGTTGATCAAGCCCTTTACCATGTACGCCATTGCCCTGTTCTTCCTGGGCACGCTCTTCCATCAGTTCATCGGACCGGATGCCATGGATTTGGTTAAACTGCCCCTGGGCGCCAACCTGGAGGTGGGCCAGACCTATGGTGTAGGGACGGTTGTGTTACACGAAGGAATCAAGATGCTGGAAGTTCCCCTGTGGCGGAGTTACCTGGCCGGTTGCATCCTCTTGGGCATTGCCCCCTGTACGGCCATGGTCTTGGTCTGGGGCTTTCTCTCTAAAGGTAACGACGGTCACACCCTGGTGATGGTGGCCATCAACTCTTTAGCCATGCTTTTTCTCTACGGCCCACTCGGCGGTTTTCTCCTGGGCGTCGGTAAGCTCCCCGTACCCTGGCAGGCCCTGCTGTTGTCCATCTCCATCTATGTGGCCCTACCCCTGGTTGCAGGTTTTGTCTCACGTAAATGGATCATCGCCCACAAGGGTCTCGACTGGTTCAAGGAGAAATTCCTACACGTGCTAACGCCCATCACCATCGTCGCTCTACTGGCCACCTTAGTGCTACTGTTCAGCTTCAAGGGCGAAACCATCTTGAACAACCCGCTGACCATCCTCTGGATCGCTATCCCCCTCTTTATCCAGACCATCCTGATCTTCGCCCTGGGTTATGCGGCCAGCAAGGCCCTCAAACTCAACTACGAAGACGCCGCCCCCTCGGCCATGATCGGGGCCTCAAACCACTTCGAAGTCGCCATCGCCACCGCCACCATGCTCTTCGGCCTCTCCAGCGGCGCAGCCCTGGCTACAGTCGTTGGCGTTTTGATTGAGGTCCCGGTGATGCTCATGCTGGTGCGAATCTGTTTGAAGACACAAGGTTGGTTTAGCACAAACAAAAATATCAAGGAATTGGAAGTTTGCTGTCGTAAGAGGTAGCTGGCCTCCCTACTATATTCTAGGAATCCGTCGACCAAATTCAACCGTTGAACAGATAAGGAATAATGAATCATGCTCCCCAAAGTGAAAGTCATTATTGGAAGTGTCAGAACTGGCCGACTCGGGAAACCCGTTGCCGATTGGATCATGAGGCAGGCCGAAAACTACCACGGCAAACTGACATTTGAACTTGTGGACTTGAAAGATGTAAACCTTCCATTTCTAGATGAACCCGTACCTCCCAAAATAAGTGATGACTATGTCCACGAGCACACACGGAAATGGAGTCAAATGATGAAGGAAGCTGACGCGTTAATCGTCGTCACTCCGGAATACAATTATGGCTATCCTCCGGTTCTGAAAAACGCCATCGATTTTCTTTACAATGAATGGCAAGATATGCCCGTTGCTCTGGTCGGATACGGGGGAGCGGGGGCCACAAAAGCCATCCGACAACTCCGAGAAGTCATGAAAGCTGTCGGGATGAAGGTTCTGGATTATC
>CAXXXG010000038.1:0-146531 GCA_963662565.2 Sedimentisphaerales bacterium | reverse complement strand
TACGCCTCTTACGTGATCTGCGAGCGGGCCATCCCCAATGTCGCCGACGGCCTCAAGCCGGTACAACGGCGTATCATGCATGCCCTCAAGGAAAAGGACGACGGCCGTTTCATCAAGGTGGCCAATGTGGTCGGTCATACCATGCAGTATCACCCGCACGGTGACGCCTCCATCGGTGACGCCCTGGTGACTTTGGCCAACAAACGCTACCTGATCGAGGGGCAGGGAAACTTTGGCAACATCTTTACCGGCGACCGAGCGGCAGCCTCGCGTTACATCGAATGTCGCCTGACCGAATTGGCTCGCGAGGAACTCTTTAACAAGGACCTGACTGAGTTCATTCCCAGCTATGACGGTCGCAACAAAGAGCCGGTCACCCTACCCTCCAAGCTGCCCCTGCTGCTGATGCTGGGGGCCGAAGGGATTGCCGTAGGTCTGTCTACGAGCATCCTGCCCCACAACTTCATCGAGTTGCTGGAGGCCGAGATCGAAATCATCCAGGAAACCCGTAGCAAACCGGCCAAGATCAACGTCCTGCCCGATTTCCAGACCGGCGGCATCATGGACGTCAGCGAATATGACAAGGGCTTCGGACGGGTCAAGGTGCGGGCCAGGATCGAGAAAAAGGACAACAACAAACTGCTCATTAAGGAACTGCCCTACGCCCAGACCACCGAGTCGGTCATCAGTTCCATCGAAGACGCCGTTAAGAAACGCAAAGTCAAGGTCCGCTCCATCAGTGACTTCACCGCCGAACACGTGGAAATCGAGGTCACCCTGAGCCAGGGAGAGGACCAGGACAAGGCCCTCAAGGCCCTCTATGCCTTTACCAAATGCGAAACCCCTGTCTCCAGTCGCATCATCGTAATCCATAACAAACGACCGGTGGAGATGAACACCGAGCAGGTGCTGCGTCTCAATGCCGAGCAACTGGTGGACATCCTCAAACGCGAATTGGAATTGCGCCGTCACAACCTGCTGGAAGAACTGCACTCCAAGACCCTGATCCAAATCTTCATCGAGAACCGCATCTATAAGCAGATCGAGGAATGCAAGACCTACGACGCCGTGATCAAGGCGGTCTTCAAGGGCCTGGAACCCTTCCGTCCCAAACTTCGGCGTGACGTGACCAAGGACGATATCGAGATGCTGCTGGGTGTGCGTATCAAACGCATCTCCCGCTTCGACATCAACAAGAACCGCAAGGATATCGAGGATATCCTCAAGGAATTGGCCGAGGTCGAGAAGAACCTTAAGAACCTCAAGGCTTACGCAGTCCGTTATCTCAAGGCCCTGATCAAAAAATACCAAAAGGACTATCCCCGCTGTACCCAAACCGACACATTCAAGGCTCTGGATGTGCGCAAACTCACCAGCAACGAGCTGACCATCAACATGGACCCAGAGAAAGGCTTCCTGGGCACCAGTGTCAAGGGTGACGAACTGCTCAAGTGCTCCTCACTGGATAAGCTGCTGATCGTCAAAAAGGATGGCTCGTTCGTGGTGATGCCTCCGCCTGAGACCTACTTTGCCAATGACGGCCTGGTCTACTGCGGAATCTATCAGCGTGGCCTGGTCTTTACGGCGGTCTATACCGACTGGGGCGTGACCTTGATCAAGCGGTTCGAGATCGGCGGAACCATCATGAACAAGGAATACCGCTACGTACCGGAATCCGCCCGTCTGGACTTCTGTTGCCTGGGCACCCCGGACGAGCTATACGTCAAGTACAAGCCGGCCAAGGGCCTGCGTATCCTGCAGCAACGCTTCCAGCCCGACCAGGTCCTCATCAAGGGCGTCAAGGCCAAAGGCAAGCAAATCACAGCCAAGAGCATCGCCTACATCGACGAAAAGCCCGGACGCTGGTGGGACAAGAACATCAAGTCGCCCAAGGGGCTGTTGCTATAAAACATCACAGGCCAAGAGCGTATTGCTGACAGAATCGCTCTTGGCCTTTTTGGGTATTATTCACCAGTTAGAACTACGAATTCACCCGTTTTTTTTGAGTTTTTAATACACGTCCAGGATAATTTTCACTCATCCCCTTTTAATAATAGGCCGAATCCCTTGATATTAAAGGGTGAATTCCGTAGGATGTGAATATATTATGAAGGAGGTCAATCTCATAGGGATCCGCCTTGGGACGAGACCTCAGATCCAAACGAACTAGACGTACATCATGGCCGTGAGAAGACAATACATCACATAGTTGAGTTCAATCCTACTTGATCTCCAATGATTTTCATAACCCTGTTTAAAGGAGGAGTACCATGTCGAAGAAGTCACCGCTGTCAATCTCGCTCGCACTCATGTTGAGCCTGATTTTGGGTTCAGCCGCCTGGGCCCAAGTCTACATTACGGCCAGTTCGAGCTGCCGAACGGAAATTCAAAATGCCGATACCAACCGTAGCGATAGCAGTAAGCTTTCGGTCCGCGCCGATGAAAAGAGTGCCAAGTCCTGGATCAAGTTCGACCTGGACGGCCTGGACGTCACCAGTCTCAAGTCAGCCACGCTCACGGTAACCCTACACGAGGGCAAGAGTGGGGATCGCAATTTCGACATTTCTGCGGTCAACGACGACTGCACCGACAACATCGACTGGGCAGAAAGAGAGATCACCTGGAACAACGCCCCAGGTAACGACACCGAGAGCTACACCGACCTGGATGCCAGCAAGACGACCCTGGTCGCAACCGTGGAATTTACCGATGGCGAAGCCGGCGATGCCTTTACCGTGGACATTCTCGAGATCCTGGAAAGCGACAGCGACGGCATCGTCCAGTTCGTGCTGCACAATTCCAATGGCCTGATGAACTTTGCCACCCACGACCATAGCGAAACCGACTATCAACCCTATATCACCGCAGAGGTTGGGGCCCGCAGCCAAGCCCGGAAACCCTACCCCACCAACGACTCCACGGATATCTACCAGTCCACCACCTTGGGCTGGACTCCGGGAGCCTTTGTCGGTAGCTTGTCTCCCAAGCATCAGATCTTCTTCGGAACGGATTTCAACGACGTCAACGATGCGGTTGATGGCGTAACTCAGGACAGCAACGAATACAGCATTCCCGAAGCCCCGCTGGCATTCAACACCACCTACTACTGGCGTGTGGATGAGGCCAACAGTACCACAGGCTGGGATCGCGGCAGTGTCTGGGCCTTTACCACCGAGCCGTTCGCCTACGCCATCTCGGGCGATGTCATTGCCGCAACCGCATCAACGGTGTCCGGTGAAGGAGTCGATCCTCAAAACACCTGCAACGGTGTTGGACTTGACGATAACGACGTGCATTCCAAAACGACCACTGAAATGTGGGTCAGCGACCTGCAAGATCCCAATACCGCCTGGATTAGCTATGCCTTTGACCAGCCGTATAAACTGGCCCAAATGATGGTATGGAACGGTAACCAGGACTCCGAAGTCTGGATCGGCGCGGGCATCAAAGACGCCCTGATCGAATATTCACTCAACGGCAGTGATTGGATCACCTGGGGGATCACCCAATTCACCAAGGCCACGGACGAACAGATCACCGAAGTCGATCTGGGAGGCATCATGGCCCAACAACTCCGTATTACGGCCCAAAGCAACTGGGGTGGCCTCATCTCGCAATACAGTCTCAGTGAGGTGCGATTCTTCAATACCCCGGTCCTGCCCCGTGAACTATCGCCGGCTCAGGATAGCAACGAACTCGACCCGTCCGTGACATTGAAATGGCGTGCCGGACGCGAAGCCGTGACTCACGAGGTCTACTTCGGCAGTAATGCAGACGACTTGACCTTGGCAGGAACGGTCACGGGTGTCCCCTACGCCTCCTACTCCACGGACGAGTTGGATCTGCAACTGGGTCAAACCTATGCCTGGCAAATCGTTGAGGTCAATGAAGACGCCGTGCCCAGTTCCTGGGCCAGCGAGGTCATGAGCTTCACCGTGGCCGATCAGGTTGTGGTGGACGATTTCGAAAGCTACAACAACAATGGGGCCACCTACAGCCAAATCTATCAGACCTGGATTGACGGCTATGGTTTTACCTACCCAGAGGAGGTCGCAGGCAATGGCTCAGGCGCCTATATCGGCTATGATCCCGGTGACGGCGACATTATGGAGAAAACCATCGTGCATGGCGGTTCGCAATCCGCCCCGCTGTCTTACGGCAATGATGACGAGGATGTCTCGGAGGCAACCCGTACCTTTGACAAGACCCAGGATTGGACCCGTGCCGGCATTAGCACCCTGTCAATCGCCTTCTACGGTGAAGCCGACAACGATGGCGATCTTTACATCAAGATCAACAACAGGAAGGTCAGCTACAACGGCGATGCCGCCGACATCTCCGCGGGTGAATGGAAGGTTTGGGAAATCGACCTGTCCACCGTCAACACCGACCTGGATGAAGTCGAAAGCATGACTCTCGGTATGGAAGATGGTGAAGGCTTGATCTACATTGATGACATCATCCTGTACTAAGCCTTCTTAAATGTTTTCAATACAAAGGCCCTGTCTGAGACAATCTCAGGCAGGGCCTTGTTTTTTTATCAAACGATAGAGTTATTGCGAACCGTTATCCCGCGTCTTCGATGCGGATAAGTGTAAACGAATACTTTGATAACGTGATCTCGAACTCTTGAGCCACTTCGACTTCTCGACTCACCGGTTTTGCACCACGATCATCCGGATCGCCCATCAGCACGATCTGAGTTGCCGATGAAGGAATCTCGCCAAGCTCCTCCAGTATGACCTTGGTTGTGACATCAACCGGCAGCATATTGACCAGTTTCACGAGGGTATCACCCGTTTGGCTATCCTGCACTACGGACACACCCACGCGTTTACGCACGTCTTCGCTGCGATTGGATAGAGTCACCTGGCTGGCCAGATAGGTGTCACCACTGTTCTGTCCAAACATCTGCTGAACATAATAGCCCACCGTGGGATGAACCTCAGCGTTGTTGAAGTAAATCAGGTCGGGATTCCATTGGGTATGGCCGTGTTTGGCCAACATGGGGGCATAGGAGGCCATGTGGACCACGTCACCATTGCGTTCCACGGCCGTGAGATACAGGGCCTCGGACAGGGCCGTCTCGATATTATTGGGACGCCCGGACAGGTGACCGGCATACTCGCCCAGATAGACCTTGGACTTGGAACGATCGTACTTGTCGTAATAGTCCTGGTTATGAATAAACCAACCGGGTGGGCGATAGTAGTGCTCGTCCACCATGGCCAGGCCCAGTTCGGTGGCAAAGCGCCAGCCCTCTTCGTAATCCGATCCCTCGAAGAACGGCCCTACAGTCCCGATCACCACGATATCCGGATATTGTTCCGTGACGGCCTGGTAGATCATGGCAAAGCGTTCCTTGAAGATCTCGGTAATCAGGTCCTCGTTGCCCACCCCCAGATACTTGAGATTAAAGGGATCGGGGTGACCGGCCTCGGCCCGCTTGCGTCCCCAAGTCGTGGTGGCATCGCCATTGGCCCACTCGATCAGGTCCAACACGTCCTGCACATAGTCGTCCATCTCCTCCATGGGAATCCCACACTGCTGCCCTGCTCCGCCATCCGATGAATTCTGACAGGGCACACCTGCAGCCACCACCGGAACAGGTTGGGCCCCGATGTCTTCACAGTATTGGAAGTATTCGAAATACCCCAGCCCCATGGACTGATGATACCCCCAGAGATTGCGTAGGGGCTTGCGGGCCTCCAAGGGACCAATGGTGTCTTTCCAATTATAAATATTGTGGAGGCCATCCCCATGGGCTACACAACCCCCGGGGAACCGCACGAATCGGGGATGCAGATCGGCAACACATTGGGCCAGATCGGTACGCAGGCCATTCTTGTGTCCCTTAAAGGTCTTCTGCGGAAACAGAGAGATCATGTCCAAGGCCGTAAGTCCCGTAGCCTGAGGTACGAGTTCCAAGCGAGCATCGGTGATGGTTTGATTGGCCGTCAGCACGGCTTCGACTTTCTTCCAATCCGACGATGTCACTGTAACAGTGACCTCACCGCAGCTCTGACCTGCGTCGTTGATCAAACGCACAAGAATTGCCCTTTTACCCCGTCCCAGGTTGCGAGCAAAGAACGAAACATCGTACTGCTCTCCAGCCTGCACCGGAATTCCATCAAAGCCTTCATTGACCAAGCCACTACCGACCTGCTCCACGGTCAGAACGGCGTAGTGTGGATTGTTTTCATGCAGGGGTGACTCGGTTTCAATCTTCACCTCGGCCCCATCGCCAGAAACGCTCCAGGCCTTCATGGCAGTCCAGCCACGATCGCGTCCCTTCTTGTCGTGCAATTGGTATTCAAAGCCACGGTTCTGCACCAGCTCGGCATAGAGCCCGCCATCGGCCGCATAGTTGATGTCCTCGAAGAACACACCGATCAGCTCATTGCTGATCGTCTTGCGTTCCTTGCCCTTGACCGTCACTGTCGCTTCCATGGGCCGCAGTCGCTCAAAACGGACGGGATCCTGATCTGTGGTCTCCTGCTCCTGTTGGACATGGTAGGCAGCTAATTGTTGGGCCTGGAGCAGATCTCTGATCACCGACCAAGACACCCGATGCACGGTCCCACTAAAGATCCGATCCTCAATTTGTACTTCTTGCCGGACATCCAGTCGTTGATCCTCAGCGATGGCCTGTTTATCTGAGTAAACCTTGAGGTTTGGCGTCGTAGTCTGGTATACGCCGGGATCTTCTCCAGCCTGGCTGAGCCAGGAAATCACGAACTCTCGCTGGCCTCCATCGTAAAACATCTCCGGTTGTAGGCAGTGGCCGCCAGGATTCAACATCGGATAGGCCTGGGGACGCCAGTCGATCAGGTTTTGCGACATGGCATGGGCCACCACGCCGTCCCGATCGTTCACTGACCAGACACAATGCCACCAGCCGTCTGGGCCTTCCAGCAGAAACGGATCGATCATGCGTTTCTCGCCCCCCCAGGTGCCGTAATCGCAATACATAAACACATGTCCTGCCCCAATAGTATGCCAGCTCTGCCGATCCAGGCTCCAAGCGAAAAGCAGTCCATTGCGACCTTGGCCTTGGGTATCCGAATAGGCCACCAGATAGGCCGAATCCGGCGCACTGGCCTGAGCCCAAAGTGAATGGGTTACCCCCAACAACATCGCCACTAACAACAATCGTTTGATCATAACATCATCCTCATAACTAGGGTTATTGAAACGTGGTGATGCTAATAAAGCATTGAATCCCTACCAAATCAACTAGAATTCAATGGCAGCAGGAAGTCTTTAATCATCCTTTAAGGAGGAATGTTTCGAACAAGGATAAGTGACGGTTTACTTATGAAAACCGATGACATAAGCGGATGTTTTCTGCAATTCCCGTTACTCTGGATCTTGATTAAGCCGATATCAACGTGTCAATTGTTTGACAGAGCATGTTCAAAAATCAAGATGACACATGGGGGCTTAAAATGAAATTTAATATGGGACTTAAAACACTCCGTCAGAAAATCGTCGCCATTGGCATGGTTCAATTGGTCTTGATGTCCGCGATTCTCTTGAGTTTATATGCCCGTGAATCCGCAGATAAAGCCGTGGCTCAACAGTTAGAGAAGTCTAAAGCCATCATCTTGAATACCGAATCAATGCGTGAGGAAATGGGGCGAAAGTGGGACCAGGGAATCTTTACCAAGGAAGACATGTCTCAATGGGCTCAAGACGGTGAAATGGACAAGGTCTTGTCAGCCGTCCCCGTGGTTACAGCCTGGCAAGCGGCCATGGCGAAGAGTATCGAAGGCAACTATCAATTCAAGGTGCCTAAATTCTCTCCCCGTAATCCCGACAACGAACCCGACGAACTCGAAGCCCGCGCCATCAACCTCATGAAAGACAACGACCTGGATGACTATTACGAAATCGATAAGAGTATCAATGCCGTACGTTATTTCCGCCCGGTTAAGCTGACGCAAGAATGCATGCTCTGCCATGGAAACCCCACCACCTCACAGGAGCTCTGGGGCAACAGTCAAGGCCTGGATCCCACCGGCGTCAAGATGGAAAACTGGAAGGTCGGCGAGATCCACGGCGCCTTTGAGGTGATCCAATCCCTGGACGCAGCCGAAGCTCAGGCCCGTTCCTCCATTGCCAAGGGTAGCCTACTGGTCCTGTTGTTGGTTGCCGGTGGATCGGCCATGTTCTTCCTGCTCGTGACGCACTCGGTCAGTAATCCAGTACGTAATACCGTTGAAGTCATCAAGAAAATCGCTAAAGGTGACCTCACCCAAACCATCCCGGTTCATGGCAAGGACGAAATCGGACAGCTGGCCTCGTCTCTCAATGAAATGACCACTGACCTACGCCAGGCCATGACACAAATCGGCCACAATGCCGGTTCTCTGTCATCCTCGTCGGTTCAGCTCAATAGTACGGCCCAACAACTGGCCACCGGAGCCGAACAGACCACCGAACAATCCGCCATGGTGGCCTCATCGGCCGAAGAGCTATCCGTAAACATGAAGAACATGTCGGACAGCGCCGCCAACATGTCAGAGAATATTCGCGTGGTCTCGACCTCGCTGGATCAAATGACCGAGGCCATTGGCGAGGTGGCCACCAGTGCGGAAAACGCCGCCCAAGTCGCGGATCGCGCCGCCAATCTGGCCAGCGAGAGCAACCGCAACATCTCGGAGTTGAACGTCGCCTCCGGTGAAATCGGCAATGTGCTGGACATCATCCTCGACATCGCCGAACAAACCAACCTGTTGGCCTTGAATGCCACCATCGAAGCGGCTCGCGCTGGTGAAGCGGGCAAGGGATTTGCCGTGGTCGCCAACGAGGTCAAGGACCTGGCCCGCCAAACCGCCGAGGCCACCGAAGACATTGGTAAACGTATCAAGGCCATCCAATCGACTACCGGTTTGGCGGTGGACTCCATTGCCGAAATCGAAGAGGTGGTCAAGCAGGTCAATGACTTCTCCCGCACCATTGCCTCGGCCGTGGAAGAGCAGAGTGCCACGACCCAGGAGATCTCTCGCAACATCGCCCAGACCGCAGAAGCCAGTCAAGTCGTTTCCAACAATGTGGAAGAGATGTCTATCGCCACCTCCGAGATCACGGGCAACATCGTCAAGGTCGATGCCAATGCCAAGACCAACGCCCAAAATGCCTCGGAGACCTATGCCGCCGGAGAGACCATGAACCGACTGTCCCGTGAACTGCAAGAGCTGACGCAGAAATTTACCGTGTAACTCGCTGAATTTAGGTGATCGGTTATCAGTGATCGGTCATCGGTGGGGTTTGCACTACCACGCGGATGGTGTGATCGCGGTATTGGACGATGTCACCGCTGAAGACTTTCTTTCGCTTTCGGGTTTCAACCTCGCCGTTGAGCGTGACCTGACCTTCGGTGATAAGCACCTTGGCCTCGCCCCCGCCACTGATCTCCGGGTCCAGCTTGAGTAGCTTGACCAGGTCAATGGGCTCGGCTGCGATCTTCAGTTCCATGGGACTGCCTTGATCTTCGTTCATATCACCTCTCGGTCGTCTCGACCATTCAACAGTATTGGACCGTACTTACAGGGCTCGGGCCTACCCAAACCCGCCGCTTAGAATACCAAGGTCACCCCCGACACTCAAGCCCCCTCCATCCCTGAACACAAAACGCACACAACACCAACACTCAATGCCGCCCGACCTCTATTGCCCTCTAAAGCAAATCCCCATTTCGTCTACCACAAACCATTACCTAAAAAACACTTACAACTACTCTTCCCACATGGCACGGCACTTGTTTTATTCCCAAACAAAAACAATAACCATGAAAGGAGACTCACATGAAGACTGGAAAACATATCACTCTCATCGCTTGTCTTACACTGCTGGCCCTGCTTTCACCCTGCTGGGGTGCGGGTCTGCTGAATCCCATCAACGGATCGGCCGACGCGGTTTATATGAAATCCCACCATGTCGATGTCACCATCAATAACGGCTTTGCCCGCACCGAGGTCGATCAGGTGTTCGGCAACAACAGCGGCCGTGACCTGGAGGCCACCTACAGCTTCCCCTTGCCCAAACAGGCCTCCCTCTCGGAACTGAGCCTGTGGATCGACGGGCATGAGGTCCTGGGCGAGGTGTTGGAGAAACAACAGGCCCGTCAAGTCTACCAACAACAGCGTGACCAGGGCAAAGACACCGCCCTGGCCGAGAAGAACGACTACAAGACCTTCGAGGTCAAGGTCTCGCCCGTCCGGGCTCAGGGACAGACGCGCGTGCGTCTGGTCTACTACCAACCCCTGGAGATCGACAGCAACATAGGCCGTTATCTCTACCCCATGGCCGAGGGCGGGGTGGACGAAGAACGCATGGCTTTCTGGGCTGTAGACGACCAGGTGCATGAATCGTTCCGTTTCAACCTGACCCTCAAATCCGCCTTCCCCGTACGCGAGCTGCGTGTCCCCCAATACGATCAACAGGCCGTGATCCAAAAGGCCAATGACGCCCAGTCCGAAGAAGGTTCTCAAGGGGACACCTACACCGTCACCATCGACTCGCCCGAAGGCGACGCCCTCAACCGTGACATCGTGGTCTACTATCGCCTGGCCGACGACATCCCGGCCCGCCTGGAACTGATCCCCTATCGCCAAGGCCCTGGGGCCGGCACCTTCATGACCGTGGTCACTCCCGCCGCCGACCTGAGCCGACTGACAGACGGCGTGGACTGGACCTTTGTGCTGGACATCTCGGGCTCCATGAAGGGCGGCAAGATCGCCACCCTGGCCCGTGGGGTTAGCCAGGTCATCGGTAAGATGAATCCCAACGACCGCTATCGTATCATTACCTTCAACAACAACGCCTACGACTACACCCGCGGCTATGTCCCGGCCACACCGGCCCACATCCAAAACACCCTAAGCCAAATCCAACAGATCCAGGCCAACGGCGGCACCAACCTCTTTGCCGGTCTCCAGATGGCCTACCAGGGACTCGACGCAGACCGCACCTCAGGCGTGATCCTGGCCACCGACGGCGTGGCCAATGTGGGCCAAACTCAACATGCCGCCTTCTTACGCTTTATCCAGCAATCGGACGTGCGGCTCTTCACCTTCGTCATTGGCAACAGCGCCAACCAACCCCTGCTGGAGCGACTGGCCCGTGACTCGGGCGGCTTTGCCATGAACATCAGTGACAGTGACGACATCATCGGCCGCATCATCCAGGCCAAGAACAAGGTCCTGTTCGAACGCATGCAAAACGTCGAACTCAGCTTCTCGGGCCCAGGCATCACCGATGTCACGCCCACCCACCTGCCCAACCTGTACCAGGGCCAGCAATTGATCGTCCTGGGTCGCTACAGCCAACCCGGCCCGATCGAGATCACCCTCAAGGCCCGTATCTGCGGTCAGGACCAACAGTGGCAGTGCCAGGCCATGCTTCCCGAGCAAGACGGCCTCAATCCGGAACTCGAACGCATCTGGGCCCTGTCTCGCATCGACGAAGTGATGGAACGAATCCGTGAACAAGGCGAGAGCTCAAGCCACAAAGAGCAGGTCATTCAATTGGCCACCGAATACTCCCTGGTCACGGACTATACCTCCATGGTCGTGCTCGATGTCGCCGAACAGGAGAACCAAGGCATCCAAACCCGCAACGCCCAACGCGTGCAACGCGAACGCCAGGCTCAACAAGCCAAGGCCCAACAGCCCGTACGTTCGCATCGGGTGGATCATCAAGCACAGACCGACACTCCTTCAACCGACAACAGTTCACCCCGTAAAGACAACAACAAACCCCAACAAAAGTCACCACAACCCAAACACCGTAACGACCAAGGCATGTTCCAGGGACGCCGCTCCCCGGGCTTTGGCGGAGGGACCGGCCCGGTGGGACCGCTGATGCTGGGCGTGCTGGTTTGGGCCCGTAAGAAGAGGGAAAGGAAGTCGAGATAAACGGGTTGGCTCGAGTGTGGCAGTGGTTGCGTTGACCCTGCCACACTCGGCACTATTCTAGGCCTTTCGCCTTCGAGGAGAATCATCATGCAACGGCTCATCGAACATCGTGACGGACGCTTCTACCTACTGGCCCTCATCCTGGCCAATCTCGGCCTCTTAGGCGGCTCGGTCCTGACTCAAGGCTATTATTATCCCAGTCGTGTCTTGAGCGGCGAACTCTACCGCCTGATCACCCATCCCTTCGTCCACGTCAGTTGGCTGCATCTGCTGCTCGACGGCACCGCCTTTCTCATGCTCTACTCCATGCTGGAGACCCAGAGTTGGATCAAACGCACGGCCTATGTCCTCGGGGCCCATGTCGGCTGCACCCTGGGTGTCACGCTCAGCCTGGGCTGGGGCGAATCCATCGGTTACGCCGGGCTCTCGGGGATCGCCCACGGCCTGATGGCGGTCTGGGCCTTGGAACTGCTCGACCAGCCCAACAAGTCCCTCTGGCCCATCGGCACCTGGACCCTGATCATCGTCACGGGCAAGGCCCTCTACGAGGCCGTGTTCAATCGCATGCTCTTCGACTTCATGCACTCCGGCCTCATAGGCCAACCCATTGCCATCAGTCACCTCAGCGGTATCATCGGGGCCTGCGTGGCCTTTGGCTTGTGTCGCCGGTGGTCACGTCGGCAACAAGCTTGACAAGGCCATGCAACCGTCCTACCATGCCCTCAGGAACAAATGATAATCTCTTGAGGGCCGTGGGTTTATGACCAGACACATCATCGGTTGCATCGTACTTCGACTCCTGGGACTCCTGCTGTTGGCAGCGGCCGTCTTGAAATGCAAAGAACTGCTCACAATCCCCATGGCCAACAACGACCTCTGGACCAACCACACCCTACTGGTCTTCGAAGCCGCCTTTGAACTGGGACTGGGACTGGGCTTGCTCTCGGGTCTGTATAAACGCCTGGCCTGGTTGGGATCTCTGCTGTGCTTTCTGACCTTTTGCGGCGTGACTCTCTACAAGGGCCTGACCGGTGCCGAATCCTGCGGCTGCTTCGGCCAGGTGCATATCAATCCCTGGATCACCCTCTGGGCCATTGACGTCCCGGCCGTGCTGTTGCTCTTGATCTTTCGCCCTGCGAAAAAGCCTCAAGTTTTTAGAGATTACCACGCACCCATCGTGGGTTTGATCCTGGTGGCCGTGGTTCTCACCGCCCAGTACCTCTACACGCACGAACCCGCCCGCGTCACCGCCGAACGCGAGGTCCTCGAATCCCGCACCTGGATCGATCAGCCTTTGCACGTCATAAACGTTATCGAAGATTCCGCTGGCCTGCAAGAAGGCAACTGGCTGGTCATGCTCTTCCACTACGATTGCACTGACTGCCAGGAAACCATTCCGCAATTCCACGAAATCGCCGAAAACCTCGTGGGCAACGAAGACATGCTACGCCTGGCCCAGATCGAGGTCCCCCCCTATGGCTACCGTACCGACCTGGACACCTCGCCCACCTTCAAGACCCGCATGGACGAAACCAAGGAATGGTTGATCGTCACCCCAACCGTGGTCCTCATGTCCGATGGCATCGTCAAATATGCCTGGGAACCCGGCACCATGCCCACCTTCGACGACGTCCTGGTCCAACTGGAACCGCTGATGGCCTTTACGGACTAACCCATTTTGCCCAGTTGACATTCCCCACCTGATCGCCCATAATACAACCCGAGTCGAGGATAGATAAATGGTGATCAAGAAAGCACTAACAGACACGAGGGAGGGGACGAGTCAATGTCCCAACATGATTTGTAACACATCCCCCCTTCCCGCGTCCTAAGTTCGTGCCCAGTAATATCGAATCATCACCCAGACCTGTCCTGCTTGCATCGAGCTTGCCGAGAGGAGCAAAGTCGAAGGGCCGGTATACCACCGACCGGGACGGAGTTTGCGCAGCAAACGTAGGGGCGGCTCCTCTCGTTTGTAATCGTAATCAGTGAGTGTAACGAACGGTACTCGTAATCGTAATCGAATCCTCGATCACACTTTTAGAAGCCGATTACGATTACCGCTGCGCTGATTACGATTACGATATACGAAAGACCTGTCTGTCACCTGACGGAGCGAAGCGATTGGAGAGGTCTATTCTAAACAAAGCCTGCCGCAGCCAATCGGCCAACTGTGATCTGTAAACCATGATCTGCGATCTAAACTCTGTGATCTAACTCACAGTCGATCCAAAGGACTCTTAACGGTTTCACCGGGGGTATTTAAGCAATGGAGATATATCTTCGTGGTTTCAATATTCTCGTGCCCTAAGAGTTCCTGGACCGTGCGAACATCCGTGCCCGACTCAAGCAAATGTGTGGCAAAGGAATGCCGCAGGTGCAACATGCTTTCCTATTAAAAAGCGAACCGAAGAACAGAAGAACAAGGAATGTCCAATGCAGAAGTTTTTGTTTCATGAATAGCTTTTATCTTACGTCTGCTGTCGATTCCTTGTCGCTGTTTTAACACTCGTTATCAAAATTGATATCAATTCATCGGTTTCTTTGATCAGAGGAGTTAGCATTGATGCAGAATCAATTAAATCGGTCTTGCTTATCATGCGTAACCACACTTTTGTTTCACGTAGCTCTTTTAGTGAGATTTTGATTTTATGCACGAAGTCGCTACGAGATTCTGCACTTTGTGCTTCTGCGTAGTTTGGAGCCGGTGATGTTCCACTCCGAAGCAATTGACTACGAATATGGTTTCCAGATTTTGTGTTAGGCAGTATTTCACATAACTTGATAATGCTCACCGCAAATTCTATTAGTCTGTCCTCTAGATCGTATTTGCAATCCTTCATCATTGGACATTCCTTGTTCGATATTCTGCGGTTCGCTTTTTCTTTTAAACAATCGCATTCAAGGCCTGGTTTTGAGTAGAGGCGGCAACACGCTGATTAACCGCTAGATAGGTCAAAAACTGCTGGATCTCTGGAGCACCCATCGTATTAGGATGCCGTTTATTATGGAACAGGATATAGCGTTTCGCCCATGACACATAGGCTCTTTCCGTACTTAAAGGATAGTGCTTAAGACGAATGACATGACTGAGTTGATCCAGAAGCTTAGGCGGTTGATCCATTTTCAATCTCCCTAATCAATGAAATCAAGCTCTACATCTCAGAGGTGCCCACCTCTTGGTGATATGACCATATAATGAAGCGTGAAATAATCGACGTCAATTATTTTTTTGTTTTTTGACCATGTATTCATAACGACTGCCCTACAAAACAGCTATGAATTCACCGAGTGCCCCGCTAACCATTTTATAGGTGCCGACAGCTACCAGATCCAAAAGATTCCAATGTTATGGTCGCCCAGGCCTACCTTTTTTCGATTTTAATATCATTAATATCAGGCACCTCACCGAGACTGACGACGCAAAAACAAGGATTGAGGCTTGATATCACCCCCTGTTTTGTAAAAACAATATCTGGATATCAGTGGCCTCGGCACCCATAATGTTGGAATCCCAAGGATATCAGTGCCAAGGGCGACTTTTTTGGGGATTCAATATCATTCGTGATTCTGAGAGTTAACCGTTGTTTTTTTAGCCAATATCGCCTATTTTAGTTTAATGAGAAGGCACTGAGTAGAGATAGTTGAAAAAGATATCAGTGCCGAAGGCACTGATAATACATGTTATGCATCAACAAATATTCAAGGATGAGCAAATGCGTGATGCTCTGATAAAAGCAACTGAAGCAGCTGTTCGTGCCGTTGACTGTATGCGATTCTTCCAAACTGAGCGAGGATTTCACGGTCGTTTCTATTGTGCCCTACAAGAGCAGTTGGAACAAGTAGGCCTACTAACCAACGGTGCAATCCTAGAAATGGAATATCAAAAAAGTAGTCGGCACAAGCTTACCCAGCGACCAGATATAGTATTTCACATTCCGGTTGAGCATTCTGGCGAATCTGTTCACAGCAATAACTTTGCAGTCTGGGCACTTAAAAGGCGTGCGACGATTACTGAAGCTCAATCAGATTTCAGAAAGCTTGACGAGATGTTTGATACTTTGCACTATCCTTTAGGTTTCTTTATCAATATTGATGCCGCAGATCCCATGTTAAAGTATTACGAAGGGACAAACAGTGATAGGATTATTGCCGCTTCTGTAAAGTTCATTGATAGTAAATTAGATGTGCATTGGGCATCATCTGTAAACGCATAACCACTCAATTCATCGGACCCGCTGGCGCGGTCCGATGATCTCGATCGTTCTGTCCAAAGCCATGAAAGCAAAAAGAATAGTAATAATTGGACTTCTTGTTGCCATCGCATTGTGTGCAGGCGGATATCATGCTCTGAGGTGGCATAGCCTACAGCAAATGGCTAAGTCAAGTCTGGTATGGGCTGAAGCGAACATAGAACCAAACAAGTATTCGGCTCCATACGGTTTTGTACCTGACGAAGCAACTGCAGTATCAATCGCAGTCACAGAATGGGAGTCACGCTTCGGTAAAGATACTGTCGAGCGTAATCCTAACCAAAAGGCGATACTTGTAGATGACATATGGGTAGTTATGTGCATGGGTGAGCTTCGCCCTGGAGTTAGTCCATATGCTCATATTAGAAAAGAGACAGGCGAGATTATAAGAGTGTATCTTGATTAGGTAATTCATTTTTCATTAAAACAGAACCAGCGGATTGATTTCGACTCGCTAGACGCTCGCGAATCATCCGCATCGTTATGTGCGAAATAATCTATTATGGATAATCCAATCGTATGTCTATTACTCGCAGTACTCTTGCTCGCATATGTTGCGTACTCATTCCATGATTTGATAAAGACATTTCGCCTAGCGATCCCCCGTGGTAGGCGGTTGTCGAAGTATCGCAAAGAGCTATCCTCCAATGAGCCAGATGCCATATCCAAATGCATGGTTAGTGTAGATGGCAACAGCATAGGGGGAGTAGCGACGTTAAGCAATAGGCATCTAACGATTATCGATGCAGATGGTAATAGATTTGCGGCACCCTTAAATGAGATACAAGTATCCAAAGCCAAGCTGAATTTTAAAAGATGGCTCTTGGTTGGCCATAAATTGTTTCAAATTGAGATGCCATCAGGAGAGAAGTTGATCCTCGGCATACCAAAAGACTTAATTTCAAAGAAATATCATATTTGGATGGATGTGTTTTCTGTAAACACATAACATTTGGCTGCATCGCGACCCCTCGCACGCTCGGGTCGCATGAGCCAATTCGTTATAGTCGAGAAGTGCCATGCGAATTGATTATGAATATCTTCAAAAAATATTGGATGTGTTCCTTGAGTCCGAACTACCAACTGTTACTTGGAACAGTTTTCCAAAAGAGCTCGTCGAAGATGAACACAAAATGGTTTTTCATTTAGAGATTCTCTTCGACAAAGGTGTAATACAGAGTCTTCATGAGTACGGTAAAAGTGGTATTCATCGTTCAACACATTCCGATGAGTATACCATTTCAATAAGTGACTGGCGTCTTACTGCAGATGGACATGATTTTGCAAGTGCCTTGTCAAAGCCTGATGTGATTTCTGAAATTTCGAGCAAGTTTAGGGAACAGTCCGGGGTCAACAGTCCGGGGTCAGACCTCAAATTATCAATTACCTCTTGACATACTCTACTAACTCCACTATTTAACGTGCTATGGCTCGACCGTTACGAATCATTTATCAAGGAGCGGTCTATCACATTACCTTGAGAGGCAATGAGAGAAAGGCCATCTTTAAAGATGACCAGGACCGCCAACGTTTTCTCTTGAAGCTTGAGGAGAGCTTGCAGCGATACGAGGTGCATCTGCATCTCTACTGTTTGATGACGAATCATGTCCATCTGGTGCTGGCGACCCCCAGGGGCAATCTCAGTCGTTTCATGCAACGCTTGCAAACGGCCTATGCCGTCTATTTCAACCGCAAATACAAGCGTCATGGACATCTTTGGCAAGGCCGGTTTGGGGCATCAGTGGTTGAGGAGGACGAATACATTCTGAAACTCAGTCGTTATGTGCATTTGAACCCTGTGTTCACCAATGCGGTCAAAGCTCTGTCTAAACGAGAGCGTATTGAAGTGCTACGTGCTTATCGGTGGAGTAGCTATCGCAGCTATATCGGCAAGATTAAACCCCTATCTTTTGTAGAAGAGGAACCGATCTTGACCATGCTTAGCAGTTCACTAAAACAACGACGTAGCACCTATCGTCGCTTTGTGGAGACAGGGATCATGGATATTGACGCAGCTTTTATCGAAAACAAGAAACGCTCACACCTTTGCCTGGGTTCAAAAGGCTATATGGAACAGGTTAAATCCATGTACGATTCACTGGTCGAGGGCGTCGATAATATTGAAAATGTCTCTTTTCGAAAACCAAGTCAGCATTGTACGGCCCAAGAAATTCTCGTGATCGTGTGTGACGTTATGGGTATCGAAGAAAAAGTATTATATCGCCGGCAGCGTGAATCGTTGACACGTCCATTAGTGGCCCAGGCATTGTGTACCCATGCCGGCCTAACACAACGTGAAATCGCAAAGGTGCTCCATCTTAACAGTGGTGCATCGGTAAGTCACATGATCAAACGTCTAGCAGAGGCCATCGCCAGCGGGGATACCTCCTTAGAAAATAACCTGTTAAAAATCAAACAACAGATTCAAAAAAGGCTTAATCGCTAATTTGAGGTCTGGCCCTCGTGAATGTTTTACGGAGCCAACAACAACACGCAAACAATAAACTGCATACCATACCACCAAGGAGGAATACAGCCAAGGGTATCCCGTATTGGGATTCTTGCATGCCTTCAAGCCAGGCGATGCGACGGTTGTAGGTCAACTCATCACTGGAAGTAACACGTTGGCTGTGGGCCTTCAAGTCAGCCAGACTCTGAGCAAAGCTCTCCTGAAATAAATCAGGAGGATTGTAGAGCAGGACGTTGGCTTCAGAATAAGTGTTGAAGGAACTTTTATTTAAATTGCTAGATCCAATCAGGTATTTGGCGTTGTCACAGACCATGGCCTTGGCATGAAGCATGAAGGTTGATCGGTAGATGTGGACGCGTCCGTGGGTGGCTTCATAAAGCGTTTTCATCATCTTGTGGTTCAGATCGTTCTTGATATTGGATTGCGCAGCGATAAAAACACTGACCTCAACACCTTGATTGGCTTTGGCGATAACCTTGTTCAAGACGTCCACATCCCCCCAATAGGCGTTACAGATCACAATGGAGGATTGAGCAGCATCTAACAGATCCAAAACGCCTGCCTTACAACAATAACGATCAATGTCCCGTCGGTTATGGATAAATTGCACGGGGCGATCACCGCCCACTGGAGCATGCATGTCCTGATAAAAGGCCTCGACATAATGGGCCCCATCAAGACGGACCATATAATCGAAGTATCGTTTCCCTAGAATATCCCGGTAGAATTCTTTGTCTTCAATATTAACCCCGCCCATGATCAGGATCCGGTCGTCAAAAATGAAGTATTTGGAGTGATCTCTTTTGATGGTATCCCGATCAAGGGTGATGTTTTTGTGGGTCAGGAGCGACTGGAGGAGCTCTGACGGTTGTTGGCCAGGGGTTGTGTCTACCCCTTGCTCGGGGTAAAGGTGTTCGATGATCCGGGATCGTAGTCTCAGGGCCCTGGGGGCGTCTTTGTGAAAAAAGCTGAGCTTGGACTCTTCAGAGTATTCGTGCAGCACGGAATAGAGGTCCTTGGAAATGTGGATACGCACTCCCCGCTCTGCGGCCTCTAAAACCTCCAAGGCGATGCGGTTACCAATCCGATCGTCTCGCCATATGAACATATTGATGAAGATAGACTCAGATGCGGAACGGATATTATCGATGATCTCATCAAATGCGGCTTTCCCATTGACCAGTAGCTTGACGTCTGTATCATCAAGGGGTGCCTGCAATCCCATGGAGTTAGAGGCCGCAAGCAGATAGAGCACTGTGATCATTAAAAACCGTCGATTCATCATAGACGTCCTATGATACTGGATATTACTGACGCATCAAGAAGACAGAACACCTTATCAATCACGAGATGGAGTCGAGCATGACCACCCCACTATCGTTTCGTCCTGTTGGCAAAGCCTGTTTCTTTGGAGACAGAGGGCCGGAACTGACGGCCTATCTGACGGCAGAGTTTGGCGAACTACCGGTGACAATCACCCAGGACGATATCCCTAAATTGGAAGAATGGTACGTCAATCAAGGGGGAGAACTGCCCGTTCGCGGTGTTCTCGGGATGCTCATCCATCAGATCAATGAATTCCAACGCATTGAAGTGGGTTATTTTGACGTAGGATAGAACCAAAGCTATAATATTGATATTCAGGTGATGACCTTGATCATTCAATGCAATGGTGATGAGACGATGACAACCGCAGAAACCATACAGGGAGTTTACTACCGCACCGAGGACTATGCGGGTTTGATCAGACGTGTATTGATCGCCCTAGTGGACGCCGCAGTCATCTTCGCCTGCTGGATGTTACTGAGTACAGTGTGGTGGTTTGTTTTCGAGGAGGAATCCACCTTCATGCAGGCATCACTCATCACACTCCCCCTATTAGCCTATCTCTATTTGTCTCTGATTAAGCGAATGTGGGGAACCCTGGGTTACTGGACCACCGGCGTGCGGATCGTAGACATGTTTGGTCAACGTCCCTCGATCGTGCGTATGACGGGCCGGTTTCTCTGGCTCACCTTCCACCCCATCAGCATCTTTCTCGATCTGATTTGGCTCACGGGCGAGGAGACCCGACAAACCTTGCGTGACAAGATGGTAGGCACCTATGTGATCCGCAAACAAGCTCAACCCATCGGCACAGGAGACTATGGCATCAAGATTCTCAGCCTAGGAGGACTGTGTTTGAGAGTGCGCGAAGTCAAGGTGTCACCTCCGCAATCGTCCGAAGTCGATGGTGACTCTACGGTTTGACGATCCCCCATCCCCTCGGCGGCCTTTCGATCGAGCCCAAGCCGCTGAATCCCGCCTTTTCCCCTAAATTTCTTCGCTTGATTCAACATTCCTCTAACAGTACAATCATGCTGCTATCGAGGCACATGACGTATCTGAATTATTTTATAAGTTGCTGCTGTGTGGACACTTGAAACAGTTCAAAAAGTCGCGGCTGTCGATCCTCAGATCTGGATGCAGGTTCTGCGTCTGATGATCAAGGCCCGCCGCGTGGACGAACGAATGATTAAACTCTGCCGTCAGGGACGCATCCGAGGCAGTTCCTTTACCGGTATCGGGCAGGAGGCCATCAGTGCGGCCGTGGCCGTGGCCAGCGGACCGGAGGACCTCTTTGCCCCCTGCATTCGCAACCTGGCCCTGCATCTGGGACGGGGCGAAACACCCCTGGGCATCTTCCGGCAGAACCTGGGACGGGCCGAGGGCCCTACCGGTGGACGGGACGGCAATATCCACCATGGACGACTGGACAATGGCGTCTATGCCATGATCTCCCACCTGGGCTCCATGATGTCCGTGGTGACGGGGGGCGTGATGGCCAAGCGACGCCAGGGCAAAGACGCCATCGGCGTGGCCTTTGTGGGCGACGGCACCACCAGTACGGGTGACTTCCACGAAGCCATGAACTTTGCGGCCGTTTTCGATGTCCCCCTGTTGGTGATCGTGGAAAATAACCACTATGCCTATTCCACCCCTACGGATAAACAGTTCCGCTGCCGCCGCCTGGTGGACCGTGCCATCGGCTACGGCATCGACGGCTACAGCGCGGACGGCAACAACCCCGGTGAGATGTACATCACCGTGCGTGACATCATGGACGACATCCGGTCCAACCCCCGCCCCGCCCTGCTCGAGGCCGAGACCATGCGTATGCGGGGACATGGCGAACACGACGATTTCAAATATGTCCCGGAAGAACTCCTGCTGGTCTACCGCCGTCGCGATCCCATCATGCTGGCGATTCGGGCCATGAAGTCGGCCAAAATCCTGACCGACGATCAGGTGCAGGCCATTGAAGAGGATATCGCCGCCGAGATCGACAAGGCCGTACGCCAGGCCCTGTCCGAGGAAGAACCGCCGGCCGAAACCTTGCTGAGGGGGGTGTACTGCGATGCGTGAAATCACCTACCTCCAAGGCATTCAAGAAGGCCTGCGTACCCTCTTACGCACGGATCCGCAATGCGTCCTGTTTGGGCAGGACGTGGGAACCTTTGGCGGGGCCTTCAAGGTCACTGAAGGATTGCAGGAAGAGTTCGGCAGTGACCGCGTCTTCGACACCCCCATCTGTGAATCCGCCATGCTGGGAACCGCCATCGGCATGGCCACCCAGGGCATGCATCCCATCGTGGAGATGCAGTTCGCGGATTTCATGACCACGGCCCTGCACCAACTGCTCAACAATGCCGGCACCCGTCACTACCGTACGGGCAATGCCGTGCCCATGGTGGTGCGAGCCCCTTCGGGCGGTGGTACGGGTGGTGGCCCCTTTCACTCGGAAGAATTGGAAACCTATTTCTGTCACATGCCCGGGGTCAAGGTGGTGTACCCCTCGACCCCCAGTGACGCCTGTGGGCTCCTATTGGCCGCAGCGAAGGACCCCAACCCGGTCATCTACATGGAGAACAAAACCCTCTATCGCTCAGCCAAGGAACGGGTGCCCCTGGAGATGCCGGCCCTGCCCCTGGGCAAGGCCACGATCCGTCACGATGGCGAAGACGCCGTAGTGATCACCTACGGGGCCATGGTGCAAGAGGCCATGCGGGCCGTATCCGAACTGCATGTCACGGACGGCTACGAGGTCATGGTCGTGGACCTACGCACCCTCAAACCCTACGACCTGGATACCATCCTGGCGGCCACGGCCGCGACCAGCCGGGTGCTGGTGGTCAGCGAAGGCTGGCGCACCTGCGGCTTTGCCGCGGAAATCGCCACGGCCATCAATGAATCGGGGTTCCACCTGTTGGACGCCCCGGTCCATCGCTTGACCGCACCGGATGTACCGGTGCCCTTTGCCAAAAATCTGGAAGACCGTTATCGTCCCGCAGCCGCAGACATTGCTCGTGCCCTGCGTGACCTGATTGAACTATAAGGAGGCGTTCACCATGAACGAGATTCCCATTCTCATGCCCCACATGGGCCAGAGCATAGCCGAAGGAACGGTGGTCAAATGGCACAAGCAGGTCGGTGACGAGGTGCAGGCCGATGAACTGCTGGTGGAGGTCGAAAGCGACAAGGTGGCCTTCGAAGTGGTCAGCCCGGCCAGTGGAATCCTGACCGCCTGTCTCAAGGACGAGGGCGATATTACCGAGGTCGGAACCGCCATCGGAACATTGGCCACCGAAGAAGAAGTGGCCGTCAATCAGACCACCATTGCCGCCAATCGCGGCATGGAAGCCATGCATGCAGAGAACAACGGTATCCCCATCGAGGAAACCAAGGCCCAACGCCGCCAGGACCTCGAAGGTGAATTGCCCGCCCTGACCCGTGAATGGGTCTCGCCCAGCGTGGCACGGCTGGCCCTGCGTCACCATGTCACCATAGAGGAACTGGAAAAACTCAAGGGCAGTGGCCGTAGCGGGCGTGTCACCCGACGGGACCTGCTGGACTATCTCGCCACGCGTACGGCCCCGACCACCTCCGGTACGGCCGTGCGAGCAGATGTCAATGTCGAAGATCTCAAGCAGTACGGCCGAGTGGTCTCCATGAGTGCCATCCGTCGCAGCATTGCCGACCATATGGTCCAATCCATCCATACCAGTGCCCATGTCACCATGATCCACGCCCTGGATGTCACAGAACTGGTGGCCTTGCGGGAAAGCGTCAAAGCGGAATTCAAGAAAACACACAAGGTGAATCTGACCTACACCACCCTCATGATCCATCTGATCAGTCGCCTGCTGCATGAATTCCCTATGATCAATGCCTCCACCTTTGGCAGCTATATCCTACAGCGTGACGCCATCAACATCGGTTGCGCCGTGGCCCTGCCGGACGAGAGCCTGGTCGTGCCCGTGATCCACCACGCCGATACCCGTTCCATCCCGGACACGGCCCAGGAACTGGATCGCCTGGTGCGGTTGGCCCGTACGCGTGACCTCAAACGAGAGGACATCGAAGACGGCACCTTCACCATTTCCAACTTCGGCACCTTCGGCAGCCTGTTCGGCACGCCCATCATCAATCAACCCCAGGTCGCGATCCTGGGGATGGGGGCCATTACCAAGCAACCCGTGCCCGATGAAAAGAACGGCTTCGCCTTCCGTGACACCCTCTATCTCAGCTTCTCCTTTGACCACCGGGTCATTGACGGAGCCGCAGCCGGACGTTTCTTCCAATGCGTCCAAGAGGCGGTCAACGGCCTGACTGCAGAGGTTTTGCACGGAACCGCGCAAGCGTGATCGAGATTAAAATGAAACGATGACAACTTCATTTACAAAGGGATAAACTCATGCCACAGAAAACAGTCACGGTCACAGCCAGCCTGGGAACAGGCTTTGCCATGGAAAGTCAACTCGGTTCTCATACCGTTCGAGTCGATCAGCCGAAAGAAGCCGGTGGCACGGATACCGGCCCCAATCCCTTACAACTCTTCCTACTGTCCATTGCCGGATGCATCGGCGCCATTGGACGCATCACGGCCAATCAGAAGAAAATCCCATTACGTAACATGACGATCAAAATCGAAGGCGACTTGAATACAGACGGCTTGCTAGGCAAGGAAATTGAGGGTCGCGTGGGATTCGATCAGATCCAGATCGTCGTGGATATCGATGCCGATATGACAACCGAAGAAAAAGAGTCTTTCTTAGCCGAAGTCGAATCTCGCTGCCCCATCGCGGACAATGTGATCAATGCCTCCTCGGTCTCGGTTAAACTGCAAGCTTAATCCCCCTGACCCACTTATCGCCCCTACGTGTCACACACATGCAGGGGCGTTTTTATGCGCCTATGTTCGGCTTTCCGGATAACTGGGCAAACCCTCGTCAATATAGGCCCAGGGCACGGCACACCGAGTCAAGAGGAGGGACATACTCCAACCAAATGAATCCCTGTTCCGTTTTCAACGTGGTCGGATCTTGAAAAAGATCGACATATTCACTTTCATAGTCACGCTGACGCGTCACCAGAACGAGATTTTTATCCGGATGCTCTCGCAAAAAATTGTGAAACTGCTCCGCAGGCAGAAACCGCTGTCGAGCATCCTCATAATCCAGGCCATACTCCAGTTCGCCCTTATTGCCGAGTAAAACGACATCGCGACGACCGGTAAACCAACAAACCGCAGCCGCCATGTTGGCATCGGAAAAAACCAAGGTTTGGGGCTGTAGATCCGCGGCATGTTTACTTAAAAAATCACCCGGCATCTTACGCGTGCGCAGGCGATCCGGTACGATCCAGGGGATACACCCCATCATGAACACGGTCACCAACAGGGAAAAGACCAGGCCGTTGGAAACCGATTTCCGTCGCGGTGTCTGCCACCATCCGATCGCAAACACGAGCAATCCCATGGTCGCCAACAGCATCTTGCCTCCCTCGTCAGCACCATAGAGGCTTGGTATTGAGGTGACATGGGGATAGCTCCATAGGATGGCCAAGGCCAACACCGCTAACACGGCACCGACTCGCAAGGCCCCGATCCAATGCCGTTGCCTTCCATAGGCCAACAAACCCGTGGCCAGTAAGAACGCCAACGGAACAAAGCAAGGTAAGATGTAGGTTGCCAGCTTGCCACCGCTAGCGGAGAAGAACAATAGCGGAAAGACCAACCAGCACCCGGCAAACTTCAGCAGCCCTTGCTCATCCTTGATGTGTCGCAATCCCAAGCTTGCCGGGAAAAACATGAGGGTCCAGGGAAAGGCGCCACCCAAGAGAACCGGGATAAAATACCAGAAGGGTTCGCGATGTTGCCCACCGCTGGGATGTAAAAAGCGTTCGATGTGTTCAACCCAGAAGAAGTAATGGAGGAAGTCCGGTTCGCGTCGATGGATCAGGATCAGCCAGGGACCGGCCGTAAGTACAATAGCTCCAATCACGAGCCAAAGGTGACACCAGAGGCATCTAATGCGACGTTGCCATAACAGAAAGGGAACTATGGCCAGACCGGGAATCACGAAACCCAATAACCCTTTGGTCAAGAAGGCCAAACCGCAAGCGATCCCGAAGAGGGACCAGTAAATCCGCTGCCGAGCCACCTGCATGCTCTGATAGGCAAAGAAAAACGCAACCATGGCCCCAGTTACGAATAATGACAAAAGGCTGTCCAAGACGCAGAGCGTCCCCACGATATAAACCTCGATAAAGGTCAACAACAGCCCTGCACTGAGCAAGGCGACGCGCCCACCACCAAAACGCCACACGAGCAATCCTAAGAGGAGGGCCGTCAGGCCCGCGGCCAGGGCCGAAGGCAGGCGTGCGGCAAAGGCGTTGGCCCCCAAAAAACGAATGCTCAGGGCGTGAGCCCAATGCCCCAGGATGGGTTTTTCAAAATACCGCAGGCCATTGAGATGCGGCACCACCCAATCACCGGAGTCGAGGATCTCACGTCCCATCTGGGCATATCGGGTTTCGTCCGGGATCACCATGGGCCGCACACCCAAGGGGAGGATATAAACGGCTAAATAACCGAGAATCAATAGAATTATTCCGTTGCGTATCATCGTATGTCCTAATCCAAGGAAATGTCTTCTTGTTGGGCCAACCAACCGTCCCGACCGGCAATCGCAGTAGGTCTCAAACGACCGTACGCCCGAGCCGGATAGCGTTTCAAGACCTGTCCCAGGGGTACCACTTCGATCTGGCGAGCACGGGCCTCCTGCAGAAACTCGGCAAACAGGGCCTGTTTGACGCCGCCCTCGACCTCGGCATGAATGGTCAAGACGTTCAGTTGATCGGGCACTATCTTCTCGAGAATGACCGCGTTGTAATCTTCATCAGTCAAACCATCACGTCCCACCACCTCATCATAAGTTGGCAGCGTGACAGGGACCTGAGCTTGGGACAAGGCATGGTCATCGACCAGGGGCCAAAAACAATGCGATCCACGGCAGTCGCTGTTGTAGTCAAAACTAAATCGATCCTTGGCTTCCAATACGGCATGGGTACACTTCCAGGCAGGCACCGCAGAACACACCGGACCATGGCCCAAAATGCGGGTCAGTTCCATGACGCCCTTCTCCAGGATCTGATCAATCTTCTCGGGGCTCAACCGGTCGATATGGGTTTGCCAGTCATAGTGATCCCAGGCATGCAGCCCAACCTCATGACCGGCCCGTTCGGTATCTTGTATGATCCGACTGAGACGCGCACCGATACGGGGTCCTGGACCCAGGGTCCCACGTAAAAGGATGTCCCAGCCATAAAGCGAAGCAGCACGCGTACGAAGCATCTTCCACAGAAACACCGGACGCAGTAACCGCCACAGATGCCGCCCCATGTTGTCCGGGCCCACACTGAAAAAGAAGGTCGCTGCCACCTGGGCCTCGTCCAGGAGACGTAAAAGGGTGGGCACCCCCTGCTGGGTACCCCGATAGGTATCGACATCAACTCTCAAACCCAAAAGGGTCATTAAATCACCTTCTTCAAACTCTGGACCCCTGATCTGGAACGAGAGGGTTGGGTCATTTCATGAACGGGCACCGGAACATCGGAGGTCTCTTTAAAGGTTTCCACATAGCCATGATCCAAGGCTTGACGCAGGAAAAAGTCGAGGGTGTTTTGTACCGATCGCTCTAAGCCAATATCGGGAGTCCAATCCAAGAGGCGTTGGGCATTGCGAATACTGGGTTTCCGATGTTGTACATCTTGGTAGCCTTGACCATAATACGACCCGCTCTCGATCTCCTGAATCCCGGCAAAGGGGGGGAAGTGATGGCGTAAAGGATGGGCCTCGAACTGTCCGATCAGCATCTCGGCCAAGGCACGGATACTGTATTCGTTGTCGGGATTACCGATGTTGAAAATCTGACCATCACAATGATGATCTTCATTTTCTATAATGCGAAACAGGCACTCCACTCCATCGGTGACATCGGTGAAACAGCGTCGCTGCTCGCCACCATCGATCAATTGAATGGGGGTTCCTTCCACAAGGTTGAGAATCAACTGGGTAATGGCCCGGGAACTACCGATACGGGCCGAGTTTAAGCTGTCCAGCTTGGGGCCAATCCAGTTAAAAGGCCGAAACAGGGTAAAGGCTAGGCCTTCCTTGTCACCATAGGCCCAGATGACCCGATCCAGGAGTTGCTTGGAGCAACTGTAAATCCAACGCTGCTTGTTGATGGGTCCGGTTACGAGGTTGGAATGGTCTTCGTCAAAGTGCTCGTCCTGGCACATGCCGTAAACCTCGGACGTCGAGGGAAAAATCAGTCGCTTTCCGTATTTCACGCAGTAGCGGACCACACGCAGGTTCTCCTCGAAATCGAGTTCAAAGACCCGCAAGGGATTGCGCGTGTACTCGATGGGTGTGGCAATGGCCACCAAGGGCAACACAATGTCGCACTTCTTGATATGGTATTCCAGCCATTCCCGATGAATGGAAATGTCCCCCTCTTCGAAATAGAAACCGGGCTTGCCGATCAGGTCCGTGACGTAATTGGAACGCAAATCCATCCCGTGGACTTCATAGCGCCCACTGGCCAACAACCGCTCGCTCAAGGCACTGCCGATAAAGCCATTGACACCCAGGATCAACACCCGCTGAATTTTCTGAGCCTCTAACCGCAGGGTTGGATCGTCGCCGAACCTCATACCGGAGACCAAGTTCACATCGCGGGCCAACTGTTCACCGCTGACAGTCACGCCACCGTCCTGTTGTCCCAGATCCACCCGCACGGCCCCTCGACTACAGGCAATGACCAAGGGGGACACACTCATAACGGTACCCGGCAATTGATGGACCGGCTCCTGTTCCACAACGCTCACCTGCCAAAAGATGCAGCGGGTTTGAGCCAGATAGGAAAAGGCCCCGGGATAGGGACGCGTTTGGGCCCGCACGGCATTGCGAATCTCAACCGCCGAACCGTACCAGTTCAACAATCCGTCACTGGGGCGACGCCCCCCGAAATAAGTGGCCTGGCGGTGATCCTGCGCATGGCGTGGAGCCCGCCCCGCCTTAATCAGAGGCAGAACCCGGGCCAACAGGATCCCGGTGGCCCGGGCTGCTCTCTGGTGCAGAGTTTGAGCGGTATCCTCTTCATCAATGGCGATCTTCTCTTGATCGATGATGTCACCTTGGTCGGGCTTGACCGTCATGTGATGCAGGGTCACGCCTGTCTCGCTCTCGCCGTTGAGCAACACCCAATTGATGGGACAGCGTCCCCGATACTTGGGCAGTAGTGAGCCGTGCAGATTGAGACATCCCTGCGGCGGGATATCCAGGATTTCCTGACAGACCAGATGACGATAATAAAAGGAAAAGATCACGTCCGGTTGCAGGTCACGCAGGCGTTGTATCCACAGGGGGTGGTTGATATCGGCCGGAGCAAACACGGGAATCTCCAATGCGGCCGCCTTTTCAGCCAGCGACTCGAACCACCGGTTTTCATTGGGATCGTCGGCGTGTGTAAAGACCGCGGCAACGTCGTAGCCGTTCTCGATTAAGGCCTGCAAACCCACACAGCCGATATTATGATAGCCAAGAACTACACATTTCATGCTTGAATCTCCATTGTTTTGTCTTGAGTGGGGTCCAGGACTTCATCCTCTGTCCCTCCAATCACTTGGTGGATAAAATAACGTGGCCGCGCACGCACGTCGTGATAGATACGGCCGATGTATTCCCCCAACAATCCCATGCCAATCAGCTGTACCCCCATGAAGAAGAACAGACCCGCCATCAGGGTCATCACCCCTTGCACGGCCCACTCCGAACCGTAGAGCAGGCGACCGACGAGAATGATCCCCCCAACGACCATGCCCACCAGCGACAATCCCAGGCCGATGATACTCAGCAGACGGATTGGCACCGTGGTTGTAGACGTCAATAGGTCGAATTGCAGGTTAATGAGCGTCCACAGGCTGTATTTGGAATCCCCTTGAGTCCGTTCGGCATGACGAACCTCAATCTCGGCCGTACGAGCGGCAAAGCTGTTGGCCAGGATGGGGATAAAGGTGCTCCGTTCGTGACATTGCAACATGGCCTCGATCACGGGCCGACGGTACGCCCGCAGCATACAGCCATAATCACGCATCGTCACCCCCGTGGCCTTCTGTGCCACACGATTGACAATGCGGGAGGCCAGGCGACGAAACAAGCTGTCCTGACGGTTCACCCGCACGGTCCCCACGACATCGACTCCCTGTTCCAGGGTCTCCACCAAGCGGGGGATCTCTTCGGGTGGATTTTGCAGATCTGCGTCGAGTGTGACCACCACCTCGCCCCGCACTTGGGCAAAACCCGCCATCACCGCGGCATGTTGACCGTAGTTGCGGTTAAGCAGAACTCCCATCACCGGATTAAAGCGTTGAGCCGCAGCTGTGATCTTCTGGGCCGAACCATCGCGGCTGCCGTCGTCCACCAGGATAATCTCAAAGGACTTCTCCAGGAGTTGACAACTGGTCAATAGGCGATCGATCAGTTCGTCCAAATTAGCGCTCTCATTGAACACCGGAATGACAATCGAACAATACGGTTTCACGATTATTCTCCTAATCCTATTTCTCACTCAGCACCGCTTTGATCGTCTCCACGACATCCGTGACATCCTCATCGGTCATATCCGGGAATAAAGGCAACGAACAGATACGGTCTGAATTCCATTCAGTATGCGGTAAGGCCCCGTCCTTGAGATCGAGGGTTTCGGCATAGAATTTTTGTTGATGAACCGCCCGGAAGTGCAAACCCGTCCCGATATTGCGGGCCTTGAGTCGAGCCATAAACTGGTCACGGTTCAAGCCCGCACGATCGATATCCAAGCGTACGATAAACAGATGCCAGGCGTGACGCGTACAATAATCCACCTCAGCCAACGGCAAGATCTCCTCGACCGACCTCAGTTGTTCCAGATAAAGGCTGGCCAATTCCGCACGCCTTCGATTCATCTGATCGAGGCGAGCCAATTGACCCAAGCCCAGGGCCGAAGCCATATCGGTCAGGTTATATTTAAATCCCGGCTCCAGGACCTGAGCCTGGGCAGATCGACCCTGCATTTGACGGTCATAGGCATCCACACCCAAGCCATGAAACTTCAGGCGTTTGACCTGTTCCAGCAGATCGTAATCGTCCGAACAGATCATGCCCCCCTCACCGGTGGTGAGGTTTTTGATGGGATGAAACGAAAACACAGACGTGCCACTGCATCCCACGGGTTGTTGGCGATAGCACGTACCCATGGCATGAGCGGCATCCTCGATCAGGGCGATGTCCTGTTCACGGGCCAAGTCGAGGATCGGGTCCATATCCACACAGGACCCGGCAAAATGCACCGGTACGACAAGTCGCGTTTGTGAAGATAAGCAAGGCTTGATGGTCTCAGCTGAAACCATCAAGGTATCACGTTCGACATCCGCAAACACAGGAGTGGCCCCGGCCAAGGTAATCAGATTTACGGTAGACACCCACGTCATGGACGGCGTAATCACCTCATCACCCGGGCCAATGCCCAGGGCTTGAAGTAATACGTGCATGCCTGCCGTGGCCGAGGCCAGGGCCACACACCCCCCAGTGCCAGTATATTCCTTAAAAGCCTGTTCAAATGCAGCGGTCTTGGGTCCCGTGGTAATCCAGCCGGAACGCAATACCTCGGCCACGGCCGCAATATCGTCTTCCGTAATCGCTGGACGCGAAAAGGGTAAAAACTCGGATCTCATGTACAAACACCAACCTTGGATAACGATCCAGTTCAATCATGGACCAACGACGTTCCATGTTGTCGGATTCACTATAGCCGATGGATTCTTAGAGGAAGATTAGAGAGGAATTAGTGGGAATTAATTTATCAATGCGCCAGAGTTTCATCCCAAGAGCCGATTGGAAACCGCAATTGAATGACCAATCTCCCAGGCGTCACCTCGGCCGTAGCCGTTCCTCCCAGAACATGCATAATCCGCTGAACCAAGGACAAACCCAGACCACAATGAAGGCCGGTCGCGCTACGAGCGGTGTCGGCCCGCCAAAAACAATCAAAAAGATGTTCTTGTTGATCAGACGTCAGAGTCGAACACAGATTACAGACAGATATTTCTATAAAACCATCCTTCTCACCCACCTCTACTGTTACCACACTGCCGTGATCGCTGTATTCCGCGGCATTATTGAGGATATTGTGCCAAATCATAGCCAAATAGGTGGGATCTGACTGGATACAAAGCCCCTCAGGAATGTGGTTATCCAAGGTTACATCCCGTTGTTTGGCCATCGTTTCTGCCGATTGCCAGCAAGATTCAATCAACATCGTCAACTTGATAGACTGCGTTTCGCACACAATCCCCTGGCCCTCCAAACGGGCCAAAGTCAAGAGGTTTTCCACCATGGCATGCATACCCACAGTGATTTGAGCACACTCGCACAGAGATTGCCTATACTCCCTACATTCTCGATCCCGTCTCAAGGTAACCTCCAGGATCGAACGTAATCCGGACAAAGGTGACCGTAATTCATGCGCAACATCCGCGGTAAATAGTCGTTCCCGGGTAAAGGCTTCATCCAAACGTGATAGTAACTCATTGAGTCGTTCAACCACGGGTAACAATTCCTGCGGGATCTGCCGATCACTTACTTGAACGCATAGGTCAGTTGCGGAAATAGTCGCAATGTTGCCAGCCAAGGCCTTGACTGGGCGTAAAGTCTGCTGCACCACAACTTTGGCAGCCAAAAACGATAACAAAATCGCAATCAATGAAGCCAGCCATATCAGATTTCGAAAAAAACACAACTGGCCAAAGAATTCACGGGCATCCTGAGACACGGCTAAGTGATAAAAGGACAAGGAAGATAGATCCTCTTCTGGCTCATCCTCGGTTGTTTCCTCCCTGGGAACAAAGGACATCGCAATACATAGGGATTCAATCTCACCGATCCGACGAAAGGAAAAATCGGGTTCACGCCCAGGGCTGGAAGCGAAACTCAGTCTTTGAAAATCCAATCCTGTGGATTTAGCAATAACAACTCCATTGGTATCCCAAATGCGGTAATACTTGGGATGGGCCACGGAACTGAATTCTGGCAGCTGATCCAGGGCAACCTCCAATTCCACCCCATCTTCGTCTCGCTCTACCAACCCACCCACAATCTGGGCCGTGGATAGGAGCGAATCCTGTAACTGCCTTAACAGGTGACTACGAATCAGCGTATAAAGTATTACACCAAACACCGTTAACACCAGTGTCATGGCTAAAACCACAGTAGTTAACATGTGTCTTTGCAGTGAAGGCCTCACGATTGAATCCCCAATTTGTAACCGCGTCCCCGTACGGTATGCAGAATCGGAACCTCCGATTCGCACTCGATCTTACGCCGTAAATAACCGATGTAAACATCGACAACGTTGCTGGAGGCATCGTCCTTGAATTCATAGAGGTGTTCCCAAATATCACTGCGAGATACGACCTCATCGGCCCGCATGGCCAAGTATTCCAACAGAGCATATTCTCTAGCCGTCAGTGAAACAACGTTGCCCTTCACCGTGACAATCTGGGCGGTGAGATCAATCTGCATCGGTCCAATCTGCAACAACGGTTTCTTTTGTTGGTAGCTCCGTCGGACCAAGGCCCGTACCCGAGCAAGCAATTCCTCGAAAACAAAGGGTTTGACCAGATAATCGTCCGCTCCCAAATCCAAACCACGAATCCGATCCTCGACCGTATCCTTGGCCGTGAGAATCAAGATATGGACCGCGTGCCCTTCGGTCCGTAATTGTTGAAGGATGCTCAACCCATCACGTCCCGGCAGCATGAGGTCCAGGATGATCGCGTCATACTCATTGGTCTGAGCGAACCAGAGACCTTCTTCACCGTCATGGGTGGCATCCACAGCATAACCCGCTTCTCGCAACCCCTGACAGACAGACTGTCGTAACGGTTGATAGTCTTCAATCATCAACAAACGCATGGAATCATCACAATCCAATGGATTTTAAAAAACGGGTAGCGGGCCGATCGAGAATTCTTCACGATCAGCCCGCCGGCAAATGTGTAATCGACCCAATTCAAATCCGCTCAAAGAATCACATCTTAATGAATCTTCGGCGTCACTGTCTCATTCACGACCTTGATCACGGACTTAATTACCATTTTAATCACTGTCAAGATCTTCTTACTAATCGTCATCTTCGTCTTCGTCATCATCCAACAATTGACCATTGGCTGCAAACTTGAAATCGACTTCTTTACCATCGACAATGATTTCAGCCTCATAAACATCCTGTCCATCATCTTCTTCCAGGACGATTTCCCGAATCTCGTTACCCTGGGCTTGGGCCAAGATTGCCGCTTTGACGACCCCAGGAACCTGATTCAAGCTGAGCACCTCTTCGTCTTCATCATCACCCTCATCTTCGTCATCGCCCTGGTCATGAGGGTCTTGATCGTCGTCATCGGCCTCAATCGTTTTCTCGATCAGTGTCCCATCAGACGCCAACTCAACGGATATTTCCACACCATTATTGAGAATATCAGCCTCGTAACTAACTCTGGGCACATCCAACGGCTTGAGGACGACAACATAATACTCGGTTGCCTCACAGACCTCTTTAATCTTTCCGCTTCCCGCTTGGTCGAGCAATGCCGCACGAACCGCCTCAGGTAACTCTTCTAACGATATCTCACTAGAGACTTCTATCAACGTACCGTCCTGGGCAATCGTCACCTCGGATTCCGATCCATCCAGCTTGACTTCCGCTTCGTAGACCTTAATGCCTTCGGTTTCGGTTTGAACTTCGTCAATCGCTGCCCCGGGGAACAGTTGATCGATAATCTGGCTCAATGTCTGGGGCAGAGAAACCCGTTCCTCTCTTTCGGCATAAGAGACGACGGCAACAACCAACACCAAGCTCATCGCACCCAAAATCCATAATTTGGCCTTCATTTTCACATCTCCTTAAATCATAGGTTTTCAAACATGTTTCAACGAACGCCTCTAAATTACCATAGAGCACATGAGAAGATGATGAGAACAAAAAAAAGATTCCTTTGATTCAGATGTTTTGTTCCATGCAATCTAGGGTGTTGAAATCACCTCTTGAATAACGGCATCCAGGGAAATCCCGAGTACAACATCGCTGCTGGAGGTACTGACTTGATGGACCTCCACGGCCAGCACATTGTCCCCCATGACAAGATCATCCATAGACAAGGCAAAAGGCCCATCAAGAATGGCGTTGCCGACCGTGGCAGAGGCCAGGGTAGATCCTGTCACAGCACCCGCAGGCATTCGTATACGCATGACCTCCTGTCCATTGAGGTAGATCACGGCACCATCGTCGATCACCGTCGTCATGGTCAGTTCCACCAAGTCGGCGAGATCATCGACCTGAAAATGGGTGCGGAAGTAATAGGTTGTGGCGCCTAAGGTTAGAGGGGTGTTTTTGGCGGCCGGCAGACCAGAGGATTCCACATACAACAAAGCTGGACCGGTGGACCAGGACGCATCGTTATAGGCGGATTGCGTCCAGATGTCCGTAGAAAATATCAGGTTTTGTTGGTAGGACCAAGTCCCTTCCATGGGGATCAGTGTCATCGGGATCAACTCGATACGATCTCCGGGATTGGGTGCACCGGGAGTAGGCGGATCGAAAAAGGCCAGGACCGTGACTCCGTCCGGGGAACATCCCTGGGAGATGTCTGTGGTCTGGGGACCGAATGTCACTTGGTCGATCACGCGGTCTTCATCTTCCAACAGGGCCAGGGACTCCCCCATAGACGAAAGCTTCAAGCCCAGATGACCGGGTTTGTCCTGGTTGTCCGCGGTCCACACCTCCGTACCTTGGGCGGAAATAAAACTCAGGGGAGCCAGCCGGTGTGACTGACGTGGGGCATGGGCCAGATCCGTTAAGGTCAAGTTCCCTACCGCTACGGGCCAAGTTTCGGGATTGTAGAGTTCCACAAAATCATCCCCCATCCAATCTCCATGCGCCAGCCATTCGTTGATCTTGACAACGCGAGAATCCCCCAACACTGCCGCGACATTGTCCTGGCCCAAGGTGGGCAGGGTCAAGGTCCAGTCGCCCTGGGGACCAACGCGTCCGATGGACAGATCGGGAATCTGCATACCAAAGTCGATGCTATCGAGCAGATGATCTTGGGGATCGTAGAGATACAAGGCGTCACCTCGTCGATCCAGGGTGAATCCCAGGTGGATTCCCTGAGTCGACGTTGTCTTGTCCGCTGCCAGAACCAGGAGTTGCCCGGGCTCCAAAACGGTTCCGGCCCCAAAGGTGAACAACACCGGTCCATTGGGATCTTTGCGACAATGAATCCCGGCCAGATCCAAGGAAAATCGTCCCTCATAGGCAAGTTCAACGAGATCGGGATAAATGCCGCTAAACTCCTGCGCCATAACATTGGTAGCCAAAATCTCATTAAGATACAATGAGGCATAGTCACGATCCACTCTCCAAGCCGAGGTCACGCTGGGTTCGGCCTGCCAGAGGCCGGCGGAATTTCGGCCCATCACATAAAGACGATAGGACGCTCCATCGGCCAAACCCGTCAAATCCAGCGGTGTTTCGACCGGGATGTCGGCACTCCAGGGTCCTTGGGGATCGTTTAAGCTGTATTGATAGTGGGTGATACCCGGACCACCGACATTCAGAGCCAGATCAGATTGACAGGTCACTTCTAAAGGAATGCCAGCCACGACCACCCCGGCCGGCACCATGGCTCCCATGTCCAATCCCAAGGGACCAGACCCGTAAGCCGCGGATTCAGGCAGCAAATGAAAATCGTCCTGATCGTCGACAAAGAGTGGATCCGCGGCGACATTGCCTTGTCCCCAATCCAACCATTCCTCGGGCAGCAGACTATGGTCGATCGTCAGTTCCGTGTTCTCGGCAATGCCAGCAAACACCTGGGGACAGTTCCAGAAAATCGTTCCATCCACTGCGGCTCCTCGTCCAGCCGTACGGCCCGGCAGACCCAGTTCAAAGTAGATGGCCGCACCTGTGACATCGACCACGGTATTGTTGACGAAGGTCAAGAAGGCATCGTCCTTGACCTGGGCCACGTGTTGGACGTTCTGAAAGATATTTCGCACCATAACGTAGTGCTGGCCATGCCCGGCCGAAATCCCATTGGATTCGCCCGAAGCACCATTGTATTGATCCTTGATAAAATTCATGAAGCGGTTGCCCTCGATATGAGCATCGCTTTCCAGATCCAGGGCATCGTCACCGCCGCCCAAGAAGGTATTGTTCAGGATCTGGGGAATCGGATTCGGTCGCGTAGGACCGTCGAAATCGATAGCATCGTTGTGTCCCTTGACCACCCCAAAGGTTGAATTGCTAATGATGAAATGGCCGTCGGCCGGTACACCGGCACCCCAGATGTGTTCGCTCATGTTGTCGGTGGAGGGGGCTTCATCGGCGTCGAATAGATCGGTAAAGGTGCAATGATTGATAATTAAACTAGAATCAAGCGTGCGAATACGACGCAGATCCGTGTGATCGAAGGTCACGTGCTCCAGGGTCAGGTTGGCGTTCTCCAAACCCACCATGCCGTTGTTGGTACGACCATATTCCACGATCGCGTAGTCGATACGATTGTCCGCTTGCGTGTCTAGAAACTGTAATCCTCCCCAGTTGGTCGCTGGTTCCCGGTGTGCGCGTAAAATGAATCCAGAGCGTGTTCCTCACCTTGTGCCTGCAAGCAACCCTGGATGGTGATCTGCGCGCCCGAGTCGAAAAAGACCGACGTCCCAGCCTCGATGGTCAAGGTCACCCCAACCGGAATCACCAGGTCACCACTAATATGATATGGACCCTGGGCGGCAGACCAGACCACATCCTGACTCAAGGGAGCCGCTGTCGAGACATTATGCTCATAACCCGTATCATACCAAAGATCGAGACTGCCCTGCTGGACGGCTTGGCCACTACCTTCCGGTCCATCCCAGGCCGTAGCCACCAGATGATTGAGTCCCGGGGCAAGTCGTCCATCCCCGCTAGCGGGTCGCACTGCCCCTAGAGAGGCATTGAAACTGATGTCACTACTCGTGGGCCCCGCCTGATGAACCTCCACCGCCAGGACATTCAATCCGGCATGCAGGTCACTGACTGAAACTGGTATATCGACAAATATCGTCTCATCCGATCCACCTAGGGCGGTGCTGGCCGTCGTTAAATAAGTCACTGTGCCACTGGGCATGTTCTGACGACCGACCTCCAGACCGTTGAGATAGATCACAGCTCCATCGTCGGCGAGCAGTTGCAAACGCAACGATTCGATGGAGTCCAAGTCCGTCACTTCGAAGACATGCCGGAAATAAGTAGTGATATGCTTATTGCTGCTGCTGGGACCGTAACTGACCACAGTGGCCTCGTCGCCGTCGCCATAGCCTAATTCCGCCTCGCCCAAGGGCCAGGCACTATCGTCATAATTCAAGGTTCGCCAGGATATGGCGCAATCGCTGCCGTCGTCCATGTAGGTCCATACCGATCCGACAGGAATGAGGAAATCGGACGCTACCGTGCCTCCGCCAAATCCCCAAACACCATCCATCGGGGACCAGGAAGCCAGGGTTCCGTTTACGGTTACGGAATGCGTGTTGGCACAGTCTGCCGATCCAAAGAGACTGATGGACTCCGTTAAGGTGGTGGGATAGCCATTGATCCAAGACAAGTCACTGTCAATGGCGAACACGCGGGGAATCTGATCCAGAACCGCAGCTCTGCGTTGGATCGCAAAGGTCTTGATATCCTGGGTCACCACACCCGGCACCCAACCCGTCAGCAACTCGTCCACCAGGGGATCGAATTGTTCCGGGGAGAAAATCGTATCACTCAGCTCAAGTAACTGGCTGTGGTACAAGGGCAAAATATCGGGGTGGGTCAATAATTCATGAAGGCCGTCCAACCCGCTATACACATGAATATCACGGGTTAGATCCGGACTCGCATCTCCCAGGCCGAATACGGTATCCAGGTCATAAGGTAATAGGATAAAACGTTGATCCTGCACGCCCCGATAAAGGGCATAATCGTCCCCTTTGGGGGTGGTCAGGCCGCCTTCGCGGTTACCCGCCAAACAGTCCACGGCCAGCATCCGGAGCCACTGAGTGAGATTGATGACCTGGCTGACCTGCTGAACGTAATCCTCCGATACCGTGTTGTTCAACACATCGGTTAAAAGAACTAAATCATTGAAGTCCTCGGCAGAAGAGTTGGTCTCCTTTTGATAATGAGAGCGGTAGTTATCCGGATCACTGCCTTCATAGCCCAGGTCCCCGCCCTCGTTCAAAGTGCGATAGAGATTCCCCCGGGCATCATCCGGAAACTGGTGGGCGGTAAAATCGCTGTTCATCACTTCTACGGCCACATAGGAACCATACATGTGACTGTTGTCCAAGGCCAAATTCTGACCATTAACATGTAACTCAATGCGGGTGGTATCGGCCGCGGCCAGCGAGGCTTGACGAAAGATAGCCGCTCCCAGGAGTTGGCTATAACCATAGCGGTTCTTGATATTCAACGCAGTGACACCCTGCCAGGGATTGTCACTGGTAAAATTAATCCGGTAGTTATTGCGATAGCTCCCGCTGCTATTGGTCCGGCTGCCGGCTCCGCGGTTGCGAATGCCAACCTGATAACGGGCCTTGATATCCACACCATCGACACTGATAAAGGTCCCGTTCATCTGGGCCATAGAATAGGCGTCATCGCTATGCGAACCGATAGTTTCCAATTCAGCTCGTTCGTTTTCCGTCATGATCAAAGTGTAGATCGGTGGACTGCCAGGTTGCCAGGAGGTATCGCCATCAAACGAACCATCGACCTGATAGAGGGCATTGGCGGCCTGTTGTAACGTGCCGTCGACATCGACCGGAGCAGGCCAGGTGCGTTGCAACGCACCAGCGTCCCGGGCCTCGATATAAAACTCCACAATCGCCTTGTCGGCCTGTGCCGGAATCCGGGTTCCATAGACATGATCACCTGCCGAGCCGTCACCGTGGTTGCCGTCATCGAAGAGCGGTAAAGAAGTAAAGGCTGTCTGTTGCTGATCTACACGATAGTATAATGTAACTTCCAATGAGTCCGAGTGGTCATCGAGTACCAGGGCACGGACCATCACCTGATCTGTGGGTCCCGGGATCAACGGCTCATGAGTCACCTCTTGAATGACCGGGGCAATATCGTCCCCCGTTACGGAGTTCACCCGCCCGGGCGTCCCCCCATCGACCAGGCTGGCCGACCAGTTCTGGCCATAGGCATTGGAAAAATCCACCTCGATCAATTCGAGCGAACAACCACCGCCATCGCATTGTCCCGACCATTCCCAACCGCGATGACCGTGGTCCGAGGCTCCCAATATCCGTTGGGCCCAATCACCCTGATCGGCGTACTCGACCTGGTCTATGATTCGATTGTGATTGTCACGCAAGACAATGGCTTCTCCACGATTACTGAGATGACCGGACCAGGGACCTACGACCGCATCTATCCCTGGATATAGATGGTCAAAGACCGTTACATCGGCAGCGACCACGACCCAATCCCCGGCGGCCAGAGTCAGATCCGGAAAAACAAAATCGACTCCTCCGGTCAAGGCCCAATCCGTTAGATCAACCGGGCTCGTACTGTTGTTACATAACTCAATGTACTCGGCTCCTAAGTTCTCGGGCTGACCTGAGGAATGATAAGGATGATACATGATTTCGCTGATTAACACGGAGTCGGCCCCTGAGACATTGGCCGCTCCCGGAGTCGGCAGGGAAAGAGTTTGCCAGACAGGGCTGGCGTCCGGACTCCGACCATAAGCCGTATTAGGAACTTGAGAGCCGAAACGGATCATATCAATCACTTGCCGATCCGCATTGAACAGGCCTATCTCTTCCCCGGATGCACTGAGCTTAAAATTCATATGCAGGGGCCCCTGTTGGGGTTGGTTATCAGCCCAAAAAACGATGAATTCATGAGCTGCCAGCGTGATTCCCTGAGGAATCTCCCATTGATCGGGTTGATCCAGATCGTCCGTCAAACTCAAACCACTCAGATCCAACGGCTGATCTCCGCTATTGTAAAGCTCGACCCAATCGTCCGCTTCTCCCGCATCATCCAAGACGGTCTGATTGGTGGCCATAAATTCATTAATGACCAAGGCCGCAGAAGCCGTCTCAAGCCAGCCCCAAGTCAGCGTCCAACCCAACCCTATCACCCGCATCCAACCTAAACCTGTCACCCTTAAATCCATTGCTCACCCTTAAATAATCCCGATATCGACTAATGGTAACAAACGGACATAGGGCCATCATTCCCACTATCTTTTGTCTACCAAATCATTGGGATTTCATGATAGCGAATACAAGATTAGAGGAAGATTAGAATGCTATTAGTGGGGATTAATGAAAATCGCCTGACCTAATCGTGCTGGGCAGGCAAAGCAAAGCATATCAGGGTACCTCGCTCTATCTCAGATGAAATATCCACAGAGATGTGATGGGCCTCGGCAATGGCCTGGACAATGGCCAGTCCCAAGCCATGGCCACCAGTGGCCTTGGAGCGGGATTTTTCCAGGCGATGAAAGCGGTTAAAGACCAGCGATTGCTGATCTTCGGGAATCCCAGGTCCCTGGTCTTCGACAGCAAAAACAATGGTCTTACCCCGACGATGGATGCGTAAAAATACCGTGCTTTCGGCGGGACTGTAGCGTAGGGCATTGTCGAAAAGATTGGCCATTAAAACCCCGATCAGGGATTCGTGGCCAATGGCCATCATGGGATTGACGCTTGGCCCCAATTCCACTTGCACCCTTTCCCCCAACTCCTTGGGAAGGGATTTCAAGGTTTCCACCACCAAGACTGCCACATCAAAGGGTTGAATCTCCAAGGGCTGCAATCCGCTATCTAGACGTGCCAGCATCAACAGGGCATCGATCAGTCGCTGCATCCCCTGTGAGTATCCACTGAGCCGTTGCAGTGTTTCTTGATATTCCTTGACATCACGTTCACGGGACAGAGCCAAGTCGATCTCACCCATCATCTTGGCCAACGGATTACGCATCTCGTGGGACACGTCTCCGGTGAACTGTCGTTCGCGTTGGTAGCCCTGCTGCAGACGGTCGAGCATATTGTTGACCGTACGTGCCATGCGACTAAGCTCATCTCCAGCCGGATTGACGGGCAATCGTTCATGTAACTTGGTGGGCATGATACGATCGGCTTGTAAGATCATGTCGTCCACCGGACGCAAGGCTCGTTTGGTCACCAGCCAAGCCACCAGGATCATCAATCCCCAGACTCCGAATCCGCTGAATCCGATGATTCTCCCCCAGGCGAAGGTTTGTGCCTCATCCAGACTGATATCCAAGGCTGCGATGATATAAAGTCGGGAGGGTTCCTGGGACATCACGGGTTGACCTTGTTCATCCAGATCATATTCCTGACCAAAGCGGTTGACCCCCACCCGAAGGAGGTTTCCTTGGGTGTCCCGCCCTTGCACTTCGGCAATCAATTCCCCTTGATAGACATGCCAACCGACAATTCGATGGTCGTGTATTCCTTGATGCTGAGCCAAGGCCTCATCCATCCCACTAGGCAACGTGACAACCAAGGGATCGATCTCCGTTTCCACACATTCTCCCTGCTCGGTCACCGAGAGATTGGTGATCTGTCCAATCTCTAACATCTGAACCGCAAAGATATTGTGCTGTTCCAAGACATCGCTTTTAGCCCAGAGAAAGGTGGCTTTTGGACATTGCTTCTCAATCGTTAGGCGAACAGCATCGGGCAAATCGTTCCAGGTCAGGGGCTGAATGGGCATCAACGGCACGGCGGCCAAGGCATACCGACGATCCGACAACGTCTGCAAAACGCGAAGAGAGTCACTGGGGCTCTGTATGGGAGAGGTTTTGAGAATACCAGCTGCGGTTTCCACCCGGCCATCACCCCGTGACAAGGACCAATCCAAATGTGGGATATTGAGATTCTCAAAGGACACCCGTTGGCCGGCAAAATCGAATAAAATATCTTCGTCCAATTGCGTCCATAGGGTGTGTTCGATTTCCAAGGCCAGGTTATGGGCCTGATCCAGGGAGTGATTTTCCATCTCCCGTACCAGATCCCAATAAATGAAGACACAGGCAAGTGCCAAGAGCAAGCCCGCTAGTACCGCCACCGTTAGAACCAGGCGCTGGGTAATGCTAAAAGTCATTTCGAGGGATCCATCTTCAGAATATAACCACGACCACGCACCGTCTCGATGACACGGGGCTGGCCCTCTTGTTCAAGCTTATTACGAAGATAATTGACGTACACATCGACAACATTGCCCAGACCGTCATAGTTGGCATCCCAGACGTTTTCCAGGATCTCCGTACGCGTGACCAACTGATTAGGGTGGCGCATAAAAAACAGCATCAGGCTGAACTCCTTGGCCGTTAACTCGATCTGTTGGTCCCCTCGCTGGATAAAGGTCGACTTGGGATCCAGTGTCAAGTCTCCTACGGTCAACACCTCGGCAGTCTGGCTCTCCGCACGTCGTAAGAGTGCCCGCAAACGGGCCATCAACTCCCCCATGGAAAAGGGTTTGACCAGGTAATCGTCCGCTCCGGCATCCAATCCAGTGATGCGGTCATCCACCTTGTCACGGGCCGTCAGCATGATAATCGGCGTTTTCTGACCGCTCTGCCTGAGTCGTCGGCAGACGGTCTCACCATCCACCTTCGGCAACATCCAATCCATAATAATCGCGTCGAACACCCCGGTTTGAGCCAGGTGCAAGGCCACCTCACCATCCAGGGCGACCTCAACGTGATGCAATTGCTCAACCAAGGCCCGCTGTAGAATGTCCGCCAATTCGCTATCGTCTTCGACCACCAGGATACGCATAACAACACTCCATTATTGTTTACAACGGGTTTCACAACTCCTTTCGGATGCAATCAGTTATGAAATCTACTGCAGATATCGGACCATTATAGCGGCAACGGCAACGTCTGTCTTGGCGAAAATTAGTACGGTTTAATTCCGTCCTAATCTTCATTTAATGATCGGTTCGCTAGACTAAGCCCCATGATGGAACATCGTAGATCGTCCAATCGTGGTTGGAGGGACGGCTTCATAGTATAGCAACCTGGGGGATTAATGATGAAAAGAATTCAGAGCGACGTATTCAATGCTCGTCCTGCGAATGTTCAAGTTATTGCCATTGTATTCAGGTATCCATTCCTCATTTCATTAGTACTGGCCAGTTGCCTCCTAACTCGCTGCGTCTCGGCCGCATCGAATGACTCCTCTTTCAAACAGATGACCGATCGATTATGGTCCGACCAAAAGGAATTCTACAGCCCTCAAGGACTCTTTAACTTGGGACTGACCGCCGGAACGGCTGCCTTCATGGCTAACACCGACATCGATGAGAATCTCCATGACTATTATCAGGATCACTGGGGCAATGCCAACGCCCTGACCAGTGCCTCCGGATTCATTAAGGAATTCGGTGACGGTCGCTTGGTCATCCCTGCCATGATTGCGGGAAATCTCGTGGCTCAAACTTGTTTCGAGGACGGCAGTGACTCCTGGCTGGGGGAGTTTAGTGAACGCAGCTTGCGGGCTTATCTGGTGGGAGCGGCTCCCCTACTGCTGGCGCAACGAGTCGGAGGATCGCGTCCCCAGGAACGTCAAGGCGTCACCACCAGTTCCCCCTGGGTCATTGGCAGTGACACCAACGCGGCCAGTGGCCATGCCTTCATCGGTGCGGTCCCCTTCCTCACTGCGGCCAAGATGACAGACTCCCAACCCGCCAAATGGCTCTATTACGCCCTATCCACCCTACCGGCCTGGTCTCGTGTCCATGACAGTGCCCATTATCCTTCACAAAGTCTATTGGGTTGGGGCCTGGCGAACCTATCCGTCAATGCGGTCAATCGTACCGAATCCAAACACAACTGGACCCTATCCCTGACCCCAATTCATAATGGGGCCTATCTCTCGTTGGGGTGGGAATTCTAACGGGTATGAATGATCTCTTGCCTAGCTTCCATCAAAAGAGGACCCATTACGTCAAGATAGCCAAACAATTAATAGCGACTTCAAGCTCCTCAAGGACTGCGTCCTTTAAAAAACGCGAACAAGACTCCCAAACTAAAGATATGCCCTAATATCACCGAATTGATTAGTAGGTTAACATTCTGCAAACAATTTAACCGTCAAATGGGGCGACCAATGCCTAGAACAGAAAACATTTACACTGGAATCAGCCTCGCGATCGTTATTGTGATCAGCTTAACAGCTGTGGGCAGCACTGGAGCCAGTGATTTATGGGACCGTGAAACTTTAACCCACGGGTTGGGGGGGCATGTGGATAAGGCCGCCGAAAGTGGGGTTGATGTGGCTATTGGGATCACCGAAATCTATCAACATAAACTGGATGGAGGCTCGTCCGGCAACACAGATCACGGTCGTCATACAGGAAGCTATGATGTTGAGCTGGAGTTTGATATCGACCGGTTGTTGGGTTGGAAAAACGCCTTTTTGTATGTTCATGCCGAAGGCAGTTGGCCTCGAAACGACTTAGATTCAAGCTCGGTCGGATCGATTATGGGAATCAATGGCGATGCGGCAGGAAATCGAACCGTAGATGTGACCGAAGTCTGGATTGAGCAGACTCTACTCAGTGATATGCTGTTGATCCGAGCCGGCAAATTGGATATCACTGGTGGGTTTGTATGCCAAGGCTGTCCGGTGACTTTCGACGGTAGTTTGTTTGCCAACGACGAGACGACCCAATTCCTCAATGGAGCCATGGTCAACAACCCCACCATTCCATTCCCGGCCCAGGGATTGGGCGCGATCTTGCACTTCAATCCGGGGGGCTCCTGGTATGCCTCCATTGGCGTGGCCGATGCCCTGGCCGACCCTCGCCAGACCGGTTTTCGTACCACTTTTGGAGGGGGCAACGAACAGTTCTATGTTGCAGAGACAGGCATTACCCCGATCCTCGACTCGGCCGATGGGAAACTCATGGGGGCCTACCGCATTGGCGTCTGGCGCGAAACGTCCACCGAGAAAATGGGATTCTACTTCACCTGCGATCAAATGCTCACCAAAGAAGATCCAGATCCCGAGGACACCCAAGGGCTGGGCGTCTTCGCCCGCTATGGCCACACCGATGAACAGACTTACGACATCGAGACCTTCTGGAGTATCGGTTGCCAATATCAAGGTCTATTCGAAGGCCGAGACAACGATATTCTGGCCCTTGGCTATGCCACCGGCGACTTTAGCGCAATCGCTGGCTACACCGCCGATGAATCCATCTTGGAATGCTACTACAATATCCTTCTCGCCCCTTGGATCAGTGTGTCCCCGATCTTCCAATATGTCAGTCGCCCCGGGGGCGATGTCACGATCAACGACGTCACCGTCCTGGGTATCCGAGCCCAAATTGCGCTATAAATCAGCCTCTCCAACCGAACAACTGCGAACCATAGGGATCTTTTCACGATTTTCTGACACGTGATTTTTTGCTAAGTCTCATATGCCGCCGAATTCGGTTGCGTAGAAGCAGATCCTGGTATTTTTTTTCTTCGAGAGGATGTTGATCGGCAATGGTATCCATTGCTGTACCACTAACCCGATTGTAGCGACGAAAGACCTTACAGGTGATACAGCTTTCTGATCGACCATTGACATGAGCCGATAAAAAACTATCTCCGCCCAAGACTCCCTCGATCACCCAGCAACTATGCCCCATCCCCTGCTGCTTCGCCGGACAGTGTTCCGGAGAAACATCCCGTCCATGATCTTTACCCTGACCGCATTTCATGATCTCCCAACAGTCCTCTAATCGCTCATGTTCCACCATAACCAACTCGCTTTGTCATTTAAACCAAATTAGTTTCATTTCCCGGAACAATGCTGTGATTTAAGGAGTGCATCGTCCGGACAATGGCAGACATGATTCCCCGAAGCTATCAAGCTCACTGAACTATCGGAAGGATTGACGCGTCGCTTTAAGGTGGCATCTCCACGTATTTATCCCAAAGCCACATCCAAGGTCATCATTACCGCAAACCCCAGCATGGCTCCGGCCGTGGCCAGGTGGGTGTTGCCCGCTCGATGCGATTCGGGAATCACCTCTTCAACCACCACGAAAATCATAGCCCCGGCTGCAAAGCTCAGGGCATAGGGCAACAGAGGTGAGACAAAGATCACTGCGATGGCTCCCAACACCCCGGCGATCGGCTCGACCACCCCGGACATCTGACCATACATAAAGGCCTTGGTTCGTGACATGCCTTCACGTCGCAGGGGGACTGAGACGGCCAGACCTTCGGGAAAATTCTGAATCCCAATACCCAGGGCCAAAGCCACGGCCCCGGCAAAGGAGGCCTCGGTCATACCGTACTTGAGCGCTCCAAAGGCCACCCCCACGGCCAGACCTTCGGGAATGTTGTGCAGGGTAATGGCCAAAACCAGCAAGGTACTACGATGCCAGGAGGTCTTGATCCCCTCGGCCTCGCTCATGGGGAAACCGAGGTGCAAGTGAGGCAGGAACATATCCACACCCCGTAGAAAAACACCTCCCAAGAGAAAGCCCACCACCGCCGGAATCCAGGCAATCTGTCCCTGGGATTCAGCCATCTCGATCCCTGGGGCCAGTAACGACCAAAAACTGGCCGCAATCATCACCCCCCCGGCAAAGGCCAACATAAAATCGAGGACCTTCTGACCGATGGTCTTGGTCAGGAATACGGCTGCCGCCCCCAGGGCCGTTACAAACCAGGTGAAGAGAGTCGCCAGCAGGGCCTGAAAGACCGGATCGAGTTGCTTGAGCCATTCCAACATTTGCATTCTCCATAAAGATCTATGCCGGGGTCATTATAGGCCTACTTTAATAGAGTGCAACGGGAATTCAACCTTGGCCCCGATAATCCCTGTAAGCCAATGCTGGATCTTTTATGAAGAAGAGTGAGCCGTGATGTTTTGGACAATTTCATGAATAATCCCAGAGCGTAGCTATTGATCGAGGTCTCGATATTCGATAATTCCTGAGGAAAATCCCTAAATACGAGATCTATTTTGGGTTTTGAGGTAGACGAAAAATAACAATAAGGAAATCAACCAATGGAACATCAAACCTTCAAATGTGGCATTGCCCTGTTTACTCTGGTTTGTGGGATGAATATAGCCTTGGCCGACACCGGCCATTTACTTCGTTTTAAACGGCAGACGATTACGGATCAGCAAGGTTTCGGATATCCTGTCTTTAATGTTCTTGTCCCGGAAAAATGGGAATTCTCCGGCCAGGTTCAATGGTCGAGCGTCATGGGCCTGCCTCAATGCCATCTCACTTACCAGGTCAACAGCCCGGACGGCAAGGCCCAGGCCCAGCGTTATCCCGAACAGATCTTCCATTGGTCGGATAACACCAACCTACTGGGGGCCTTTCAAATGAATGGAGCCGCCACGGCCCCGCCCGTAGGCCCACAAGAGTTCGTTGAACAAATCTTACTGCCTTCCATGGGCAAGTCGCAGGCCCAGGTGACCCAAACCACGGGCATGGACAAGCTCGCGCAACAGCAGAAACAGATACAAGAGATGCTGCTCACGCAGGTCTACCAATCCATCTCGCCCCTGCCTGCCACGCCTCAATTAGAGGCGGAAGCCGCATTGGTTGAAACCCAATACAATGGCAGCAAGGAGCAGTTCCTCGTGGTGCTAACTCGCATCCACACATCGCAACCCAGCATGGTTGGCCCCATCAACTCGGTGTCCTGGGTCGCAGAGGTCACTTCCTATAAGTGCCCCACGGCTGACAACGACAACTATGGCCAGGCCTTCCAGGTGATGCTCCATTCAGGCCAAATCTCACCCCGCTGGGCCGTGGACTGCACCCGCCTGGTGGCTACCTGTGCCCGCGACATGCTCCAGACCCAGCAGCAGATCTTTGCACGTATGCGTCAGATCGGCCAGACGCAATCCGAGGTCAGTGACATGATTATGGACGGTTGGCAGAAGCGCAATGACATCATGGACGGCATCCACAATCGCTTCAGCGACACCATGCGCAGTTCCGAACGCTACCACGATCCCATCCAGGACATGGAGATCGACGTTCCCAATCTTTATGAAAACGTCTGGACCAATGGCCTGGACTACTGCATGAGTGACAACCCCAGTTTCAATCCCAATCTAACCGAGAGCACCCAGAACTGGACCCAACTGGAACGGGTACGCTGATTCCTATGCTTTGCGAACGAGGCTTATTACAAACGGCTCTCTGCGGCCTCAACAGTTTGCGAGATCAGGGTGGAAATCGTCATGGGCCCGACACCGCCCGGGACCGGGGTATAAGCCGAGCAGCGACTGATGACCTCCGCTAATTCAATATCGCCTATACCTCCCGGATGGTATCCCGCATCGATCACAACGGCATTATCCTTAATCCACTTGCCCTTAATGAATTCCGGTATCCCCACAGCCCCTACGATGATGTCGGCTTGCTGAATGAGGTCCGGCAGGCCTACGGTCTTGGAATGACAAATAGTCACGGTGGCATTCTGATTCAACAGCATCATGGCCATGGGTTTGCCCAGAATGGGACTTCGTCCGACCACCACGGCATGTTTACCTGCCAACGGAATCTCATAATGACTTAAGAGCTTGATGATCCCACCCGGCGTGGCGGAGCCATAGGCCGGTTCTCCTAAGGCCATCTTGCCAAATCCCTGGCTCGTGACACCATCGACATCCTTATCCATACGAATACGGTCAAAACAACTCCGCTCGTTGATCTGAGAGGGAACCGGGTGCTGAAGTAGAATACCATGAACCTGTGGATTATCGTTGAGCCGATCGATCTCGGCTAAGAGGACGTCTGTGGTCGTCGACTGGGGCAGGACCACCCGCAGCGATTCCATGCCCACCCGCCGACAGGTATTGCCTTTCATCTTCACATAGGTTGCCGAAGAAGGATCGTCACCGACTAATATCGTGGCCAAAATCGGTGTTTCATCATTGGTCTTGGACTTAATGCGATTCACACGTTTGAGCAATTCGCCTTCGATCTCTTTGGCCAACGCCTTGCCATCCAAAACAATACTCATAATACCGAAACTCCTCTTAGGATTGATAAACCAGAGACCTATGCTTGGCCCCGACTTAATAGCGATTCCATTAATTCAGATCATTGCTCTCACGCACATGTTTCAAGATAAACTCTACAATGCGTCCAGGATCTTTGAGACTATGAGGATGATGCCCCACATCGGCCTTGTGAATGACCGTAATATGGCCACCCAGTTCCTGATAGCGTGTCTCCATGACAGCAGTGTTCTCCGCAACCGGAACCACTTGATCGGCATCACCCACAACATGCAGCAGCGGGATGTTCGCCTGTGCCAGAGCTGCGAGATTGTCAATGGGGTTGTGTTGATAATCCAGGGCCTCAGACTCTGTCATCTCGTAAGCGGCCAGGCAACGTTGCCATTCATCCTCGGAGCCTTGACTGGCCCCTTTGCCTCCCGGCCAACTCTTGAAGTCACACACCGGGGCATCGGCATAGATACAATGGACCTTGTCCGGGTTTTTGGCCGCCCAATTGTAGACGATGAGCCCACCGCGTGACATCCCTTCGAGCATCGCCTTGCGATCAAAACCGTGAGTCTCGGTCAGATATTGGTAGAAGGTATCCCAACGCTTGACCGCTTGCGGCGAACCATAAAGTCCCGCAACATCTGCATAGACAACGTGAAAACCCTTCTCAAGCAGAGCAATATCAGTCTGCGGCTCATGTCCCCAGAAACGGGCACGCCAAATCCAGGGCTTTCCTGCCGCAATCGTATCAGGAACCACGACCCTGCACTTGATCCCCTCTATCTCGAAATCATACTGAGCAAAGGAATGAAAGGATGAACGGCTCCCTGGCCATGGGGCATTTGCAGCTTCTGATTCAATCAAATAATCCTTGATCTCAGGCACGATGACCTGGAGTTCCGTCAGGACCAGAGTGGCAATGGCTTCGGCCCCTTGTTTACTGAAGTGGGTGGTATCGGTTTCCTTGAAATTGTAAGCCACACTGGCCTCCGGACCGATCTGGTTATGATGCTCAATACTGATTGCATTGAGATCGATGAACAGCACCCCTTCTTCCTGGGCCACGGCTTGCGCTGCTTTCGCGTAAAAAGATAGATTGGCTTTTACGCCAGACTCCCTGGGCTTGATCTTGCCGTCCTCATCAAAGAAGCGGCGAGTCACGGAACTCAAAATGATCGTTTTCGCCTCGGCCCGTGTGATACGTTCGACATAGGACTTGAGATTTTCGCTATAGGCTTCAGTATCGTATTTCTTTTGGTCGTTGTGTCCGAATTGAACCAACACGTAGTCAGGCTTGAGTTCGAGTAGTTCATCCAATTTCTTCGACAGAGATGGAAGGGTCGCACCATTTTTCGCATAATTAAACACCTTGGCCTTATCACTGAATCGCTTGGCAAAGGCAGGTCCCCACCCATAGGTACTTGCTACCGTAGAATCGCCGATTAATCCGATGTTTAAGGGGGGCTCTTGAGCAACAACACTCACACTCATAAAGACAGATAATAAACAAGTGATTTTGATAAACGCTTTTATCGACATGGTCTGATCCTTGTTCTTGTCCATAGGTAACCCGTTGTAGCCTTATCATGGACACCTGAGCCCCATCTTGTCAAGAAATCATCTTGACGGTAAAATATGGATTAAGTTGCAGACACCTTGGAGATCAGAAAATGACAACTGCTTATTCATATGTAAAATCCCTCACCGTGCTGGTATTGCTTGCCTTACCCCTGCAGGCTGAAGATTGGCCTCAATGGCGTGGCCCGCATTTCGATGGCTCCACTAGCGAGACCAATCTGCCTGAGACCTGGAGCACCACGAAAAACGTGGCCTGGGTTGCGGAAGTAGCGGGTGACGGATTTTCTACCCCCATCACCTGTGGCAACCGGGTCTTCGTGAATGTCCAGGACCCAAACATGACCCTATTCGCCATGTGCCTGGATCGCACTAACGGTAAGGTCTTGTGGAAACACAACATGGGCCAGGGCTACACCTATCGCAATCAAAACGCGGCCACGTCACCCTCACCCGTGACGGACGGCAAGAATGTGTTCTTTATGTTTGGCACTGGGGATCTCGCCGGGTTTACCGTGGAAGGCAAACCCCTCTGGCACTGGAGCGTTACCGAACGTCACGGAGACTTCCAAATCCTGTGGAAATACGGCTCCAGCCCTCTGTTGTACCATGGCAAGCTCTATGTACTGGTGATCCATGGCGACGAGAAAAATGGGGATCCGGATGAATCCTACATCCTGGCCATCGATCCTCAAACCGGCAAAGAGTTATGGAATGTCGCACGCCACACCCCTGCTCAATATGAAGGCAAACAGGCCTACACCACCATCATTCCCTGGCAGGGCCCCACCGGCACCCAATTATTGATCTCGGGAGCCAATCATGTAACATCACACGATCCCGAGACGGGCCAGGAACTCTGGCGTACGGACACCTACAATCCGGACAACATCAAGTATGGCCGCACCATCAGTTCCTGTACGCTGATCAACGGCATGGTATTCACAGCCGCGCCGCGCGGTCTAAAGATGTATGCCACCCAGATTCGAACGGAAAAGTCAGACACCGCGATCCCCTGGGATTGGAGTTACCCTGCACACTCACCGGACGTCTGCACCGCTCTGGCCTATCAAAACAAACTCTTTGTACTCGATGGCGTCAAGAAAACCCTGTTGTGTTTCCATCCCCAAACCGGTGAGGTTCTGGGGCAATGTGAGATCGGAGGCACAGCCAATTTCTGGGCCTCCCCTACGGGTGCCGATGGTAAGATCTACACCATCAATAAAAAGGGCGTGGTCACCATCTTATCCGCTCAGGACACCCCCAAGATCCTGTCGCAAATTGACATGCAGGCAGACAATCTGGGCTCCAGCCTCGCCGTGTCACGCGGGCAGCTCTTCATCCGCGTTAAAGACAAGCTCTATTGCATCGGGCAAGACACACAAGCCCCGCCCAGCCCTCCTTCAGTTGGGGGCAATCTCAAGGTCTCAAAATTCAGCATCGGCGGCAACGTTTTCAAGGCCAAGGCCTCGATAACCGTGACTCCCACCGGAAAAGACCTATCCCACATCGATTTCATCGTGACCAGTCCGGACGGAAAAGAAACCGTCGCACACACCAGTGAGTGCACCCATGGACAAGCCTGCGACGCCACCTTCGCATTTAACCGCACCGCAGCAAAATACATTTCCATCAAACTCATCAACACCCAAGGTCAAGTAATCGCCAAGGAGCGTCGACAAGTTAAGTAGTGAATCCCTTTTAGAAAGATATTTCTCAGCCGCAGATTTGCTGGAATAATGGATGGAAGATTCGATTCTGACATTCCATCACTTTTCATCCCTGCAGGACATGGCCTGGGTGGCATGCTTATCCTTAGATAAGCATGTTTGAATTACAACCTAGAGACAACCAATCAAAGGCCCAATCTATCCAAAGAGTCAGCATGCTCACGCAAGCGTGAGCATGGCACCTGGCTATACTTCATTAAGAGCTTGTAGATCTCAGGTTTATTGTGTGCGAAATCTAATGGAGTCACGCCACTCGAGTTTCTAGCATAAACATCAGCACCCGCCTCAAGCAACAACTCGATCATTATAAGGTTAGCATCACCCTCATAGTGAGGAGGATCCCAACCCCATGCGATTGCTTGATGTAGCGGAGTGCTTCCTCCACGATCTGTGACATTATTGATGTTAGCACCAGCGTCAATAAGTATTTTTACAACTTCAGGATTCGGATTGGCAACATTATTTAGAGTGATAGCGCCGCATAGAGGAGTTCGTCCATTGGTGTCTTTTGCATTAACATCTGCACCCCTCGCAATCAGGAAAGCCGCAGCCTCTGCATTGCCATATACTGCTGCCATATAAAGAGGCGTGCGGCCAAATTGGTCTCTGGCCTCAATTTCTGCCCCTCTTTTAACAAGCAGATTCAGCACCTCACTAGAGGCTGCATATGTGGCCGTATGGAGTGGGGTCATTTCAAAAGAACCTCTGGCATTGATCGACACCCCCTTATTTAAAAAATATCGAACTAAATCCTTATGCTCTTTAGGGGCTAGATATTCACAATAGGCCGCTTTATGCAATGGCGTATAACCTTTCTTGGAAATGTGTGCTCCGTGTTTTACAAGCAGTTTGATGATTTCCAGGCTGCCTCTCTCCGCTGCTTGAAACATCGGGGTCTGACCTGTGCTATCTATGGAGTTAGGATTGGCCCCATGACTTAAAAGTAATTCAACGGCCTCCTTGTGTCCACTAAAAGCCGCATTATGTAGAGGAGCGGTTCCATTCCTGTTTCTAATATCTACATCCATTCCTGCTTTAAGTAGCCGCTCAATCTCCGGACATTGACCATATAAGGCTGCTAAATGCAAGGCAGTGTCTAGACGTACATTAACAACATTCAGTGATACGTTAGCAGTATGATTTGCATCTGAAGGCTCTTCATGTAATGTATTGTTGGGAAGTACATCATCTTCTCGATCAGAAACACAATTAAGTGTGCATCCAGATACTGTAATGAGTGCAATAATCAACGTTGTTATATGTCTATTGGCCATCATCTTTCCCTTCAATACTAAAACGCTTATATAATTCCTAGAATGCCACTTAAGCACATCCTTGTCAAGCGGAATCGGACAGGCACGGAGGCCTGTCCCTACGGGGGATATCCGTGATGAGTGAATTAATCTGGACGGAGGGGCTGACGCACAGCCCTAAAAAAAAGGGCACCCGGCCTCTTCATGCCGGATGCCCATGGGTTTAGGTTATCAGATATTGAATCTGTTATTCCTGCGATTCATCCTCGGGTGGTGCTGTGCCTTCTTGCTTGGCAACCTCTGCCTCGGCCTTACGTTTGCTCTTACGCGTACACAGATCATAAAGAATCGGCATAACGAAGAGCGTCAAGATGCCGGAGACCAGGATGCCACCGACCGAGGCAATACCCACGCCGTTACGCATCTCCGCACCGATGCCGCGTCCCATGGCCAGGGGCAGCATACCCAGGACTGCGGCCAGGGTGATCATAACGATCGGACGGAAGCGTTCGCACGAAGCCGTGATCATGGCCTTGTGACGCGGAATGCCCTCGGTGACATGTACGTTGAACTGGTCCATGATCAAGATGGCATTGTTAACCACGATACCGATCATCATCACGATACCGAGCAAGACGAACACCGACATACTCTGACCGGTGAGGGCCAGGGACCACATCACCCCAATCAGGGCCAAGGGTAAGGTCACCAGGATGAGCCAAGGCTGCTTAAAGGATTCCAGAATGGCGGCCAGGGTCAAGATAACCAGGATGATCGCTGTGAGCATGGCGTCACCAAATTCGGACTTCATCTCGCCCATCATCTCGTAATGCCCGGCAAAGGTAAAATCATACCCTGGAGGAAACTTGCCCTCGGTTTCCATGGCGGTACTGATATTGTCAACAGCCGTACCCAAGGGTACGCCTGGAGCCAGATTGGCCAGAAGCTTGGACACACGCACCTTGTCCTTACGCGTAATCTGAATGGGCGCTATGCGTTGTTCGATGTCACCGAGATTGGTCAATAGCATGGGACGACCTGGTGCAGCAGGGAAGAGGAACTGCTCGACCTGCTCCTTGCCCGGACGGTCTTCAAATTCCACCACAATGTCGTAGTTGCGGTCGCCGCGTTTAAAGGTCCCGGCGTCCAGGCCTTCGAGATTGGTACGCAGGGCCATGCCCAATCCCACGGCCGGGATGCCCAGATCGGATAAGACTGCCCGGTCCGGAATGATGGCCAATTCGGGCTTACCGTCACGCACGGTGGTATCCACATCTCTCAAGTCGTCCATGGACTCGGCCTGGTCTCGAGTCTGCAGGGCCAGACGATCAAGCACCTCCAGGTCCGGACCGGAGATTTCCAATTCGATATCCTGGGCCTGTCCACCAATCAAGCTGGACATGGTCACGGTCAAGACACACTCGGGATAGCCCTGCAAACGCTGGCGTACCTCATCTTGCAAATCGAAGATGGTCAGGTCACGCTGGTCGCGATCGGAAAAGGTCAACAGAATCTGAGCCAGATAGATACCTTCGGTGGATTGCCCTACCATGCCCTGCACCTTGCCCACGGAACTGAGAATATGCGTCATTTCCGGCACGTCCTGGAGTCGCTCTTCCACCTCGGCGACCCGTTCGATGGTATGAGCCAGGTCATAATCCGTGGGATATTCCAACTTGACGTAGAGCTGTCCCTTGTCCGGATCACTAAACAGGTCGAAGCCGACCTTACGTCCCATGGCATGGATCAGCAGTAAAAACGTGAAGGCCAGCACACCGATAGCGGCCCAACGATGGCGTTCGTTAAAGGCTAGGATGCGGCGGTATCCTGCGATCAGCCAATCCAAACCCCGGTTGAAACCGGTCTCCATGCGATAGAGCAATCCCTTGCGTTGAGCGGATTGGGGTTTGAGCATGATCGAACACAAAAGTGGTGTCAAGGTAAAGGAGATAAATAGCGACACCACAGTCATGATCAACATACTCCAGGCCAAGGGTCGCAGGAACATACCGATTTTGCTGCCCATGATCGCGATGGGAAAGAGCACCACGATATTGGTACCCGCACTGGCGATCACTGCGACAAAGACTTCCTTGGCACCCAGTCGGGCGGCCTCCTTGGGATCGCCGGTTTGGTTCAATCGCTTGGTAATGGCCTCCAAGACCACAATGGAGTTGGTCACCAGAATACCCACGGACATGCCGATGGCAATCAGGGTGGAGGTATTGAGGGTATAGCCCGCCATCTCCATGAAGAACAGACCGATGAGAATAGTCAAGGGCATGGTGATGACCACCACCAGGGTGGAGCGGATATTGTACAGGAAGAAAAAGAGAATGGCCGCGGTCAGGATAATCCCTTGGCCCACATTGCCCCAGGCGCTCTGCACCGAGGCCTCGATGAAACGGCCGTCGTCGGTCAGCCACACAAGTTCCATACCACCAGGCAGTTCCTGGTTGACCTTGGCCATGGCCTCACGTACGCGATTGACCACACGCACGGCATTGCCCTCGGCCTTCTTGATGATCTTGATATAGATGGCGGGATGACCGTCCACTCGGGCCTTTTGTCGCAATTCCTCGGTGGTCATGACCACGCGTCCCACGTCGTTGATGGTACAGCGTTGACCGTCTTCGTTGGCGATCTCCAAGGCACCAATGGCGGCCTCGTCCTGGTATTCAGCATCGAACTTGACGGTAAACTCGCGTCCGCTGTCCTGGATACGGCCGGAGGGGATGTTACGTACGTTCTGTTGGACGGCCGTCACCACATCCGTACTGGACAGTCCCTTGGACGCCAGCTTGTCACGATCCAGCATCACGTGCACTTCGCGCTTGGCTCCACCGATTAACTCCACGTCCGCCACACCCGAAATCACGGTCAGACGATCACGTAGGGTATTGTTGGCATAGTCATAAAGTTCATCCAGGGAGACCTCGCCGGTCAGGGCCAGGTGTGCCACGGGCGTGGCATTAATGTCGAACTTGAGGATCTTGGGGTCCTCCACATCCTCGGGAAAATCGGCTCGGATCAGGTCGATCTTTTCACGCACATCCGTGGCCGCAATATCGACGTCCACATCCAGTTCGAACTCCAGAAAGGTCTGACAGGCGTTCTCCATACAGGAAGAACTGACGTGCTTGAGACCGTCGATAGTCACGACCTTGTCTTCGATTCGTTTGGCCACATCGGTCTCGATCTGCTCGGGGCTGGCACCGGGGTAGATGGTGGTCACCGTAATAAAGGGTGCGTCCATCTTGGGCATCAGTTCCAGGCCCATGTCACGCCAGGCCTTGAGTCCCAGCAGGGTCAGGCCGATGATCAAACAACTCATGGCAATCGGCCGTTTGACCGAGGCATCCGATAGAAACATTACTTGCCCCCCTCTTGCACAGAGACCGCCGTGCCCTCGTCCAGTTGTCCCTGCCCCATCACCACCACGGACCAATCGTCGTCGATATTGTCACTGATGATCTCAGTCATGCCGTCCATCTCCCAGCCGGTTTGAACCTCTTCCTGGTGAGCGATACCGCTACGATCGATCACAAAGACAACATCCTGACCATTGCGCTGTAAAATGGCCTTGCTCGGAACCCCCCACTGCTCGCGACTGTCCAGGATCGCAGTCACTTGAGCCATAGCCCCGGGTGCGATCTGAGTCGCGTGATTCTCGAGCAAGGCCTTGATTTCAAAGGTTCGCAGCTTGGGATGAATCTGAGGCGCACGATAAGTAACGAGCTGCGAACCGCAATCGATTCCCAACGCGTTCACACGCAAGGGAGTCGTTCCAGAGGAAATTTGGGTATAGGCCTGGGCCGGCAGATAACAACTGACTTCCAAGGCATTGATATCTACAATATGTAAGACAGGATCACCGATCTTGCCGTTTTCGCCCGGTTCTTTGAGGCGATCGCTGACGATCCCACTGATGGGTGCCAACACCACAGTATCGGCCAGATTCTTTCTAGCAATGGCCAAGAGGGCCTCGGTCTGGGCCACCTGTTGTGAAGCCAGGGCCACCTGGGCCTGAGCCACCTTGAAGGCGGCTGCGACCTGTTTGTAACGGGACTCCTGTTGCTCAAAGGCGTCCTGGGTGGTAGCGTTCTGTTGGAGTAGACGCTGGAACCGTTGGTAGTCCAGGTGAGCTTTATCCAAATCCGCCTGGGCACGATCCTGGTGGGCTTGAGCCTGTTTCAACCCACAGCGAGCCACGGCCAGGGCATGCTCCTGCACAACCACGTTCTGTTCCATCTTGACGGCATCCGTGGCAAACAACCGGGTCTGCCCGGCGATCACCACATCCCCTTCATCCACATCGATCGAGACCAAGGTTCCATCCACGCGCGGCGTCACCCAGGCGGTGTTGACCGCCTCGACATTGCCCTGCGTCACCAGTCGCTGTTCAAAGAGCAACTGTTCTGGAGAGGTCACCACCACAGGAACCTTACGGACGTCGTTTTCATCAGCAGCCCATAGAGTCGTGACAAAACCGCAACACAAACACAGGATCAACAACCGGATGGATCGATCACGTTTAAAACCAAACATACCATTAATTTTCATCTTCAATCAATTCCTCATAGGTCACAGGGACATATCCCAGTACGGTATTCAACAAGGCCATACAAATTTGCTCTTGAAAACGGCTCTGAATCCACTGAATGCGGGCCTGGTCCGCGGCCGCCACCTGATTCAACAGGTCACTGGCCTGCACCATGCCCTGTTGGTGTTGCCGCTTGGTCTCGGCCAGCCGACCCTCGGCCACCTGACGATAGGATTGGGCCAACTCCAATTGCTCGCGTGCGGTTTGCACCTGGTCATAGGTTCGAATCACCTGTACCATCAAGGCCAGGGTCGCCTGTTCGCGTTCGATAAAGGCCTGTTCGCGTGTCACCTTGGCAGCCTTGTAGTCCGCGACATTGGCAAAGCCGTTAAACACCGTCAAGGTGGCGGCAAACCCCCCGCTCCAATAGTTGGAGAAGACCTGATGGGAGTCCGTGGTGTCCGTACGTCCGGCAAAGCCGACCAATTGGGGGATAAAGGCGGAGACGGCATACTTGACCTTTTCGCGGGCGATCTCCACCTGACGATCGGCAATCGCCAGAGACGGATGGTTGAGCAGGGCCTCGGTCATCAAGTCATCCAAGGGCCGATCCGAGATATCCAAAGGCAGGTCCATGGCCAACTCCAGATCCGCCTCGGGTGACAGTCCCAAGAGCACCAACAAGTCCGCCTTGGCCTCACGCAGGGTGCGTTGCAATTGATTGCTGTCCAGTTGTCGGGCCAGGACCATGGTCTGAGCCTGATCCGCCTGCCAACTGGGGACCATGCCTTCGCGTTGCATAGCCTCCAGCTCCTTGGCTTGAGCCTGGGCCGCGCGCAGATTCGCCTGGGTGACCTCATGCATCTGCTCAAGCCCCAACACCTGATAGTACAGGGTCGTGACCTGAAAAATCAGTGACTGACGCGTATAATCCAGAGACAACTCCGCGATTTCGTAGCCACTGGAATACATGTTGTAGAGAAACCAGGTGGCTGGATTAAAGAGCGACCATTGGATATTCCAGGTGACATCACGCACCTTCTTGTCGTGCATCGCGATGCCGGTGCCATTGAAATTGACCATAGGCTGGGGATCCCAATAGGTCTTTTGCGCCCCCAAGGTCACGGTGGGCAGAAAATTCGAGAACGAGGCCTGCTTATCCAGCTTGGCCAGACGCCGCTGCAGTTCGGCCGTCTCCAGATCCAAGCTCTCTTGCAGGGCCAGACCCACACAGTCCACTAGCGTCAAGGGGCTGTCGAACTGGCTCAACAAGGCCTCGGTCTTTTCCAAGGACTCGCGGGGGATGATCTCGGCCTGCTCATTGCGGACCTGTTGACCGTCGAAGCTACGGCAGCCCCCTATCCCGCCACAGATCAGGCAGGATAACAATACAATTACCTTACGCATGATTTGATACGTCTCCTGAGATTAGTAATCCATCAATAAAAAGGCTCTCGACCTGAGCAACGGTCTCTTGCGGGAACTTATCGGCTCCCTCAAAGGCCAGGGTTTCCAGCGTCGCCATCAGGGCTTTGGCCGCCATCCCTGCATCCACTCGGCGAAAAGTTCCATCATCGATTGCCATCTGAATGACTTGTTTTATTCCCGTCTCGAGTACTTTGCGAAAATCCCGGTCATCTTGATCGGCTGCACAGAGCTTATTGACCCGTTGGCCCATCTCGGCAATATAGAGACGGAGGAATTCCCCATGTCGTTCAAGAAGCTCGGGCTGGTATCGGATAAAGTGACGTAGTCGCTCAACAGGTGCCCCCTCCCCTCTCAGTGATGCGGTCAAATCATCTAACACTCGTCCTTTTGAACGCTTACGCAATTCTCCAAACAGATCCTCTTTGTTGGCAAAGAAGTTGTACAGCGTCCCTACCGCAAAACCGGCGGCCTCGGCCACCTCTTGCATAGACACGTTATGGAATCCCCGCCGAGAAAAAAGCGTAAGGGCCGCATCCAGGATATCCTGCTTGCGCTGTTCCTTTTCTCGTTCACGTCTATTTTGACAGCCCTGGGCCATGGCGTCGCCTGTTAAGATAACCAAACGGGTTAAAATGAATAAAGATTCATAATGTGAATATATATTCACATTATGAATCTTTATTCATTTTTTGCAATCCCTTTTTCATTCTTTTTTTGTCAACCGACTGGCCGATATCCACGTCATAGGTGTTGATGACCGGAAAAAACGCATGCCCAGAAGCGATAGACAACTGTTAGAGGCCTACCAGCAAGGCGAAACAACCGCCTTTGAAATACTGGTACGTCGCCATGGCGGCCCCTTGTTGGGCTATCTCACGCGACTCTGTGGCAACCGAGATCGGGCAGAAGACTGTTTTCAAGAGACCTTCAAACGCATGGCAGAAAAGGCCGATAAAATCCAAGGTGATAGCCTTAAGGGCTGGCTCTTTCGGGTAGGCAGTAATGTGGCCATGGACGGTTTTCGCCAACAGAAAAAGGGTCCCACTGCCTTGGCTCATGAGCCGATAGACGAAAACCAGCCCGTCGATGCAGTCATGCAAGACGAACGCATCGCACAGGTTCGCACTGCCGTCAACAGCCTGCCCGAGCGACAAAAGGCCACCCTGCTGCTGGCCTACTATCAAAAATTGAGCTATGCCCAGGTGGCCGAGGCCCTGGGCTGTTCCGTAGGCACGGTCAAGACCCAGATGTCACGGGCCCTCAAGACCCTGGCCCAGAAACTCCCAGATCCGGGATAACATAAAAAATGAGGAAGATTGCCGCGTCGTTCCTCCTCGCAATGACGGCTTTTTTTATACTGTCGCCTGACATGAGTGCTTTAGGCAATAAGACTAGTTGTCATCGCGAGGAACGAAGCGATCTTCAACTATTTTAAAACTGCATTATTACGTTGAACGACAGGATCATGGAAACGCACGTAACCGAACAACAACTGATTGATTGGCTCTTTGACCTGGCCGAACCCGAGGCGGCCGAGTGGATCGCCGCCCATGTGGCGACCTGCCCTACCTGCCAACAGGCCAAGGAGGTGTTGCAACAGAAATTCGCCACTTTGGATTTACTACAAGGCGATCCTGAAGTCAGCGAGGATCTGATCCAACAGGTCACAGCCCAGGCCAGTGTTCCCCGCCAGCGCTTGTTGTGGCCCTGGTGGTTGGGAGTCGCAGCCACCATCGTGACTGGGCTGTTGATCACCCAGTTGCAACACCGAAATCTAGATCAACCAAAATTTTTAGATGAAGTCGCTGTCACAGAAATGACGCCAGAGCAACCTGCAACCCGCGGACCGATTACATTAAAAGAAAAACAAGAAGAAACCGAACAAGCCATCCCGGTTGATGCCTTAAAGGATCCATTTGCCCAAAGGCCCTTTGCCCCGGCCAGTGCCATTGAGTTGGTGACCCTGCCCAAACGAGAAAATGTCCAGCTCACCATCTACAGCGCCGAAGACCTCACCCTGGTGCGGGAAACGCGTCACCTGACCTTGAAACGCGGCTGGAACTGGCTGCAATTCATGTGGGCCAATACCCTCATCGATCCTACCAGCCTGGAACTGGAACCCCAGGCCCAGCAGGGCCAGATCACAGTCGAGCAACTCGTCTACCCGGCAGGCCTGAAAGACATAGGCCGCTGGCTCATTCGCTCCGAAGTCGAAGGGCAGGTTCCCTTTGAACTGACCTACTTCACCAGCGGTCTGACCTGGCGTGCCTTTTACATGGGGACATTCTCAGCAGATGAAACCACCATGGATCTAAAGAGCTACGTGCGGGTGGATAACCAAAGCGGGGAAGATTTTGAAGAGGCTCAAACGAGACTGATATTGGGAGAAATCAATGTCATCGAACCTATTGCAGCGTTAGCCCAAAGGACATTTCCCTTTAATCAACCTACATCAGAATTAGAGTGGGGTTTCAAGGAAAGATATTATTGGAGAATTGAAGAAGAAGACAATGAAAAAGTCCCTATTTTGGGTGATGCACCTATCCTCGGTCGTCCATTTAAAGCTGACAAGAAAGAAGTTCTAAAGAAGTCTCTCTGTGAGTACATCCTCTACACCATTGAAGGAACCGAAGATCTAACCAACGGATGGGGTAAAAGGCTTCAATCATTAGAGGCACAGGACATCCCAGTAACCAGTCTCTACCAATACGACGAATCCCGCTGGGGCCATCAGGCCCAACGCTTTGTCAGCTTTACCAATGACAGCGAACACGAACTAGGACAAACGCCCTTGCCGCAAGGCCAAATCAAACTCTACGCCCAAGTCGATGATGGACTTGGCTTTATCGGAGACTCCAAGTTCAAGTACATCCCGGTCAACGAGGACGTGGAACTGCACCTGGGCTCGGCCCGCTATGTCCAGGTCGAGCCAGTACTGATGCAGCAAGAGACCACAAACCATCGCTTTGATAACGAGGGCAACATCACCGGCTTCGATCGTATCGAACACTGGCAAATCAAGGTCACCAACACTCGTTTGGTGCCCATCGAAATCAAGGTCACCCGCGACTTTGGCACCGCCTGCTGGACCCTAGAAGCAACCGATTACGAGAAGTACGATGCCCAACAGGCACAATTCAACCGAACCATAGAAAAAGAATCAGAACTCATTATCAAGTACACCCTGACCACCTATCACGGGGTGAGAACGGAAGAAAACAGATCACAGTTCACAGATCGCAGTTCACTTAAACATTGAGAGGACATACCATGTTACACAAACAAAGAATCTTAATATCTGTCAGTCTCCTATTAATCAGTGTTCCTGCCTGGGCTCGCATCAAGCTGGTGGCCCTGCCCGAACGACAGGCCACGGTGATTCGGCTGGACAATCCCAACGCCACCTTGATCGAAGAGGAACGCATCCTGACCCTGCAACAGGGGTTCAACCAGGTGGACTTCTCCTGGAAGAGCGTGGCCATCGATGCGGACTCTATCCGTTTGTCGATCCTGGGCCATCCCGATCAGGTACGCTTGCTGAGTGTCAGCTATCCGCCCAATGAAGACGCCCTGGTCTGGGAGATCGCCAGTGACGGCGACTTTGCCGAAAAGGTGCGGATCAGCTATCTGCTCAGCAATATCGATCGGCTGATCACCTACAAGGCCGTGGCCGATGAAGACGAGACTGCCGTCGATCTCAAAAGCTATATCGTGCTGCGGAACTTCTCGGGCGAGGACTTCGACCTGGCCAACGTGCAGTTGGACTATGGCCAGGCCTTTGAACAGGGCATTGCCCATGAAGAGACCAAGCGACTGCTGTTTCTCAATATCGACGAGGTACCCATCCAAAAGGTCTGGACCTTTGACGCGGCCCTACTGCCCTGGGATCCTGAACGGCTCAACAACCAGAACGTGGGCATCCCGGTGAGCTACCGCATTGTCAACGACAGCGACCACAAGCTGGGCCAGGCCGCCCTGTGGGGAGGCAAGGCCCGGCTGTTCCAGGCCGATGGTCAGCAGAGCACCATCTTCTTAGGCGAGGACAATGCGGACCTGATCCCCGTAGGCCAGAAGATGGACCTCTACCTGGGTGACAGCCGTGACATCGTGGTGACCCAACGCAAGATGAAGGACGGTCAAATCAACCTGCGTAAAAACAAGCACGACCAGGTCGTGCTCTACGATACGGACGAAGAGATCACGGTCAAGATCGAAAACTTCAAGGACAAGCCCGCCACCCTCACGCTCATCGAGCACATCGACGGGCAATGGGACATGGAGAACTGCAACCTGGACTACACCAAGAAGGATGCCAGCACCCTGGTCTTTGAAATCGAACTAGAACCGCGCACAGATGACGGGCCATCCGTCAAGGAACTGCGACTGCATTACCACCGTCGCAACCTGACGGGCACCAGCCCTCGTATGTTGAGATAGCCATTGAATTCAAGTCGCCCTTTTTGGAAAGACCATAACCATGAAAAAACAAACACTACTCTTCGTTCTACTCTTGAGTGCCACAGCCTGGGCCAAGGTCGATTTGGTGACCCTGCCGCAGCGTGACACCGTGCAACTGACCATCTACAATTCAGCAGACTTGACGTTGGCTCGCGAGAGCCGCAGATTGATGTTCAACCAGGGACGCAATGAGCTCCAGTTCTCCTGGGAGAACACCTTGATCGATCCCACCAGCCTGGATATGACGCCCCTGGCCCAAGCCGATCGCATTGATATTTCCGCCCTGGTCTATCCGCCTCGCGTACAGAACCTGGGACTCTGGCAGGTGGACAGCGAGATAAACGGCAAGGTGCCGGTGGAGATCTCGTACCTGACTAGCGGCTTGAGTTGGCGGACCTTTTACATGGGCACACTCAGTCCGGACGAACAAACCATGCACCTACAGGGCTATGTCCGTGTCACCAACAACAGCGGCGAGGACTATGAAAACGCCCAGGTGCGGTTGATCGTGGGTGAGGTCCATCTGCTGGATCAAATTGCGGACCTGGCCCGACAAGAGGATCCCTATGGCCGCCCCCAATCTGGGATCAGTGTAGGCTTTGGCCTCGCTGGTGGTCGGGCTAAAGGAGTCATGCGTGGCATGAAGGAGCGTGTCATGTACGAAGCCGCTCCCATGGCGGTCGCTGGAGACTTTATGGAAGCCAAGGACATTGAGAAAAAGGGACTCAGTGAATACTTCCTCTACAGCATCGAAGGTACGGAGACGATTCCCAATGGCTGGTCCAAACGGCTGATCAGCTTCGATACCGAGGACATCCCGGTGGCAAACCTCTTCAAGTACGAGCTGGAACGTTACGGCGACCAGGTGGTTCGCTTTTTGAGCTTCACCAACGACGAAGACCATGAACTGGGTCACACACCCATCCCCGGTGGCCTGCTCAAGGTCTATCGCAGTGTGGATCAACAGTCCCACCTGTCCTATGTGGGTCAGTCCGACTTCAAGTACATCCCGGTCAGCGAAGAGGTGGAACTCAACCTGGGCCGCGTCGAGGATGTCAAGGTCGAACCGGTGCTGATGAGCCAGGAAAAGGAGAACTTCCGCTTTAACAACAATCGCGATGTCTCCGGTTTCGACGAGGTACAGACCTACGACGTCACCATCACCAATACACGACCGGTGCCGGTCAAGGTGGAGATCACCTGCAACCTCGACACGCCCTATTGGACCCTGACCGCTCCCAAGACCGGCGTGGTCTACAAACGCCTGGATGCCAGCCGCATCAAGTTCATAGCCGAACTCCCGGCCCGTTCCGAGGCCAAATTCAACTACCGCGTCCGTCTCTACCGGGGCGAGCGTCAAGAGGATTGGCGGGAGAATTAGAGCGTATAATTTCATCAAAAAAAAGGGAGTGCCGTATTAAAGGCACTCTCTTTTCATTGTTAAGGTGAAAACCCACTCAATCCTGGTGCTGAAAATCGATGACATTCCGATTGAGGTATTCGGCCTCTTGGATTGAGGCACCCGTAACATTCGTCAAACGGACGTTTTCGACGGGCAGTTCTTCTTGCCCCTGTATCCTTGAGATGAATTTGATGTCAGCGGCTTCGATATCAGTTAAGTAAATGTCCTGAATCGGCGTCAGCCTTCGTTCATAGGTCGGCACGAGATCACGCCATTGATACAAGACATCGGTTTCGATGCCCAGGATGCCTTTGTCGATCTTTCCGGATTTGACGTTACTGACGTGGATGTTCTGCACAAAGCCCCCTCGCCGCTCATTGGTCTTGATATAGACGAGGTGATTTAACTTGGCCCCTTCCTCGACAGCACAGTGATCCATGAAGACATTCTCGACGCCGCCGGATAGCTCACTGCCAATGGCCAGCAGTTGATGACCATTCTTAACTCGACAGTTTCTGATCACGAGGTTCCGGGTGGGAGTAGCGAGTCGCCAGGCGTCCTGGTTACGACCGGACTTAACGGCGATGGCATCATCACCCTGGTCGAAGATACAATCCTCGATCAGCATGTTCTGACTCATCTCCGGATCCACGCCATCGTTATTATGACCATGAGCCCAGACCTTGACCTTGCGGATCACCACGTCCTTACAGAGATAGGGATGAATCACCCAGAAGGGACTGTTGAAAATGGAGATCCCTTCCAGTAAGACATGTTGACAACGGTTGAATTGAATAAAATGTGGACGCAGATGGGCCTCGTCACCGACCATCTGTCTCTCTTGGACGGGCCGATTCTGGACCGCTAGATGATAGAGCCGTTTCAGGGCCTCCATATGGGCGGGCGGACGGGAAAACCAAATCTTCCAGACATCCATCTCGGCCTTGAGTTGACCCGATCCGGTGATGGCCACATTTTCACATTCATAGGCATAGATCAAGGGGGAATAGTTATAACACTCCATGCCCTCCCAGGTGGTATGAACCGGTGGCAGATAATCTTCAGGATTTCCGGAAAAGCTCAGTACCGCTCCTTCTTCCAAATGGAGGCAGACATGGCTCTTGAGGTGGATCTTACCGGTCAGCCATTCTCCAACCGGGATGACCACAACGCCTCCTGCATGTTGATGGGCGGCATCGATGGCTTGGGCAATCGCTTGAGACGTCTTGTCACGATCACCCTCGACCGCCCGCCAATCGGTAATCACAAAACGCGGGCAATCACGAAAGTCGGGGATGGTAATCACCGGCATGGCAAAGGGGGCCTCGACAGAGACCTCTTCAATCTTTAGAGAGGTCATGCCCCCAGGGGAAACACAACCGGCCATCAATAGCATCACGATTAACAGTGGCCACAGGACATCCCCCTGCACTCTAATACGTTTGTATCGAAACAGAGCTGAATGAGGCATTTGTTATCTCCATGGCCAAGAATTTGATCGGCTTACGACTTCAGAGGAGTATAATCGACACCCAAACACTCTTCAATCAAGCATCACATGATCATCGATTTCACTTTGACAACCCCTATGGCCTCCGGTAGCATACAAAGCTTACAATATTATCGAATGAAAGATCGCTGGCATGTTAAAGAGCCTCTATATTGCAACCAACGCCCCTCGCTGTGGTAAATCGTTAATTTCTCTGGGAATCATGGAAATCCTATCTCGTCGAGTGGAACGATTGGGATTCTTCCGTCCCATCATCCGCCAGACCGAGACGCCGGACAATGACATTGAATTGATGCGTCAGCGTTATCAATTGCAAGGCCCCTATGAGTCCTTCTACGGCATGGGGATCGACGATGCCACCACCCTGATCACCTCAGGCAAGGCCCAAGAGGTGCGTACCCAGATCTTTGCCAAATACAAAGAGCTGGAACGTAACTGCGACTTTGTCGTGTGCGAAGGCAGCGACCTGACCGGCTTGGCGACCGAGTTGGAATTCGATTTCAACGCCCACTTCGCCAACCAAATCGATGCCCCCGTGGTGGTGGTGGCCAACGGTCATGACAAGCAACGAGAGGAAATCGTCGGTCTGGCAAGCCTGGTGCGCGAATCCTTTGAGGATGAGGGATGCCGCCTGCTGGCCATCATGCTCAACCGCGTCCCCTCCTCGATCTTCGAGGACGTCTGCTCCGACATCAAATCCAAGTGGACTCATAGCACCCCGGTCTATACCCTGCCCGAGGATGAAATCCTGAGCAAGCCCACCATTGGTCACATTGCCAAGATCTTGAAGGCTCGTCCCCTGCACGGTGTTCATGGCAGCCTCAACCGCCTGGTGGGCTCCTATCAGGTCGCGGCCATGAGCCTGTCCAACTATATGGCCCGCATCCAAGCCGGCAGCCTGATTATCACGCCCGGCGACCGAGTCGACTTGGTCCTGGGCGGCCTCTTGGCCTTCCAGTCCAACACCCATCCCAAAATTGCGGGTATTGTGTTAACGGGTGGCCTGGCTCTCCCCCCCGCTGTCCGTCGGCTCATCAAGGGCCTGGGCGGCGTCCCCCTGCCCATCTTCCAGGTGGATGCAGACACCTATGAAACAGCGGCCATGGTGCGGGATGTCATGGATACCATCGCCCCGGACAATAGCCCCAAAATTGCCGCCGCCTTGGGGTTGTTTGAAAAGCATGTGAACATCCAGGAATTCAAACAACAAATAGAAATCACTCGCTCCGGACGTGTCACGCCTGTCATGTTCCAGTACGAGTTGATCGAACGGGCCCAGCAAAACAAACGCCACATCGTCTTGCCCGAAGCCACGGACGAACGAATCTTGAAATCCGCCGAGGTTCTTTTACGACGCGGTGTGGTGGACCTGACCCTACTCGGCAAGGAAGGGGTGGTTCAACTGCTGGCCACGGCCGCGGGTTTGGACCTACGCGGGGTTAAGATCGTCGATCCGGCCACCTCTCCCCACCTCGAGGACTATGCCCAAACCTATTATGAATGCCGCAAACACAAAGGCATCACCGAAGAACGGGCCCGTGACATCATGCTGGACGTCAGCTACTTCGGCACCATGATGGTCCATAAGGGCGATGCCGATGCCATGGTCTCCGGCGCGGTCCACACCACCGGCCACACCATCCGCCCGGCCTTGGAATTCATCAAGGTCCACCCCAGTCGCAAGATCGTCTCCAGTGTGTTCTTTATGTGTTTGAACAACCGGGTGCATGTGTTTGGTGATTGTGCGGTCAATCCCAACCCCAATCCCGAACAACTGGCCGACATCGCCATTGCCTCGGCCGACACGGCTCGCGCCTTCAAGATCGAACCTCGCATTGCCATGCTCTCCTATTCCAGCGGGGCCTCGGGGAAGGGCGAAGATGTGGACAAGGTGCGTGAGGCCACCGCACTGGTCAAGCAACTCCGGCCCGATCTACTCATCGAAGGCCCTATCCAATTCGACGCAGCCGTGGACCCCGGTGTGGGACGCCAAAAGATGCCGGACAGTGAGGTAGCCGGACAGGCGACGGTCTTCATCTTCCCGGATCTCAACACCGGCAACAACACCTATAAGGCCGTACAACGCTCCGCCAACGCCATTGCCATGGGACCGGTTCTACAGGGCCTGCGTAAACCCGTTAACGACTTGAGCCGGGGGTGCAGTGTGGCGGATATTGTCAACACGGTGGCGATCACGGCGATTCAGGCACAGACGCAGGAACAACCTGCTGAAGAGGCATGAGGTTCATCGCTTCGATCCGTTTTCGGCTCCTGACTTCGTCAGAAACCGCCACACTTCCGGTACTGTGAAGAAGGTAAGAAGAGAGGAAGATAAGAGGAGAAAAATTAATAAGCTTCTCTTCCTCTCTTCTTACCCTCTTATCTTCTTTGACTAGCTTCGATCACCACGATTTACGAACATAAACCCGCGACGTCGTCGTAGGAGAGTTGATCCAAACGATCGACGATCATGTCGGCCTGGGCGAGCTGCTCGGCCGGGTAGGAGTTGGTGACCGCAATGGTCTTCATATCTGCACCCTGGGCTGCGGCCAGGCCCCAATGGGAGTCCTCGATCACCACACATTCCCGTCCCCTGATGGGGCCGTGGGAAACATTGAGTCGCTGCAAGGCGAGCTTGAAGCCCTCGGGATGGGGCTTACCTTGGGTGACGTGATCCGCAGCCACGATGGTGACAAAGTAGTCGCGCAGTTGGGCATCTTCCAGGATAAACTCGATTTCGGCACAGAGGGCCCCTGAGCAGATGGCCAGGGTGACGTCACGGTCCTTGAGCATCTTCAAGAAGGGACGCACGCCCTCGATGATACGTCCCTCGCTCTTGGCCAGGATCTGGTAAATCTTCTTTTTCTTGAGCACCAAACCGGGAACCTCGGCGGGCTTGATGGGCAGACGCCCCTCGTCGATCAGGGTTTGATAGAAGTCCTTGTCCGAGAGGCCGAGGTACTTTTCATAATACTCACCCTTGTCGATCTCCATGTCAAAGGTCTTGAGTACCTCGTTGAACCCGCGATAGTGCAGGATCTCCGAGTCCGTAACCACCCCATCAAAATCGAATATGACTGCCTTGAGCATGGTATTATTCTCAGATCACAGTTCTTAGATCACAGATCACAGGTCACTGTTATTCCATGACGACCGGACCGACCAGGCTTTCATAGCTCTCGAAGGTGGACTTGTCCGCTTCGATGATCTGCTTGATCAGGGCCTCGATCAGGCTGGCGTTGCGGGTGATGAAGCGACGAGCCACCAGGGCCTTGCGTTGCTTCATGGTGATGCTCTTACCCTCGGCGGCAGTGTTGCCCTCGCCCGAGACAGCCACGTCCATCTCGACCTTCGTGCTGGCCTGGTCGCAGAAGAGGTAGCCGATGATCAGGTACTGGGCCACGTCCACGATCTTGCGACCGTAGAGGTCCATGTAGTCGTTACCGTGTTCCTTGATGGCGGCAATGCCCTTGAGCATCAGTTCGGTGCCCTGGGCCAGGAGGTCCAACAGGTCCTTGAGTGCGGGATCGTAGGTCATCTGGCTCATCTCGGTGAGGTACTTCTCGGCGGTACCGCTGCACACGCCACGCACGGCAGCGACCACCTGCAACTGGCTGGTGCCTTCGTAGATGGTGGTGATACGGGCATCGCGGGCATGGCGCTCGCTGGCATAGTCCCGCATGAAACCACTGCCGCCCAGGACCTGGATGCTGTCGTAGGCCACGGTGTTGCTCATCTCGGAGCAGTAGTACTTGCTCATAGGAGTGAGCATGGCGGCCAGGCGTTTGTATTTACGGGCCTCCTGCTTGAGGGCCTTGTCTTTCTTGTCGGCCTCGACCTTTTCGGCCAGGCCCTGTTCGAAATCGACCACACGCGAGGTTTCGTAGAGCAAGGCACGGGCGGCCTCGATCTGCAGTCGCATCTCGATCATCATGTCACGCACAGCGGGCAGCTTCTCAATGGCCACACCGAACTGCTTGCGGCTGGCGGCATAGTCACGGGCCACGGCATAGGCGGCCTCGGCGATCCCCAGGGACTGACCGGCGATGCCAATACGGGCCCCGTTCATGAGGCTAGCCACATAGGGCACCAGGCCACGTTGACGCTCGCCCACGAGTTCACAGGGCGTGTTGTCAAAGAAGATCTCGCAAGTAGGCGAGCCGTGGATACCGAGCTTGTCTTCCAAACGACGGATATGCACGGTCGGACCGGGCATACACACGAACAGGCTCAGGCCCATACCGCCGGCACGATCCGGTTCACTGCGGGCCATGACCAGCAGCACCTCGCCGCAGCCGTTGGTGATGAAACGCTTAACGCCGTGGAGGTACCATTGGCCCTTGGCGTCCTGGAAAGCCTTGACCTTGACGACCTGCAGGTCCGAACCGGCATCCGGTTCGGTCAGCACCATGGCCCCGGTGGTCTTACCGGCAGCCAGGTCGTGCAGGTACTTTTGCTTGATATCTTCATCGGCAAAGGCATTGATGGTATCGGCAATGCCCTGCAGACCAAAGAGGTTCATGAGTGATGCATCGGCGCGAGACAGGATCTCGATGGCGGCCGAATAGATCAGATTGGGGAAGTTGAGCCCACCGAAACGGTGCGGCAGGGTAAAACCCATGACCTCGGCCTGGGCCAGTTTCTCCAGGGCCTCTTGAATGCCCTGGGCCCGTGTCACCGAGCCGTCTTCATTGAGTTGGTTACCTTCGCGATCCACGGCCTCGGCGCGTGGTGCGATGAAGTCGCCGCAGAGTTGACCGAGCGATTGCAGTACCAGATGGTAATTGGCCTTGGCCTCGGCCGCGTCCGCCGGGGCGGTGTCGAATTCCGAGGCGTATTTGAAGCCGTCTTCACGCATCTCGGCCAGCGGGGCCAGATCCAGGTGTTCAAAGAGAAACCGAATGTCTTCGTTGTCCGTGTAAAAGTTCGCCATAACTGTTTCCTATTTTCTGATCACACCTCGACGGCGTTTATTGAATTCCCTTTTCCTTGATGGCCTTGACCAGCATGGGCACGACTTGGTTGAGGTCACCCACGATCTTGTAGTGGGCCACGTCGAAGATAGGGGCCTCGGGGTCGTTGTTGATGGCCACGATCTTCTGGCTCTCTTCCATACCGGCCCGGTGCTGGATCGCCCCGCTGATGCCGATGGCAAAGTAGAGGCTGGGACGCACGGTGGTGCCGGTCTGGCCGATCTGGTGGTCGTGGTCAATGAAGCCCAGGTCCACAGCCGCACGCGTGGCACCGGGTGCCCCGCCCAGGCAGTTGGCCAGGTCCCAGATGTGCTTGAAGTTGTCCTTGCTGCCCACGCCTGCCCCACCGGCGACCACAATACGGGCGCCCTTGAGGTCCACTTTCTTGGCGCGGGTGTGTTCTTCCAGAATGGTCAGGACCAAGTCGTCCAGGCTCAGGTCCGCCTCTTCGGTCACGATCTCGCCCTTACGCGAGGTGTCGGGCTCGGGCATGACCATCACGCCTTCACGCACGGTGGCCATCTGGGGCCAACGGTCGTAGTTGATGATGGTGGCGATGATGTTGCCGCCAAAGGCCGGGCGGATCTGGAACAACAGGTTCTTGTGTTCCTCGCCATCCTTGCCGGGCGTAGTGTGATCGCCGATCTGCAGGTCGGTGCAGTCCGCGGTCAGGCCCGCCTTGACCGTGCTGGCCACGCGGGGAGCCAGGTCGCGACCGACCACGGTGGCACCGTAGAGCACGACCTGGGGTTCATGTTTATGAATCAGGCTGTCCAAGACCTTGGCATAGGTATTGGTTTGATAGTCTTTGAGCAATTGATTCTCCACCACGTAGACCTTGTCGGCACCGTAGTAGACCAGCTTATCCGCCAGTTCCTTGACGTCATCACCCAACAACACGGCCCCGGTCCTGACGCCCAACTTGTCCGCCAGTTCACGGGCGCGGCCCATCAACTCCAGGGGCACGTCCAGCAACTGGCCGGCGTGTTGTTCTGCAAAAACCCAGACTTCACCATTTCGATTTACATTGATCATGTGTGTTTTGCCTCGCTGTCTATCCTTAATCTTAGGCCAGTGACATGCAACCTGGGCCTAGGCGATAATATTGTCCTCAATCAGTTCGTGGATGAAGGTCGCGATCCCCGCTTCTGTAGGTTCGATCTCCTTGGATTCCTGACCGGCCAAGACTACCGACTGGATGCGGTGGACCTTGGTGGGCGAACCATTACGGCCACACCAGGCCAGGTCGGCTTCCAAATCGTCCAGGTTCCATTCCTTAACCTGGGATCCCTTGGCCTCCAAGCTCTTGATACGAGCATCGGCCAGGGCCTGAATCTCCTCGGCTGTGGCGTCGGGATTCTGATCCTTGAGGTCCTTGGCGATCTCACTGGGAGCCTGGGCATTTTTGTGTTTCATCATCTTTTTGGCCGCACCCACGCGTGGGGTGTTAGCCGTGTCGAGTACGGTCAGTAGCACGGGCAGTTCAGCCTTGACCATCTGCCAGCCGTTGCCCATATTACGACGAACCTGGATCTCCTTGCCGGAGATATCCACCAGTTCCTCGGTGTAGGAAATTTGAGTCAGGCCCAGCTTCTCGGCCAACTGCGGGCCCACCTGGGCAGTATCACCATCAATGGCCTGACGACCGCAGAGCACGATATCGTAGTCGAGCTTCTTGACCGCACAGCTCAAGATGTAGCTGGTGGCCAGGGTATCACTGGCAGCGGCCTTACGGTCAGTCACCAGGATCGCCTCGTCCGCCCCGCGAAACAGGGATTGGCGCAGGGTCTCGGCCGCTGTGGGCAGGCCCATGGTGATAGCGGTCACCTTGCCACCGAACTTGTCCTTGATGGCCAGGGCCATTTCCAGGGCATTGAGGTCTTCAGGGTTGAAAATCGCCGGTAGGGCCGCTCGATTCACGGTCCCATCGTCATTCATGACTTTACCGGAGATGCATTTGGTGTCGGGCACCTGCTTAACCAAAACAACGCAATTATAACCCACCCGTTGTCTCCTTACTGATTCCAGAACTTGATTGCAACTTTACCAATGACTTTCGAATGTGGACATACCACCACCACACGAGCCCCTAAGTTTATTCGGATCGTCTCTCAGGTCAACCTAAAACTGGTCAGGTTGGGCCGATAGACTGGTTTCAGGGAGATAGATGGGGTTTTGCTTTCCCAAATTGAACAGGCCCGCACCTGAAAAGGTACGGGCCTGTTGGAAAATCAGTTAATCTCAGAATCCCTTAGGATCCCTTGTGGACTTAGGGTACCAGATAGTCCACGGCGTTGAGGAACATCACTTCGCCTTCGGAGGTCAGGTTGTACATACCATCCGGAGCGTAGTTGTCGCCACTGTTCTTGCTGCCGGTACCGGCAGTGAAGAGCATACGAGGACCGCCAGCGATAGCAGCGCCACCCTCGAAGTAGGCCTCGCCGGCCTCCCAGATAGCGATCGAAACCAGATCGGCACCGGCGCCAGTGGCCAACAGTTCGCCGTTACCAGCGTCTGTGGCTGAGGCCCAGTCGACATTATACTGGTCACTCAAAACAGCCACTTGATCATTGGCGTCCGTCACAATCCCTGCGAAAATGGGATGGTTAGGATCGACGAGGGTTAACATGGATTCTGCGGCACGGGTGGTACCGGTGGTATTCAACCAGCCCCACTTGTTGCTGCGGGCCATGTAACCGTTGAGGTTGAGAATAGGTGTGGTAACGGCATTCCACTGGTTGGGCTCGTTGTCAGCAACGCTGGCATAGGAACCGCTGTCGGCATTACGGCTGATGATGATCAGATCCGCAGCTTCCAGTTCAGCAACCTTGTTGGCATCCAGGGTACGCCAGTATTGCTCGCCATCGACGTATTCGCCTTCGTTGCGATAATCCACAACATAGCCTTCGAGCTCGAGCAGCTCGACCCAGCCATTGTCGCCAGGTACGTTAGGTTCGATATCGCCGTAGCCCTTGTTGTCCGAGACCCAGATGACTGTGGGACAAACCTTGGCACCGATGATGCGAATATTATCGATGTGGTGGATACCAGCGCCTTGAATCGAGATAAAGACCTGGAAGTAAGCGGTGAGATGCTTGGCAGACAGATCCAAACCTGAAATGTCATAGGTAATGGTGCGGTATTGATCGACTGCACCACCCCAGGTGCCCCAATCCGCGCTCGTTGCTTCACCGGTAAGGCGATCAATGGACTGACCTTGGCCTGCCAGAGTAACTTCCTGCCAACCACCAGAAAGATCGTCACCATTGATAGAAACCTTATCGCCGACCTTAATCCAGGTATCAGCGGGGAAATCATCAACGAGCAGGGTTACATCCATTTCAATGGCCGTAGCTTCTCTCAGATCGAGGTTCGGACCATCGTATTCAAGCTGCCAGTAGCCACCCGTAACATTGACATCCAGACAGGCATCGCCAGTCGTGGCACCAGCGGTTCCGACGGTCAATTCGGGATTGCCATCCCAGGAAACACCTGTCCAACCATCCAGGCCATCTTCAAAGTCACCGATAACCACTGCTGTCGATTGATAGACCAGGACAATGTCATTACCGTCTCCACCGACATAGGTCAGGGTGTAGGTATTTTCCACGCCACCACCGCGAATGACGACCTCAGCGCCTTCGACGGCCTCGGCACCATTAATAGTGTCGAATTCATTCGAGGCATTTCCACCGGTCACATCGACCAGGAGAATGTCAGCCAGCGGAGGAGCGGCATTGGCACTGACGACCAGAGCGGATGCCGTGGTATCGCCCTTGGCATCGATGGTGGTCTTGATGACGGTGATGGGGCTCACGCCATCGGCTTCCAATACGAACTCGACGGTTCCGGCAGAACCATCACGCTCGCAAACGATCAACTCTTCCATGTCGATTACAGGAGCCGTTCCGATGATGGTCAGGGTCCCGGTACCTTCGCGGCTACCCACGGCGATATCACCGCGGTCACCATCATAGGTCATGGTACCACCGCTCATGATCCAGAAGCCTTCGCCACCGGACTTATCGCCAATACCGATCTTGTCGTTTTGGATCGCAAAGACACCACCGGTCTGCTGGAGGATACCGACACCGCTGATACCAACCCGAGTCCAAGAGGTGGCCGCAATGACACCCCCGTCTTCCAAGACTAAAGTGGCGCCACCATCGATCTGCATACGTGCCTGGCCACCGGCAAAGGCACCCGTGTCTGTGTTCACGGTACAAATGGTGTTCATATCCGAAATGTTGGCATAGTTGGCCAAATTGACGTCACCAGGCACACTGCCGGTGCTCCAGAGATTAGGATCGGTCCAATTGCCAACCCCAGAAAATGTCATGTCTACTTGTGCCATCGCCACGGAGCACACCAAAAGCGCCGACACAATCCCCACTGCCTTCATTTTGATCATTTTTCAACCCTTTCCTTCAGATGTTCATTGGTGGTCTGTGCGAAACCCCGCCCAGGTGTCTCTTTTAACCGTTCGCACAACTGTAACTACTAATTTACTCATAGGCAGGAAAGATTGCAAGATTAAAGGGCCCCAACTGGCCCCTGACAGAGAGAAGAGGGCCTATTTGAGCTTAAAAATAGACTTCCGTAGAGATACGCTCGCGTTCGATTCCCTGCTGATCGAGCCAAAAAAACACCTCATAAATCATGTCCGAATTACCACAGAGGTGGAATTGCCCGGTAGTATCCAGGCCCCCCTCCTGGAGATAGTCCGTAACCCGTCCGACGAAATCCCCCTCCTGTGAGCGTGAAGTGCAAGCGAAATAACGTTGGTTGGGGTACTCCTGGTGATCATAACGCTCTTGACCATAACGAATTCCGTGCAGGATACAGTAATCGAGGGAGGGATAGCTGCGAGAAAAACAATGAAAAGGAGAGATCCCCGTGCCGGTGGCGATAAAGGTATGGCGATCCTTACCCGTAGGATTAAGGGTAAAACGCCCATGCGGGCCCTCGACCAAGACCGGGTCACCGGGATTGAGTCGTGCCAATTGACAGGAGACATGTCCCTCCGGAATGGATCGCACCAGAATTTCCAGGAAATCATCCTGCAAACCGGAATAGATGGAGTACTCCCGTTGCTGGCCGTCATGACACAGCCCTACATTGAGGTATTGGCCCGGTAGGAATTCCAAATCTCGCCGTTCGAAACGCAAGACAAAGGCTTGCTCTGTCAGTTGACGCCGTTGTATGACACGATGTTGCCGGTTTCTCATGTTTTCTATCGATCCTTTGGGGCCGTTTATCAATATAGATAGTAACGATTGTCAATGAATCCAGGTTCGATGTGGAGTTTAAAATGCCACCGATTTTACGAAAACCCGATTGGATACGTGTCAAACTCGACGTCACCGAGGACTTCAAATTCGTGGATCAACTACTCAGCCAAAAACGGCTCAATACGGTCTGTGAGGAGGCCCGCTGCCCCAATATGCATGAATGCTGGGGTAAGCACCGTACGGCCACCTTCATGATTCTGGGCGACACCTGCACACGCCGCTGTCGCTTTTGTGCGGTCAAGACCGGCATGCCAGAGGCTGTGGATTGGGAAGAGCCGCAACGCGTGGCCGATTCGGTGGCCCAGATGAAGCTGGCCCATGTGGTCATCACCATGGTCAATCGCGACGATCTGCCTGATGGTGGTGCGGAGGTCATGTCCCAGACCATCGAGGCCATTGCTCAAACCGCCCCTGACTGCCATGTGGAGGTATTGTCATCCGATATGATGGGCCGTCGCGAGAGCATTGCCACCATGCTGGCTGCCCAACCCGCGATCATGAGCCACAACCTGGAAACCGTCGAACGCCTAACCCCCATGGTACGCAGCCGCTCGGATTACCACCGCTCTCTTCTCTTTCTAGAACTCAGCCGTGAAATCGCCCCGACCATTGCCACCAAATCCAGCCTCATGCTCGGACTGGGAGAGACCCTCTACGAGGTCGATCAGGCCCTGGACGACTTACGTGAGGTGGGCGTGAGCCTCTGTAATCTCGGCCAATATCTGCAACCCACCCCCAACCATCTGCCCGTACAACGCTACTGGAAACCCGAGGAGTTCCAACAACTCAAGGAGATGGCCTTAGACAAGGGATTCATCCATGTAGAGGCGGGTCCGATGGTTCGTTCCAGTTACCATGCAGGGGAACAATTCGAGGCCTATGAAAGGGCTCTACAGATGAAACAGGAACCACAGAGGGGAAAATCGGGGTGATAGGATTCGAACCTACGGCCTCCTGGTCCCAAACCAGGCGCTCTACCAAGCTGAGCTACACCCCGAAAAAAATTCGGAAATCACCGCTCCAAAGCGACGCATTGTACCGAATGGGTCCTATTAATGCAATAGACTGCTCCAGCTTTCCTTAGAGGACGAAAAGTTATCAAAATTTCAGACACCCGCTTCTACGGTATTTAGCCCGACAGGGGTGGTGGCCATGGTACCACCTGGGCTTTTACCGGACGGGAACAACCGAGGGCAAGAACATCGATTCATTTTGGCGAGATCTCTGGGGCCCGGGAAATAGCATTAAGATCCCCCCTCTTTTGGTTCGATAAACCTTTAAAGAGTGCCTAGCCCGCTTTTTGCGGGGATCTTGATTACTTTTGAAGCCTTGTAATCAATGAAAATTATGGTAAAATACACAAGATGCAAAATGAACGTCGATGCAATTTGGAGTAGGGTCCCATGCTTGGGAGATTCAGTATGAAACATATCACGCTATGTCTAGGTTTGACACTCATGGTTCTGGCCGCGGGCTGTAGTAGTTCAATGACCAGTGAGAGCTTTGTCCGAACTGGATACAACTTCAGCCAAATCAACAACGTTGCGATCATCGATGTGGTCGGAGCCGTCACGAGCGACAGTGCCAAGGCACAGATCGCAGATGAGTTCTCCAAGCAACTGATGCAAAAGGGCTTTGCTCCGGTTCAGCGCGATTATATCCAGCGTTTGCTCAGGGATAATGGCTTTACCAATGAAGGGCTCAGCCCTGAGGCCTATGCCATTGAGGTGGGACGTTTGTTGGGCTATAAGGCGGTCATGATCGTGAACCTGCCCAACTTCGATTATGAAGCCAGCATTACCGCCAAGATCCTGGAGGCCCAGGACGGATCGGCCCTCTGGATTGCCAGCGGATCGACCGAGCTTCCTGCCAAACCCATTGATCTTATGCCCAGCGATCCCTTTGCCAATTTTGGACAACCCTCTGCCCCTATGGAGTCTCTGGACAATAACGAGCCCCTCTCCTCTGGAGAACGTAGGGCCCTGGGACGACTGATCGAACGGATGTGTAGAAGCCTACCGGATCGCAACCAGGTCTGGATGGTGGCGGCTGAGACCGTCAGCCCTGGGACCAGTAAGGTTGTTGAGCAGCCCGTGGTACGCGAACCCCGCTGTTACAATGAACCCAAAAAGATTCCTGTGCTCTGGGATCTCTGGCCCGGCAACTGGGGTAAGTAATTCTCTTGAAATGACAAAGGCCTGCACCGTGAAGTGCAGGCCTTTTTTTATGCGCTATATAGTCGAGACGGTATTAATCAAACGGCAGTTTGACCCCACCGCTTTTGGTCGTACGGGTATTGGTACGGCGATTTCCAGGTCGTCGTCGGTTCGTATCCTCTATCCCACTGAGATGGCGACAGACGGAACCCACGGTCGCATCATCGAATGTCCCCTCCACCACCTCGGCATAGCTGACCTTGGGCAGTACACGCGTGATACGAATCACACCCAAGGGCTCCTCTTCGGTGGCCAGGTGCATCTGGGTATCGGGATCGATCACGGACTGGCCCAGGCGATAGACACGGAATTGGTCACCGGCCACAAAGCGGGTGCCTCCCTGATTGAGGATGACCTGTGTGCCACTCATTACAGCAGCGACCTTGATGGGAGCCAGATATTCGGCCACCTTCATGGCCACCCGGCCCGCAGCTAAACGAAGGAAATTGCTCTGCAACTCGGCATAGTCGATATCGTCACTACGCCAGTCTTCGGCAAGTTCCTTGACCTGGTTGTCCTCCAGATGGATTCTGAGGTCATCGGCCATGGCCACCTGACGCGTGGGCCCCACCACCAGGCGATACTCGGCACGCAAACGGGCGTCAAAGGTCCGTATGGGCCGACCGATGATGGGACTGTCCTTTTCCTCCACCAATAGGCTGGCTTGCGGCAGGGTCACGACCACCAGGTAGTCGGCCCCCAGAGTGGCCTGTAGACGGCTTCGCTCTTCGGGTTTGATATCCGTACGGGCCAACAGACGACGTTCCTGCATTAGGGCCGCATCCGATTCACGATCGAGCAGGGTAAAACGGTCGTTCTGCGACAGAGCCCCGGTCAAGTACTGGGTGAACTGCCGTTCGACGTCGCCACCCGGTACCGTTACCGGACCAAAACGACAATTGTTCGCCGTCACCTCGGTCGGTAGCACGGCCAGGCGAATCTCTTTGATATCTTCAGGGCTTTGATAATCCAACACCCAGACATCAACCGTCATCTCGTAGGTGTCACCCTCGAGCTGCTGCTCGGAGACTACCTCATAGGACTTAATCAAGCCCTGAGCCTCCATCAAGGTCAGGGTACTGGCGGATTGGACGGCTACCCGATCCATGGAGATATGACGACTGCCCGTGCCGGTATCCACATCCACGGCAATGTCACCGGTATCCATGGCCACCTGGGCCACCCCCGTTCCCACTGCCGCACCATGCACCTTGATCACGGCATTGAGCAGGGCATTCTGTAGGGCCTTGTCACGATTGGAGCCGCGTCCCTGGACTTGACACTCCACGGTCGCAGCCTGGGCCGCTAGGGTCCATATGAGTAATGAACTTACCACTAGGATTCCACGTTTCATCGCTGATCCTCCTTTGGATTAAGATTACCAAGGCGTGGACTTGTTCGAGCCACGTTTGACCAGAGGCACTTCTTTCTGCCAAAAACGCAATCCCGAAGCAATTTCAGTGACTTGCAATTGAAAATAATATTCCACCTGTTGCGTCTTTCTGTCGTAACGAACATTACTCTGGCGGATCTTCCCGGAAATACTGAGTTCAGGCAGAATAATCTGCCCCTTCTCCGGCATGGTATCTGAGTTGAATTCATCGGCACGATCCCCTTCCTTGAGATCGCGAACCTCATAGATCATCTCATCACTGGCGCCCTTGCCACCAACAGCTGAAGTCATGACGACCAAGCCGCTGTTCATAATATCTTCTTCCACCTTGTACATGAGCTGATCTGTATCAATGTGGAGCATGGTGTCGTTGAGAATCCGTCCGGTAGTCACCACATAGCGACTGCCGTCATCCTTGCTCAATCGGCCCGATTGCAACAGAGACTGAACGATCTCTCCTGCGGCTGTTTCAAAATCTCGGTAATCCAAAGCCATGACCGCTTTGCCCGTATCATTTTCTGTATCTACGTTTACGGTTTCAGGGCCACCACATCCGACCAGACTCAGGGCCAAACCTGACATCACTACAATCATCAATGTTTTTTTCATGATAGATTTCTCCAATGTTTTATCTCTTATGTTATTTCATGGTTTTGTTGACGCGGGTATTGATACGAAAATCCGTGGCCTGCCGACTGGGAGCGACAAGAGGACCAATGATAAAGGAGGACTCCGGCATCACGGATTTATGAGCCCATTGAGTCATCACCGTCCTGACCTGCATACCGTCGCGATCTAGCCACTCCACGCGGTAATCGAAGATTCGGCGGCCCTTGGCGTGGTTGTAGCCTTCTACCTGGACCTCTAGGAAACCGTTGGGTTTAACCCGATCGATCACATTGGTGATCTCAATACCCTCGCCCGCCATAAAACTGACAAAGTTGCCAATGGGCCGGGTGATGATATTGTTGGCCAGGGTGTCGCTTTGGACACCTGTGGCTGTGTTAATCCTGGCATCACTGGAACCGGGATGGCAGCCCGCGATACAGGCGACCACACACAAACACATCACAATCATCGATTGCTTCATAAAACACCTTCCTTTGTTTAGAGTTCGACCTCTCTTTAAAGGCCGGCCCGATCCCATCGGGCTCATACTTTTTTCAAGATTCTATGGATTCGCACCCCCACGGGTCATGATCTCGATCACAGGCTCGGCCCCGGCAGCGACCTTCTTGACGTAAACCAGGGCATAACGACAAGGCGGAATCTCCAGATCCCTGGGGGCGTCACCAGCCAAACGAATGTTCAGCAAGCCGTCCTCGGGCATGGGCACACGAGCCACCTGAAAATCCTTGGGTAAACCGGTCCACATGCGCAGATCCGCCGCCGTAGTTGCATAGCTATAAATGGAGGCCGCGAAACCCATCAACTGCGCCTCTGTACTGCCACGATCCGTCAAGGCCTCCTGCACCACCACCCGGGCCGCTGCACTGACCAGGGCGCGGGCCAAGATACCCGGAAAGACCTTGGCAAACTCGGTCTGGATCACTCGGTCCATCTCGGAGATCACCTCGGAATCCACCCAATCGTTTTGATCCTGGACTTGCAACTTGGAGGTCGCTTGAGAACGCGGTGTGATCTTCGGCAGGGCAATCCCCGCATAATAGACATCCTTGCTCACCAGGTAGAGCGGCAAATCCACCCGAAATTCCTCTTTGACGGGGCCCAAGCCGTTTTCATAGATCACCCACACCGCCGGTTGCAGGGAGCGGCCCGAGTCGAGCCAGCGGTCCACATCGGCAAAGTCCTGCATCACAGTCTCATTGTCGACCACCATACCCGCGCTCTCCTTGAGCAGGTCCACAGCCTTGTCCGGATCGGCGGTCATGGCAAAAAACACCCCACCGAGGTAAGTCGAAAAGGGATTCACGAAATCGGGATAGGCTTCGAAATTATAGAGACTACTGTATTTAGAGCGAATAACGCTCTGGGTGTTCTCGCTGTCGAGGGTCTTGTCGTAGTCGACCGAACGGTTGGTCTTTTTCTTATCGAGCTCTTTTTGCTGTTGAGCGATTTCCTTGGCAAAACGCTCACGGGCCCGTCGCTGACGTTCCATGGCCCGATTGAACTCCACTCGGGCACTGTCATCGTCGCCCAAGGCCATGTAGTTCAGGGCCTTGTAGGTATTGACCATAATTCCATCATAGGCGGCCCCACGATAGGGCAGGACATTCTCATTGACCAGGGTCGAACCGACCACATCCAGAGTACCGCTGTCGTAGTCGAAATATTGGATCATGCCCTCGGCCCTGTCGAACCAAGTGTTGCTGGCCTCGTAATTCTGACGCTGCCGTTCGACCATACCCCTTTGCAGGGCCCACAGTAAGTCATCCTTGGCGGGTGTCTCAGAGGGTTGAGGCAATTCTTCAGTATAAGCCCAAGTTGCTTCCCAATCACCCTTACTGTAGTGTCGATCAAATTTCTGCAGTTGATTGCGTGCCCCGGTGCATCCCATCGCACCCAACAACAAGCCACATAACAGTCCCCAGCGGAGACACCCAATTCCCTGGCTCAGCTTCATTCCATACCCCTATTGATAGCATCCTTGACCGTTCTTTACGGCGGCCAAAGTATACCATTGCCTCCAAAGTCATGCAAGAAATCGGGAAAAAGAATCATAATCATGCCCTGTTTCCAACCCACTTAGAATCAAAATCCATAGACAGAAAGTCCCAAAATCATGTCTTTTCATGGCGATACTCAAACATTGCCATTCTAACAAACCGCATTATGTTGATTTATAAGGACAGATTTTGATAAGATATGATGTCATCGGAAAGCGTGGATCAACGAACCTTAATCCGCCGAGTGAACACACTGACACTGAAAACTTGAGTTAACGGGCTGGGTGATGAAGCAAACATTGAACATAATCCTGAACCTCATCATTTTGTCTTCGACAGTTTGGGCAGTCGATATCGACTCCCCCTTCTCTTGCTCCGCAGGTTTCCAAGCCTATTCATATGAATATAAAGAACCAGGTGTCATGAAGGACAAGGGGGGATTGATGGGGGCCAACGTGTTGATCGAATACGATCAAGATTTCATGTTAAGAGGTGAGGGTTCATTCTCTATTGGCACTGTCGATTATACCAGCCAAGAAACGGGATCAGATGATGATCTTGAACACCGTATGATAGAGCTTCGTGGTCTATTCGGCAAATCATTTGAAAGTGATCAATATATCCTTAAAGCAACCCCCTATTTCGGTATTGCTCATCGCTATCTCTACACTGAAGGCGAGAACAGAATTACAACAACAGGACATTGGGGATACGACCGAGACGTCTATTACCTGTATAGTCCTTTAGGTATTGAATTTGAATGGCAAACAATAGATGATTTAGTGGTCAAACCCACCATAGAATATGACTTCTTTTGGCAAGGCACGGTAAAAAGTCATCTATCTTACTTAGGCGATACAGATCTTGAACATCATCAGAGCTCAGGCTATGGTTTTCGTGCTTCCGTAGCCCTTGAATCGCAAACAAACATCGTCAATGTGACCTTCAAGCCGTTCATTCGTTATTGGCATATTGAAGAATCTGATTGGGTATACTATACCGTCGAACCAGAGAACGAAACCCTGGAAGTCGGTTTAGAATTAAATATTTGTTTCTAATAATCACTCTAAATGAACCATAGCGGCTTGAACAAGAAGAACCACAAGTTTTATAACTTGCGGCTCTTAGATACCATCCAAAACTCTCCCAATCAATGACCTGCATTGATCGCAGGTGTTTTTGTTATGGATCCAGGTTTTCAAGCTTACCGGTTTCCAGATTCAGACGACGATAGTAGCAGTTACGGGCCTGGCCTTGTGCGTTCTTGGTGTGACAGATGCTCTGGCCCTTGGGACGGACGATGTAGACCACCGAGTTCTGCTCGCAGTTAACCCGGATTTCCAGGACCTCAAAATAGTTATTGGAGGTCATACCCTTGACCCACAGCTCGTTGCGGGACGTACTCCAGAAGGTCGCAATCTTGGTCTTGATCGTCTCATCAAAGGCCAGCTTATTGATATAGGCCACCAGGATGACTTCCTGGGTGTCTACGTTTTGCACGGCCACCGGAATAATCTCCGCACTCTGGGAAACGGCCTTGGCCAGCTTGTTGAAATCGAGCTGGAGTTCCAGGCCCTCTTCAAGTTCGTTGATGGGTTTGTTTTCATTCGCCATAATACATTCCTATTTTAAAATGTCACTTCTATGTATGGTAATCCGCATTGATCCTAACATAACCACGACCGAGGTCAACGCCGTAGCAGAAATCGGTCTTTTTGCCCACACCCAGATCCACCGTAATAATGTGTTCTTTCTGCGACACGATATCGCTGGCCCGCTTACGATCGAACTTACAGGGTGCCCCGTTCTTAAAGACCATCAGGTCGTCCAGCTTGCAACTGAGCTTGGCTGGATCGAGTTTGACAAGGCAGGAGCCCACCGCACAGATGATACGTCCCCAGTTGGGATCGGCGCCATGCACCGCACACTTGACCAGATCGTAATCCGCTACGGCCCGAGCTGCCTTGGCTGCATCCGCTTGCGTGGCGGCGCCTTGGACAACCACCTTGAACATACGCGTGGCCCCCTCGGCGTCCAATGCCATCTGCCGGGCCAGGTCGTCACAGAGTTCGGTCAGAGCCGCGGCAAATTTACGATAGCGCGGGCAGGCGGTGGTGATGGGCCGATGACCGGCCGCACCTGAGGCTAGGATGATGGCGGTGTCATTGGTACTTTGATGGCCATCGACTGTAAGCTTGTTGACCGAGTCACCGATGGCCGTCTGCAAGGCTCGCTGCAAGAGGGTTTTGGTGATGACGGCATCAGTGGTAATGAAACACAGGGTCGTGGCCATATTAGGCCCAATCATGCCGGCACCCTTGATGGTACCAGCCAGAGTCACCTCGGCTCCGGAGATCTCCACAATGCGTGTGGCTTGCTTGGGTCTGGTGTCCGTGGTCATGATGGCCCTGGCAAAGGCCTGGCCGGCAGGTCGTTTATTGGAGAGTTCGGCAACAGCGGCCTTGATCCCAGCCACAACCTTAGGCATGGGCATGGGCTCACCAATGATACCGGTGGAGGCCACCAGAACCTCACGGGTTTCCATACCCAATGGCCTGGCCGTTTCTTGACACATGCGTACCGCGTCCTGGAAGCCTTTTTCTCCCGTACATGCATTGGCATTGCCGGAGTTGACCACCACGGCCTTGACCACGTCACTCTGGACGTGCTGGCGACAGACCTGCACTGCGGCCGAAACAATGCTATTGGTGGTGAACACCGCGGCCGCAGTAGCCCCCTGCTCACAGACAATCAAGCCGAGGTCGGGCTTACCCGAGACCTTGATGCCGCTGATCAAACCAGCAGCGGTAAATCCCTTAGGTGCGGTAATGGTTCCATTGGGCATGGAAAGTATCCTTTCAAACTTTTAAGCCTCTCGCAAAAACGCCAAGAATGCAAAGATTCTTTTCAATAACATTTTCTTTGCGGCCTTTATGGCTTGGCGAGAAATAAAACTCGTTTATAAGCAAGTTCGGTCTTCCGAACGAGGATCGGTTAAGGGTTCGTCACTGGATCGCAACTGACCCGTCATGGCCCGAAGGCGATCCTGTTGCATGGGATCGTAAAAGGACTGGTTCACATCAACGGCATTGATCATTAAATCAGCTTTATTACGAGAGAGCCGCCCAATGATCTTGCCATCTGGTTGGATAAAGCAGGAGCCATAGGGGCTGTAGTGACCACTGGCATTGCACATACTAGCCCACATGGCATTACTGGCCGCCCGACACTGCATGGTCGGTTGCATGATGTCACTATGGACACTCGGCCCGGATTGGCGGGCGTTGTAGAACGATTGGATCACACATTGCACGCCCTGTTGCTGTAATGGTCGATAGATCTCAGGGAAACGGACTTCATAACAAATCAATAAAGCGCAGCGTACACCATTGACCGTAAAAATCACTTCGTGATCACCAGGCGTGTAATACGGCTCCTCATTGAGCATACAGAAGCGTTTGTCGTAGCGATCCTGAATCTTGCCATCCGGGTTGATGAGATACAAACAGTTGTGTGGCTTGGCCGTAGATTCAAGACGGTGGGCACTTCCCAGCACCACCCAAACGCCCAGCTCTTTAGCACAGGCCCTAACTTTCTCAGTAGCCATCTCGAGAGCGGCCCAATCGTATCGGTCAAAGCCTGTAAGATCCACACCCGGATACCCGGTCAGGGTACACTCGGGAAAATGAACCAAATCAGTTCCTAGCTTGGCAGCCTGATGAATATAGTGACATACCGAACTCGTGTTACGTCCCACGTGACCGCTGACAGCAAACTGACAGGTGGCAATCTTGAGCACGCCCGGGGCCATGTCCGTCTCCGTTAGAGCAGGCCCAAGGCCTCGTCCAGACCGAACATGAGGTTCATGTTCTGGATGGCCTGACCGGATGCCCCCTTGACCAGGTTGTCGATGGCCGCAAAGACCACGATCTTGCCCTTGACCACCGTGGGATAGACATGGCAGTAGTTGGTACGAGCCACGTGCTTGAGATGCGGTGTTGCGGTACAGACCTGCACGAAACGCTCATCCTGATAGGCCTTTTGGAACAGATCCATAACCTGTTCAGCCGTGACCTCCTGCTTGGGTGTCATGTAAACGGTCGAAAGGATACCGCGATCGAACGGCCCCACATGCGGCTGGAACAAGACGCCAACCTTGCCACCGGCCTGGGTAGCGGCGATCTGCTCCATCTCGGGCATGTGACGGTGCACGCCCACGCCATAGGCAAAGATGTTTTCATTCATGTTGGGAAAATGGAAATTGACGCTGGGATTCTTGCCCCCACCCGAGACCCCGGTGACTGAGTTAACGATCATCAGTTCGGTATCGACCAGCCCTGCCTTGAGCAGAGGAGCCGAGGCCAGCATGACACTGGTGGGAAAACACCCCGGATTGGCAATGAGCTGGGCCTGCCTGACCTGCTCACGGAACAACTCGGGCAGACCATAGACCGCATGGGCCAGGTTGACATGATCGGTATGCTCGACCTGATAAAACTGCTCATAGACGGCGGTATCCTGCAGGCGATAGTCGGCACTGAAATCCACTACCTTGACACCCGCATCCAGCAGCTTGGGCACAAATCCCATGGAAACCTTGTGCGGCAGACAACAGAGAGCCACATCAGCCGTGTCTGCCAACTTCTTCAAGTCAAGTGGCTCGACATCCAGATCGCAACGGCCCTTAAACTGACCAAACATGTCAGACAGCTTACCACACTCATCCGGCAAGGCGGTCAAATAGGTCACCTCAGCCTCAGGATGCTTGATAATGATCTCAACCGAATCGGCCCCGGTATATCCGCTGGCTCCAATGATTGCCACTCTAACCATAATGACTCCTTTTAGTCGTCAGGTTCCAGGTTCACGGTTGTTTGAAAAGTCATCATCTACTAACCGTGAACTGTGAACCTAGAACCGTGAACCCTATTTCATAAAAAAAGCCACCGAATGTGCTGTCGGCGGCTTTGAAAATCGTCTTGCGGCTGAAACAGCCATTAACGTTTCGAGAATTGGAAACGCCGTCTTGCACCCCTTTGACCGGGCTTCTTACGCTCGACCATACGCGGGTCACGCGTCAGATGGCCACCGTCACGCAGGGCACTGAGGTAATTTTCATCATAGATCTTCAAGGCCCGGGCAATCCCCAGACGCGAAGCACCGGACTGACCGGTGGTGCCACCACCCTTGACGTTGATGAAGATATCGAATTTACCCTCGGCTTGTACGGCCTTGAGGGGAGAGATAACCGCATTCTGATCCTGAGGACGACGGAAGTACTCTGTCAACTCTTTCTTGTTGACGATCAGTTTGCCGTCACCGGGTTTGATACGTACACGGGCAACCGAGGCCTTACGACGGCCGGTACCCCACCAGAAACCACCCTTGTCCGGGCCCTTCTTGGCGACAGGTTGAGCTGAAACCTGCGGGGTGATTTGCAGGGTATCGAGATTCATAGATTCGGTATTCATTTCACTCATGATTCAGTTTCTTTCTTAGCTTGCCGAGGCCACCAATTCGATCTTTTCAGGCTGTTGAGCTTGGTGTTCATGCTCCGGACCACGGTACACCTTGAGCTTCTTGAGCATCTTACGGCCCATACGGCTCTTGGGCATCATGCGACGCACAGCCATCTCCACCACCAGTTCGGGTTTGCGTTCCATCATATCCGCAAAGCTAACGAACTTGTGACCACCGGGGTAGTAGGTGTAGTAGTCATAGACCTTTTGCTCGGCCTTCTTACCGGTAAGCTTCACCTTGTCGGCGTTAACGACTACAACGTAGTCTCCCGTGTCGATATGAGGGGTGTAGGTGGGCTTGGTCTTACCCATAAGAATTGGTGCGATCTGGGCGGCCATCCGACCCAATACCGCATCGCTTGCATCCACCAGGACCCACTTCTGGTCCACCTCATTTGTCTTTGCCATATAGCATTTCATAAAGCACACTCTCTTTAGAACCGTAGAAAATGTTGTATTTTAGGGAAAAAGAAGGACCTGTCAATGCTTTTTAAGGGAAAAGGCATATCAAGGAGAGGAAAACCTAAAAGATGGGCAAAATAAAGCCTTGAAACACCCATTTGTGCAGACAAACGCGATGATCCCCTTACTTGAGCTCAATCACCGCTTGATCATGAAAGACCTTACCATAGGCCACATCCGCGAAGGTGACCTTTACGGTAAAGGGACCAGAACGCCCCTCAATCTCGTTTGCGACCTTGGAAACCAGCCGGTAATTGAGTTGACCAAAGCTGGCATACCACTGTTCCTTGAGCTCGGCCGGTTCCAAGCTCCACTGCCCCAGGAGGGCTTCATCTGGACCGTCATTGAGGTCCCACAACTCCACCTCAACCTGACCGATGGCCTTGATCACATCGCCATCGTCGTCAATGGGCTTGACATAAACGATCAAGGATTCCTTGGAGTCGTCATCATCCTTGTCGTAGAATCCGGAATAGTTTCCTAATTTCACCGCTTTTAGGTTGTAAAGTGGGGTATTACGGATGGACTCGGGCATCTCGCTCAAGGTGGCCACCTGCTGACGGAGTTGCTCATTTTCAGCCTGCAGAGTGGCAATCTTCTGGTTCGGATCGGGTTCCAAGGAGATCTCAGGATCAAAATTGTCCGGTCCTTCGAGCATTCCACAGCCCCCCAGCCACAAGGTCATGGCCAGGAGGGCAACCATGCGTTCCATTCGCATATGAGCCCCCTTTGGGTCCAGGGATTAGGCCGATCTGTCAGCCTAGTCGTCGTCTCGCACGATCTCCGGGGCCTTTTGCAGGATACGATCCGCCAGGCCATACTCAATGGCCTCTTCCGAGGACAACCAGAGATTGCGATCACAATCCTTTTCAATCTTATCGGCTTTTTGGCCGGTATGAGTCTCGAAAATATCGTATAAACGTGTGCGTAACCGGATGATTTCCTGGGCCTCGATCTCCAGATCGGTTGCCGGGCCCTGCAACACACCACTGATCAGCGGCTGATGCAACAGGACGCGATTGTTCTGTAACAGGAAACGCTTGCCAGCAGCGCCCCCGGCCAACAGAACCGATCCCATGCTGGCGGCCTGCCCCACACAGTAGGTGGCCACGTCACAACGGACAAACTGCATGGTGTCGTAGATGGCCAAACCCGCGGTGACCGAACCACCGGGTGAATTGATATAAAAGTGAATATCGCTCTTGCTGTCTTCGTTACTCAAAAACAGCATCTGTGCCACGATTAAGTTGGCTGAGGTATCATCGACCGGGCCACCCAAAAATACAATGCGATCCTTGAGCAGTCGGGAATAAATGTCATAGGCACGCTCTGTACGGCCACTCTTCTCGATGACAATTGGTACCAGTTGATTCAAACTCATGTATCCAGTTCCTTTCCACCTAGCCGGACCTGAGCCCGCCGCGTGGGGATTATGCTATTGCTTCTGATCGGCTTTCTTATTGTCGTCGCCTTCAGATTCTTCCTCATGCAGAACTTCATCCACCAAGCCATAGGCCAGGGCTTCATCTGCACTCATATAACGATCCCGTTCGGTTTCGGCCGCAATCTTCTCGACATCCTGGCCGGTATGTCGGGCCAGCAAGGCATTGAGAGTCGCCTTGGCCTTGATGATCTCATCGGCTTGAATCTTGATATCCGAGGCCTGACCGGTCACCCCGCCCCACGGCTGGTGCAGCATGACCTTGGCATGGGGTAAGGCATGACGCAGGCCCTTTTTGCCTGCCGCCAAGATGACTGCCCCACCCGATTGGGCACGTCCGATACAGTAGGTAGCCACGTCCGATCCAATGAACCGCATGGTATCATAGATCGCCAACGTGTCGTCCACACTGCCACCGGGAGAGTTGACATAGAGGTTGATCTGACTGCGTTTGAGATTGTCCAGATAGAGCAGCTTCATAATCACTTCCGAGGCCCGGGCATAGTTAATTTCCCCGATCAGGAAGATGATGCGGTTTTCCAGCATCATATCGTCCAGACTCATCTGGCGAAAACGCTGATACTGTCCGTACTGGTTGTAGATCTCAAAATTCCGATGCGTCCGCGGTTCTGGATGCTCGATATTCATCAAAATCCTTCCTTAAAAGCGGGCCCACATCCAACAGATGAGGGACCTTGATCCAATTTAGTCTTCCTTGTCATCGGATTTTTGGGCGGCCTTCTTTGTAGCTTTCTTCTTGGTCGCCTTCTTTTTTGGGGCGGATTTCGTGGTTTTTTTCTCGCTAGGGGCCACTTCGGCGATCTGGGCGGTCTCCAGCAGCTTCTCGATACACTTGTTCTGACGGATTTCCAGACGGAACTGGCTCAAGGAACCATCGCGTTCCATCTGCTCCTTCATGCGTTCCGGACGTTGGCCGCGTTGCATGGCCAGGTAGGCGATTTGGCCGTTGACCTCTTCCTCGGTTACCTGGATATCCAGTTTGTCGCTGACCTTGTCCATGATAAAGAAGGTCTTGAGCTGATCTTGAGCCTGCTCTTCACTACTGGCACGCAGGGCTTCCATCTGTTCTTCCAGTTTCTCACGCTCCAGGCCTTGGCTCAGCAGGCGTACGTATTGACGCTGCAACAGGCTACCGGCTTGCTGGGCGACCACATCTAGCGGCAATTCAAAACTGGTGCTATCCAACAGATATTTATAGATCTGCTCCGACATTTCCCCTTGAGCCTGCTGTTCCTGACGACCTTCCAGCATCTCACGAATCCGGGTCTTGAGCTCGTCCTCGTCTTCCACACCGTAGCGATCCAGGAAGCCCTTATCGATCTCGGCGGGCTTCATGGCCTTGATATCCTTGATTTCAATAGTGATATCGACCTTCTTGCCACGATATTCCTCTTTGAAGAAGGTCTTGGCCACCTCGACAGATGTTTCCCGGGTATCGCCGACCTTGGCACCCACTAACAGTTCACCCAGCTTCTCGACCGGTATACCGGCAACAAAACCATTCTCACGAACCATGATTTGAGTATTATCGTGCTTTTCGGCCTCCTCGACGTCCTCGACCTTAACCAAGGCGTCGACCATGACCTGATCGTCCAACTCGATAGCATCGCCTTCGCCTCGGGGCTCCCAGACGCCCGAGTAACGACGCAATTGATCCAGTTCCGCATCGACCTGATCATCGGCGACTTCAACCGCGGTCTTGGTCACGGCAATGCCCTCCAACTCGGGCAATTCGAATTCCGGCCATACCTCGACCTCGAAGTCGTATTTCAGGGGACCTTCTGCAGGCAACTCGATCTCTTCAACCTTGATATCCGGCTCGCCCAAGACCGCGATGTCATTATCCTTCATGGCCGCATCACTGGAATCAGCCAGTAAGGTCAGCTTAACCTGCTCACTGGTTTCCTTGCCAAAACGCTTTTCCAGCAGGCGGCGGGGTGCACGCCCCTTACGAAAGCCAGGCAAAACGATCTCTTTACGAAGATCATTATATTGATCGTCCATGACCTTCTGAATGGCCTCGGCCGGAATCTCGATCGAGACCTTCTTCTTGCAAGGACCAACTTCTTCAACAGTTACGATATTTTGAGGCACATTGGATTCTTGCTCTTGGGCCATAAGTGGGCTCCTTTAAGAGGATGGGTTATCGATTCATGATTGATTTTCGACAAATAAAAAAGGCTCAGAGAAAACCATTTCCCCTGGCCAATCATAACATCCGTATCCAACCTTCTGGTTGAATTCAAACGTATCAGTGACCAACGCCAAACTAGCATCGAGCCGGTAACTCACTAATACTATATATGGGTTTCAGCCGTCCTGGCCGTCTACCCCCAACCTTGGGGAATAAAAAAAGCGGGTGATGAGATTCGAACCCACGACATTCACGTTGGCAACGTGACGCTCTACCACTGAGCTACACCCGCGATAAGTGTCGATACAGTATAGCGATCGGAAATTGACTTGCAAGGCCTTTTTCCAGCAATAAGAGCATTTTTTTCATACGGCTAGGGCGTGAATTGTAAAACTAGGCAACCAAAACACCTGTTGACCAAAAACAACACAACCCTTATGTTTGTTAGAGATGCTGGCCTCCTGGAATGCTCAGGGCACGAGGACCCAGGAGGCCAGTGTACAGGGACGAGTCTCTACCTATAGAACAAACTACGGACTTTTAGAGAAGAGGGTGAAGCAGAGACTCTGAGGGGGGCAATTGAAAAGTTCTCGCGGTACGATCATGTCTCCCTGACTTCCATCCAAGACGAAGCCAGAACATCCATGTAACCATACCCATGGTTTCCTTGTCATCGACCACTCCTCCATAAAGGGTCATACAACAGAGATTATTATAGGTCGTTATAGTGACATGTCAATCTAAGGATGCGAAAATCGGATGGGATTCTGATATAACCCCCAAAAAGATAACATAGGTAATTTACAGCCAACCTCACCATTCTTTTTCCTCATTGAACTATCATAGATTTGTGCTAGGTTGTGGCCATGACACAGCCCAATGAAAACAACTCCGAATCAAGACAGAACTCTCCCTGTAGGAACACATCTTGCTTATTGCAGACATTCTCATTGCGTCACAAGATAGGTATGAGGATCTGCTTGTACGGCTTCTTTGCCATTGGGATCATCGGCGTCTTATTAGAGAGTCACCTTTGGGGAATTTTATACCTATTATTCATGGGAACCACGGCATGGATTATCCTGAATTGTTTCTGTAGTCACTGCCCCTACCCCTACCAACATAAGACCTGCTTAGGAATGCCCTTCCGAATCGTGACCTTGTTTGCTCACAAGGACCGAGAGCTTTCACTACGCGAGAAGACTTCCTTTATCACGGTTCTCACCATCGCCATGCTCTTTCCTCAGCCCTTCTTATACCAACGCCCACCTCTTATGCTCCTGTACTGGATCTTCTGTCTGCCGACCTGCATCATCTTTCCCGCTTATTTCTGTCGCCACTGTTGTTTCGTAAAGTGCCCTTTCAATCCTCAACGCCGTAACAGAATAAAAAATCGTAGCTCACAGGTCTAAAACACCGATTCTATAACTTTTTTTGGAGATCCCACAATTCTTCCTTGCTTTCTTTACATTTGTAGAGTTATATTCACTTAAGTAAAGACCTGAGGAGATATGCCATGAAAGAGAATAAGTTCGAATTGACACAGGGAGAATGGGCTATTATTCGGGCCGTTTGGGAAAATGAGCCCTGTGCCGCCCCTACTGTACAGGAAGCGTTGGTGTCAGAGATGGGTTGGAGCTACAGTACCGTCAAGACCATGATGGATAGAATGGCAGAGAAGGGCTTTCTCACCACCGAACGCATGCGCAATCTGATTCTCTACCGCTCGGCCATCACCCGAGCACAGGCGCAGCGTGGCGAAATCATGCGTACGGTAAAGCGAGCCTTCGATGGCGCCTTGACCCCTATGATGCAATTTCTCCTGAACAGCAACGATCTTACACATGAGGACCTGGAAGAGTTAGAAGAGTTAATCAAAGCCAAAAAGGCAGAGGCAAACAAGACGTAACCACCAGGAATAACCATGTTGGGAGAGTAAAGACATGGCCAATTTGAGTGAATGTTTACATAACCTGGCCCTAAATTTCGTCAACTTCGCGATCCCGATGCTGATTCAATCCAGTATCCTGATCGTCCTCCTGCTGCTCTTAACCTATATCCTTAGAAAAAAAGTAACCGCCATTTTCCTTTACAGCCTATGGATGCTGCTACTCGTTAAACTAGTATCACCTGTCTCTCTGACAGCACCTTTTAGTATTGGAGGGCTCTGGAGTCAATACCATAAGGCCGTCTCCATAGAGATTCAATTTCCTGACCTACCGAGCAATCCAATCTCAGCCCCTCCCCTATCACCTAACAATAACACAACTGTAAACAATACCGCAACAGAACCACTGCCCACCAGTAAGATCCAAGAAACGGCATTACCGACTCAACCTCATTCCTTTAATTCTATAGCATGGCAAGACATTATCTTCTTGATTTGGTTGACGGCAGCCATCGCCATGATCCTGCTCCTCATACAACGGGTGCTCTTTGTTAAGGGGCTGATTGCTCAGGCCTCGAATAGCCCAAGCTCTACTCAAGACCTCTTAAACGACTGTTGCAAGCAAATGGGCTTGAATCAAAAGATTCGTTTGAAGTTATCCCCAAACACCACCAGCCCTGCGGTCTGTGGCTTGTTGAACCCCGTGATCCTGCTGCCTCACAATCTCGATAGCCAATTGAAGCCCAACCAATTGAAATTGGTTCTCATGCATGAATTGTCCCATGTTCGACGCGGTGACCTGTGGATCAACCTCACACAGACACTCCTCCAGATCGTTTATTTCTATCATCCATTATTGTGGCTGGCCAATGCAGCCATCAGGCGGATTCGAGAACAGGCCGTGGATGAATCGGTCATGGCCACAATTAACGACACTGCCGAAGCCTACCCGGAAGCCCTGTTGCATGTGGCGAAACTGGCCTTTGGCAGACCCTCATTGGGGCTTCGCCTCGTCGGTGTTGTCGAGGATAAAAAGGCATTTAAAGGAAGGATGAAACACATGTTAAACCGACCTATACCCAAAAGTGCAAGAATCAGTGGTTTCGGAATTGTGATGATCCTAGCCATGGGCTGTTTTATTCTCCCCATGGCCCGTGCCACCGATCAAAGCCCCACTCCACCTGTCGAGAACCTGGAATCCAACAGTTCATCGCGTCCCGTTCAACCACAGCCAACCAACAGACACACAGAAGGTAATCCGCTAATCGCCAATGACACACCAGAGGTTCAAACGTCTCCGACGGAGAAGATCAATCTTCAAGAATTGATCAATGCCGCCCGACCTAGAGACGTCGTCACCATTCCCGCGGGTCTTTATACAGAGCCTATTACGATCGACAAATCATTGACTTTAAGAGGCGAATCTGCCAGCGACTGCATTCTACAAGTCACGGACAATGAACCCGCCATTTGGGTCGATAATAAGGGCAAGGGCCTTGTCACCCTCGAAAATATCACCGTCGAATGGCAATTGGCCACGAGTGATAAGGCGGAGAATCCCTGCGCTATCCTGTTCAACGACACCCGGGGTAAAGCAAGCCACTGCACCATCACGGCCTTGGGAAATTACCAGCGATGCCCCAGCGGTCTACGTGCCCAAGGCTTCTCTAATGTCACGGTAGAAGACTGCCGTCTACAGGGATTTGAGTATGTGGTTCAATTCATGCAAGGAACCCAAGGCGTGCTCCAAGACAGCATTATCCAAGATTGCGGGCACCAAGGGGTGATCAACTACTCGGATTCCACCATGAAAGTCTTCCGCAATGTGATCACCGGCTCGAAATACCATGCCATCCGTTCGACCGGGGGCACACTCCAGGTCGAAGACAATCTCATCATCAATAACCAAAATCGTGGCATCTATCTGGGCAACAAGAGCTGTCGGGGTGCAATCCGCAATAACGCCATCATTGGTAACGGCACGGGTATTGACGGCTTTGCCAAGGCCTCAGTCCAAATTCAGAACAACCTCATCATGAAAAACGATTATGCGGGAATTGGATCACGTTCAACCTGCAGTCTTAGCATCAAAAATAACATCATTACTGAGAATTCCCGTGGTATCATCGTGTTCTTACAGGAAGGCGAAACACGTCACCGCCTCAGAATTGGCCTCAATGCGGTGGGGAACAATGAAACCAACACCGAGAACTGTGAAATCGCCAATGGCTCATTCTCAGATGCGATGGAATTCACCGATGCGGACAACGGAGACTTCTCACTTCCTCCGAGCCCTGCCCAAGAACAGGGACATGGCCTCAAGGACGCAACAATAATCCAGGCCCTATGGCAACGTTGGATACCCATAAGAGACCGTCAATAGATCTCATGTAGATCATTTTATACATTTCATTCACCAAGAAGGGAGATTGCCATGAGTGTTCAATCATGCAAGCGCAGAAAATCTATCCAAACAACCCCCAAGCAAACCCAAGCAAGAGATCGTTTGAAGAGACGCCTCTTATCGATAGGTGTATTTTGTTGGGTAGTGAGTTTTTTACCCACCCTGCTCTTCGCTGATCCTGTCACATTAAAATATGAGATAGAAGCCTATATCGATGGGCGTGACATCCTAGTGATCCAGGGTAATAAAATAACCTGGAACCACCTGAACTATGCAGCGGTGGGACGTCACTTAGGCAAAAATGAGCCTACGATCATCAATACGTACCTAAATAATATTTTAGTATTGGATCAAAACGAATGGCTGCCCACGTGGCCGGAAGACCCTCCCGCACAAATAAGGTATGTCGCATCATCGTCAACCTTTGACGCGTTATCACCCAGCCTGCCTCAAACCGCAATGAGTGTCACCCTCAATCCTCTCGAGGCTCGCTCTCAGTTAAGTATCTACCAATATCCCACACTCTCCAACGATTTCACACTGATGATTAGTTTTGATGATCGAGGCCTCAGCAGTTCAAGTTGGTACAAATGCGAATTGATGATTGAATACGAACCCACGACCACGGATTCCTGTGGACTGCTAGAGTTGGCTGACCTGCGCGACTCTGGCAAGACACTCTATCTTTCCTATTTCCCTGACGATGTTGAGGCCGGTCAAATCCTCTATTCCATGTGGTACCGACACAGTTATGTTGAAGATCCCTTGTCCACGATCCGACAAGGATTAAGACAAGAAACAACGATCCCACGATCAATGTTATGTCGCTATGTTTCAGACTATTACCTAGACGAAGGGGAGATCACCTCCGATGTCGTAAAATTCTTCTACTATCTAAGTTTCAATCCATCGACTGCTTATCACGCCGTTTACTATGGGCTATCTAAGATTCAGACTATGGCATCTGAAAGCGATCCTAATCTAACGAAATGTGATGCTGTATTCAGACGAATGGCCCAGTTATCCCTTACCCATCCTCAATGTACACAATGCTGCTTTTGGGCCATGGAAGCATCCGGACAGATGGCGGACTATCTGGCCCAATTAGAGTCCTATGTCCAAACCTATCCAGAGTTCTCAGATATCTACCAACTCATTCTATCCTATCAATCCGGTGAACTAACCGGTCGTGACTTTGCCCTCCAACTCAGAGATCTGAACAATGCTCCAGAGGATCCCGATTTGTACATATCCAGAACAAAAGGATCATCACTACAGGGCTCCAACGACATGTATCTCTGGGACAATGACCCGTACATCAGACATATCGGCCATTTACATGACCCCACGGATGGTGTTGATTTAGATGACTGGTGGTCGGACAAGGACAGCTCCACCCTCACCTACAGTCAGACACTTACATTAATCACCAACGGCTACAGTACCACACAGGTTGATAAAGCTGAACTCATTCAGTGGCTCGGGCAACAGTATTTCAATCAAGCTTATCTTCCGGATGCCCTTATCGATTTGTTTTATTATCTAAGCTTCGATCGCTCTTCGGCCTTTGACTCGCTTTATTGGGGCTTATCAAAAATACCGGTATTAACATTAGCAGAACAAAGACTCATGAATCTCTACAAGGCCGACCCGATCATGGAACGTCTGGCCCAGATTGCCCTCTTGGATGTACAGTGCGCCCAGTGGTGCGTTTGGGCAGCAGAAGATGCCAATCAGGCCAGCGAGTTCCTCGATGAGATATCCGATATTGTGGTAGAATATCCCCAATATGGTCCTATTGCTGACATCATTGAGCAATATATCAACCATGAACTGAACGATTATCAATTTGCCATAACCATCAAGGACACCAACCAAGCGGTCCCTGTCATTGCGGAAGCCAGCGTTGACCCCACAGGCAATGTCCCGGAATTGATCGACCTCACGGATTCCGGATTTTATCATTTTGAGAATTATTTTCCGAGCGATTCGGAGGCAGGTAGACTCCTAGACCTGTGGTGGAATCGTGAAAATAGAATACCGTACAACGAGATAGAAATCGTTGAATTATTTCGACGTGGATACAGATCCGCGAGAACTAGCGATTCATTCTTGATCCAATGTCTTGGTAACTATTGGGTATGGGGAAATACCAGTAGAACGATTCCAGACTCGGTAATGGACACTTTCTATTATCTCAGCTTTGATCCGCAATCATTACACCATACCATCTATTATGCTTTATCGACGAGTCAAAGCACACAAAGGATAGACCTCCTCAGTAACGCTAAAAGATCACTCGCATTTCGTCGCATGGCTCAAATCTGCCTGGTTGACCCACAGGAATCCGGTCGAATCCTTTGGGGAGTTGCCAATGATCTTCAGTGTTTCTTAGATCAAATCAACACCAACGTAGCTTTGAATCCTCAATGCGAATCGATTCGCAATCCTCTTGTCCTATACGCTTACGATGAAATAACCTGGACCGAGTTTCAACAGGCCATCGGACTTATTGAAGGACCGATTGACGAAGAACCAAACGTAACCGAGACCGACTACATCAATCCGTTTTATGATTTGTATAACTTTTTAAATGAGCAATATGCCTTTTTCGAATTAAAGGACATCGACTGGGATGAAGTTGGCGATGAGTTGTTACCCAAAGTAGAGCAAGTGACAAACGATGACGACTTTGCCTTACTCTGTATGGAACTGATTGCCCAATGTCAGGATAGTCACTCCTATCTCAAAAGCGGTACAGCCAGCGTCCCCAGGGCACCCCTACCCAGTTGGGATCCCGGTTTTGCCTGTTTGGAAGACGACCAAGGTCAAGCCGTCGTGTTTTATGTGGATCGCTGTAGCCCGGCAGAGGATGCGGGTATTGTGCCCGGTATGATCGTGCAAGAAATCAACCAAGTCACTGCCGAAGATGCAGTCCAACAAACCATGGAGGAAATCTCGATCTATTATGGCTATTCCAGTGAACGCTGTTTACGACATGATGCTTTCAGAACCTTTGTTCGTCAAGAACAAGTGGGCAGTGTCATCCCCCTGGAACTGCAAGATCCCAATGGAGCTCCCCTTGTCGTTGACCTAGCCGCCGTCCAAAAGATTTCATATATCCCCCGTTTACCCGTGCCCAAATTCGGTATCGACGATTCCGCCAATGTATCCTGGAAGATGCTCGAGGATGATATCGGATATATCTATATACGACGGATCAAATCGGATCTTCCTGATGATTTAGACGACGCCGTTGACGCATTGACCGATGCCCAGGGCATGATCATCGATGTGCGAGGTAATAGTGGCGGGGGTTTTGATGGAAGCGTCGCCTTTGTCAATTTCGATAAGAATGCCGCAACACAACGCCCACAGTTTAACGGTCCCATAGCCCTATTAATCGACAGTCGCTGTATCAGTGCCGGCGAAGGTTGGGCCTCCTGGTTCATTGCCAATGACCGAGCCACGGTCTTTGGCGAAACGACAGCCGGGGCCTCCTCGGCCAAGACCACCACTTCCCTGTTGGACGGCAAATATGGCGTACAGGTCTCTATCCGGGGCTACCATGGATATCTGGATCGCATGATCGAATCTCGCGGATTGGAACCGGATGTCCCAATCAAACCCAATGCCGCAGATATTGCGGTAGGACATGACACCGTACTGGAAGCCGCAAAAGACTTTCTGTTGGGACTGGGATAAAAGCGGAGAACAGTCCCCTCAACAAAAAAGGCTGTCACTCACAGTGACAGCCTTTTGTTATTCATGGGTATAGATCGCTGAATCAATCCGCCATCAAATACTGCAACAGTGCCCGCTGGAAATGCAGACGATTTTCTGCCTCGTCGAAGATGACCGAATTGGGTGACTCAAAGACCTCATCCGTAATCTCGTGACCACGATGGGCGGGCAGGCAGTGCATGACCTTGGCGTTGGGGGCATGCTTCATGAGATCTGCATTAACCTGGAAGCCTTCGAACTCCTTGATACGTTGAGCCGCTTCATCTTCCTGCCCCATGCTGATCCAGGTATCGGTGTAGATCACATCGGCGCCCTGAACCGCTTCAACAGGATCTCGCAACAGGCTAAGACAATTCTGTTCGGCATTCGCTTGATCTGCGGTCTCCTGGTCCAGTTCGTAGCCAGCCGGAGAAGCCACGGTCATGATCATATCCAACTTGGCCGCCACAAAGGCCAGGGACCGGGCCACATTATTGCCGTCACCGATATACGCAATCTTCTTACCGGCTAAATCGCCCAGATGTTCCTGAATGGTCAAGGCATCGGCCATGGCCTGACAGGGATGCGACCAGTCACTCAAGGCATTGATCACCGGTACATCGGCATACTTAGCCAATTCATGCAGGGTCTCATGGGCATAGGTCCGGGCCATGATGCCGTGGATATAGCGACTAAAGACTCGAGCCATATCCTTAATTGGCTCACGTTCACCCAGGATACCGATATCCTCTGGCTTGAGGTAGATGCCGTGACCACCCAAATCAGTCATGGCGATCTGAAAGCTCATGCGTGTGCGTAAGCTGGCCTTTTCAAAGACCATGGCCAAGGTCTTATGCTTGAGGGTAGGCACCAAGGCCTTTGCTTTATCCTTGGCCTTGAGTTCACTACTGAGGGCCAACAAATCTTTAAGTTCTTGAGCAGAACAATCATTTATACAGAGAAAGTGTTTCATGAGACACCTCCCAATACCGTATCAAAGATGTCCACAGCCTGGTCAATCTGTTCCTTAGTGACAATCATGGGCGGCATGAACCGGATAACCGTATCGTGGGTACAGTTGATCCGCAGTCCGCGTTCCAGGCATTCACTGACGATGCCCGCACCGGGAACGGTCAACTGTAGACCGATCATGAGCCCTGCGCCGCGCACATGATCGATGACAGAATGCTTATCCTTGAGGGCCTCCAACTTCTGCTGGGTGTATTGGCCCATCTCTACGGTCTTGGCAATCAGGCCTTCTTCTTCAATGGCCTCGATCACGGCCACAGCAGCGGCACAGGCCAGGTTGTTACCCCCAAAGGTAGAGGCATGCTTGCCCGGTACCAGCTTGGCAGCGACTTCGGCCGTGGCCATCATGCCACCAATAGCGGCACCACCGCCCAGGCTCTTGGCCATGGTCATGATATCCGGGGTCACGTCATAATGTTGATAGCCAAACCACTTGCCCGTGCGTCCAATGCCGGTCTGAACCTCATCGAGAATCATCAAGGCCCCCTTCTCGTCGCACAGATTGCGAATGGCGTCCAGGAATTCCTGCGTGGCCACATTGATACCGCCCTCACCCTGAATGGGTTCGAGCATCACCGCCGCGACCTCGTCAGTAAAGGCGGCCTTCAAAGCATCGATGTCGTTAAAGGGGATATAGCTGAAGCCCGGCAGCATGGGCAAAAAGCCCTCGTGATACTTGGGCTGGGCCGTAGCTGTCACAGTGGCAAAGGTCCGACCGTGGAAGCTGTTCTCACAGGTAATGAACTTGTACTTCTCCGGGGCCGTGGCCAGGCGGGCCAGTTTCAAGGCACCTTCATTGGCCTCTGCCCCACTGTTGCAGAAGAAGCACTTACCGCCAAAGGCCCGTTCACTGAGCAACTGGGCCAGTTGACCCTGCGGCTCGGAATAGAAGGTGTTGTCGATGTGCAGCAGTTCAGCCGCCTGCTTTTGAATGGCCGCCACGACCTTGGGGTGACAGTGACCAATGCCACTGACCGCCCAACCGGGGAACATATCCAAAATCTTGTTACCATCGGCATCCCACAGGTAGGCCCCTTCGCCCTTGACGATCACCCGTGGCAACCGGCCGTAGTTTGCAATCACGTATTTATCGAATTGAGCAATAACCTCTTGTGTATTCATAAGTATTACCTCACAACGCGATGTAGAATTCTATCTTCTACATTCTGCATTCTATATTCTCAATTTTTGACGATCTCAGTGCCGATGCCCTTCTCGGTGTAGATCTCGAGCAGGAGCGAATGGGCAATACGACCGTCGATGATATGGGCCTTTTTGGCACCGCCATCAAGGGCTGTGAGACAGGCCTCGATCTTGGGCAGCATAGCCCCGCCAATGACACCCGTCTCGACCATCTCCTTGATCTGGTCTTCATCCAGACTGGAAATCCAACTCTCGGGATCGTCGATATCGCGACGTACGCCGTGGGTATCACTGACCATGACCAGTTTTTCGGCCCCGACCGCAGCCGCTACCATGCCTGCCGCACTATCGGCATTGACATTGAGCTTGCCACCGGACTTGTCACGGGCCACGGAAGCGATCACGGGAATGGTGCCATCATGGCAAAGCGTGCGAAGCAGCTTGCCGTTGACGTCATTGACCGCGCCCACCAGGCCCAGGTCCAACTTGCGGCCGCCCGGGCCGTCGAGACGCAACGGTTGGGCAAACAACACACAGCTGCTGAGCGAATGCAGAGCCATGGGCGTACACCCCAATTCCTCCAAAGTCTCACAGACCGGCGTATTGACGGCCTTGACCAGGGTATGTTCGGCAATGGTGAGGGTCCGTTCATCGGTGTAACGGCGACCTTGAACCCAGACCGGTTCCAGACCGGCCTCGCTCATGGCCCGGGTAATGGCCTTGCCCCCGCCGTGGACGATAATCGGCTGCATGCCGACCGTGGCCATAAAGGCCACATCCGTGACGAGCTTCTTGAGCATGTCCGCATCATCCAGGACGCTGCCGCCCAGCTTGACCACCACGATCTTGCCGCGAAACGCCCGAATGTACTCCATGGCCTCGACCAGCGCGGCCGCTTTTGCTATGGCTTTTTCCATTTGAACTAGACCCTAATTAATGAAGAAACAAGCCGTAAATGCTACGCCTTTATCCACCCAACGTCAAGGGGGTATGTGTGAAAATAGGTGACTGGTTGCAAGTGCGTCAAAGGTAGTTATACTGACTTTAAATTAATGATAAGGAGATCAAACATGCCCCAACATATAGGGATATTGACCAGCGGCGGCGACTGCCCGGGCCTTAACGCCGCCATTCGTGGGATCGTACGGGCCGGACAGGATGTCCACGGCATGATGTTTGTCGGTTTTCGCGACGGCTTCCGCGGTCTGGTCCAGGACCGCACCCAGGCCCTCGATTCCAAGAGCCTTTCCGGCATCCTTACCGATGGTGGCACCATCCTGGGCACCAGCCGAGACAAACCCCATCGTATGCCCATGGGTGGCAAGACACGCGACATGACCGATGCAGCAGTCGAGACCTACAAAAAACACCACCTCGACGCCCTGGTCTGCCTGGGCGGTGGCGGCACTCAGAAAAACGCCTTGCGTCTGCAAAAGACCGGGATCAACATCGTCACCTTACCCAAGACCATCGATAATGACGTGGCACAGACCGACATCACCTTCGGCTTTGACACCGCCCTGGGCATTGCCACAGAAGCCATCGATCGGCTGCATTCGACCGCCATGAGCCACAACCGCATTATCGTGGTCGAGATTATGGGACATCGAGCCGGCTGGCTGGCCCTAGGCGCGGGCATCGCCGGCGGTGCCGATGCCATTATCATCCCTGAGATCCCCTACGACGCCGAGGTTGTGGCCAAGACCCTGCGCAAGCGTTCCAAGGCGGGTAAGAACTTTAGTATCGTGGCGATAGCTGAAGGTGCCGTATCAAAACAACAGGCCCAGACCATCGACAAGCTGGTCGCGGCCAAGGACAACGCCGAGAACAAGGAAGACAAGAAGAAGGCTGCCAAGGACCTGGACGCCTTTCATCAGGAACATGTAGACCATACTCTAACCCTGACACACCAATTGGAAGAACTCACCGGCATGGAATCCCGCTTGACCATTCTGGGCCATCTCCAACGTGGAGGCACCCCCTCAGCGGCAGATCGACTACTGGCCACCCGCCTGGGTACCGCCTGTGCCGATGTGCTTAGTCGCAAGGAATATGGCGTGATGATGGCGATCAAGGGCGACAAGGTCAAGGCCATCTCACTTGAGAAGGTCGCGGGGCAAAAGAAGCTGGTCCCTATCGATCACGAGTGGGTCCAAACCGCTCGTCAGTTGGGCGTCTGTCTGGGGGATTAACCTAAATTGGGAAAACGCTCCAGCAGTCGATCCAGAACCAGGGCATAGGCCTTGTGACTGCCCTGGTTGGCAATCTCGCTGGCGGCCTGCTCGTTCATCCCACCGGGTGTGGCTGCATGATGAGAGAGGGCCTGAAAGTCCAGCGGATCGGATTGTTGAGCGGCATAGGCCAGGGCCTGCACCATGTCCACCACGAAACGCCGCGATAATTCCTCAGTGACACCCTGTCCTACCGACCATTGACTCAGCCCATCCATCCAGTCATATAAGGGAGAAATCAACCCCGTCAGGGTCCAGAGGGTATGCAACTGGGATTCATTGTCCACCAGCAGGGGTTGGCCTATGGCACCGAACAGATCTAAGGCTGTCTGGTTGGGATGGAGTATGGTTGTGGGACATTGGTGATGCACCACCGTGGGCAAGGGAATAGCCCGACAACAATGCCGTGCCGGTGCCGCGGCCCGCTCCAAATCCGCCTGCAACAGGAACGGAACAAAGGAAATCACCTCGTGATCCGCACGAAACTTCAAACCGGCGACCACTCCCATAGCATCATCAGGACGAACCGCCAACACCACCACCTCGGATTCATCCAGCACCTGTTGATTGCTCTGACAGCGTTCCACCTGAGCATGAGCCTGGGCCAAGGCCTGCGTCACGATCTCGCCCCGTGGGGAGAGCTTGATCTCCAACCCCTCGATATGGGCAGAACACAGTCCCTCCACCACCGCTGAGCTGATCTTACCTGTGCCAACAAATCCGAGTTTCATATCGATCTCCTAGTCAACGAAGGCATGATGGCAAATGCCAGGCCACCACCCATTGCCTCTTTGTTGTAATTGTCCTATAATATTCAACATCGGGTACATCATAACGTGGCAAGATTAAGGATCTAGTCAAATGTTTTTCAGACGACTGAGAGAACGATGGGTACAACACCAAAATAGCGGTGTGTTCCGTCACATCCCGCTGGACACCAAGGGCCAACTCTACGCCAGTCCCATGCCCTTTGGTGCCTATGACCGGGGCTCGCGTTTGATCAAGATTTACAAACAATGTCACATCGAACACGTCCTCATGGTCATCACCGATGCCGAACTGGACAAAAAGTCACGCCGTAATCTGCGTAAACTCTACCTCAACAACGACATCTCCTGCACCCAGTTCAGCATCAAGGATTTCCAGGCCCCCTCCTACCGCCTCGTTAACGAACTGGTCAACGAAGCTCTCTGTCGCCTGTCCTCACAGAATATCGTGGTCCACTGCCACGCAGGGGTAGGCCGCACCGGCATCGCCGTCTGCTGCATTGTCAAGGCCGTCAAAAAATGCAGTGCCGACGAAGCCATCGAATACGCCAAGAAACACATGGAAATCAACATGACCGCCGAGCAGATCCGCATCATCCATGAATACGAGAGAAGCATAGCGGGTGAAACTCTGAAGGACAGAGGGACTGAGGAGCAGAAGGACAGAGAAACCGAGTGAACCGAGGGGCTACTGAAGTATCATATCATCAATCATTGGCTAGTGGATAACCTGCCTCATTGAAGGCCTGTATAAGTAAATCCAGGACTTCTACGGATTGAGCCCATTTTGTTAGATACTCTTGGTCCAGGACGTGGCCCTGGACTTTAATAATGCCTAGAACATCCAGCCACTGTCTCTCAGACGTCCGTTCCCCCATTTCATACCAACAGAGTTTATGCAAGAGGATGTCTTCAGGTGAATAGAAATAAAAATCGGACTCAGGATCGTCAGGCACCAACTGATCGACTTGTTTACGTTTCAGGGCAGACTGATGGAATGGATCGGGTTTCTGAATGAACACATCAATCTTTATCATGGTCTCCAAATGAATCAGATTGAATGAAGAGGTCGATGCGATGGCTTCGAGAATCATATGTTCGTCAATGTAGTACGCCTCCTTGAGCTGTTCCACAAAGGAGGCCACTTGCGAGGCACCCATCTGTGCAACCACATCGACATCCATGGTCGCACGGGCCAAGCCATAAAGAGAACTGGCAATTGAGCCACCAATGTAATAGGGAATCGACAATGACTCAAAGGCATTAATCGCCGGCTTGATCGCAAGCAATAGATCTGGAGGATTCATCGAGTCTGATTCTCAAGGTAAGATTGGAATTGAGTGGCCAGTTCTTTTCCATAGCATAATTCGACCAGCAAACAGTTCAAGCTCTTTTCATCCATCCCCTGATGATTACGCCAAATGGCCCGACGAGACAAACGCATGGTCGTTTCGGTCAATGATCTGACTTGAGAAAACTTTTGCGCCAACGATAAACCACGTAGCCGGGCCACAAGTTCGGCCTCAACCTTTGGATCTGTATCGAGTGACTGAGTTTTCATTGAATTCTCCAGACAAATATCAACATAACCTTAGAATTCCTAGGCGATTATCGCAAGAAAAAAACAATGCATCACTATTTCATGCTAAGGAGTCTCCCTTTCTCAAACACGCTTTTTCCGTTAAAATCCAAATGTTTTTGACGGATTGTGTCCTTGAGTGGGGAATAGAGTTCAAAAAGCCCTCAGACAGACAGGTGACGAGATAGGCAAGTCAACACAGAACAACCAGGAGTTGCTGGCCCTAATGCGGGCCCAACAGGGAGACCAGGAGGCATGGGCCTGTCTGTTCGAGGGGCAATTCGACGCAGTGTATGCGTTCTGTTTGCAATTGACATCCGGAGACAACCATGCAGCCGAAGACATCACCCAGGAGACCTTTATGATCGCGGCCCGTCGGATCCATCGCTTTGATCCGGACCAGGGTCAGCTACGAGCTTGGTTCTTCGGCATTGCCCGGAATCGCTATCAGAAGTGGAGCACGAGCCGAGCCCGGCGTCTCCAGAGGCAGCAGCGTCACCAACAACGATTGCAATCGCCCGGCCCCGAGGACCATAGCTTAGTCCTGGAGGTGCTGGAGCGACTGGAGATGTCAGACCGTGACCTGCTGCGAGCCAAGTATCTGGACGGTCAGGGCGTGCGGGACATTGCCCAGGCCCATCAAATCACCGAACACGCAGCCGAATCCCGTCTGCGGCGGGCACGCCAGCGTTTTGCCCTGGCCTATGAAAAGCGACTCAACCCAACCTAAAGGAATCGAATATGCGTGATATCGACGATCTACTCACCCAGGCCCTCCAGCAGGACCTCCCCAACGCGGCCTTCAAGGCCCGACTCAAACAGGAGTCCAGCCGGGCCCTCATCCAAGCCCAACAAAGACGCCTCTGGCTCAGACGAAGTTGCATGGCGGCCGCTGCCGTGGTCATGCTATCAACAGCCTACCTCGCCGGGCTCCACAATGGACATCAGGACCAGCCCTCCCCCCTACTCCTGGCTCAAGGCACAGTCGAGGTACCCCAAGACCTGGTGACCTGGCTCGATGCCGCCCGTTTCTTTACCCAACTGGGCATGGAGCAACGAGCCACCAACGCCTATCGCCAAGCCGGCCTGCTGGCCACCCCAGAGCAAACAGAGTCACCCTATGCTCAACAATCGCCCTCATCCGTCGCCACCCTGCTGGCACGTTGCGATCAATTAACAGAACAAACGCAAAAACAACCCATCGAAACCAACCACCCCTACGCCATCCTGGCCCAATCCCTTGGAGGTCAACGCCATGACAACTAAACGACAGACAATCCTTGCATTGATCGTTACGCTCCTGCTTTCAACATTAACGCCCCTCTACGCCCAAAGCGTACTGGATCGAGTCATGAAGGTGGAGGATCCGGAACTGGCTGACTGCATTCGCGTGGCAATGAAAAACTACGGTGGAGGGCAAGAGACCGTCGTTCGGACAATCACCGAACACTACGCCCAGATCAAATTACTCGACACGCAAATTGAGCAGATCGAAGTGAAACTCCAGGCATTATCCGAGTCCGCCTTTGCTATTCGACATGAATTGATCCTGGCCCAAGCGGAACTCAAAGCAAAGCAAATGCAACAATTGGCCCAACTCAGAGAAACGATGGGAGTTATTCCCAGATATGCCTTTGGAGAAATACAAGTACAAACGCTCCTCAGTTGGGTCGTCTTGGATGTGTTGGATGAAAAGAGCGTCATCGTTTATCACAAGGCAAAACCCTTTTTCGGTAGCCCCGATACCTATAACCCACTTCAAGACAAAATCATTCTCACCCCATCCGAGGTGATTGCAGAGCTTAGAAAATTGATGGAGCAACCGGACCAATTACCCCTGCGTATCGACATCCTTCATTTCCCCAACATTCCCGCAACTGCGGAACAAATACAATCCCAACTCATCGGAATTATAAAAAAACGGGGTCTTGAGATGGACATCGATTTACGCATTAAATCCAGGAACACGACTAGGGGCAGGGCAACGACCTATTTGATAGAAAACCATTTGGGGATTCATTCCTCTTCAAGGGTCTATACCAAAAGTAGGAATGGCCGGGCAATTAGAGGAACGGGCTGGGAAATCACAAACCTTGAAGATCTAGAAACGTTTCCAGAATACATCAACATTATACTCAAAGAAGAACCTGAACGCTTACCCTTAACCTGGACTCTTGAGTACGATCCCAACAGTTTGGAACTGGCTCAAAAAGCAGTGAAAGTGATTGAGAAAACAGTCCAGAAAAACAACATCCAAGACTATGTTGAGGTCAAGCTCCAGCCCACAGGACTAGATTGGATTCCCTCGAAAAAATGGAAAATCAATCAATAGAGCCAAAAGCGCAGACCCCAGGTGTCGTTGATATTACACCGGGGAGTTGATTTAGGAGAAATGAGACGTGATGGATTACTCAGCGGCCTTGGCGGCGGCGAAGGCGGCCTTACGGGCACGTTCCTTTTGCTTACGCGGCGAGTTGGCAGCACGGGTCTTGAGCTGGTTTTCACGTCTTCTATTCAAGCGGTCTCTTCTACATCCCATCAGTAGTCCTTTCATTGCCAAAAATTAATAGCCCATCAGTCTATAAAATTGAGCCACATTTGGCAACGTCAAAATAGGGGTATTTTCTGACGAGATTTACTGCCCCTGACCTTGTAGGGAGACTACTTGAACGGGGGCATCCCAATCGTCCGAGGCGATCACAAGTTCAGTATAGAGCGAGGATTGCGCTGCAGCGGGCTGATATTCCACCTCAATCGCAAGCTCTAGCCCCACATCGACTGTTACCGGTAAATCGACCTCCGTGGACCAGGAAAAATCCTTGGCATGGAGCCCGACGAGGTTGATTGCCTCGATCTCCAGGGGCAATTCACCCTCATTGGAGACGATCACGCTCAAGGTCTGGCTCTGGCCTACGGGAACGTTTCCAAAGTCCAGGGCATTGACATCTAGGACCATCACAGGCTGAGGACTGCTGATCCCACCGGTGACGGTCAGGGTGGGGATCAAGGTCAGGTCGGAACTGCCGATGTCCTGATTGTGGACCTCGATGGCAAAGACATTGTCGCCCGCTTGCAAGTCGGCGGTAGCCAGATCGATAGTCTCGACCGCCCCGCCGTCCACCGAGGCACTGTGGTTATCCGCGGTAGTGGTGTGATCCTGGCCGGTGTCCACGCCTCGGCGCGCGACCTCGAGACCGTTGATAAAGGCCACGAAACCGTCGTCATAGTCCACGGTAAAGGTCAACTGCGCGACCTGATTGGGCTCTTCGATCTGGAAATGGCGACGCAGGTACAGGGTCACGTATTGATTGCGCATGTCCAACTCGGTCTGATCGTCACCATCGGCATAGCCGAAACCGGCCGGGCCCTCCGGCCAATCCTGATCGTCATAGGCCAAACTCGCCCAATCCGAACCGGGGAAGGTACGCCCCTCAAAATAACGCCAGAAATCGCCCTCGGTAAAGAGCGTAACCGTGGCCTGGGCTACAAACGAAACGCTTTGCTCGGCCCAAAGTAGTGAGGCCTCGTTCTGGGCAGCTGCACGATAATAATAAGTTTTAGCCTTTTCCAAGGCATCTATCTGTGAGGTGAAGGTCCCGTTACCTTGCTGGCCTAAATCAACACGATAATCCCAATCGCCAGGTTGATCGGCCCCGTCCTCGTCCCCCCAATAGATCCAGGTGTGTAAGGTCTGATCGGTATCCGCACCGCTGATACTGCCCGACAACACGGCAGAACGCTCGTTAATTTCAGTAGACACCAGGGTGGACACCGTCAATTCCCCCAGGGTGTAAGTCAGTACGATATCCTCGTACCCGCCCTGGGTGACCGGCCCCATGACCCAGGGTACGCGTCCCTTGGTTAGGGCCAAAGTGGTGTAGTTGCGGGGATTGCCACTATCAGAATTGGTACATTCGAAGTGCAGGAGATAATTACCGTCTTCGATAAGATTGCCGTTACGATCACGCCAGTCCCAATCGATACTGTAGCGTTTGTAGGCCGTCTGCGTGGCACCGGTGCGGGCGTCGATATCCGCCGAGCGATCCGGATTGCTCCCCCACCAACTCGACAGGGAGTAGCCCCGACGGTTGGCCCAAAACCGCTCGTTTATCCACTGCGATATTACCCACAGTCGATACCCATTCGCCTGCATCCGTAGTCAACCAGACCGCATGTACATGACGATTACCATAACTCCCGCCTGCATCCGTGGTGGTAAAGACCACACGCAGGTTGTCATCTGCTTCGGCCCAAAGTGTGACAGTCAGTCCCAGCAGGACAATCATGACGACGATGGATTCAAACACGTGATGAGTTCGTTGCAGCTTCATGGCATTCCTGATTCCAGAGTTCTTTGATTTTCAACAGTAGCAACGGCATGGCCTGAGCCACGGGCTCGGACAGGTCCATGCCATAGTCCAAAGCCTGTGGTTGCAATCCAAGCACCCAACCCCGCGGCCGCTGTTCTGCCGGCAACAGGGTCAATACTCCCGCCAGGGATAATTCATGCAGGCCTTCGCGACGATTTAGGGAGACCTCGTTCAAGTCCAGACAATGGAGTGTTCCCGGTACAGCATGGGCTTCGATGGCATCGACGACTAAGACCGTATCAACCTGTTCCAAAATCGCCTGGGCCTTGAGCGGTGATGAGCCGACCTCGATACAGATGTCACTCGACCAGCCTTCGGCCACCAATGCCCGTACGGCGTGTACGCCCAGACCATCATCGCGTCTGAGCAGATTGCCCAGCCCCAGAATGACCGCATTGGGACGATTTAGACACCATCCGTTCAGGCCCTTACTCGCGTGACATGGGTAGCACAGTCCAGACAGGGATCGTAGGAATGGATCACCCGCATGACCTCGATGGGTTGATCGGCGTTTTCTACAGGCAGTCCCAACAGGGCCTGCTCCAGGGGGCCGGGCACGCCGTATTGATCGCGGCCCGAGACGTTCCAGGTGGTGGGCGAGATGACCTGATAACGGGCAATCTTGCCTTCGTTGATATTGAGCCAATGCCCCAGTGCACCCCGCGGGGCCTCAGTCAAGCCCTGCGACTGGGCCGTCTGCGGCAGATCGTGTTCGGTATAGACCGCACCGGCAGGATCCAATTGATCCACCCATTCGCTCATGGCCACGGCCAGGGTTTCAGCCTCCAAGGCGCGAGCCAAATGACGATCCAGGACCGAGATACCCGCTTGATAACGACCGCTGATCCACATGCGAGCCAAAGGCCCGACTTCGATAGGTTTGTTTTGATAACGCGGGGCCTTGAGCCAGGTGTAGGCCTGGCCCTTGGGGTTTTGTGGTTCGGTGCGTCCCTGGGCGGGATGCACAGGCTCGGCATCACGGAACCAAGCATAGCGTACATGTTCGCTGATGGCATCATCAGCCAGGGACTCGATGTCACTCGATGCGTTCCAGGCCACGCCGCCATTGAACAGGCGGCTGTCACCGGCGTCATCCAGATCAAAAGCACCAAAGGCCATCAGGTGGCCCGGGCCTTGGCCTAGGGCAGCGTATTCGGGATAGGTTTCAATCAGCAATTGCACATCCGGCAGGTAGCAAGAGGTAATAAAGTCAGTCACTTCGGCCAACAGGGATTTGAATTCATTGATGCGTTCGGTCCTGGGCGTGGCTGTGAAACCGCCCGGTACAAAGGTGGGCGGGTGTGGGATCTTGCCGCCAAAGACGGCGGTCATCTGGTCGGCCTTGCGCCGTAGGGTCAGGGCCTGGAGATAGTGTTGCATGAGTTGATCGTTTTGAGCGGTGGTAAAGCGACGATCGATAGGCCAATCGGCCTGCCAGGGTGACTTGGCCGGGCCTTCGATATAATCGGCCAGACAGAGCAGGTAAAAATGCAACAGGTGCGACTCCACGAAGTTGGAGCCGTTGACCAGGTTGCGCAGGAGTCGGGCGTTGGTCGGGATGGTCACACCAAAGGCGGCATCCAGGGCTCGTACCGAGGCCATGCCGTGGGCCACGGGACAGACGCCGCAGATCCGTTCGGTGATGTGTTGGGCGTCACGCGGGTCACGTCCGATCAGGAGCTTTTCAAAGCCACGGAAGAGCCCGCCGATGGCACGAGCTTCGACCACCTGCTGGACGCCATTGACGGTGTCCACGGCAATCTCGATATTGAGGTGTCCCTCGATGCGGGTGACGGGATCAAAGGCTGCGGTGATTTTCATAGTGGGTTCCTAGGTGTAAAACGGGCCGCCGGGGAAATCGGATTCCACACAGCCCAAGCACATTCCATTACAATCGACACACCAGTTGACCGGCCCGTTCTCGCCGTTGTGCCACTGACGGCTCGGGCAGTCGGCATAGGTGTTGGGGCCACGGCAACCCAGGTTCTCCAGGCACTTGTGGTCCTCACCCAGGCGTTCGGCCAGGCCGGAACTGCCCGCTAGCTTGGGATTGCGGGGACAATTGGCGTGAATATTGAGGGTGTCAGCGTCCTGCTGTTTGTTGCCGAACAGGGTCACCGGTCGCCGGTCGCCATCCAAGATGGGCTCGTTACCCAAAAGCAATTGCACCAAACCCCAGGTGGTCCAGGCCGGATGGGCCGGACAACCGGGAATGTTCATGACGAATTTACTGCTATCGAGCTGTTGCACATAGTCCGTTGCACTGATGACGTCCGTGGGATTGTGTTCGAAGGCATCCGGGCCCGAGGCCACGATACCACCGAAACAGGCACAGGTCCCCACGCACAACACAGCTGCGGCATTCGTTACCCAATCGGCAATGGCCTGCTGATAGGTGACACTCTGTCCATCCTGGGAATAGACCAAGCAGGCACGCCCGTCAAAGGCCGTGGGCACTCCCCCTTCCAAAACCAAAATATAGCCGCCCTGATCACGAGCGTCTTGGCCCATTTGCACGGCCGTGGGACCGGCACTGCTCATGAGAACGGTGTGGTAAGACAGGTTGATATGATTGAGCAGGACGTCGCCAACGGTAACATCCCCCACTGGATCGATATCTGCATAGAGGTTCAGGAGAGAGATAGAATCACCCTGGCAACCGCTACCATGCAGCCACAGGACGGTAGGCTGGGATTCGTCGGCCAAGGCCTTTTCCAATTTCAGTAGATCAGAGGCACCCAACCCCAAGGCAGCGGCCGAGGCCGTGCAATATTTCAAGAAATCGCGGCGAGAGATTTGCATGACATGCCCTTTCAGCCAACTCGATCAATGCATCAACATCTTCGGACAAAATCATACTAACTTAATAGGACTTGTCATGCAAGTTAAGAAATGATTAGCATACGAAAACCGTGTCATTCCTTAGAAATGGAATCCCAGGCCCACCTGTACGAAAAAGCCGGAGAGATCCACGTCTTCGGTCAGAATATCGGAAACTCGGACCTGGCCCTTGCTCAGATCGAATTGATAACCGATGTTGGTGAGCAGATCGGTCTTGTAATCCAACTCCCAGGCCAGATTCATGCCCACGCGTCCCACCCAACTGCTATCAAGATCTGCACCGTAAGAGGTCGTGGTTGTCTCAGTGGAACCAGGACCACTCCAGGTATCCACCTGCTTTTGCAAAGAAAGACCGGAGTCGGCCATGCAGTAACGAAAACCCATTTCCAGTTCTATATCCAGGGTGGTCCCAGGGTCAGTGGCGGTTTCACTGCGCACCATCAAGGATAGACCAATGGGGATATATTGGGCATCACCCTGCCACCGTTGTGACCGGCCAATGGTACCGTTCCAGGCCTGGGTGACCTGGCTACTGTCATCTGCATCCCATTGGCTCATCCCCAGGGCAAAGGCCACGCCACCACCGTTCTCATACCATTCGATAATCTTGAACTCGGCCCCCATACCCTGGTCCCAGAGATCCCCACTGGGCAAATACCAATCATAGGTTGCCTGCAATTCCATCAATTCCGCCTGAGCCACAGCCCCACCGCCCAGTACGCAACCGATCATGATTACCCAAACACCATATTGCTTCATCTATCCGCTCCTCATGAAACCCTTTCACTACGGGTTCCGATGATTTTAATAACAAGGCTCTATATCGGCACTCAATAAGCCGTTGTTGCCATTGATGATGGTCTGTAACTTTCCGAGATCCATACAGTCCTCGCTGTCCAGCTCGTTGTCACAGACATTCAAAACCATCAACTTTTCCAGTGAGGTCAGTGCCGAGAGATCTACAATATAATTTTCATTGAGCCACAGGGCCTCCAACAGAATCAACTCCTGCAAGGCCGTTATCTCCACAATGGCATTAGTGGCCAGATTGATCCGTTTAAGCGTGGAGAGTCCTGACAAGGGTTCCAGCGATTGAATCTGATTATTCTTGAGGCTCAACTCCACCAGGGACTCCAACCCCTGCAAGGCCGTCAAATCCACAATGCGGTTATCATGCAGATCCAAATACATCAAGTTCTTCAATTCGGAGAGAGGACCCAGGTCCACAATGGCATTGCCCGCAAGCAACAGCGACTCCAGGTTTTCCGCCTCCTCTAAACCGGTCAGATCCACAATCCCCTTATTGGGCAGATCCAGACTTCTCAACAACTTCATATCCTCAACCGTGACCTCTTCTACTCCCAAGGCCGCTTTGATCCCGTCCGACAGGGCCTCATCCGGAATCGTAAAGACCGGCTCGGTGGTAAAGTGATAAGTCGCCGTAGAGGCCTGGGTCACTTCAGTGGAGATCAGATCGTCATTGTAACGTACCACCTGATTCACAATGGTAATATCGAGTTCGACCAAGGCGTTGGGGTCCAAGGTCACCGGACCATAACTTGACTCTGTGGCAGGCAGGAGGTCCGTTTGCCATTGATCCCAGGCCAATTGGGTTTGCCAACTCTCCCGAGCAGGCGGCTCAAAGGCAAAGGTCACTTCGACAGGCACCTCATTCGCCTCAGGCGCGGGATACAACAGACTGGGCATCTGAGTGATGGCCTCCAGGTCATTTCCATCAGTCTCCGTAAAGGGTACGCTCGTTGTCTCGATGGATCCATCGGCCCGGTAAATGGTGAACAGATAAGTCGAGTTATGCGGATCACGATAACGATCCAGATCGGATTCCTGACTATAGGTGGCCAGGTAATTCCAATGATAACTACCATCCAGAGCATTGTACTGGTAACTGATCTCCACACCATCATCATAGGACCAGCCCCGCTCCATAAGCCAACTCGCAGTACCGGGAGAATTGCAATCAATCAGGGTAACCTGGGCATTGGTTTGGATATCGACCCGCATCTCATAGGTCGGCTCACCGGCCACATCATAATACACTCCCTGTGCGATTGAAATCTGATGCACACCATAGGTGGGTTCAAGGGTTCTTTCATAGGCCAATTGGGTGAGTCCATCATTACTGACCAGCCAGAGTGTATTACCTTCGAATTGGACATCGGGTCCCCCAAAACCCAGAGCCGTGGCACCCCACTGCTTATACGTCTCATCGCTGCAATATAGGAAGGTCTTCCAAACCCGACGCACCGGGCAACAGAACAGTTTGAAGTTCTCCCCGTTCTTCACCACGTATTCATCGTCAGCTTCAGCCTGAAAACAGTCATTGACATCCAGAGTAAACCGACTTTCGACATAACCCGAATCAACGTCATCAAGGAATTCGGCTTGATAGGTCATGGAATCGGTCACCACCAGGGAACCCTCCAAACCAACGATCTCTTGGCCGTTGTAGGCCCCAAAGACCAAATCCCAGGCTCCCACCAGATTATTGGTTTGAATAGCGCCGAAGGCCCAACCGCCCATCCCAAGTAGGACCATCAATACCGCAGTGCTCATCCGTAACGTTTTCATCGTATCCTCCGGTCCCATGATTGCTTAAAGCTCACCCTCTTGTTGTCGATACCCTTTTGCATCCCTGTCTTTGAAATGATTAGGCCAACCACCTCCTGCGGAAGCCTACCCCACATGAACTGGTTCATTATAGAAAGGCAGAACTTCCCTGTCAAGTTGAGGCCCCCGGGCCAAGACCTATAACCCAATGTATAAAAGAAACTTAGAATCCGCTCACACCCCTATTTCGAGCCCCAAAAACTCCACAACAATCCACAGGCTTAATTGGACTGACCGGGCGTAGGCCGTTCCAGCCAGAGGATCTCATCAGCCCCGTCCGGGAAACGTCCTTGCGAAACACCCTCAACCTGCGGTCCAAAGATTATCCGGTCCAAACACTGACCCCTACGATCGAACAGGGCCAGGGCCTCACCACGATTGCTGAGTCCAAAAACGTCTCCCAAGGTGAGGGTTGCATGCCCCTGCCCCGCTATAAAGCTCAGGTCCGGTAAGGCCATTTGATCAGGCCATCCCATGGGTTCGTCCGTAAGAAAAAATCCCCCGATATGGACCGGTTGGGCGTGCCGATTGTAGAGTTCCACGAAATCGGCCTGTTGATCGTCCATGGCCAGCCATTCATTCAAGCAGACCTCGGCCGGATCCCCCAGAGGACAACGCCGGTTGACCTGACCGAACGTCGGCTCTGTCAGGGTCCATTGTCCTTGACGTCCGATGCGTCCAATCGAGAGGTCCGACAATTGATGACCGAAGGTGACGGTGTCAACAACCCTCCCCCCAGGTGACATCAGACTCAAGGTGGCTCCATTGGGATCCAACACCAGGCCCAAGTCATCGCAAGCCAGAACTAAAAGATCACCAGGAGCCATGCTGCCCGATAGAGTGACATCCTGAGCCGGATCTTCAATGACCAGGTGATAGCCTGCCAGCGATAAAGTCTCCGGACCGTCGTAGCTCAATTCAATCAAGCTGGGTAGACGCCCTTCATGGAGGATGGTGTCATTGCAGACCAAAACCTCGCTGATCTTCAAATCACGGAAGGTCGGATCGATCGTCCACACATCAGAGACACTGGGGGACTCCTGCCAACGTCCGGCACTGTTGAGTCCCAACACATAGACGCGATGATCCACACCCACAGCCAAATCACTCAACTCAATGGGTTCGTCAATGTCCAAGGTATCACTCCACGGTCCATTGGGATCATCCACACTATACTGATAGTGCGTGATGCCAGGTCCGGTGACGGTCAAAATCGCGTCCGTGTGACAGGTCACAGAGGTGGGTTCACCCAAGACCTTGGCACCTGACGAAATCCAACTGCCCATAGGCCCATCCCCATCGAGGCCGGTTGCGGCAATCGAGTCCGACAGGACCTGCCCGGAGTTCATCAGCAAGGGATCGGCCGAAACATTATCAACGCCCTCTTGATTCCAAGGCTCGGGCAACACATTGGCGAGCAGATCCAGAATCTCGGGCCCGTAATCCGGTACAGGTTCTTCAAAGACATACTCAAAGGGATCGGCATTGTCCCAGAAAATATTATTTTCTAACAGCACCCCGAGTCCAGCCGTACGCGGTGGATTGCGTAGGGGCTCGCCAAAGCTGATCACACCGATGGTGTTACCCACAAAGGTATTGTTCTGGGTCCAGGCGTAACAGTCTTCCTTGAGTAACAGGCTGTGGTCACAATCCACAAAGGTATTGCGGGCCACGACCAGGTCTGCGGTATTGCCACTGCTTTGTCCCGTGGCAATGGCATTGGAGGTACTGTCACTACTGTCATCGGCATGAAAGTTCATGAACCAATTGCCCTCGATGTGGGCATCGGTGCCGTCGAGATCGAGACCGTCGTCCGTACCCCCCAGGAAGGTGTTATCGTAGAGTTGCATGATGGGACCGGGACGTTGCCCCCCGGTAAAATCGATGATGTCGTTGTAACCCGTGGCCGAGCCAAAGGTACAGGACTCGAAGATCAGGTAGTCGTCCCCCGAAAGACCGGAACCGTGGACCGGTTCGGTACTGCCGATGGAGGGAAAGACACAGTGACGGATCAAGGCCAGGGGATGGCTCAATTCAATCATGCGACGATTAGTCCCACTAAAGGTGACATGATCCAAAAGGACCTGCGCATCATCGATGACCATGGACTCGCCTTGACCGTCTCCCGATTCGATGTCTACATAGCACAGTTGATTGTCTTCATGGCTACCGTCGAACTCGATGCCCTGCCAGCGATCGTTTTCGCCTGGCACGGTCGTCATACGGATGTGTTGCCAGAGGCTGCCATAGGCCAGTAGTCGCCCACCCTCCTGAACTTCCAGCCCCACGCCGGATTCAAAAAACAAACTGGTGCCTGCCTTGATCGTGAGGGTGACACCATCAGGTACCACTAACGTAGACTCGATAATCCAAGGTCCAGAGTCCACATCCAAGAAGGTGTCAGCGGCTAAGGTTCCTCCTAAACTCGAAGAATGGCCGCTTTCGTACCAAACATCCAGGTTCGCTTCATCGACCAATTGCCCAGTACCATCAGGTCCATCCCAGGCCTGGGCTGTCAGACGGTTGATGCCGGAATTCAACGCCAGGATTCCACTGGCAGGATAGACACCCTCCAGGGCCAAGGCAAAGCTGATATCGGAGCTGGAAGTGGCACTATGTTGGTGAATCTCCACGGCCAGTACATTGGTCCCGGCATGCAAAGCGGCGGTACTCAAACGGGTGTAGTCTTCGCCACTGGTCAGTTCACCAAACCAGGTACTCTCAGCACTGCTGCCCACTGAGCCACTGGCCAGGGTATTGGCGTCAATGGTGCCGGTCGGCATGTTGCTGCGGAGTAACTCTACGCCGTTAAGATAGACCACAGCCCCGTCATCACGTTGCAGACGCAGAGACAGATGATCGTAGACCTCGGGATCGGTCACCTCAAATGAATGCATAAAATAGGTCGTGATATTCTTTTCCACGGTCGTGGTACAGGGATCGGTGTCCATGTAATTGATGGCCGTGGCCTCGTCACCGTCTCCGTAGCCCAACTGGGCAGGCCCACTGAGCCAAGTCGTAAAATCTTCCAGAAACCAATCAGCTCCCAGATCCACGCCCTCATCCTGATAAAACCACACTGCCTCTTCCTCGATCAGGGTGTCGCGTTGATCCACGACCCCACTATCGTCCAGAACCCAGCTTCCTCCCAAGGCCTCCCAATGGGCTACAATGCCGTTGACGGTCACCGAACGGGTGTCCACTGACGGAGCCAAACCATAAGGCACCACCGTCGCCTCTCCAGTGATAGCAAAACCATTGAATTCGGGCAGACCCGTTGTGATGGTGAATTCTTGCGGGATCTGCGTGAGGAAGTATTGACCACGGGTGTCCAGATAACTCAACATGGCTTCGAGTCGACTGTCCGGGATAAGCCCCTGCAACAGGGGTGTCAGGACCAGGCGGGCTCGTTCAACAGACAAGGGGCCTTCGATGAGCTGCTGCATATGGCGGTAATAGGCGGAGGCATAGTCGGACACACTCAATAAACGACTCAGCACGGTGATATTGTCAAAGGGAAGGAGTGTCTCCTCCGGACTGGTACTACTGTTGCCCAGGCTCAGAATGGAATCGAGATCATAGGCCACCATGACAAAATGAGGATCAACCAGGCCTCGATACAGGTAATAGTCATCGCCATTGCCATTACTAATATTGGTTTCGCTATTATCCAAGAGGACGTTGATGGCCAGAAAACGCATCCATTCATCCACATCAGCTACCGCTTCAACGGATGAGATGAAATTAGGATCATCCGCATCGAGTGACAAAGCGGCTGTCAAACCCATGAGATCGGAGAAGTCCTGTTGGGACTCGTTGGACTGTTTGAAATAGTTCTCACGGTAGTCATCGGCATCCTCGCCCAAATAGCTCAAGTTGGCCTGACGTCCGGTGCTGTCGCTACGCATACATTTGTAGAGGTTTCCCCCGTTATTCAGCGGAAAACGATGGTCGGCAAAGTCACTGTTAATCACTTCATTCTCGGCATACAGGCCGTATTGCATCGATCCGGTCGAGGCCAGATCCTCGCCATTGACCCGCACCTGCACTAGTCGGGCATCGGCGGCCGGGATCGAGGCCATCTGCATCAAGGCGGAACCTGCGACCTGCATGTAGGGATAGCGGGCGTTGAGATTGATCTCCGTGACTCCATTCCAGGGATCGTCATGACGGAAATTGACACGGTAATTGTTGGGCGGTTCATCACGAGAACCATGACCGCGATTGCGTACGCCTACACCATAGCGAACCTTTTCGCCTTGGCCCGATACGCTGATAAAGGTGGCGTTCATCTGAGCATTGCTGTTGTGATCGCCGCTGGAACCATCGCCGATATCGATCAGACGCCCCTTTTCCATGGCTGTCATGATGAGGTAATCGCGCGGAGGTGTCCCTGGTGTATGGATCATGGCAGCGTCATAGGTATCATCCACCTGGATCAAGAGATTGGTCACCTGTGAAGGCGCACCGTCGATGTCACTGGCCGCCGGCCAGGTCCGCTGCTGCCCCCAGATGTCGGCGGCCTCGATAAAGACCTCCAGGATCGTGCCATGGGGATGGGCGGGGATCAGTGCCTGATATTGCTGTCCACTGACAAAACTCATGGTCACGGCAGTAAAAGAGGCCCTATCGTCTATGGGATAGACATCCCGCTCATACACCGAGGTATCCACGCGATAATAAAGCGTCACCTGCTGCACCAAAGCCTGGGCTTCGACCTCGGCAGTCACCGTGATCATGTTCTGGCTGTTGGGAATCAAGGGGGTATGCTCGACCCCATGAATGATCGGGGCCAAGCGGGTGGTCAACTGGCTATTGACGGCGCCGGGGGTGCCTCCTGTAGTCTGGCTACCGGCCCAGTTCTCGCCGTATTGATTGTCATAGGACGGAACACGACATTCCAGTGACGCGCCCTGGCCATCATGTTCGGCCAGCCACTCCCAGCCCCGCATATTGTAATCCACTGGCCCCAGGATACGAGCGGCCCAGGCCCCTTGGTCACTGTAACGCACACGATCGATCCGTTGACCGGTTTCATCGACCAGATTCAGGGTTTCGCCACGATTGCTCAGGCGTCCGTTCCAATCCCCCACCACCGATGTCACTGCGGGATAGGCCGCCGTAAAGGCCTCCACATCGGCCGCCACAACAAGATAGCCCTGCCCTGCCACGGTTGTCCCGTCTGGAAAAGTGAAATCGATACCACGATCAAAGCTCCAGCCACTCAGGTCGATCGACTGGCTATCACTGTTCCACAACTCAATGAATTCCAGTTCCAATGGCTCACGCTGGTCTTCCTCATGATAGGGGTGGTACATGATCTCATTAATCACAATCCCATTGCTGGCGATCCGATTCGAGGCCCTCGGTGTGGGCTGTGTCATCACCTGCCAGGACGAAGATCCATCCGGATAACGCCCCAGGGACAGGTTGCTCTGTTGGGCCGTGTAGGTCAAACGATCCACACGCACACCCGATGCATTGAACAGGCCGATCTCCTCACCATTCTGGCTCAATTTGAAATCCGCATGTAAAGGACCATCCTGATCGTCCTGATCCGCCCATACCAAGAGGAAACCATAGGGTGGGATGGTGGTTACGTCGGGCTGGCCACTAGGAAAGGGCCACTTATCTGGTTCACCCAGATCGTCGGTCAGGGTCCAACCGGCCAGATCCACAGCCACCGTAGATGTGTTGTACAGTTCAATCCAATCCTCATATTGCCCGACTTCATCGGTAATGACCTGACTGTTGCTGGCCATAAACTCATTGATGACGATAGCACCCAGGACTGGAGAGGAACTGTACAGACATATCAATATCGCGACCAGAAAGGTCAAGAGCAGACGCGTTTGGAGCCACACACGTTGAGTCAACATACATCCCCACTTCGTGGTTAATAAGGCTCCATCCTAATTGGTACAAATTTACGTTCGTTATCGAGTTAGGGATATTTTAGCAAAATCAGGGGGGGCGATTCAATGGATCTCTCGTTTTGACAGTAATTTAACAAAAATACTGACCGCCCCCTAATCCCCGCATTAATTGCTACTTTTTAGGTCATTTCCTATTCTTCGGTCTGTGGAGCGGCAATCCAACCCCTAGATAATACGAAGTAATCGAGGGTATTCTCAATAATCTGCCCCACGACCGGGGCCGACACTGTTCCCCCTGTGGGGCGACCAATTTTACGGTTGGGCTTGCGAATGGAGACCAAGGTGATGATGGCCGGATCCTCAGCCGGGGCCCCTCCTATAAAGGAGGCCACGTTTTCGTTGGTGTAGCCCCGACCATCTTCACGAGCAATCTCTGCGGTCCCGGTCTTACCAAAGACCGTCCAACGATCCAGTTTGGCCTGCTTGCCCGAGCCCTCATCGACCACGGCCACCATCGCATCCTGAACCACCCAACGGGCAATGTCAGGATCAATAATATAGCCCAGTTGATTGGCCACACGGTAACCGCTACGACGGGTGTCGGGCATACCATTGGCATCGACCACAGCCTCGATCAGATAGGGTTGCACCACACGCCCTTCATTAGCCAGGATACAATAAGCCCGTACCATTTGCAGGGCTGAAACCGATAGACCATGCCCAGCCGGAATGCGGGTGATGTCATTGCCACCCCAGGGATAGACGGGATGATCCACCTCACGTAATAAACCGGTCGCCTCACCCGGTAAGGGAATCCCGACCTTGCTGGCAAAACCGAAAAGACGCAGACCATCGTAAAGTCGCTGGGCCTTGAGACGAAGGCCGATCTTGGCCATCCCCACGTTACTGGAGTTGATAAGGATACCCTTGGGGGTCAGGTTGCCATATTTATGGTAGTTATATTCATCCACAGGTTTAAAACGTGGCCCTCCGGGTGGACTGCGAAACAGGCCGTCCTCGCAGTAGATGATTTCATCCTTGCGAATCACCCCGGCATCCAGGCCCAGGGCCACCACAATGGGCTTGAGAATGCTGCCGGGTTCGTATTGATCGATGACTGCATGGTTACATAGTTGCACATCTGTGGCATTGCCACGATCAGCTGGATCGAAGTCGGGTACAGAAACCATGGCCAGGATAGCACCAGTCTTGGCCTCGGCCACAATGGCCAATCCGGATTCGGCCTCGAATTTCTTGACTTGCTCAGCCAAGGCGTGACGGGTGAATTCCTGGATGGTGGCATCCAAGGTCAAGATCAGACCTCGGCCATGCAGTTTTTTCCAGTTCACCACCTCGCTGGCCAGCGGGCGGATCGGTCGACGAGCACTATCAGCCAGGAACTCCTGTTTGAGTGTAATACCAGCCAGGAGGGAGTCGTAACTATACTCTAAACCCGCCTTACCCTTGCCATAAGGATCGGTAAATCCAATAACATGACACATCAGATTACCAGCCGGATAGTAACGCTGCCAATTGTATTGAATATTAATACCGTAGAGATTACGAGCTAACTGGGATGCATTCGGATCAATGTCATCTTTAATACGGACATAGTGGGAGCTCTTACTATCGACGATCTTGCCACAGATCTTGTGGGCGGGCATCTCAATGATCGAGGCCAACTGCACGGCCGTCTCCTTAGGATCACGTACCATGCTGGGATCTGCGAAAACGGTCCGCACACGATTGCTGGCCGCCAACACCCGACCACAGCGATCCAGGATCACCCCCCGACTACCCTTCAACGGTACCATAGCCCGCTGCTGGCCCAGGGCCTTGGCCGTGTAAAACTCATGACGTTGGATCTGCAGATAGGCGCAACGCGTGCCCAGGGCCAGGAACACCCCGGCCACGATTACAAAGAAGGCATAGATAAATCCTTGTCTGTTCATTTTTTTGAGAATGTAGAAGGTAGAAAGTAGAAGCTAGAAGAAAGCACCGTAACCATCTTCTGTATTCTACATTCTATATTCTGTATTCCTCTCTGAATCATTACGGTTGCTCCTCTTCAACTTCCTCCATCACCTTGGTGGGGGCGATGAGGGTTTCGACCTGGAGTTGATATTGCCAGAGCTGTTGCTTGAGTTGATCGAGTTCGACGGTATGGGTACGAAGTTGGTAAAAGTGCAGGTTATTGGCATGACGCAGATACACCACCGCAACGAGCATGGCCACCAGATAAAAAACAACGGATAGAAAGCAAACTTTGGAAAACATGTCAGTCCAGTCGTTGTCTCCTCTGATTTTGGGCCCTGATGGCCAGGTCGTTTACTGGGGCAGGCGGAGTTTCATGCCTACAGAAATGGCATCCTCATCACCCAAGACGGCCCGATTGAGCTTGGCAATCTCGGTATAGCGGTTACCGTCACCCAACTTGTGTTGGGCAATCTTCCACAGGCTATCCCCATCTTTGACCGTGTAGGACTTGGGCTTGTTGGAGGCCAAAACCGGACTCGATGCCACAGGCTGCATGTTTTGCACTGGAATGAAGTTGGCGGCCATGATCACTTCACTACCGTCGCTGCCCTGAATCGTCGGGATAATCAACGTCTGGCCCACATTGATAAGGTCGGGGCTCTTGAGGGTACTACGGTTGGCCTCAAAGAGTTGATCGATCACGGCTTGGGTGTTGCCCAGCTTTTTACCGTAGAATCTCATGGCAATGGTGGCCAGACGATCGCCCTCTTGCACCTTATAAGTCTGCCGCTGAGGACTCGCCGGCCTGAGGATCTGTTGTTGCAGGACCTCCTGTGCAACGGCTTGGACCTCCTGCGTCACCGGTAACAAGACAGGAAGCGATTGACTCTGAGGTGCCGCAGTCACATAACGAGGCGGCTCCGTTTGCTGTTGACGTCCGGTATTATCTTGCCAAGCAGATGTAGGAGCGGCCTCATCCGTTGATGTATAGGAAAACAGACGCTGCCGAGCATTCTGCTCATTTTGTGCCAGTCCCGGAGCATTATTGTCCATGCTTACACTGTTGATAAGCAATTCGTTACCGTCGGCACTGAGATCATTAAAACTGGGCAGACCATTGATAAGAAAGGCGATCACAAAGATGAACAGCAGCCCCAAAAGCAATCCGACTTTGGTATCCGACGTCATAACACAACTCCGTTAACGATGCTTCACTCTCAGGATGTCTCAACGCCCTGTTTCAATACGCTGAGCAATCCTTAGTTTCGCGCTCCGGGCACGACGATTATCTTGAACCTCCTGATCACTGGGGATCAGAGGCTTTTTGGTTCTGATCTTGAGCAGCCCGTCCCGAGCTGCATCTTTAAAGGCCCACTTGACCATGCGGTCTTCCAAGCTGTGAAAGCTGATCACCGCAAAAAGGCCTCCACAATTCAACAATGCCGGCACCTCATCGAGCAGAGAACGCAGGTTGTCCAACTCATGGTTCACGGCAATGCGTAAGGCCTGAAAGGTCCTGGTCGCCGGATGGATGCGTTCCCATTTGCGACCCGGACGGTGCAGGGCCCGAGCCACCACCGCAGCCAACTGGCTGGTGGTCGTGATCGGTTCACGCTTGCGTTGCTCGACAATAAAGCGAGCGATGCGTCGTGACGCCCTGTCTTCGCCATATTCGTATATCAAATTGGCCAACGAAACTTCGTCGGTCTTATTCACTATATCGGCAGCCGTGGTCTTCAGGCTTCGGTCTATTCTCATATCTAAGGGCATATCTGACTGAAAACTTAGCCCAATCTCGGCCTTGTCCAACTGAGCCGAGGAATATCCCAAATCCGCCAGGACAAAATCCACCTTTTCGACATTCAAATCACTGAGGCATTGAGCCAGTTGAGAAAAGTTAGACTGCACCAAATGAAGTTTACAGATCAGGGATTCTAAACGTGTGCGTGCGAGGGAAAGTGTTTGGCCATCCAAGTCCAAACCGATGAGGGTGCCTTGTGGACCCAGGAGTCGGCCCAACAACAGGCTGTGGCCGCCCAGGCCCAGGGTGGCATCGACCACCACCGCATCCGGCTTGAGTTCGATATGCTCAAGCAGGGTGTCGGCCAAGACGGGAATATGTTCTACACCGGACTCATCCAAGGTTCACCGCTCGACTCAGCACGCCCACAGCTAACTGACCACAGGGTTTGAAGCGGCCATCGAGGTCCACTGTCCCAGGGACTCGGCCTCACTGGAAAAAGAGATTCCGGCAAAAGCCGCGCCCAGGGCCTTGACTCGTTCCAGGCGTTCGCTCAGCACGGCCATCGAGACCTGAACCTGTTCACCGGCCGGCATTGCCTGTCTCAATCCATTGCTGACAATCTGACAATGATCCACATCCATTCCAATCATGTTGCCTCCAAGGTGCTAATCGTTCTGACTCTCTTTTTGTAGGACAAATTGTCGGGCCTGGGACATCTGCTTTTGATACTGTGCCATGTGGCTGGCCACATAGGTGTCCCAGTCGTCATTGTTCCAGAGTTCAATGTGATCCCGCACACCAATCAATGTAATCTGATCCTTGAGCCCGGCCCGTTTGCGGAGCCGATCGTTGAGTAGAAGCCGTCCCTGGCTATCTAACTCAACTTTACTCGCAAACGCGAAATTGATACGCTCGAACGCAACCGCTTCATCCGGTGCGGCCACGTTCGGAGCGATGGCCAATGCAATCCGTTCAAAATACTTCTCAGGATAAAGACAAAGAATGCCGTTGGCCCCCAGGACCAGGTAGAAGTTGCTGCCATGCTCATCCGCATCGATCTGACCGCGCAGACGCCCTGAAACCAGGACCCGGCCCTTGTTATCAATCACATGCTGGAATTCACCTGTTAACAACAACATGGCAATTCTTCCACTGAACAACCCTAACGTGGGCTATCCTACCACTTATCGCCACCAGGTCAACACATTCCCCCACTTTTTTGGGCTTTACCCCCACCACCCCACGTCCTATATCCACCATATCTCGGTATCCGCCCCACTCTCACCCCACTTTTTCCCAATATCTGGGGGTATCTCCCCCGAGTGGGAAAAATTCCCACTCGGGGAAAATTCGAAATCCGAAGCTCGAAATTCGTGCTTCGGATTTAACACACTCCATCTAATCAGACCTAAAGCGAGATGAAAGTAAAGCAAGGGGATATCATTCTCAGAAATGAACAAAAAGAGCGGGTGGGGGGAATCGAACCCCCATGATCAGCTTGGAAGGCTGGAGCTTTACCATTAAGCTACACCCGCTTGACAACCGGTCTCAAATGGCCGATTATGAGCGAATCGTGAGTTTAAAAGACCAAGAAACAAGTGTCAACAGTTCTCTGGGGCAATTTGACTGCGACAGCAGCAAAATAATATGGCTCAGGAATAAGCTCACTGGAAGGCCTCGGCTCTATGCTTCGCAAAAAGCCGCCACACGGATAAACGTGTGACGGCCTCTGACGAAGTCAGGGGCCGAAATAAGGTGCACTTCCTCAAATTAATTTTCGCTACTATAGAAAGTCTTCAATACATATGAGCATTCACGAATCAGCCAAAGCAGCCAAGTCCGCGTCCATTCACCTGGCCGCTGTCGGCTCCCAACAGAAAAACGAAGCCCTGCGTGCCATTGCCAAGGCCCTGCAAAACCGCTGCAGTGAGATCGTCACGGCCAATCAACAGGATCTCGCTCAAGCCAAGCAGGATCAACTGGCCGCTCCTCTGCTCAAGCGACTCAAATTCGACGAGGCCAAAGTTGCCGACGTATGTAGCGGCATCGAAAGCCTGATCCAACTGACCGATCCTGTGGGCCAGACTCTCAGCGGTACTGAATTGGACCAGGGCCTGGAACTCTACCGTGTCACCTGCCCCATCGGGGTGATCGGCGTAATCTTCGAATCCCGGCCCGACGCCCTGGTGCAGATCTCGACCCTGTGCCTCAAGAGCGGCAATGCGGTCCTGCTCAAAGGGGGTAGCGAAGCCGCTAAGACCAATAAAATCCTGGCTGACATCATTGCAGAGGCCTCTGAGGCTGCCGGTATCCCCACTGGCTGGATTCAGCTGCTACAAACCCGCGAGGACGTCAACGAGATGCTGGACCTGGACGAGTGTATTGACCTGATCATCCCGCGCGGCTCCAACGCCTTTGTCAAATACATCATGGACCACACCCACATCCCGGTACTAGGCCATGCGGACGGCATATGCCATGTCTATATAGATAGCGATGCAGACGTGGACATGGCTGTCAGCATTGCGACGGATTCCAAGTGTCAGTACGTCGCAGTCTGTAATGCCACCGAAACCCTGCTGGTAGACCAGGCCATAGCAGCGATAGTCCTACCCCAACTCCAAACCGCTTTGGCTGCTCACAACACTGAAATCCGCGGTTGCGACAAGACCCGGACCATCCTGCCGGAGGTCAAGCCCGCCACGGACGAAGACTGGGACACCGAATATCTGGACTTCATCCTCTCGATCAAGATCGTCGCCGGCCTGGACGAGGCCATTGACTTTATCAATGCCCACGGCTCGGGACATACCGATTGCATCGTGACGTCTGATAAAAATAAGGCTGCCACCTTTATGAACCTGGTCGATGCAGGCAATGTCTTCTGGAATTGCAGTACCCGCTTCAGTGACGGCTTCCGCTACGGCCTGGGTGCCGAAGTGGGTGTCAGCACCAACAAAATCCACGCCCGCGGCCCGGTCGGGCTCGACGGCTTGATGATCTACAAGTGGAAACTGGTGGGCCAGGGACAGATCGTGGCCGACTATAGCGGTCCTCAGGCCAAGGTCTATACCCACAAACCCCTGGACAAAGGCTTTCAACTCTAGGTCTTCCATGCGAGATTTCAATACTGCTAAACGCATTGTCATCAAGATCGGCACCCAAACCCTGGCCGGAAAGCATGGGGTAGACACCGATTATGTCGCCAGCGTAGCCCAGCAAGTCAAGGGCCTGCTCGATCGCAACCAACAGGTGGTGATCGTCAGCTCCGGAGCCATCGGCATGGGCGCGAGTGAATTGAAGCTCACTGGTCCTGTCAAGGCCATGAAGATGCGTCAGGCCTGTGCCGCCATTGGCCAACCCCTCTTGATGGCGGCCTACCGCAAGGCCTTTGGCCAACACGGGATCTCCGTGGGACAGGTCCTGCTGACTGCCGAGGTCCTGGACCACCGCCAGACCTACCTCAACCTCCGCACCGCAGTCGAGACCCTGTTGGAACTAGGCGTGGTGCCGGTAGTTAACGAAAACGACTGCGTCAGCACCGACGAAATCGGCACCGCATTCGGAGACAACGATCGACTCAGTGCCCTGGTCGCCAGCAAGCTGGACGCTGACCTGCTGATCATCCTCAGTGACGTGGATCGTCTCTATGACAAAAATCCTCGCGAATACAGTGATGCCCAGCCCATCGAAACCGTCACCGAAATCACCGACGAAATCCATAACATGGCTGGCGGCAAAGGCAGCACCCACTCGACCGGTGGCATGAAGACCAAAATCCTGGCCGCCCAGATTGCCAGCCAAGCGGGTTGCCGCATTGTCCTGGCTCACGGTCGGGCAGAAAACATCATCATCCGTGTACTCGACGGCGATGCCGTAGGCACCCTCTTTCTACCGCAAAAGAAACTTAGCAACCGGGCCCGTTGGATATTGCACAGCTCTCCCCAAGGTAAACTCCACGTGGACGAAGGTGCCCAGGCCGCCCTCAAATGTCACAAGAGCCTGCTGCCTAGTGGGATCACCCAAGTCGAAGGCAACTTCGAGACCGGTGCTGTAGTGGAAATCAACAACCAGTTCAAGGCCGTGGTCAGCCTCAGCAGCGAACAGATTACCGCCATCCTGGGCAAGCACAGCTCCGAGATCAAGGCCATCCTGGGTCCGGACTGCCGTGACGTAGTGGCTATCCCCGAGGATATCGTGGTGGTGGAGTAGACGTCGCTTACGGCTTACTCATCCAAGGGATAGACTCCATACACCTCCCCCTTTTTGATCCAGTCCGCTCGGATACAGGCACAGACGCAATCCAGGGCAGATTCCAGCGGGATATCATTGAACCGTACGCTCGCTACTCCATTCACATCGGGATGGATGTAAATCCCCTTACCTGTATCCATGGCCAAATCACTGAGAAGTAATGGCACTGATTCTTGATCATATTCGCCATCGACCATAGGACAGCCTTGATCCGGAGTTGGCTTCATGGTTTGGATTTGGAGACGGCGTTGAGCGACCTCTGGGGGGGCCACCAGGATATAGTGAGGTGTGTGAATCCAGGTATATCCTGTCACACCCAACAAAGAGTCCAACACCAAATCAACCGAGGAGCCGTGCAGATCACCCGAATAAAACCCCCTGACCTCATGATCCACTAGGATATTGGTGTCGGTATCGATTGCCAATTCCCGAAGGACTAAGGTTAACTGGCACTGAAAATAATCAATAGCTTTGTTTACAGCCAATGATTCAGGCTCCAACGCTTCAATCGAATCTTCAGCCAATGGAAACACCCGATAGCCATCATCCTCTTTGACCCAATCTGCTCGAATACCCGCACAAATACTGTCCAAGGCGATTTCCAGAGGAATGCCATCGAGGCGTACACTTACAACCCCACAAACATTGGGATCCACACGAATGGGTGTATCCGTGTCTATGGACAAGTCTGCTATGATCATCTGGACAGGGTCAGCTTGGTATTCATTATCAACAATGGGACCGAGGAGATTGTACTTGGACTTATTCGTCTGAATCTCAAGCCGACGGTCCGCGACTTCAGGTGGTGCAATTAGATAATAATAAGGAGTCTTGATCCATTTGTATTCGGTGCCGGCCAGCAGAATGTCCAAGGCCGCCTCAACCGAGGAGGCCCGCACGTCTCCAGTAAACATGCCCGTAACGGCCTGATCCAGGATGATATTGGTCTCCGTTTCCATAGCCAAGTCCTGAATCACGATGACCAATGGATCTCCCTCGAAGAGGCTTTCGTACACAGGGACTTTCGTGGCCCACAGGGGAACGGTCAGAATACAAAATAGGATAATGAATAAACTCAACTTGAATTTCATGGATCTTCTCCTTCTGAAAGTTATCGCTCACCATCGGTTTTAGTCCGATAGTCCTTTATAAATCCCTTTGGGGTGATGACGGGTTTTATCGACCTTTTGTTGCGCTGTTTTTGGGAGAAAGAGGGAAAATTAGAAATGATCATGGAATCGCTACGCGATGCTTGTTTTGAACAGATCTCTCCAATCGCTTCTCTCCGTCGAAATGACCACACGTATCCTGATATCGGCCACTTCATCTCGAGCGAAGCCGAGAGATCTATTCAAATAAACCTGCGCAGAAATGTAGGGTGGGGCCCTGCCCCACGCTGAGATTTAATTGGTGGGGCGAGGCCCCACCCTAGATAATTTCGTCCACAGCCACCAAGGTCTGTTCGCCGGTCTCCATGTCCTTGACTGCCACCTGGCCGTCGGCCAGTTCCTGGCCCACGATGATGCAGGTCTTGGCCTGCTGGCTGGCGGCCTGCTTGAGTTGTTTTTTGAGGGCGATGGCCTTGTAGCTGAACCCGCACGACTTGCCTGCCTTGCGCAAGCGAGCAGTGATTTGGATCATGTCGTTGAAGCGGTCGGGATCGGCACAGGCCACATAGACATCCAGGCCGGGGCCGCGATCCTTACCTTCTAAGAGGCCCTTTTCCTCCAACAGGATGCCGAGGACGCAGTCGCCCATGCCCAGGCCGGTGGCCGTGACTTGAGGGCCGCCGAATTGCTGTAAGAGGTTGTCGTAGCGTCCGCCGCCGCCCAGGGCTCGCAGTTCACTGGCACGGTCGTAGATTTCAAAGACCGGGCCGGTGTAGTAGGCCAGGCCCCGCACAATGCCGATGTCAAAGGTGCAATACTCGGCAATTCCCATGATCTCCAAGATTTCGAACAGACGGTTGAGTTCATCCAGAGCAGCTTGGGCGGCTTCGCTAAGTTGGGTCATCTTGCCGATCTCATCGACAGTGGAGCAGTTCATCAGGGCGATGATCTGCTGGCATAGGTCCTGGTCGGTGGCAACCTTGGCCACCAGTTCGGCAAACGCCTCAGGGGGAAACTTGGCCTTTTTATCCAGGGCCGCATAGAGGGGATCGAGCTGATCGTCGGCCACGCCCATGCTCTTGAGGACCTCGGCCAGCATGCGGCGGCTGGAGATTCGCACCACCACGTCCTCGACCTTGAGCCCTGCCTGTTGCAGGTAATCCAGGGCACAGAAGATGATCTCGGCATCGGCCACCACGTCCTCGACGCCGATGATGTCGATGTTCCACTGGAAAAATTCCCGCAAACGCCCCCGCTGAGGCCGTTCGGCCCGACACAAACGTGGGGACGAAAACCATTTAATGGGCCTCGGCAGGGTATTGATCTGCTGATTGACCATGCGGGCCAGGGTGGGGGTGATTTCCGGGCGAATGGCCAGGTCACGTCCGCCGCGATCCTGAAAGTGGAAGAGCTGCTCGACGATCTCGTCGCCGCTCTTGACCTGGTACATCTGGAGATGTTCGAAGATGGGGCCGTCATATTCTTCAAAACCATTGCGCAAGGAAGCCTGCTTCCAGCCGTCTACTATATGATTACGGATCGCCATAATCGGCGGGTAAAAATCGCGTGTCCCTTTAACCGGGGGGATTTTCATGGGTATTGTCCCTTGTTTAAATTTCTTTAGCGGTCTTCCAGGCCCAATCGGCTGAGCGGACATCATACGCGAAGCGTCCCTAACCGTCAAGAAAAGCGGCACTTGCGAATTCCACAAGGATGGTTTGCAAGCAACCCCCAGTCCGGTATAATGGCCCGATTGAAAATGGTTGGCGAACCGACGAGTGCGGATTGAGCCAATCGAAGCTCTGAAATGGATGTCGAGGCATAAACCATGACGCAAATGGCAAGACTACAAGTTGGGATCACCCTGTTCCTATTAACACTGTTAACGGGCTGTTCGGGCAATAAGCCGGAGCGACAAATCCTCTCACGTGAGCAGGATGCCGCCCTGCTGGCCGCTATCGACCCCATCCAGAAGATGACCGATCAACACCAGACCGCCCAGGCCAAGGTGGCCCTGGAACAGGTCAAGGGGGACTTCCCCGGCATTGCCCAGTTCGACCTGGGATCTTTTGCCGAGGCGGAGTTGGCCTGGAGCGAACTCAAACGTGCCCGTGCAGGCAAACACTACAAAAAGATCATCACCGACTACCCGGACAGCGTGCTCTACGATCCCAGTATGGCTCGGATCTACGACATCGGCTGCTATTATCTCGAAGGCCCCTTGGTAATTGACTTTCTATTTTTGAAGGTCAAGGGCTACGATCGCGGCATCACCCTACTCGAACTCGTCTCTGACGAGCTAGGCATCGACGATCCCAATGGCATGGGGCTGTCGGCCATTCGCATGTCCGCGAAAAACCTCCAAGAACGTAAGCGGTACGAAGATGCCTTTCTTAAGTGGCTGGAGATCTCCACGGTATGGGAATCCGGCGAGGTAGGTCGTGAAGCCCTGCTGGGCATGGCCGAATGTAAATATGCCTCCTACCAACTACAACCCATCCACCGTCGTCCCCTGTTTGATACGGGACGCCTGGAAGAGGCTCGCACCTATTACAAACGCTACGCCAATCTGTATCCCGTATCCGCGGATGAATTGGGCCTCCTGGACATTATCATCGATCTGGACGAACAGTTGGCTCTCAAGCAGTTAACTATTGCCCAGTTTTACCAACGGACCGGCGAAGCCACGGCAGCCCAGATCTACTTTGAACGGGTCGTCAAGGATTGGCCCGAGACCGACGCCGCCGACAAGGCCCGTGAGCAACTGGACCTGATCAACAACTCTACTAAAGGATAATGAATGAGGATTGTCACCCTTACCCTGCTTTTAATGGTCACCGGTTGTGCCTTTGACGGAGGATACAGTCAGGACACCCTTTACCCGGAAGACATCGACACGGTCTGTCTGCATATGTTTGACAACCGCAGCTTCCGCCGGGATGTGGAATATTCACTGACCGACGCCCTGGCCAAACGCATCGAATCCGAAACCCCCTACAAACTCCAGTCCGATGAAAACCAGGCCGATTCGCTGATGACCGGCCAAATTCTGAACATCCAAGAGAGCATCCTGACCGTGGAACGTGAAACCGGCCAGGCCCTGGAAAAGGAACTCATCATCGAAGCGGTGGTCAGTTGGAAAAATCTCAAGACCGGCGAATTGCTGTTAGACAACGAACCGGTCACCACCACTGCCAGTTATAGCGAATTTCTCAACCAAGGCGAGGGCTATGCCTCGGGCCTGGCGGCCAACCGTCTGGCTCAACGCATTGTGGAGAAGATGGAAAAGCCGTGGTAAACCACCACTCAACCCTAGACGAAGGAAAACGAAAACAACATGGATAACCAGCCGAATAATTCATTCAAACCGCAAAACAACGGCTCCAAGCCGGGCAAGAAGCCTCCCCTCAGTCCGGGACGTGGCCCCTGGCGTTACCTGGGCATCATCCTGCTGATCATCTTCACCATGACGCTATTTTCAGGTGACATGACCAGCAATAAAATCACCTTCAGTGAATTCGAAGACGCGGTGGCCAAGGGTGAGGTCTATAAGGTCGAGATCAACGAGACGGAGATCCGTGGAGAACTCAAGGAAAAGCCCGATCAGGAAAATCCGAACGACAAACCGAAGTTTCGATTGGAATACCAACCCCACGTCTTGCCGGAAAACTTCACCGACCGTCTCAAGGAACAGGGCATCGAGGTCGAGTTTACGAGACAACCCATGCTCTTGCAGATGTTCGTGGCCTATATCCTGCCGGTGCTGATCCTGGTCGCTGTCTTCTACTTCCTCTTTGCTCGTAACATGAAAGGCGGGGCCGGGGGCATGCTGATGTCCTTTGGACGCAGCCGTCACAAACTGCAAGCCAAAGACAAGAGCAAGGTCACCTTTAAGGACGTCGCCGGCATCGAAGAGGCCAAGGACGAAGTGGGCGAAATCATCGAGTTTCTCAAGAACCCCAAGAAGTTCCAACGCCTCGGTGGCCGCATTCCCCGGGGCGTGTTGCTCGTGGGCCCTCCCGGCTGCGGCAAGACCCTGTTGGCCAAGGCCATTGCCGGCGAAGCCGATGCCCCCTTCTTCAGTATCTCGGGCAGTGACTTTGTGGAGATGTTCGTGGGCGTGGGCGCCTCGCGTGTACGCGACCTGTTCAAGTCCGCCAAGGACAACTCCCCCTGCATCATCTTCCTGGACGAAATCGACGCCATCGGTCGCAAACGTGGGGCCAGCTTCGTAGGCGGTGGTCATGACGAACGCGAGCAAACCCTCAACGCCATCCTGGTGGAAATGGACGGCTTCGATACCAACGATCAGGTCATCGTGATCGCGGCCACCAACCGCGGTGACATCCTAGACCATGCCCTGACCCGTCCGGGCCGCTTCGACCGCCAGGTCGTGGTGCCCCTGCCGGATGTCAAGGGCCGAGCCGAGATCCTCAAGGTTCACGCCAAGAAGGTCAAGCTCTCCCCCGAGGCCAACCTGGAACGCATAGCCCGTGGCACCCCCATGTTCAGCGGAGCCGATCTGGCCGCCATCATCAACGAGGCCGCCCTCGGTGCTACCATGGCCAACAAGGACTCCATTGAACTCGATGATCTGGAAGAAGCACGCGACAAGGTGCGTTGGGGCCGAGCCAAGCGGAGTCGCAATATCGACCAACAGGAAAAAGAGGTCACGGCCTATCACGAAGCAGGTCACACTGTGGTGCAATGCCTGGTTAAAGACGGAGATCCACTGCACAAGGTCAGCATTATCCCGCGTGGCCCCATGGGCGGAGCCACCTTCTCCCTACCAGAGAAGGACCGCACCATGTACACCCGTAATTACTGCCTGGCCCTGTTGCAAATCTGCTACGGCGGACGTATTGCCGAGGAACTCTTCTGTGACGACATCTCCAGCGGAGCCTCGGGTGATATCGAAACCGCCACAGGAATTGCCAAACAAATGATCCTCACCTGGGGTATGAGTGAACAGTTAGGACCGGTACTGTATGGATCGGACTTCAGTTTGAAGGACGCCTCCTACGCCCTACCGTCCGAAAAAGAATACTCTGAAAAAACGGCACAAGAGATCGACGCCGAAATCCGTCGAGTGACCGGCAATGCCTATACCCAGGCCAAAGAGTTGCTGGAAACCCATCGCAGCGACGTCGAAAACGTAGCCCAGGCCCTCTTGAAGTACGAGACCCTGGACGCCGAAGAGGTCAGGACATTACTGGATGGCGGTACCATCAACAAACCCACAGTGGGTGATCTGTTGGCGGCTGAACAGGCCAAAGACGACCAAGACGATGCGTCTGGGGATTCCGAACCGACCATTCTCGATACAGACGCCTGATCTCGCTTTCCTATCGAGAAAGGCAAACAATCAATGCGTTTATTGAGTTTAACATTGGGCTGGTGCCTGCTATGGAGTACTCAACTCACGCAGGCCCAGCTGAGACAGCTCGGTCCCGAGACGTTGTCACCCGTTACCTCCGAGCCCAGCGTCCCCACCTCGGGGAACCTAATCGCCCAGGAAGGCGATCAACAGTCCACTGCCAATCTACATGCCGCCCGTTACGATGGACGGTTGGGACTGGAGGTTCGCTTTACCGGCACTGACGACTTACATTACTACGCCACCCCCGAGGCTTCCCCCGCCCCCGGCTTTGAACTACAAATCATCCCCGGCCCGGATGCCAGCCTTTGGGCCGATCCCATCAAACCCACTCCGCACCTGTTCTACGATCCGGCCATGCAAAAGGAGATCGAGGTATTCGTGGGCGACTTCAGCATCTTCTTCCCTCTACTGGATGAAACGCTACAACCTGAAGGCGGCGTGGTCACCGCCACCATCAGTGGCCTGGCCTGCACCAGCAGCCTCTGCCTTCCTCCCATCGAAAAAAATCTGGCGGCCTCTGTGGATTTCAGCAATCCTGAGGTGATCACCTTCTCCACTTCCGAATCAAGTTCGGTCACCACTTCAGTGACATCGGCCCGCACCTACGCCACTTGGGTCTACCTGCTCATGGCCATTGCCGCCGGGCTCTCCATCAATATCATGCCCTGCGTACTGCCCGTGATCCCCTTGATCATCATGCGGCTCATCGGCACAGCCAAGGACGACTCCTCGCGCCGTGTTCGCAATGGCCTGTCGTTTTGTGTGGGCATTATCCTGTTTTTTGCCGCCTTTGCCTTGATCGCCACCTTGATCAAGGTCACCACCGGTCAGGTGCTGGACCTCAACAGCCTGTTCCGCTATCCCGCCGCCGTGACCGTACTGTTCCTGGCCATCGTCTTCTTTGCCCTGGTCATGCTCGATATCCTGGTCCTCAGCCTGCCGGGCGCCGTGGCCGGACACCAGAGTAACAGCTCCACCCTGGCCGGGTCCATGGGCATGGGATTTTTCGCGGGACTCTTGAGCACACCCTGTAGCGGGGCCCTGCTCGGTTTCGTCCTGGTTTGGGCCCAAACCCAGCCCCTACTGCTGAGCAATATGGCCATCATCCTCATGGGCGTAGGCATGGCCCTGCCCTATGCCGTCATTGTCGCGACTCCCAAACTGCTCGACCGCGTGCCCAAGCCAGGCACCTGGATGGAACTATTCAAGAAATCCTGCGGTTTTCTACTGTTGTTCATCGCGATCAAGCTCACCCTGGCGGGACTACCCAAGGAACAACTCATCAATGTCCTGCTCTATGGCGTCATCTTCAGCTTCTGTGTATGGATGTGGGGCCAATGGGTCAGTTTCAACACACCCCAAGTCACGTAAGTTCGGTATTCGCGGCTTGGCCCTGCTCCTGGCCGTAATCGGGGGGCTATGGCTGCTACCCAGTCCTAACCAAGACCTATCGATTGATTGGCAAGATTACAACACCACGACCATCCAACAGGCCCGCAACAATGGCCAGCCGGTCCTGATCAAATTCACTGCGGACTGGTGCACACCAACTGCAAGGTGCTGGAGAAACGTGTCTTCCACGATCCCGAGGTTATCAATTGGTTGGAAGACCATGACGTCTTGACCATCCTGGGGGACACCACCCTGGACACCGAAGACTACCCGGCCACCACCGCCCTCAAGAAGGTCTACGGCCAGGCCGGCAATGTCCCCTTCACCGTGGTGTGGTTGCCTGACGGCTCGCGTCACGATCTCTTGGGGATGTTCAACAAAGACGATCTTAAAACCGTGCTGGCACCTTTGGAGGAATAGATGGCCAAACGATCCCCCTCTTTCACCGTCGATCCCGAGGAGGCACGCCAACGTGTCAAAAAAATCTGGCCCATCTTGAAGAAGACTTATCCCGAGGCCAAGATCGCCTTGGCGTTCTCCAATCCCCTGGAACTCCTGATCGCCGTTATCCTCTCAGCCCAATGTACCGATGCCCGTGTCAACCAGGTCACGGCGTCACTCTTCAAGAAATACCGCCGGCTCGAAGACTGGGTCAAGGCCGACCTGGCCCAAATCGAGCAAGACATCAAACCGACCGGCTTCTATCGTAACAAGGGCAAGAACATTCAAGGAGCCTGCCTTAAGATCAAAAGCGAGTTCAACGGCGAGGTCCCTCGCACCTTGGAAGAATTGGTCACCCTACCGGGCGTGGGACGCAAAACGGCCAACTGCGTACTGGGTGACGCCTTCGGCATTCCCGGCCTGACCTGTGACACCCACATGATCCGACTGTCACGCCGCCTGGGTCTCTCGGCCAACCGTGATCCGGTCAAGTTAGAATTCGATCTGGCCGATATAGTCCCAATAAGGAATTGGACGCTTTACAACCATTTGATCATTACCCATGGCCGAACAATCTGCAAGGCACGTAAGCCCGATTGCAAACATTGTCCGATAGCCAGGCACTGTCCAGCCCTGAAAAACCCGAATTTGATGTAGGAAGAACGCATGTTTAAAACCAATGACAAGCCCGTACAAGACCTGTGGCGACTGTTTCGTATCATGGCCGAGTTTTCCGAAGGATTCGAGGAACTGGCCGACGTAGGGCCGGCGGTTTCGATCTTTGGATCGGCCCGTACCCGACCGGAAGAACCCTACTACAAGCTGGCCGAAGCCACGGGGCGCAAATTCGGCGAGGCGGGCTTTGCCGTGATCACCGGCGGCGGCGGTGGCATCATGGAGGCCGCCAACAAGGGAGCCTCTCAAGCGGGGGCCAAGAGCATTGGTTTGAACATCGATTTGCCCATGGAGCAGATGCCCAATGAGTATCAGAGTCTCTCCCTGCATTTCCGCTACTTCTTCTGCCGCAAGGTGATGTTCCTCAAATACGCCAGCGGCTTCGTGGTCCTGCCCGGCGGTTTCGGTACCATGGACGAACTGTTCGAATCGCTGGTGCTGATCCAGACCTTCAAACAGGCCTACTTCCCGGTGGTCCTTATGGGCAGTGACTTTTGGAGCGGGCTCAACGACTGGATCAAGAGCACCCTCCTGACCGCACATGCCTACATCTCCCCTGAAGACCTCAAGGTCTACCAAATCGTGGACGATCCCGAAGAGGCCGTTAAAATCATCAAAGACTTCCAAGCCGAACAAAAGAACAAACCGGGGCTAGACATGCCTCCGGGAATGAAACAGCCGGGGATGGGCAAGGCTTAGTTACGTCAACGGTTGCGACAGGCCAGAGCTTCGACTTCGAAGAGCAGATTGTCGCGACAGACATCACAGATCATGGTGATCCAGGGCCAATCCGGACGATTGGTCATGGCCTCGAAAACCTGCTTGACCTCGGGGGTCTTGCAATAAGCCATGACCTGAACCACATCCTGCTCGTCAAAATCCATGTCCGTCAACAGGGCCTTGACATTGATTAAGGTGGTACGTATCTGGGCCTCGGCGTCACCGAGGCCAGTGGTTTTACCGTCCTCGTCAATGGAGGCCGTTCCCGAGATATAGAGGGTATCCCCTCCCGGAGTGGCCGCTCGGGCTGCCCGGGAAAAGGCCGAGCCATAGTCAAAGGCACTCTGCTGCTTGCCTCCGGCCTGCAGATAGGTGATGGGAGTCGGTGACTGCGGCAAGGCCACCAGGTCCATGCTACATAAGGCGTCCTGGGCCAAAGCGGGCGTCAGTCCGATCCCGGTGCTAGCGGGCATGGGACATTGCTGCCCCTGACGTAATAGGCCGATCTGTTGAAAGTATTGATTACGGGCCCGATTCAAGTCGTCATACCAGTCCAAAATATTGCGTAGCCATAGCCAGGTACGAGGAACGGCTAGAAATCCTGTCTCCTGTTGGGTCAGTAAGGACTGGGACTGCTCAAACATGCTGGCACCCTGCTCCAGGGCCCCTGCTTTGGGATCGACTGGCAGGACACCCGAAAGCCCTACCATCCGACAATCCGAGGACTGAATCACACGCCCTCGGGCCTTACTGTTGGCATCCTTGATCAGTTGAGGTCCTTCAATGCCAGCCATGGCGTGAATTTGAATCCCACACAGATCCGAATGTCCGTCGGTGTTACTGACCATCAGGCTGGGACGCACTTCATCGGCCCAATCGCCCAGGACTTCATCACGGGCCTGTAAGATGGCCTCGGCCTGCCCAGTCAGAAAGATTCTCTCTTGAAAGATGAAGGCCCCCTGTGTTTGGAGCTGTTCCTTAATCTGTTGGTAGAGATATCGAGCCTGTGCGGGCCCGTCACCCGGCTCAACGGGCACGGCGGTCACAAACCATTCTACAACATCGCCCTTGCTACAGGACTTAGCTGTCACCCAATCCGTCATTTCGGATCCTTAACGATTCTGCTGATGATATTGATGTTACTCCAGTAAGGAGAAACACTTAGTATAGCCGATGCAATCTCTCAATACCAGACCAAAGCGCTCTGGGGAAGAGACTATGCCGCTTTTAAAGTGTCCGATCATCTCCCCATCAAAACACAAATCGGAAACAGCGCAATAGGAGGTGATTGAAGCTGTTAACCCGAAATCTACTCCCTTTGCATGGACGCCGACCCTGAAGATGCCCCGGCCTTGGGAGTCGCTCCGGTGATGGGTAAATCCACATGAATGGCCTCATCGTCCCGGATCACGGAGGCCAGTGCCTCGCCTTGAAAGGAGACAGGTTGTTGGCTCAGTTCGGGCGTATTGTAGGTTAGTAGGCATGAATGGTAAAAGGTAGGATCCCTTTGCGGCACAATCAGAGGCTTGGAGGCCCGCCCCTCCGAGTCGATATAACTCAGATATAGACGGGTGAAAACGCCATGGTCTTTCTTACTGCTAAACAGTAGCCAGCGACTGTTGCTCGACCAGCTATGCCAGGACTCGCTTTGAGGGCTTTCGATGGCGAGTTTGAGGGGAGTATAGATGCCGCTCTCCTGACCGACCTCAATATCGATCACATAGAGATCGCTGTTCTTCTGCCAGGAAGGAAAGAAGCCATAATCGAACATACAAAAGGACAGCCATCGTCCGTCCGGGCTGAGCTTGGGCATGCCCACACTACGTCCGGTCTGTTCGCTGGCGACCAGGGTTTCGGGCTGACCCCATTGATCCAGTTGCAAATCATAGGGTACACGGACCAGATCGTATTTGCAGTCCTGGTAATTCCCCGGTGGGATGGGGGCATCATGCGGCCATAACATCTTTGCTTGACAAAAATACAGGCAATCTCCTGCAGGCGACCAGGCGGGCCAGGTTTCCAATCGATCTTTGCGTGCCAACATCTGTGGGGTCTTGACGGATTGATCGCGACTGTCGTAATAGGCGATGTAGGAATCGATGTCCACAGTGTCACGCATTTCAGCACGGGCCGAATGAAAGAACATGGGCAGATTGTCCACGGAATAGGCCACGATCTGGCCACTGGGGTGCCAACTGCTGTAGCCGAACTTGGTGGCAATCTTCTCAACCCGGTCCCCGTTGACCTTTAAGGTACAGACACCATGCTCGGGACTGCGAATCCCCAGGGTCATTTGATCGGGTTGGTTCTGACATAGTGCGTGACAATTGAGACACCCGCCCTTGCCCAGAGAGCTGGTGTCCAGGATACAGGTTTCCTGGTAGCCCTGTAAATCGCGTTGATAGACCCCCATGATCCCATTGAAGTGAACGTGGGTCGGATGCAATTTGCGGTAGAGCACGTAGCGGTCGATGTCTTCTGCGGCAATACGAAGAGACACCGGTTCAAAACGATCCCACTGCCCGGGCGAGGATTGAACAACAATCTCCATGGTGACAGACCGCCCTCGATTTTGCTGCGACAGAACCTGCCAGGACGCCAAAGGAATCACCACCTTGCCATCGCCACTATAGACTTCCAGAGACTCCCCTTGATCGGGCCGAAACGTAACCCAATAATCGCTGCCCGATTCACGGATCTGGAAATTGGGTGCCGCTAGATTGGGAGGGATGACGACGTCGGCCAGGTCAGGCTCGGTTCGGGCTGGTCGTTCGAGAAGGTGGCAGGCTGTTGACGATGCGGGTTGAGAATGACGACCCTCTCGGCCCAGGGTCAACCAAGCCCCGGCTCCAATCCCAACAACGAGAACAATGATCCAACGATACTTAGCCATGTTTGAGTCCTGAGGTGCCGTACGCATAATAAAAGAAGTAGGTGTCACTGAACTTCAGGGCCAGAGGGCCAAAGGCGGCCTTGCGATTTTCTCCATAACGCATGGCCAGGTCCAGATACTTTTTGAAGCGTGTCCTGGACTCCTGACTGATTTTATAGCCCTGTAGCTCGGGCACCTTTTTGTTGACAAAGATATAGGTCAGGATGGCCTCTTCATAATGACGCGGAAGGGGGTTATATCCCCGCTCACGCACTTGATCGAGATGGGCGACAAAGGCATCCAACTTTGAATTCAACAGATAATAGGCCATCAGACAATCAAAGGCCATGCGATTACCACGATCCCGTGCCAGCAGATCGAGAAAAACCTCTTCGCTGGAAAAGCGTATCGATCCACGGTCCACGTGAGGATTCAAACGACGCAAACGCTGAACCTCGACATGGTCAGGCAGGGAGGAATCCTGTTCTAGACACTGGAGCGTCTCCACAGCCCAGTCTCCATAAAAGAGAGTCTTGGAGAGAGCCGTGAGGTATACACGGGCGGTTTCGGTTTGGTCTTTGGCCAACGAAACCAAGGCGAGCTTTTTGAGAACTTCCGGCCGTTCACCGTTGATCTCCAGGGAAAGCATCAAGGCCGTTTCACAGTGATTTAAATAGCCCAGTTCGTAAAAGAGACCCACTCTGTACCAGGGGAACATCCTCTCACTTGGACCATTCAACATGAGATAGCGTGCATGTTGATGAAAACTAAACATCTCTGTAGGCAACCGATCGAGATGGTATAAGGCTCGTACTTTGGCGTGATTGATGTGATCACTATTCCACCCCTGCGAAGCCAAGGACAGCACCTGCTGCCAATCTCCGCGGTTTAGGGCATAATCCACTTGGAAGGAGGCCTTGCGTTCGGGATCTGATGTCACATGCACCAACCCCCACGTCAACAATCCCAAGGCAAGCAGTCCCAATAGCGGTACAACCTGGGTGCGTAGTCCCGTTTTCAATGGGCCTGATTCGGCCTTCCGATCCTTGCTCCGATTTACATCCTTATGATGTTGCGTCATCAAACGGAATAAACCGCCAAGCAGGACCAGTACCGGTATTAACACATAAAGCCCGGCCATCCATTCGATCATGACCTCCCGCAAAGGATCTCCCTGAATACGCCAGGAAAAGGGAAGGAAGCGGCTATAGGTATCGTCCAAGGAAGCCCCTAGCATCATCACTGAAATTACATAGGGACAAATGCCAGCATAAAGGACATAACCCAGCGCAGCTTTCCAGTGACGTCTATAGCCCCACTCCACCAGGACACAGAGCAGGGCAAAGAGAAAATACCCCCCTGCTGCTACATAGTAGACTGCGGCACCTAATAAACAG